>JANOQT010000045.1:0-20259 GCA_031415015.1 Paracoccaceae bacterium
GTGCGTTGGATCGGCAAGTGCCAGATGTTTGCGCATGACTTTCAGGCCGATCCGCATCTGCTTCCCATCCTGATCCGCCAGGGTTCGCTGGGGAAAGGAATGCCGGATCGTGACATGATGGTGTCACCCAATCACCGTATCCTTGTACCCAGTGATCGCACGTCGCTTTTGTTCAAAGAGCGGGAAGTATTGGTTGCCGCCAAGCACCTTACCGCGGTCGGTGTCAGCAGCGTGGGGTCGGCGGGCACCACTTATGTGCATCTCATGTGTGATCGCCACGAGGTAATTCTGGCGAACGGGATCTGGGCCGAAAGCTTTCATCCTGACGATGCAACACTGAAGGGTATGGGCAATGCACAGCGACTGGAGATTTTCGAGATCTTCCCGCAACTGAAAACTCCGGAGGGGCAAAAGGCCTATCCTGTGGCACGCAAAACCATGTCGCTTGAGGAAATGCAGACAAATATGGTTTAAGTTGTGGTAACGGTTGACGTGGTGCCAAATGTGGCATGTTAACGTCATAATGGGTATTGAACAACAGAACGGTCGCCTTTTGACCCCGATTGGGTCTTAGTGCTGCCGGGTCTGGCACATAAGAAACGGCCGTAAGGCAAGTTGAGGATCAAGAGACATGGCAAACGTCTTTGGCGGCACTGGAGACGACTTCCTTGACGGTGCGGACGGTGTAACCGCCGGCGGCGACTCCATCAGCGGTCTTGACGGCAACGATACCATTCTTGGTCTTGGCGGTGCGGACACCATCCGGGGCGGAAACGGGAATGACTCGCTTGACGGCGGCACCGGTGACGACTCGATTTTTGGCGATGCAGGCAATGACACGCTGACCGGCGGCGACGGCGACGATACGCTTGATGGAGGCAGCGGCAACGACGTCTTTTTCTTTGGCGTCGCAGACGTCGCAAACGGTGACAACGATTCCGTTTTCGGTGGAGTGGGAACCGATACCGCCGACTATTCAACCGGCGGCCAGGCAATCAACGCCAACCTGAGTGGCGCGACCGACACGGTCGACCCGACGAACAACGGAAACGTCGACACGCTGTCGAGCATCGAAAATATCATTGGCAGCGCGCTTGCCGATACAATCATTGGCGACGGCGCAGACAACCTGTTTGTCGGTAACGCAGGTGCAGACACCATCGACGGTGGTGCAGGCAACGACACGCTGTCCGGCGGCGTGGGAATAGACACCCTGACCGGCGGTGGCGGCAACGACAGCCTGGACGGTGGCACCGAGAACGACATACTTTCCGGCGACGCCGGAAACGACACATTGCTCGGCGGCGGCGGTGCCGACAGCTTGGTCGGCGGAACGGGCAACGACACTCTCTTCGGCGGCGAGGGCATCGATACACTGACCGGCGGTGACGGCAACGACAGTGTGGACGGCGGCACCGAGAATGACGTGCTCAGCGGCAATGCCGGCGATGATACGCTGATTGGCGGCGCGGGAGCGGACTCGCTTCTGGGCGGGGCCGACAGAGATTCCCTTTCCGGCGGTCTGGATGCGGACACGCTCGATGGCGCATCGGGTAACGATACGCTGTCTGGCGACGAAGGTTCGGACACGTTGTTTGGGGGAGCTGACAGCGACTCGCTTTTTGGCGGGGCTGGAACCGACAGGCTTGACGGCGGGACGGGCAGCGATACGCTGTCTGGTGGCGCAGGCGCTGACACTCTGATCGGCGGCGTCGGCTCTGATACCGCCGATTACAGCTCGTCTGTGGGCGCGGTGAACGTCAACATAAATGATGCCGCCCTCGAATCCGGCGGTGACGCTGCGGGCGACACACTTTCGGGTATCGAGAATCTTACCGGCTCGGGCGGCAACGACACGCTGACGGGTGACAACAACGCCAACGTGATCTCGGGCGGCGACGGTGCGGACAGCATCACCGGCAACCTTGGCAGCGATTCCATTGTCGGCGGTGCCGGCGACGATACCATCAACGCCGGTCCGGATACAGTCGGCGGCAGCGTTCCCGCTCCTGCCAATGAGTTTCTGGATTGGACGACAGGCGGGGCTGGCGGGTCGACGATAGCGAACTCTTTCACTCAAGACACTGGCACAATGAACGTCAGCGTCAACTATGTGGCGGGCGTCGGAAACCAATACACGGTGTTCACCGGCACGGTCTATTCGCCGGAAACGCTGCTTGGTGACAACTCTGCAGCACAACTTGGACGTCCTGGCGCGGGCGAGGTGACCGAACTGTCGGTCAACTTCAATGCCGAAGCCTTGTCCGGCATGACCAATGAAGTGTCGAACGTCCAATTCCGGATCACCGATATCGACACCGGTGGATTCATCGATAACGTATCCATAGTAGCCTACGACGAACTTGGAAACGTGGTACCCGTGGTGATCTCGACCACGTCGACCGAGATCAATATTGTCGGGGGCACGGCGACCGCCACTGGAAACGGCACTGACCCGACGACTTTCGAAGGCGCGATCCTCGTAAACATCGCCGGACCGGTGTCGTATATCGTCATCCAATACAATAACCTTGGCACCACCGGCCAATCGATTGAAGTCTCGGACATTCACTTCACGACGATCCCGGCAACGCCGGATACCAACGATGCCGATACAGTGTCGGGCGGGTTCGGGAACGACTTCATCGAGGCCGGGCTTGGGGCCGATCTGCTGTCTGGCGACGATGGCAACGACTCGCTGCTTGGCGAGGCTGGTAACGATACGCTGACAGGTGGCATCGGGAATGACTCGCTGGTCGGTGGCGATGGCGACGACTCGCTTGACGGCGGCGACGGCAACGACACGCTGCTGGGCGGACTTGGCAATGACGTCATGTTCGGCGGTGCCAACAGCGACATCATGTCAGGCGACGAAGGCAACGACAGCATGTTCGGCGGCGATGGTGCCGACAGCATTAGTGGCAACGATGGCAACGACACGATCCAGTTCGGGTCGGGCAACGACTCGGTGTTCGGCGGCAATGGCAATGACCTGATTGATGATGTCGGCGGCCTGCAGCTGGCTGGCGACAATCGGGCCGAAGGCGGGGCCGGAAACGACACGATCTTCACCGGTCAGGGGAACGACAGCGTTTTCGGCGATGCCGGAAACGATGAACTCCACGGCGAGGACGGCAACGACCAGCTGTTCGGCGGGGCGGACCGTGACAGTGTGTTCGGCGAAGACGGAAATGACACGATCGTCGGTGGTACCGGTATCGACACGCTGTCAGGCGGGATCGGCAACGATGTGTTTGTTGCCGTCGCGGCAGATGTGACCGGCGGCCTTGTGCCTGAGCTGATCTTTGGCGGCGGTGTGCCCTTCCCGTCCCCCGCAAATGATTTCGACACCATCGACCTGAGCACGATCGGATGGAATCGAATTGTCATCGTCTATGACGGCGGCAATGATCCCACCACCGAATCCGGCACGATCACGATCTACACGGACTCGACGGAAACGGTCGTTCTTGGCACGATCCAGTTCACGGATATCGAAAGCATCATCCCGTGCTTCACGCCCGGCACGATGATCATGACCGCAGTGGGTGAAGTGCCGGTCGAAACGCTGCGTGCCGGTGATCTGGTGATGACGCGGGATCATGGCGTTCAGGCGCTGCGCTGGGTCGGACGTCGCGATCTGTCGCTGACGGACCTTTTGGTGCAGCCGGACCTGCAGCCGGTGAAGATTGCAGAGAGTGCTCTGGGTGCCAGCAGCCCATCGCGCGACATGATGGTCTCGCCTCAGCATCGCATCTTGCTGGAAGGCGCGCGGGCCGAAATGCTGTTTGGCGAAGCGGAGGTTCTGGTTGCGGCGAAACACCTGGTGGGCTGCAACGGGGTGGCGCAGTCGGTTCCCGCCGACGGGGTAAGCTACATCCATCTGCTGTTTGACCGGCATGAAATTGTCCAGTCCGACGGTTTGTGGACAGAAAGCTTCCAGCCGGCGGAACGGACGTTGTCGGCAATGGACGCCGAAGCCCGGGGTGAAGTAATTGAGCTTTTCCCTGCGCTTGCGGCGAACGACAATGCCTACGTGTCGGCGCGCTTGTCGCTCAAGGCACATGAGGCGAAGGTTCTGCTCTCAGTCTGAGGGCAGCTTTGCGCGGAACGCAGCCCAATCCTCGGGCGTGTCAAGATCAAGAATTGCCATCGGGCCGGGCAGGGGAATCAACCTGACCCGGTCCTTGTGCCTTTGCAGCACGGATCGCCCGCCTTCGTCTCCGTCGATCCTGGCAAGTTCGGCCCAGAGATCGCGTGGAAAGATTGCCGGATGGCCCGGATTGCCATCGACATCACAGCCGCGCAGGATTTGCACCGGTTCGGTTTGAAAAAGCTCGATCATCCCCACAAGTGCAGACGTGGTGAAGCCCGGCATGTCGGCAGGCAGGATCATGACACCGTCAGCGGCACCGGGGTTTGCGCCCAGCAGCGCCTCCATTCCCCGTCGCAATGACCGCGACATCCCCTGCGCCGCATCAGGAACGTCGACAATCCGCAGCTTCAACCCGGAAAGCGCTGCGTGGCGTGGTTCTTGCGGTGTGGGCAGCGTTACAATCACCGGCGCACCTGTCGCAACGGCCACCTCGGCCACCACCCGCAGGATTGGTTTGGGCCCGACCAATTGAACCAGCTTATCCAGGCCCCGCATCCGGGACGACGATCCCGCGGCAAGGATCAGGATATGGACGGTCGGTTGCATGGCGAACCGTCCGCCGCGCCTGCCACCCTGTCAAGCGGCCTCAGCCACGCATCCTCGCGCCATCGGCGTCGAACAGTTGGGCCAGGTGAACCCGGGCGGGGCGTCTTTCGCCCAGGATTTCGATTTCCACAGCGAGACCGTCCTCAATTCGGTCCGCCGGCAGGAACCCTTGCGCAACGGAAAGCCCGGTGAAATGCGAGAAGCCGCCCGATGTGCAATAGCCCGCCACCGCGCCGTCCAGCCAGACAGGCTCCCACGCCACAACATCGGCCTCTGCGGCGTCAACGACAAATGAGACGAGTTTGCGTTTCGGACCAGACGCTTTTTCCGCCATGGCCGCAGCCTTGCCGATCCAGTCCACCGGCTTGTTCCAGCGGATGAAGCGATCCAACCCGGTCTCAAGCGGTGTATAGTCCGGGCTGAACTCGCGGCCCCAGCTGCCGAACCACTTGTCCAATCGGAGCGACATCATCGCGCGCATGCCGAAAGGGCGCAGCCCAAGGTCCTTGCCAGCCGCAGTCAGGGTGTCCCACAGGTGGCGCACGGACATCTGGTCGGTGTAGATCTCATAACCCAGATCGGCGGTGTAACTGACGCGCTGCACGATGCAGCTGGCCATCCCCACAGTCATGCGCCGCACATCCATGAACTTGAACGCATCGGCGCTGACGTCGCTGCGGGTCACGCGGGTCAGCAGTGCGCGGGCATTCGGGCCCGCGATCTGAAACCCGGACCGCGTGTCAGAGATATTCTCAACTGAAACACCCGGTTCCATGTTCTGTTCGAACCAGCGACTGTGCCAGCCCTGCGCGCCGTAGCTGGCGGTCAGCTGAAACTCGGTCTCTGACAGGCACGAGACGGTGAAATCACCAAAGATCTTGCCGGAATGGGCCAGCATCGGGGTCAGGCTCAGCCGCCCCGGTTTCGGGATCAGCCCTGCCATGATCCGGTCCAGCCAGTTGCGGGCGTTCGGGCCAGTCACGCGATACTTGCCGAAGTTCTGCACCTCGTTGATACCGACACTGTCACGCACCGCCATCACTTCCTGACGGGTCGCCTCCCACGCGTTGGAGCGTTTGAAGGACGGCTCCTCATAGCGCGGCTCGCCGGGCAAGGCGTGGTAATTGACCACTTCCAGCCCGTATTGCTGGCCCCAGACGGCGCTCATCCCGTCGAACACCTGATACATCGGGGTGGTGCGGAAGGGGCGCGCGGCGGGGCGTTCCTCGTTCGGATAGCTGACCGAAAAGCGCATCTGGTAGTTTTCGATCACCTTAGGGACGGTATAGCCCGGGGTGGTCCATGTGCCGAACCGGCTGACGTCAAAGCCGCGCGGGTCACGCTCAACCTCGCCTTCGATCATCCACTGAGCCAGGGCCAGACCCATGCCGCCGCCCTGACTGAAGCCTGCCATCACCGCGCAGGCCGACCAGTAGTTGCGCAGACCCTGAACCGGGCCGATCAGCGGGTTGCCGTCGGGCGCAAAGGTGAAGGGGCCATGGATCACCCGCTTGACGCCAGTGCGTTCCAGCACGGGGAAGCGGCGGTAGGCAAAATTCACACTGTCTTCGATCTTGTCGAATTGTTCGTTGAGCAGTTCGTGGCCAAAGCCCCAAGGCGTGCCGTCGATCGCCCAAGGCTCGCAGGGCTTTTCATAGAACCCGATGCAAAGGCCGCGCCCCTCCTGACGCAGATAGCTTTCCCCGCCGGGGTCCATCACATGCGGGAATTCCCGGCCAGATTTAAGGATCTCCATGATCTCGGGGATATCATCTGTCACCAGATATTGGTGCGCCATTGGCAACAGTGGCAGGTATACCCCTGCCATTGCGCCAATCTCACGCGCCCAGAGGCCGCCAGCATTGACCAGATGCTCGCAGGTCACTGTTCCCTTTTCGGTCACCACTTCCCAGCCGTCCTGGGTGGGGTTGGTTTCCAGCACACGGTTGTGCAGGACAATCTCTGCGCCGCCCATCCGTGCGGCTTTGGCATAGGCGTGGGTGGTTCCGGACGGGTCAAGGTGGCCGTCGAGGGGATCGTACAACGCGCCGATGATGCCTTCGAGGTTGACCATGCCATCGGTCAGCTTGCGAATTTCCTCTGGCCCCAGAATTTCCGTATCCAGACCCATGTAGCGGTGCTTGGCGCGTTCCGCCTTCAGCATCTCGAACCGGGCCTGATTGTCCGCCAAGGTGATGCCGCCCACATGGTGCAGGCCGCAGGACATGCCGGTGATCGCTTCCAGCTCTTTGTAGAGCCGGATGGTATAGCCTTGCAGTGCGGCCATGTTGGTATCGCCGTTTAGGGTGTGAAACCCCCCCGCCGCATGCCAGGTGGAGCCGGAGGTCAGCTCTGACCGTTCGATCAGCATGACATCAGACCAACCCAGCTTGGTCAGGTGATACAGTACCGAACAACCGACGACACCGCCACCGATGACGACCACGCGGGTATGGGTTTTCATGGACGACTCCCTGTTCTGCCCAGGTGCAGATTGGCCGGGGCAGGGCGCAAGGTCATGCAGTTTCGCGACACTTAATGTCGCGCCTGTGCGTCACTTTTCAGGGATCAGGCCGCGTGGGCTGAACCGAAGGACCAGAAGCAGAATAACGCCAAGGGTCAGCAGCCGCATGTGCTGGGCACTGTCAATCAGATGCGCCTTCAGTGGGCCGTCAGCCAGCCCGGACGTCAGGATCCCCATCAGGTTCGGACCGAGGAATTCCACCACCAGCCAAAGCCAGCCGATCAGCAGGCCGCCTAGTACGGTGCCCCAGTTGTT
Source organism: Paracoccaceae bacterium (assembly GCA_031415015.1). GTDB lineage: Bacteria > Pseudomonadota > Alphaproteobacteria > Rhodobacterales > Rhodobacteraceae > JAUYQR01. The sequence continues at coordinate 7,482 of JANOQT010000045.1, forward strand.
ACCCGACCCACCGACGATCACCATCACCCAGATCAGAAAGGTAAATCGCAGCGGGTTGTAGGTGCCCGGGGTCAGTTGCCCGTCCATAGACGTCATCATCGCGCCGGCAAAGCCGATGACGGCTGAGCCGAGGATGAACACCTGCAAATGGCGCCGGGTTACGTTTTTGCCCATCGCAGCGGCAGAAATCTCGTTGTCGCGAATGGCGCGCATCATCCGCCCCCACGGGCTATTGAGCGCGCGTTCCGACAACCAGATCACAGCCAGCAGCACTATGCCGAACATAGCTGCGTAAAGCAGCTTGACCAAGACCGTCGAGGCATTTGCGGGGTCCAGCCCCCAGTTGGCCACGAATTCCATGAACCCGGCTTGCTTTTGCAACTCGACCTCATAAGGGACAGGCCAAGGGCGGGGCAGGTTGATGATATTCTTCACCCCGCGCGCCAGCCAGTCTTCGTTGCGGATGAAGGCGATCACAATCTCGGCGATACCAAGGGTTGCGATGGCAAGGTAATCTGACCGCAGGCCAAGCGCCGTCTTGCCGATGCCCCAGGCGGCACCCGCTGCCAACAGCCCGCCAAGCGGCCAGGCCAGCAGCGACGGCAAGCCAAGCCCGCCAATGTTTCCGGCATTCTGGGGATTGATCGCCTCGGTCGCGACGACGGCGGGGTCATAAACGGCGCGGAACAGGAAAAACCCACCGATAAGGATGGCCGCCACGCCCAGATTGCGCGCGCGCCCCGCTGGCAAGCGGTTGTAGCCGAAGATCGCCGCGGCCACCGAGGCTGCCCCAAGGAACAGACCCAGCAAGATGCCCGGACCACCGGCCCCCCAGTTCTCGGCATTGGGCTGGGCCGATACCAAAACCACCGCCAGACCACCAAGGGCGGTGAACCCCATCACGCCGGTCGAGAAAAGCCCGGCGTAACCCCATTGCATGTTGACGCCCAAGGCCGCGATGGTTGCCAGCAGGGCGGTGTTCAGGATCGACAGCGCAAGGTTCCAGCTTTGGAACATGCCGGTCAGCAGGTACAGCGCCGCGACTATGCCGAACAGGGTCAGGTTGCGGACGTTCATACCGATTTCCCTTTGAAAAGCCCGGTGGGCATGAACAACAAGACAATGATCAGAATGGTAAAGCTGACCGCGAATTTGTAATCGGTGGAAAGCAGCTGCAACAGCGTATCGGGTGCCATGCTTTCGGGCACCAGATAGGTCACGATCTTTTTCCAGGCGTTGGTCACCATCACCTCAGAGAAGGCAATGACGAAGCCTCCGGCAATGGCCCCGATCGGGTTGCCAAGACCGCCGACGATGGCAGCGGCAAAGATCGGCAACAAGAGCTGAAAATAGGTGAAGGGTTTGAACGACTTGTCCAGCCCGTACAACACACCCGCAATCGTGGCGATGCCTGCGGCGATGATCCAGGTCACCGCAACCACCCGGTCCGGGTTGATGCCCGACAACAGCGCCAGATCCTCATTGTCGGAGAACGCCCGCATGGACTTGCCGGTGCGGGTCTTTTGCAGGAACCAGAACAGCAAGGCCACCACGACGAACGCGGTCACCACCGTTACGGCCTGCGTGGTCTTGATTGCCAGTGGCTCGGCCAGGCCAGTGGCCGCCTTGAATTCCTGCGGGTTGATCAGGAACCGCGCGCCGTCGGTGAAGTTCTGCTCGTCCACCCCGATGATCAGCCGGATGATCCCGTTCATCACGAACATCACGCCCAGCGACACAATCACAACGATGGTCGAGGTCGCCTTCTTGCGCCGGTAGAAACGATAGACCACCCGGTCCGTCGCCAGCACGAAAGCCGACGTCACCGCGATGGCAATAGGCAAGGCCAGCAGGGCCGTTGGCAGCGGGCCGAAGCTGATGCCGATCGACTGGAACCACCAGGTCAACAGAATGGTTACCATGGTCCCAAAGGCCATGGTGTCGCCATGCGCAAAGTTGGAAAACCGCAGAATTCCATAGATCAACGTGACCCCCAGCGCCCCCAAGGCGATCTGCGCCCCGTAACTGAGGCCGGGAATGAAGACGAAGTTCAGAAAGGCGACGAGGGCGTTGAGAAAGTCCATCAGTTCACCGTTCCTGACCGTGAGGGGATTGGGCAGGCGCTTTCTGAGCTGCCCGCATCGAAAGGATGCCGGGCATCAACCACCCTCGCCACTGCAATTGCCCGATCCGGTGATGACCACCAGACCGCTGTCGCCCATCGCGTGCACGGTGAAGGCGGCCTCGCCGTTTGGATACACGGAAATCAGCCCTGACATGCCACTTTGCGGCGGGATGACAATGCTGACTTCGCTTCCGACTTCCAGGGTTGTGGTCGCGTAGCCTTGCCATTGCTGGCCGTCCAAAGAGATCTGCCAGACATCGCCGGCTTCGGTAAGTACCATCGGTCCGCCGGTAAACGGCTCGCAGGCACCACCACCACATTGTTGTACCAAAGTGCAGTCAAAGCCAGCCATCGCGGGTGCGGGCAACAGGGCCAGTGCAAAAACATAGGCAACCTTCATCGTCATCCTCCCAGAAAACTGCGGCGCACTTCGGGATCGGCCATCAGGGCCTTGCCGGTGTCGGTGAAGCGGTTGCGCCCCTGCACAAGGACATAGCCTTTGTCGGCAATCTCAAGCGCCTGCCGGGCGTTTTGTTCCACCATCAGGATGGAAATCCCGGTGCGGGCAACCTCGATGATCCGGTCGAACAGTTCGTCCATTACGATGGGGCTGACGCCTGCAGTGGGTTCGTCCAGCATCAGGACCTTGGGCTGGGTCATCAGCGCGCGGCCAACGGCCACCTGCTGGCGCTGACCGCCAGACAGTTCGCCTGCCGCCTGCAGCCGCTTTTGCTTGAGGATCGGGAACAGGTGGTAGACCTGCTCCAGAGTGCCCGCGATATCGTCGCGGCGCAGGAACGCGCCCATTTCCAGGTTCTCTTCGACCGTCATCGAGGTGAAGATGTTGTGCGTCTGGGGCACAAAGGCCATCCCCTTGGCGACGCGCGCCTGCGGAGACAGCGTGGTGATATCTTCGCCGTCCAGGCGCACATGCCCGCCGCGCAACGACAACATGCCGAAAACGGCTTTCATCGCCGTGGATTTTCCGGCGCCGTTCGGGCCGACGATCACGGCGATCTGACCCTTTTCCACTGCAATAGTGCAGTCGTGGAGGATATCGACCGGGCCGTAGCCACCGGTCATCGCGTCGCCGATCAGGAAGGGGGTTGATCCGGTCACTCGGTCACCTTGGAGGCTTCAATGAACTCGGCGTGAAGATCGGCGTGCATGTCGGTGTATTCGTCGCCAATCTGATAGGTGATCAACTGCAACAGCGTGGCATCGCCAAGAAGGATGGTATTGGCATAAACGGTATCGACGCCTGACACGTTGAACCCGTAAACGATGGTTTCTCCACTCATCGTTCCAACGGTGACCGGTTCGGTCGAGATGACGATGGGCGGCACCCCGCCACTGCTTTGCGCCGCGAAATCGAGAATGAACTGACGCACGGCCTGCATCGAAAGGCCCTGATCGGTGCCGATGTCTTCCAGAATCATCTGACCGTAGTGGACACTGTCGTGGCGGTAGGCTGCGATCACATCCAGGGTTGGTTTGGTGCTTGGCATCCAGCGATCCGGGTCGCCACAAAAGCTCAGTTTCGGCGAGAGCACAGCACAGCCGGGCTTGGCATCACCAGCGAACGACCAGGTCTTGTTGTCAAACAGCGTGACCGGGCGCCCGTCCACGATCGCCCGACCAACAACAGTCTGCGACAGGACCGCAGAGGCCGGCAGCGTCAGCATAACCAGCAAACAGAAACGGATCATGCTGCCCCCTCCTTCACCTTGTTCTTCAATCCGGTGCCCAGATAGGCCTCGATCACCCGTTCGTTGTTCTTGACCTCGTCCACCGTGCCCTCGGCCAGGACTTTGCCTTCGGCCATGCAGATCACCGGGTCGCAAAGCCTGCCGATAAAATCCATGTCATGCTCGATGACACAGAAGGTATAGCCGCGTTCCTTGTTCAACCGGACAATGGCGTCACCGATGGTGTTCAGCAGGGTGCGGTTCACCCCGGCCCCCACCTCGTCCAGAAAGACAATCTTGGCGTCAACCATCATGGTCCTGCCAAGTTCCAGCAGCTTTTTCTGCCCGCCCGAGATGTTGCCGGCCTTCTGATCCGCCAGATGGCTGATCGTCAGGAAATCGAGCACTTCATCGGCCTTTTCGCGGATGCGGGCATCCTGTTCGGCCACCAGTTTGCGGTTGAACCAGGTGTTCCACAACGTCTCGCCCGCCTGACCGGGCGGCACCATCATCAGGTTTTCGCGCACGGTCATCGAGCTGAATTCATGCGCGATCTGGAACGTGCGCAGCAGGCCCTTGGCGAACAGCTCATGCGGCGGCAGGCCGGTGATATCCTCGCCGTCCATCAACACCCGGCCCGACGTTGGGGGCAACCGACCGGCGATCACATTGAACAGCGTGGTCTTGCCTGCACCGTTCGGCCCGATCAGCCCAGTGATCGACCCGGTCTTGATCTTGATGGACGCGCCATCGACGGCGCGGAATCCACCGAAGTGCCGGTGAAGGTCTTCGACAACGATCATCAGTTTCCCCCTGCGTCCCGCCTCTGCCGCTGACAGTTACGTCAGGCGGGCGGTATTATTATGGCAACGGCCCGGGAAATGCCCGGGCCGCGCCGCTGTGTCAATTGGTCTTCGCGATCAGCGGAAGGTGACGGTTTCGTATTTGCCGCCCTTCACTTCGAACTGCTTGTAGCGACCGGCGCTTTCGCCTGGGCCGACGAACATGACACCCGAGGCGCCGTCATAGTCGATGGCGGTGCCTGCGGCGATCAGTTCCAGACCTTTGGCGATTTCGCCCGGAAGGATCTTGACGCCCGAGCCGTCAGCCGGTCCGTTTGCGATTTCAAGAACCTTGTCCTTGTAAACCTTCGGATCGGTCGAGCCCGCAGCCTGCATGGCCAGCATGATCAGCGCCGCTGCATCATAGCTTTCCATGGTGTAGGGCGAGGACGCGTCGAACGGGGTCGACGCGGTCTTGCCCATCTCGATCAGGATCGCGGCACCGGCAGAGTCCGATTGCGCAACCTGGCCGTATGATCCGTCAAGCGCCGGACCGATAGCCAGCGGCAGATTGTCACCAACCATGCCACCCGGCAGACCGAAGGTCGAGAAAGCACCGGAATCAAGCGATGCCTGAATGATGCCCTTGCCGCCCTGGTCAAGGTAGCCCGCAACAACCAGCAGGTCGCCGCCGGCCGATGCAAGCGCCGCAACTTCGGCGGAATAGTCGGCCTTGCCATCCTCATGTGCGGCGTTGATCGTCACGGTACCGCCCTTGGCGATAAACGCAGCCGAGATCGCTTCGGCCAGACCCTTGCCGTAGTCGTTGTTAGTGTAGGTCAACGCGATGGACTTGATACCTTTTTCAACCAGAATGTCGCCCATCACTTCCCCTTCACGGGCGTCCGAAGGGGCGGTGCGGAAGAACAGGCCGTCATCCTCAGCGGTGGACAACGCAGGCGATGTCGCCGAGGGAGAGATCATCACCATCCCGTTCGGGCGCGCCACGTTCTGCAGAACTGCCCCGGTGATCCCCGAGCAGTCGCCGCCGATCATGCCCTTGATGCCTTCGGCCGTAATCAGGCGTTCGGCGGCTGCCGTGCCTGCCGCGGTGTCGATGGCACAGGTGCTGTCGGCGCGCACGCCCACAACGATGCTGCCGTTCATGAATTTGCCCGAATCCGACGCTTCTTTCATCGCCAGTTCGGCGCCAGCAGCCATGTGCCCGGTCAGCGATTCAATCGGGCCGGTAAAGCCGATGAAGATGCCGAGCTTGATTTCTTCGGCTGACGCGGCACCAGACAGAAGCGCGGTCGCGGCAGTCGCCAGAAGTAGTTTTTTCATTTGTATCTCCCATATTGGATCGAAATCCTGCCGGTGAACCTAGAGGCAGGAAATTGAAAAGGAAAGCGTCTTGAAAGCAGAATGATCACCGCAAGTGGCACAATCAGAGGGGTATTTTCGCCGCCGGGGGCTGGTCTGGCGCCCGAACGCCTCCTACTTTCAACGCGAGCAAACAGTTCGGGGGTGGATTGATGGGTTGTCCGCGTGGTGTCGTGATCCGATTCTGCTGTGTCGTATTTGCGCTTCCGGCGTCTGGACAGACCGTCGTTCAGACTTCGGCCGGTCCCGTGCAGATCACAGCCATGGCCGAAGGGCTGGAGGAACCCTGGGCCATTGGCTTTCTGCCGGACGGGTCGTTCCTGATCACCGAACGTGCCGGGGTGCTGAAGCATTTCAGCGCTCCGAATGCCGACCCGGTTGATGTTGCTGGCTTGCCCGCGGTTTATGCCGACGGGCAGGGGGGGCTTCTTGATGTCATGATCCCGCGCGACTTTGTACAAACCCGGGAAATTTGGCTGAGCTTTGCCGAACCACAGGGCAATGGGGCCGGGACGGCTGTCGGTAAGGGGCTGCTGTCTGCAGACAATTCAAGACTCGAAAGCTTTGTGACGGTTTTTTCCTCACCTGAAGGGGGAAACGGCGGGCGGCATTTCGGGTCCCGGATTGTCGAAGCGGCTGACGGAACCGTTTATCTGACGATTGGCGATCGTGGCACGGGACCGGACGGGCTGGCTGCGCAGGACCCGATGCGCGCCGAAGGCAAGGTGATCCACCTGAACCGCGACGGCACGCCTGCAACCATTTTGCCAGGGGCGTTGCCCGGGGTCTACAGCCTTGGCCACCGCAATCCGCAGGGCGCGGCGCTTGATGCGTCCGGTGGGCTTTGGGTGACCGAACATGGGGCAATGGGTGGCGACGAACTGAACCTGGTGCTGCCAAGCCGAAACTACGGGTGGCCGGTGATCAGCTACGGTCAGAACTACGATGGTGCCAGGATCGGCGAGGGGCAGCAGAAGGACGGACTGGAGCAGCCGGCTTACTTCTGGGACCCCTCCATCGCTCCCTCCGGTCTGATGGTCTATTCCGGCGCTCTGGTGCCGGACTGGACCGGTGACATTTTCACCGGCAGCCTGAAGTTCGATTACATAGCCCGGATCGACCCTGACAACGGCTATGCCAACGAAGAGATCGCATCCCCTGAAACCGAGCGGGTCCGTGATGTGGTCGAGGCACCGGACGGCTCGATCTGGTTTCTGTCGGTCTATGACGGCGCTGCATACAGGATCGCGCCCCAGTAGGCGTCAGACGCTTGCGCAGTGCCAAAGGCCACACTCAAGGAAACTGGCTGACGCCCACCGGTTGCTGCCCAGAAAGCCGTAGCCAAAGCTTTGCGACCCTGCGTTGCCTTGCACCGGTTGCACCACCCTGCCGCCAGACCGCTTTGCGACATTGCTGCCTTGTTCTTGTGCGATGATCTGGATGTGGCCGGGGCGGTTCATCTCGGTCCAATGCGCGCAAATGAAACCGACGCAGCCGACTGCAGGCCGTCCACGTCCAGAACGCGTTCCCAGCCGAAATCGGCGTGATCAGGGGTTCCAGACCTTCAGATCGACAGGCGCGCCGGAATGCCGGGAGTGCCCTGAGTGCCCCTCTCGCGGTAGGGTGTCGTATTGTAGTGTGACCGGTAGCATTTGGAGAAATGTGACGGACTGGCAAAACCGCAGGCCAATGCCACGTTGATTACGCTCATATCGGTCTGCATCAGAAGGTTGCGCGCCTTTTGCAGGCGCAGCTCCATGTAATAGCGCTTGGGACTGCGGTTCAGGTAGCGGCGGAACAGGCGTTCCAGTTGCCGGGTGCTCATGCCCACTTCTTCGGCCAGATCGGCGGGCGACATCGGGTCTTCGATGTTGCCTTCCATCATCTGGATGACCTGGCTGAGCTTGGGATGCCGCACGCCGATCCGCGTCGGGATCGACAGGCGCTGGGTGTCCTGATCGGTCCGGATCGTCGAATAGATCATCAGGTCGGCAACATTGTTCGCCAGATCCTCTCCGTGGTCCGAAGCAATGATCCGCAGCATCAGGTCAATTGAGGAAATTCCGCCCGCAGTGGACCACCGATTGCCGTCCATCACGAAAACCGACTTTGTCAGCTTCACATCTTCAAATTCCTCGGCAAAGCCGTCCTGGTTTTCCCAATGGATCGTTGCCTTCTTGCCGTCCAACAGCCCTGCCTTGGCCAGCGCGTAGGCCCCGGTGCACAGTCCGCCGATGGTGACGCCGCGCCGCGCTTCGCGCCTCAGCCAGCCGATGACGGCCTTTGTCGTGGTCTTCTGGATTTCGATCCCACCGCAGACGAGCACGGTATCGTCGCGTTCCACATCGTCCAGCCCAAAGTCCAGCCGGAAGGTCGCACCGTTGGAGCAGGTCTTCTCGCCGCCCTCACCGCACAGGGCCCAGGTGTAAAGCGGTTCGCCAACAACGTGGTTGGCCAGCCGCAACGGCTCGATGGCGCCGGCGAAATTGATCATCGTGAACTTGTCGAGCAACAGGAACACAAAGCGCCGCGGTGTTGCGGCTTTGCTGGTCTGGGTGGCTTTGCACGGCGGTTGTGTCATATGAGCGACCTTTTTGTGTCGTTTGCGCATTACCGAACCCGAAATTTCATGCCGCCGCAAGGGCCGAAACCGGCGCTTTGGCGGCATTCACCCTTTGCAAGGGGGAAAGCGGGAGGTATACGCCAACGCGAGACAATTCAGGACCGGAGCAGACCGATGACCAAGGGATGGACGAAATCGGATTGGCGCGCGAAGCCGCGGGTCCAAATGCCCGATTATCCCGATGCCGATGCGCTGAAAGCTGTTGAGGCACAGCTGGCCAAGTACCCGCCGCTGGTCTTTGCCGGCGAGGCGCGGCGCCTGAAAAAGCAGCTTGCCTTGGCGGCCGAGGGCAAAGCCTTTCTGCTGCAAGGCGGGGATTGTGCCGAAAGCTTTGCCGAATTCAGTGCCGACAATATCCGCGACACGTTCCGCGTGATGCTTCAGATGGCCGTGGTGTTGACCTACGGAGCCAAGGTGCCGGTGATCAAGGTGGGTCGTATGGCCGGCCAGTTCGCCAAGCCGCGTTCGACTGCGACCGAGGTGATCGGTGGCGTCGAATACCCGTCCTACCGGGGCGACATCATCAACGGGTTTGATGCGACGGAAGCGTCTCGCCGCCCCGATCCGCAGCGCATGTTGCAGGCCTATACGCAGGCGGCAGCCAGCCTGAACCTGCTGCGCGCCTTTTCTACCGGCGGTTTTGCTGACATCCACCGGGTCCACAGCTGGACGCTGGGCTTTGCCGAGCATGACAAGGCCGAGCGTTACCGGGAACTGTCCAACCGCATTTCCGATGCGCTGGATTTCATGAACGCCGCCGGGGTGAACTCCGAGACGGCGAACGAACTTAGCCGGGTCGATTTCTACACCAGCCACGAAGCCTTGCTTCTAGAATATGAAGAGGCGCTGTGCCGGGTCGACAGCATCACCGGCCAGAACGTGGCAGGGTCAGGCCACATGATCTGGATCGGCGACCGCACCCGTCAGCCGGACGGCGCGCATGTCGAATTCGCGCGCGGCGTGCTGAATCCGATCGGGTTGAAATGCGGTCCGACCACCACGGCGGATGACCTGAAGGTCCTGATGGCGAAGCTGAACCCGGAAAATGAGGCAGGCCGCCTGACCCTGATTGCACGCTTTGGCGCTGGAAAGGTGGGGGAAAACCTGCCGCGCCTGATCAAGGCTGTCCGTGAAGAAGGCGCCAACGTCGTCTGGTCTTGCGACCCGATGCACGGCAACACGATCAAATCCTCGACCGGCTATAAGACCAGGCCTTTCGATTCCGTGCTTCGTGAAGTCCGCGAGTTTTTCGCGATTCACAAGGCGGATGGCACCATCCCGGGTGGCGTGCACTTCGAGATGACCGGCAAAGATGTGACGGAATGCACCGGTGGCCTGCGTGCGGTGACCGATGAAGATTTGTCCGACCGCTACCATACCGCCTGCGACCCGCGCCTGAACGCCTCACAATCTCTGGAACTTGCCTTCCTCGTGGCCGAGGAATTGTCGTCCCAGCGCGAGGCCGCTCGCCGCATTGCATTCTGAACCAGCGACCTTAGACTGTCAGGTCGCTGAAAAGACCAGCCGCAGGTGACTGTTCATGGCTGCGGCAGGGGAATTCCCGGCCGGCAGTTTCGGGTGCCGGATGTCTGCCAAGGCGGACTGGGCCGGAACGGCAAGGCGGTCTTCAGATGCGAACCGAATGGAAAGCGGGCGCGGCGCACGGCCTGTCTCGCCATCGAACGCAAAACAGCCAAGGATCATTGTGCGGCTTTGGTCGGTGTCCAGCAAAGGCAGCATCAGCAACCGCCCGTCAAGGTTCGGCCGGCCAACCCCCCGCTCGGCGTCAACACGCATTTCGATGGCGACGGGGCCGTCAAACACCCGCTCGACCAAGGTAGAAAGCCGTGCCCGTGCATCCGGGTGGAAAATGCAGCCAAGCGGCAAGCCGCGAAGGTCCACGCCCCCAAGTTCGGCCAGTGCCGATCCGGCAATGCGGATCCGGACCATTCCCTTTCCGATTCTCTCGGCGATGAACACCCGATCAAGCGCGCCGCTTATCCCGCGTGGATCCAGGTCCGTCCTCGCCGGGATGCCACCTCCCTGCCGCAAACCCTCCCAGTAGGCGCGCACTTCGGTGAGGGCGGTGGACACGGCACTGGGCTGCAAAGGGTTCAGGTCCCTTTTGCGAAATCCTGCCAACAGCTTGAATTCCATCGCGCCCTCCGGTCCTTGCGGGTAGTGTGTCGACAATCAGGTCAGGTGATGGGTCAAGACCTTTCAGAAGCCCAAACCAAACCATTTATAAAGACTACAACAGATCGAAAAGATTCGGACGGAATTCTAATCAAATGGTAAACACCGCCGCCGGACAGGCTTGTGGAAAGGAATTTCTCCGAATGATGACGTCGATGACAGGATATGCTGCCCGGCGCGGTGTGGGGGCGGGATATGTCTGGTCTTGGGATATCCGCTCGGTCAATGGCAAAGGGCTGGATCTTCGCCTGAGGGTCCCGGACTGGATCGAGGGGCTTGAACCGTCGATCCGGGCGGACCTGCAAAAGGTGCTCAGCCGCGGCAACGTCAGCCTGACGCTGAAGGTCTCACAGGATGACGCCGCAGATGCGCCGACCGCGATGCGGATCAACGATGCTGCCCTTTCGGCCACGCTGACTGCTTTGGCACGGATTGAGGAGGCGGCGATTGTGGCAGGCTTGCCGCTAACCCGGCCATCGGCGGCGGATATCCTTGGCATCCGCGGCGTTCTTGACGCCACGACGCAGGACGCTGACACCACCGCGCTTCGCGCTTTGCTGGCGGCTGATCTGGCAGGGCTGCTGGCGGACTTTGCCGCGATGCGCAGGGCCGAAGGTGCGGCGCTGGCGTCGGTGATCGGCGCACAGATCGACCGGATCGCCGCTCTGACCGCAGGCGCGCAGACCGAAGCCGAGGCGCGCAACGGGACACAGAGCGACAGGTTGCAGGAAAGCCTGACCCGCGTTCTGGGATTGGTTGAGGGTGTTGATCCGGCGCGGCTCGCCCAGGAACTGGCGTTGCTGGCCGTCAAGGCTGACGTGACCGAAGAGCTTGACCGGCTTGCTGCCCATGTTGCTGCGGTGCGAACACTGATCGCGGATCATGGGCCGGTCGGGCGCAAGCTTGATTTCATGATGCAGGAATTCATGCGAGAGGCGAACACCCTGTGTTCGAAGGCGCAGTCGATGGCGCTGACCCGGATCGGGCTTGACCTCAAAACCGTCATCGATCAGATGCGCGAACAGGTCCAGAATGTGGAATAGGGCATGATCCGGCGCGGGCTACTGCTGATCCTTTCGTCGCCGTCAGGCGCGGGCAAATCGACCCTGTCGCGCATGCTGATGCAATGGGATCCGACAATGCGGTTTTCCGTGTCGGCGACGACGCGTGCGCCACGGCCTGGCGAAGCGGATGGTCGTGAATACCATTTCCGCAGCAGGGCGGACTTCGACGCGATGGTCGCCGCCGACGATATGCTGGAACATGCCGAGGTATTCGGGAATATGTACGGCTCGCCCCGGGCACCCGTTGAGGCGGCGATGAAGGCTGGCATTGATACCGTCTTCGACATCGACTGGCAGGGTGGCCAACAAATCAAGCAGGCGATGCGCGGGGATGTGGTGTCGGTCTTCATCCTGCCACCGTCGATCAACGAGCTTGATCGACGCCTGCGCAGCCGGGGGCAGGACAGCGACGCGGTGATGGCCGGCCGCATGGCGAAAAGCCGCGACGAGATCAGCCATTGGGCCGAATATGACTATGTTCTGGTCAACGATGATCTTGAGCAGACCTTCGGCCATCTGACAACGGTCCTGGAGGCGGAGCGGCTTCGGCGGGAACGCCAGCCCGCTCTGTCGGAATTCGTCCGTCGCCTGAACGAGGAGTTCGACGCCCGATGATCTATACGCTGGACGGCATAGCGCCGGTAATCAGCCCGTCTGCATGGGTGGCATCTGACGCGAACATCATTGGCCGGGTGGTGCTGGATGCAGAAACCTCCGTCTGGTTCGGCGCGACGCTGCGCGGCGACAATGAGGAAATTCGCATCGGGGCGGGATCGAACGGTAACCGTCCGGTCTGACTGCTCTGCCGCGGATAGAGTGGGTTGGATAGTGTCCGCTTTGGATAGCGGACACTATGGGGTTTTGGGTGGTTCGGCGAACGAAACGGCTTTGGACTGACGAGGAGAAGCGGTCGATCT
>JANOQT010000046.1:0-4470 GCA_031415015.1 Paracoccaceae bacterium
ATGGGCAAGGCAAAGTTTGAACGCAACAAGCCGCACGTCAACATTGGCACGATCGGCCACGTTGACCACGGCAAGACGACGCTGACGGCGGCGATCACCAAGTATTTCGGCGAATTCCGCGCGTATGACCAGATTGACGGCGCGCCGGAAGAGCGGGCCCGCGGGATCACGATCTCGACGGCGCATGTGGAATACGAGACTGCCGCGCGGCACTATGCCCACGTCGACTGCCCCGGCCACGCCGACTATGTGAAGAACATGATCACCGGTGCCGCCCAGATGGACGGCGCGATCCTGGTCTGTGCCGCCTCTGACGGCCCGATGCCGCAGACCCGCGAACACATCCTGTTGGGCCGCCAGGTCGGCATTCCCTACATGGTGTGCTACATGAACAAGATCGACCTGGTCGACGACGAGGAACTGGTCGAGCTGGTGGAAATGGAACTGCGCGAGCTGTTCAGCAGCTACGAATACCCCGGCGACGATATTCCGATCATCAAGGGCTCGGCCCACCAGGCGATGATCGGCCTGCGTCCGGAGATCGGCGAAAGCTCGATCCGCGCGCTGATGCAGGCGGTTGACGACTATATCCCGACGCCGGCCCGCGCCATCGACCAGCCGTTCCTGATGCCGATCGAGGACGTGTTCTCGATTTCCGGTCGTGGCACGGTTGTCACCGGGCGTATCGAGCGTGGCGTGATCAACGTTGGCGACGAGGTCGAAATCGTCGGCATCCGCGACAACAAGAAGTCGATCTGCACCGGCGTGGAAATGTTCCGCAAACTGCTGGATCGTGGCGAGGCGGGCGACAACGTCGGCATCCTGCTGCGCGGTATCGACCGTGAGGGCGTGGAGCGTGGGCAGGTGCTGTGCAAGCCGGCATCGGTCAAGCCGCACACCAAGTTCGAGGCCGAAGCCTACATCCTGACCAAGGAAGAAGGCGGCCGCCACACGCCGTTCTTCGCCAACTACCGCCCGCAGTTCTACTTCCGCACCACGGACGTGACCGGCACGGTTCAGCTGCCGGAGGGCACCGAAATGGTGATGCCGGGCGACAACCTGAAGTTCAACGTCGAACTGATCGCCCCGATCGCGATGGAAGAAAAACTCCGCTTCGCCATCCGCGAGGGTGGGCGGACTGTTGGTGCAGGCGTGGTGTCGAAGATCCTCGCCTGATTGAATACCGGCGCGCCCCAGCCGGGCGCGCCGCTGCTACCTTAGACATAAAGCGAACCTATGGGACCGGCACTGTTGCCGGTGCTACGTTCCGAAGGAAAAACGATGGCCACTCAAACGATCCGTATCAGGCTGAAAGCCTTCGATTACCGTGTGCTGGATGCCAGCACGCAGGAAATCGTCAACACCGCCAAGCGGACCGGCGCGCAAGTGCGCGGCCCGATCCCGCTGCCGAACAAGATCGAGAAATTCACCGTTCTGCGCGGTCCGCACATCGACAAGAAGTCGCGCGACCAGTGGGAAATCCGGACGCACAAGCGTCTTCTCGACATTGTCGACCCGACACCGCAGACCGTGGACGCGCTGATGAAGCTCGACCTCGCTGCCGGCGTCGACGTCGAAATCAAAGTATAAGGAGGGCACCCTGATGCGCTCTGGCGTTATTGCAAAGAAGCTGGGCATGACCCGGCTGTTTCTGGCGGATGGCAAGCAGGTCCCGGTCACGGTGCTGCAGCTTGACAGCCTCCAGGTCGTCGCCCAACGGACCAATGACAAGGACGGCTACACCGCTGTTCAGCTTGGTGCCGGTGTGGCAAAAGCCAAACGGACCACCGCTGCGCAGCGTGGCCATTTCGCGAAAGCGAACGTGGCTCCCAAGCGCAAGATCGCGGAGTTTCGCGTGACCCCCGACTGCCTGATCGAAGTGGGCGAAGAGATCACTGCGGACCATTACTTCGCAGGTCAGTATGTCGACGTGGCCGGCACCTCTGTCGGCAAGGGTTTCCAGGGCGCGATGAAGCGGCACAACTTCGGGGGGCTTCGCGCCTCTCACGGTGTGTCGGTGTCGCACCGTTCGCACGGGTCCACGGGCCAGTGCCAGGACCCCGGCAAGGTGTTCAAGGGCAAGAAGATGGCCGGTCACATGGGTGCCGTTCGTTCGACCACGCAGAACCTGCAAGTCGTGCGCACGGATGCCGACCGCGGCCTGATCATGATCAAGGGCGCTGTCCCCGGATCGAAGGGTGGCTGGGTTACGGTGAAGGATGCGGTCAAGAAGCCGGTTCCGGCGACCGTGATCATGCCAGCGGCACTGCGGTCTGCGGCGAAGGCGGCACACGCTGCGGCGCAGGCTGCGGCCGAAGCAGCGGCAGCCGAAGCAGAGGCAGCCGAAGCGGCCCGCATGGAGGCGCAAGCCGCCGAGCAGGCAGCCTTGGAAGCCGCAACAGCCGAAGCCGTGCTGAAAGGCGACGGCGAGGCCGACAACGATGCGGGCGAGACGAAGCCCGAAGGCGGTGAACTATGAAACTTGATGTGATCAAGCTGGACGGCGGCAAAGCCGGTTCCATCGACCTGGACGAAGCGCTGTTCGGCCTTGAGCCGCGTGCCGACATCCTTCACCGCGTGGTGCGCTGGCAGCGGGCGAAATCCCAGGCTGGCACCCACTCGACGCTGACCCGCGCCGAGGTGTCATACTCGACCAAGAAGATCTATCGCCAAAAGGGCACCGGCGGCGCACGCCACGGTTCCAAGAAAGCGCCGATCTTCCGGCACGGTGGTGTGGTCAAGGGCCCGCAGCCGCGCAGCCATGCCCATGATCTGCCGAAGAAGTTCCGCGCCCTCGGGCTGCGGCACGCCCTGTCGGCCAAGTTCAAGGCGGGCGAGCTGGTTATCCTTGACGTGGCCACCATGGCCGATGCCAAGACCGGTACGCTGGCCAAGATGAAGTCGGAACTGGGCTGGAAGCGCGTGCTGATCATCGACGGCGTGTCCGTGGATGGCAACTTCGCCCTCGCCGCCCGCAACATTGACGGCATCGACGTGCTGCCGACGATGGGTGCCAATGTCTATGACATCCTGAAGCGTGACACTCTGGTGATCACGAAGGCCGGTGTCGAAGCCCTGGAGGCGCGGTTGAAATGAGCAAAGCACCGAAAAAAGCAGCCGTGGCTGTGAAGCCCGAGCATTACGACGTGATCCGCAAGCCGGTCATCACCGAAAAGGCCACCATGGCCTCCGAGGCAGGTGCCGTTGTGTTCCAGGTCGCGATGGACAGCACCAAGCCGCAGATCAAGGAAGCCGTCGAGGCGATCTTTGGTGTCAAGGTGAAGGCCGTGAACACGACCATCACCAAGGGCAAGGCCAAGAAGTTCCGCGGTCGCGCAGGCGAGCGTTCGGACAAGAAGAAGGCCTATGTGATGCTGGAAGCTGGTCAGACGATCGACGTGTCGACTGGTCTTTGAGCTTCGGCCCCAAGTGAAATGAGAGAGCCCCTGTCGGAAGGCGGGGGCTTTTTGTTTGGTGCAACTTCTTTGAACTGAACCGACGCAGCCCCTGCATTGGGCCAACGCTACCTCAAAAGTCGTCGTAGTTCAGCCCATTGCTCCATTCTCCAATGTAACTGCCGATCCATTCTGGAAATGATGCCCCAACTACTTCGACCGTATCGAAATCATGATCCCAGAAATAGACGGGTGCCGAGATAACTCTGTCGCCTTGGAGATCGGCTACATTTAAACAGAATTTGCTTCCCATACTGTCATTGCCGATGACGACTAGGTTTTCAGGCAGGCCAATCTCGCGCCATCCTAGAGTTTCTTCAACGATTTCGCTTGGGCTTGCTAGGTCTGAAAGATCCTGAAGATCAATCTGCTGATCGGCGATTGCACTCAGTAGCGCCAGTGTCGGGCTCGGCCGCCCTACGGAAAGTACCCCTGCCTTGTAGTCCTCCGGAAACCGGACACCCAGAGTTGCTTCTGCGGCTTCCAACTCCGATTGGTCAACAGGAACTGGCGGGTAACTTGGGTGGCTCCACTGAGCCGCGAAGGCTAAGAGGATGGCTGCACTGTCCATTCCTGATCCCATACCAAAGTAACGCCCCTACTGTTGCAGGCACCCATGGGAGTTTGCAAGCTCCTCTATGGGTTCACATTCGGCATGTCGGTATGCACCCCAAAGAATCCCTCTTTCCCCCCATTGCCACCCCCACCCCCGTCTGCTAATCCCGCGCCACGCCAGAAGCCCCGGATTCGTCCGGGGCTCTTGGTTTGTTCGTTCCCGATGCAGCCGCAGGAGGAAAGGACACCAAATCGGGGATCTTCGGAGCCCTTCACCGCAGCGGTCGCAAGGCCCTGCATGCAAACGGAAGACAGAAAGCATGGCACTTAAGTCGTATAAGCCGACGACGCCTGGCCAGCGAGGGCTGGTTCTGATCGACCGTTCGGAGCTGTGGAAAGGCCGTCCGGTCAAAGCCCTTACTGAGGGTTTGATCAAGACAGGTGGCCGGAACAACACCGG
>JANOQT010000047.1:0-5127 GCA_031415015.1 Paracoccaceae bacterium
TGCGGTCAATCTGGTTGAAACCGAAGGGCACCGGACCCGGCTGATCGTGCCGCTTTTGCAGAACGGCATCGCCATCGGGTGCATTGCGCTCAGCCGCAGGGTGGTTCGGCCCTTCACCCCCGACGAAATCGCCCTTGTCGAAACTTTCGCCGCCCAGGCCGTCATCGCCATCGAAAACGTCCGCCAGTTCCGCGAGTTGCAGACGCGGCTGGCGCGCGAGGCGGCGACGCGGGAAATTCTGGAGGTGATCAGCCAGAGCCGGGATGACGACCGCCCGGTGTTCGATATGGTCCTGCGCAAGGCAGCGCAGCTTTGCGACGCGTCGCTGGCCGATCTCTGCGTGATCAGCGAAGATCGCAGCCACGCGGTCCTTGCGGCCCATTGTGGAGAAATGGAGCAACAACAAATAGCGGTAGGCGATCCGATCGGAGCGATGGATTCCGGGGGTGCGATACCGACATGCATGCGTGAAGGCCGAATCGTAGACATCGATGACCTTGCTGACACCGATCTTTACCTATCCAGCGACCCCATCAGGGTCATCGCGGTGGAGCAGGAAGGCATCCGGACGTTTCTGGCGGTGCCCTTGCTAAGTGGTGGCCGCGCGGTTGGCTGCATTGCGATCTACCGGCTCGAGGTCCGTCCCTTCAGCGCCGACCAGATCGCCCTGGTTGAAACCTTTGCCGCGCAAGCCGTCATCGCCATCGAGAACGTCCGCCAGTTCCGCGAGTTGCAGACGCGGCTGGCGCGCGAGGCCGCGACGCGGGAGATACTGGAAGTCATCAGCCAGAGCCGCGACGACGAGGCGCCGGTTTTCGATGTCATCCTGCAAAACGTCGCCCGGTTGTGCGACACCAGCCTTGCCACCTTTACGCGGGTCAATGGCCCGGGAACCCATCTTGAATACGTCGCGCATTGGGGCATGACCCTGAAGTCCTTCGATCTGGGCACCGACCGCTGGCCCCTGAACGGCCCGTTGCAGGTTGCCCGGTCGGTCAGAGAGGGCCGGGTGATCAACACCCCTGATCTGAGCAAGGATGATCTCTACCTGCAGGGCGACCCGACCCGGGTCCGGCTGGTGGACATTGAAGGGGTGCGTTCCTACCTTACGGTACCTCTGATCACGACCCACCGTGAGGCGATCGGCTGCATCGCCCTTTACCGCAAGGAACTCAAGCCCTTCACCGCCGACGAGATTGCCCTTGTCGAAACCTTTGCGGCCCAAGCCGTGATCGCCATCGAAAACGTCCGCCAGTTCCGCGAGTTGCAGACGCGGCTGGCGCGCGAGGCCGCGACGCGGGAGATTCTGGAAGTCATCAGCCAGAGCCGCGATGACGAGGCGCCGGTCTTTGACGTGGTTCTTCGCAAGGCGGCCGAGCTTTGCCGCGCCTCAATGGCCAATCTGAGCATCATCAGCGAAGACCGGAGCCACGCGGTCATGATGGCGGATTGGGGCGATTACGTAAGCGGCGTGCTTCCGGTCGGCGGGATTGTCTGGCTGATGGATTCGGACCATGCGAATGTGATATGCATGCGCGAAGGGCGGGTCGTGCATGTGCATGACCTTGCCGACACCGACCTTTACCGATCCGGCGATCCGATCAGGACAATGGCGGTGGATCAGGAGGGCATCGGGACGTTCCTTGCGGTGCCCCTGTACAGCGGCGACCGGACGGTCGCCTGCATTTCGGTCTACCGGCGCGAGGTGCGGCCCTTCACCGCCGACGAGATCGCCCTTGTCGAAACCTTCGCCGCACAAGCCGTCATCGCCATCGAGAACGTCCGCCAGTTCCGCGAGTTGCAGACGCGGCTGGAGCGCGAGGCGGCGACGCGAGAGATTCTGGAGGTTATCAGCCAAAGCCGCGACGACGACCGCCCGGTGTTCGACGCCGTCTTGCGCAAGGCAGCCGAGTTGTGTGGCGCACCGCTTGCCGGGCTCAACATCATCAGTGAAGACCGCAGCCAAGCCGTTATGGTGGCGCATTGGGGCGAAAGCCTGCGCGCGCTGGAGCCGGGCAAGACCCGCTGGTTGCTGGACTCCGACCTTGTCCCAGCAATCGCCATGCGTGAGGGTCGCGTTGTTCAAGAACACGATTTGGCCGACACTGACGCTTACCGGTCTGGCGATCCCATCCGGCGGATGGCCGTTGACGAAGAAGGTATCCGCACCATCGTTGTCGTTCCGTTGTTCAGCGGTGGGCACACCATCGGCTCCATCGCGCTTTACCGCCGCGAAGTGCTGCCCTTCACCGCCGACCAGATCGCCCTTGTCGAGACCTTTGCAGCACAAGCCGTCATCGCCATCGAGAACGTCCACCAGTTCCGCGAGTTGCAGACGCGGCTTGCGCGTGAGGCCGCGACGCGGGAGATTCTGGAGGTTATCAGCCAGAGCCGCGACGATGATGCACCGGTGTTCGATGCGGTGCTGCGCAATGCGAACCGTCTGTGCGGCACCAGCATGGCCTACCTTGTGCTTGGGCGACCCGATGACATGCACATGACGCTGGCGGCCTATGTGAACCCCTATCTGCCGTCGGAGGATAGCGTTGACCAGATCATCGCCTTTGCCAATCAGTCCGGGATGCGCATGGATGCGGCCGAACACTTCTCGGCGAAAGCGATCCTTTCGGGCGAGGTCGTGCAGATTGCCGATATCGCAGCAACGCCGGGATATCTTTCGGGCGAACCGACCACGCGGATTCTGGTCGAGGATGTCGGCGTTCGCACCATCCTGAGCGTACCGCTGTTCGACGCGCAGGGCACCATCGGTGCTATCAGCCTGCAGCGCCGCGAGGAACGGCTGTTCAGCGACGATGAAATCACTTTGGTCCAGTCCTTCGCCGCACAAGCCGTCATCGCCATCGAAAACGTCCGCCAGTTCCGCGAGTTGCAGGTGCGGCTGGCACGCGAGGCCGCGACGCGGGAGATACTGGAGGTGATCAGCCAGAGCCGCGACGACGACGGCCCGGTGTTCGATGTTGTTCTGTGCAAGGCGGCGGAACTGTGCCACGCGTCGATGGCCGGGCTGAACATCATCAGCGAAGATCGCAGCCACGCGGTTTGTGTGGCGGAATGGGGCGATCATGTCACCGATCTGCGCCCCGTTGGCGAGACAGTCTGGCCGATGGAATCGGACCATGCGCCGTCAAAGTGCATGCGCGAGGGCCGGATCGTGCATGTGCACGACCTTGGCGACACCGACCTTTACCGGTCCGGCGACCCGATCCGGGTTACGGCGGTCGATATGGAAGGCATCCGGACGTTTCTGGCGGTGCCCTTGTTCAGCGGCGGCAAGACGGTGAGTTGCATCACGATCTACCGGCGGGTGGTGCGGCCCTTTACCCCCGACGAGATAGCACTTGTTGAAACCTTTGCCGCCCAGGCCGTGATCGCCATCGAGAACGTCCGCCAGTTCCGCGAGTTGCAGACGCGGCTGGAGCGCGAGGCGGCGACGCGCGACATTCTGGAGGTCATCAGCCGGAGCCGTGACGACGACGCGCCGGTGTTCGACATGATCGCGCAAAGTGCGGCGCGCCTTTGCGGTGCCGCTGTCTGTACCTTCTGGCGCGTTGCGGATGGAATAATCCACTACTGCGCCAGTCATGGTGTTCAAGAAGATATACTTGATGCGGCGACAAACCCTCCGAGTATGCCGCTTGCCGACAACACCTTGACAGGTCTGGTGACCAAGACGCGGGCAGTTGCCCGGATCGAAGACGCCATGGCAGAAAGCTATTTTGATCACGAATGGGCACGGACGCAGGGATTGAAGCAGCTTGTCGGCGTTCCGATCTTTGTCGGCGGCGACGTCTGGGGCAGCATCAACCTCATGTGGCCAGTTGATCGGTCGCCACAGGAGGCGGATATCCAGCTGGTTGAAAGCTTTGCAGCCCAGGCCAGCATTGCCATCGAGAACGTGCGGCAGTTCCGCGAATTGCAGGCGCGGCTGGAGCGTGAGGCGGCGACGAGGAACATCCTCCGCGTCATTTCGGAATCCCCCGACGACGAACAGCCGACCTTCGAGGCGATCCTTGACAGCGCCACGCGGCTTTGCGGCACCCGGTACGCCTCGATTATTCTTGGGCGCAAAGGGGATGCGTCGCAAAGAATGGTCGCGCATCGTGCGTCCACGGTCGAGACGCAGAACATTTACAGCGAAGGCAAGGTGTTGATGGACCCAGAGGATTCCATCGGTGCCAGAGCCATCCTTGAGGGGCAGACCATCCATGTGCCCGACATGGCCGATACCGACCAGTATCGCGCCGGGCACGAGCGGTTCCGGATGGTGGTTGATGGTCAGGGCCTGCGTACCAACCTCTTCGTTCCGCTTCTGGGCCCGGATGGCGGCATCGGCTGCTTCATCCTGTGGAAGAAGGAAGTCGCACCCTTCACTGCCGATCAGATCGCGCTGATGGAGACCTTTGCGTCGCACGCCGTCATCGCCATCGAAAACGTTCGCCAGTTCAAGTCGCTTGAGGCGCTTAACGCCGAGCTTGGCGACCGGGTGCAGGAACAGGTGGGCGAGATTGAACGCATGGGGCGGCTGAAGCGGTTCTTGCCTGCGGCGGTGGCGGATGCGGTGGTGACGTCGGGGTCGGAAAAGATGCTGTCCAGCCACCGGGCGCTGCTGGGGGTGCTGTTTTGCGACATCCGGGGCTTCACGGCGTTTTGCGAGACGGCGGAGCCGGAGGAGACCATCGAGGTTTTGCAGACCTATCACGAGGAGATGGGCAAGCTGATCAACACCCACGGGGCGGGCGTCGATCACCGGATGGGCGACGGCATCATGGTGCTGTTCAACGACCCCCTGCCCTGCGACGATCCAGCGGGCGATGCGGTGCGCCTTGCCATGGCGATGCGGGCGCGGATGGCCGAGTTGTGCCGGGGGTGGAAGCGGATGGGCTACCGGCTTGGCTTTGGTCTTGGGGCGTCGCTGGGGTATGCGACGGTGGGGATGGTGGGCTTTGAGGGGCGGTTCGATTACACCGCCTCCGGCACCGCGATCAACCTTGCGTCGCGGCTGTGCGACGAGGCGCAGGACGGCGAGATATTGATCAGCCCGCGGGTGCGGCTGGCGGTGGAGGATGATTTCACCGTGGAATCGCGCGGCGAGATCAGCTTCAAGGG
>JANOQT010000048.1:0-21608 GCA_031415015.1 Paracoccaceae bacterium
CGCCGCCGGGTCGCGCACGTTCAGAACCCGCGTCTGCACACCTTCGGCCGCCAGATCGGCCAGCGTCGCCTCGTTCACGTCGGTCGCCCAAACCGAGGCACCCTCAGCCGCCATCGCCAGCGCCGACGCGCGCCCGATCCCCTGCCCTGCCGCCGTCACCAGCACCGTCTTGCCCTGCAACCGTCCCATCCGACCCTCCGCGTTTTGCGGCAGATTAGCCGGTCAGCGGCGGAAGGCCAGCGCTAACATGTCAGCGGTCATAACCTTTGCCCCGGCTCCACGCCCACGCGTCGGTGATCATCTGCGGCAAGGTTGAACGCGCCGGTTCCCACCCCAGCTCCTCTCTCGCGCGCACGGACCCCGACACCAGCGCCGCCGCATCGCCCGCGCGCCGTGGCCCGATCACAACCGGCACCTCGCGGTTGCTGACAACACGCGCATGGTCCAGCACCTCTTTCACCGAAAACCCGCGACCGGACCCAAGGTTGAACACCCGGTCGCCGCGCCCGTCCATCAGCCAGCGCAGGCCCAGCACGTGCGCTTCGGCCAGGTCCATCACATGCACGTAGTCGCGCACGCAGGTGCCATCCGGCGTGGCATAATCGGTGCCGTGCAAGGTCAGATGCGGGCGCGTTCCGTCAATCGCCTCCAGCACCAGCGGGATCAGATGCGTTTCGGGCACATGCTGTTCGCCGACCTCGCCCTCCGGGTCCGCCCCCGCCACGTTGAAATAGCGAAACGCCACGTGGCGCAGCCCGTGGCTGGCGCCGAAATTCGCCAGAATATCCTCGATCGCCCGTTTCGATGCGCCGTACGCGTTGATCGGGCGCTGCGGCGTGGCCTCGTCAAGCATCACCCCGTCATGGTCGCCGTAGGTGGCGCAGGTCGAGGAAAACACAAAATTCAGGCAGCCCGCCGCCACCGCCGCCTCGATCAGGTTCAGCGCGCCCAGCACATTTGCCCGCCAGTACCGCCCCGGATCGGCCATCGCATCGCCAACCAGCGACAGCGCCGCAAAATGCATCACCGCCACAGGCCGGTGCTCGGCAAAGGCGCGGTCCAGCGCCGCACGGTCCGCCAGATCGCCCTGAACCAGCGGGCCAAAGCGCACCGCCTCGGCCCAGCCGGTGGACAGGTTGTCAAACGCCACCGGCTCATACCCCGCCCGCGCCAGCACCTTGCAGGCATGCGCGCCGATATAGCCCGCCCCTCCCGTTACCAGCACCCGGTCCGCCATGATCAGCCCTCGCAGTGTTCAGAAGAACACGATGTCATCCGCGAGGAGTGATGCGTCGAAAATCCCCCGGATGTCCAGTGTCGCCCCCGTGGCCAGCGTCAGGATCAGCCCGGTCGCGCTTACGGTCACATGTGCCCCGCCCAGCAGGTCCTCAATCGCAGGCGGCGCGCCGCCCCAAAGCGCTCCATCCAGCGCAAGGCTGTCCTGATCGTCGGCAAAGTCCAGGATCACATCCAGTCCGTCGTGAAAGACAAAGACATCCGCCCCCGCACCGCCGCTCAACGTGTCATGGCCCGCGCCGCCGGTCAGCGTATCGTCGCCGTCGCGACCCGACAGGCTGTCGTGGCCCAGACCGCCGCTGATCGCGTTGGCCCCGGCATCCCCTGCCAGCGTGTCGGCAAAGCTGGAACCGTCCAGATCCTCCACCCCCAGGTACCGGTCCTTCGCCGCATCGCCCCGGTTCAGCGTGGCGTTGGTCAGATCGGCCACCACCCCGGCAACTGCATCTGCGTAGGACACACGGTCGCGCCCGGCCCCGCCGTCCAGCAGATCCCCGCCCGCGCCGCCTGTCAGGGTGTCGTCACCGTCGCCCCCCTGCAGCGTATCGTTGCCCGTGCCGCCGAACAGCTGGTCCCGCCCGCCGCCGCCTGACAGAATGTCATTGCCGGACATCCCCCGGAAGCTGTCGTCCAGATCGCTCCCAAAGCCCCGGTCATTGTAGCCTGACAGGATGAACTGCTCGATCCCCTCGAAGACATCCCCCGCCGCGTCGCCGGTACAGGCGCTCGTGGTGACAAGATTGACCGTCACCGCAGCCCGCGCCGACAAGTAGCTGACGGTATCGACGCCCTCGCCCCCGGTCAGCGTATCGCGGCCCGTGCCCCCCTCCAGGGTGTCGTCGCCGTCCCGCCCGTCCAGACTGTCATTGCCCGCCCCGCCAGCCAGCAGGTTCGCGGCCCCGTCACCCGCCAGCGTGTCACCGTAGCCCGATCCGGTCAGGTTCTCGATTCCCGTGAACTGGTCACCCGCCGCGTCGCCAGCGTTTAGCGCGGGCGTCACCAGATCAACCCAGACACCCTTTACCGCATCCGAGTAGGCCACCGTATCGACCCCGGCACCACCGTCCAACGCATCCGCCCCGGCCCCGCCCACAAGCGTATCATTACCGTCGCCGCCGGACAGGCTGTCATTGCCCGCCCGGCCCCACAGACTGTCCGCGCCCGCCCCGCCGTCAAATCGGTTGGCCAGCGTATCGCCCAGCAGTATGTCGGAAAATCCGGACCCCGCCAGCGCTTCGATCCCCACCAGGACATCCCCCTTGGCGTCACCTGTGTTCCACCGGAACGCGGCAAGGTCCACCTTCACCCCCGCCAGCGCATCAGTGTAGCTGACAAGGTCCATCCCTGCCCCGCCGTCCAGCCAGTCCGCCCCCGCGCCGCCCACCAGCGTGTCGTCCCCCTCGCCGCCGTACAGCAGATCGTTGCCCGCCCGCCCGGCAAGCCAGTCATTCCCCCCGTCCCCGCGCAGATGGTTGGCCAGCGCATCGCCCGCCAGCGTGTCGTCGAACCCGGTGGCGATGATCTGCTCCACTGACAGGAAGGTATCGCCCGCCGCCGCGCCGCTGTTCAGCCCCGGGGCGGCAAGATCGACCGCCAGTGCCGCCTGCCCGGTATAGCTGACCACGTCCGTGCCCAGACCGCCGTCGAACCGGTCCGTCCCCGCCCCGGCCAGCAGCGTGTCATTGCCGTCGCCCCCCTCCAGCGTGTCGTCGCCGCTCCGCCCGTCCAGACTGTCGTTGCCCGCCCCGCCGGCCAGCAGGTTCGCGGCCCCGTCGCCCGCCAGCGTGTCGCCGTAGCCCGACCCGGTCAGGTTCTCGACCCCCACGAAAACATCGCCCGCCGCGTCGCCCGCGTTTAGCGCAGGCGTCACCAGATCAACCCAGACACCCCTTACCGCATCCGTGTAGACCGCCGTATCGACCCCGGCACCACCGTCCAACGCATCCGCTCCGGCTCCGCCCACAAGCGTATCATTACCGTCGCCGCCGGACAGGCTGTCGTTGTCCGCCCGGCCCCACAGACTGTCGGCGCCCGCCTCCCCCCTCAGCAGGTTCGCGTAAGCATCACCCAGCAGAACATCGGCAAAACCGGATCCGCCGATATCCTCGATCGATAGGAACAGATCGCCCGCGGCGTCCCCGCTGTTCGCCTTGGTCGAGGTCAGGTCGACCCTCACGCCCGCCAGCGCGTCGCCGTAAGACACCATGTCCCGCCCAGCCCCGCCATACAGCTTGTCTGCCCCTGCGCCACCCGCCAGCGTGTCGTTGCCATCCTCGCCCGAAAGACTGTCATTGCCCGCACCGCCAAACAGACCGTCATCGCCGGCCCCGCCGTTCAGCGTGTCATTGCCACCAAGGCCGTAGGCCCGGTTCGCTTCGGCGTTGCCGAAAAACGTGTCGCCCCAGCCGGTCAGGGAAAACGCTTCGACCCCGATGAAAGTGTCGCCCAGCGCGTCACCGGTACTCAGCGCGGGGGTCATCAGGTCGATCCGGATCGCCGCCGGGTTGTCGCCATAAGACGCCGTGTCGATCCCGGCTCCTCCCTCCAGCCGGTCCGCACCTGCGCCACCGGTCAGCGTGTCGTTGCCGTCCCCGCCGAAAAGCGAGTCATTGCCCACCCGCCCGGCAAGACCGTCATCACCGGCCTGCCCATACAGCGCATTTGCCTGCGCATCGCCAAGGATCACGTCGCCCATGATCCCGCCCTCGACATCCTCGATGCCAAGAAAGACATCCCCCGCCGCCTCGCCGGTGTTGCGCGACGGGTTCGCCATATCCACCAGAACCCCCGTCACCGCGTCGCGGTAACTGACACGGTCGCGCCCGGCACCGCCGTCCAGCCGGTCGGCCCCCGTACCACCGTTCAGAATGTCGGATCCGTTGCCGCCGATCAGGGTATCGGCACCGGCAAGACCGGTCAGCCGGTCATTCCCATCGGCCCCGTCCAGCAGGTTGTCCACGTCCGATCCGGTCAGCAGATCGCCATAGACCGACCCGATAGCCGCCTCGATCGAGATGTAGGTCTGCCCTTGCGCAATGCTGTTGTGCTGCCCGTTCACTCCAAGACTGAGCCTGACCCAACCGGTCGCTTTGGCAAGCGAGATGCAGTCGAACCCGTCTCCGCCCAGAATGGTATCGCCCCCTAAAGTGATCAGAAAATGATCATCCCCGGTGCCGCCCTCAAGCAGGTCGGTCTGGACCGTGCCGGTGATCATATCCGCCTCGGACAGTTCCGGCCGGGCATGCCACAGCGGGAAAAGGTCCTGCGTGCGGAACACACCGGGCTGGATCGGCAGTCCGTTCGCCGACTGGATCAGCAGCGTCTCGCCAAGGTAGCTGATCATCGCCCCCGTCGCCGTGGCGGTGATGGCCAGATCGGCGATGGCATAGACCCGGCCCCAACCCGACAGGTCGATCCGGTCTATCCCCAGCTGAAAATCCGCGATGGTGTCGGTGGTCTGATCCGCGTCCAGCACAAAGATGTCGGCCCCCGCACCGCCGTACAGCACGTCCGATCCGGCCCCGTCCATCAGGATATCCGCCCCGGCCCCGCCGGACAAAACGTCATCGCCCGCACCGCCGCTGATCATGTCACCGGCATCCGACCCGGTCAGGGTGTCCGCGTCGTCGCCGCCGGTCTGGGCGGGGGCCAGATCGCCGGGGTCCAGCCGCAGCCGGGTGATCCCGGTGCCCTCGCCCGCGACGAACAGGTCGATCTCGCCGTCCACCACCCGCGCCGTCATCGCGGTGATGTTGTGCAGCGCCAGTCCCGGCACCTGCAACTGGGTCGCCATCAGCACCAGCCGCCCGTCCGGCGTCAGCGTCATCAGGGTCAGCCCGTCATCGCCGCCGCCCACAATGACGAAAACCCGGTCGCCGATGGTTGCGGTGGCCAGCGACTGCACTCCCTGAAACCGGGTGTCCAGCGTATCGACCACATGGTCGGCCACACTCAACTGCCCGCCGGGGCCGACCGCAATCACGCTGACCGAGGATGAGCCGGTTGCCGCCACCAGCAGGTAAGTCACCCCAGCCATGCTGACCACCTTCACGTCTGACGGATCGGCGATGCCCAACCCCTGCGGCGCGCCCAGCATCACGGGGGCAGCCAGCGCCCCCCCCGGCCCCACCCGAAAGCTGCGGACGACATCCGCCTCCAGCGACAGCGCCACAAGATAGGTCTCGCCCCCGACCGTGACCGCAGTCATCGACCCGATGTCCACCCCCGGATGCGCGGCATCCAGCACCCGGGACGACCCAAAATTCATCGTGCCATTGGCCGCCACGGTATGGCACTGGATCGTGCTTTCGCCGGCGCGCGCCGCATAGAAGTAGGTGACACCTCCCACCTGCACCACCGCCTGCGCCGCGATCACCCCGGCCACGCTGCCAGCCAGTTGCACCGGCGCGGTCATCGCGCCACCCGCGCCAAGCTGATAGGCCTGCACCCCGGCCTGATTGGCCCCCGACACCACAAGATGCGCAGCACCGCCCACCGTGATCATGTCAAGCGTCGCCTCGGCCGGCAGGGTCAGCCCCGGCGCCACCATTTCCTGATCGACCAGCACCATCGCGGCATCGACGTCAATCGCCAGCACCCCGCCCCCGGCCCGGGTGGCCGTGTACAGCATCAGGTTGCCGCCCTGCATGACCAGCTCCATGTCGCCGATCCCCGAAACGAGGTTCAGCGGCGCGCCGGCAAACGTCTCCACCACCTGAAAGGAATACACCCCAGACCCACCCACACACCCACTTACCCAAGGCAGAGGATGCCGCAGCCGCCCGCCTCAAAGGGCGGTGGGTTCCGGGCGAATTCTGGACATTTCCCCGCGATTTACAGCGAATGCGCGGGATCGGATCCGGCTTAGCGGCCCACACCCTCATACCGGGTGAATCCCGCCTCCAGAACCTCGTCCCGGTCATAGATGTTGCGCAGATCGGCCATCTGCGGGGTCGCCATCTTGCGGGCCAGTTTGGCCAGATCCAGCCCGCGGAATTCATTCCACTCGGTCAGCATGACCACCAGATCCGCCCCGGTGGCCGCCTGATACGGGTTTTCCACCCATTTCACGCCGGGCAACAGCGCCTCGCCCTCGCGCCGTCCTTCCGGGTCGGTGACCCGCACCTTTGCGCCCGCCCCCACCAGCGCGGGAATGATGGTCAGCGACGGCGCATCGCGCATGTCGTCGGTGTTGGGTTTGAAGGTCACGCCCAGAATGGCGATGGTCTTGTCGCGCAAGCGCCCGTCGCACAGGTCGGTGATTTTGTCGATCATCCGGCGCTTCACCTCGTCATTGACCTTGATCACCGTCTCGACGATCTGCATCGGCACCGCATGATCCTGCCCGATCCGGGCCAGCGCCTTGGTATCCTTGGGAAAACAACTGCCGCCGTAGCCTGGCCCCGCATGCAGGAACTTGTCACCAATGCGCCCGTCCATGCCGATGCCCTTCGACACCGCCTTGATGTCGGCCCCCACCTTTTCGCACAGCGCCGCGATCTCGTTGATGAAGGTGATCTTGGTGGCCAGAAACGCGTTGGCCGCGTATTTGATCATCTCGGCACTTTCCAGCCCGGTATAGACCATCGGAAACTCGCGCAGCGACAGCGGGCGGTACAACTCCGCAATCACCTTCTTGGCCTTGGCCGATTCCACCCCCACCACCACGCGGTCAGGATGCATGAAATCGTCGATTGCCGCGCCTTCGCGCAGGAATTCCGGGTTGGAGGCGACATCGAACTTCGCCTGCGGATTGGCGGCCCGCACGGCTTCGGCCACCTTGCGGTTGGTGCCGACCGGCACGGTGGATTTGGTGACAATCACCGCATAGCCGGTCAGCGCCCGCCCGATATCCGCCGCCGCCGCCATCACATAGGTCAGGTCGGCATGCCCGTCACCGCGCCGGGTCGGCGTGCCCACGGCGATGAACACCGCCTCGGCCCCGTCCACCGCCTTGGCCAGATCGGTGGTAAACGACAGCCGCCCCGCCGCGACGTTCTTGGCCAGCAGCGCCTCCAACCCCGGCTCAAAGATCGGCACCGTCCCGGCAAGCAGCCGGGCAATCTTGTCGCCATCCTTGTCGACACAGATCACATCATGCCCGAAATCGGAAAAGCACACCCCGGACACAAGGCCGACATATCCGGTTCCGATCATCGCGATACGCATGCCCGCCGCCCCTTTACGCCACTCGGGGCCTGTCTATGCAGTGCCGGCAAGGCTGTCAAACGGCACGGGGGAAAGCGGCACTCCGCTTTCCCCCGCAATATTGGCAGGTCTGGTCCGACCCTCTGGTCCCCGTCAGTAATCGGTCTCGACATAGACCTTCATCAAAGCCAGGCCGACCACCGATGACGTCCCCCCCACGCTCATCTGCAAACTGGGGGTAAGGAATGTCGCGGTCGTCGGCAGGTTCGTTGTGACGGTCCCGCTTGCCACCGCGCCGGTGGTCAGATCGGTCACGTCAAACGACAGGCTCTGCGCCGTTCCGGGTGGTGCAAACATGGCGATGCGGTAGACCTTGGTCCGGTCCACCGTGGGCACCGGGAAAGCCGCGCCAAGGTCGATCTTGGTGGCTGTGCCGGACCCGTCATTGTGCATGAACTGGATGTTTGCGTCCGCCGCGTCCCACGCCATTCCAACCATGTCGGTAAAGGTCGACGGCTCGGCATCGGTCGAGGTGGCGTTGGTGCGCATTCCGGCAAAGGCGCGGTGGGTGGCCGTGACGACGCCGGTTGCGGGCCCCCAGATGATCACCGTGTGAAAGCCACCGTCCCCGGCTGTCGTTGCCCCCAGCGTGTGTTGCGCGTTGTTCGACCGCCACCCCACAACTGCAGTGGTGGCGGCGGTGGTCACCAGATACTCGATCCGCTTCATCCGCGCATGGCGGTTGGTGCCGGTGGTGGTCGCGGCGGCGGCCGTGCCGGTTCCCGTCGCGTTAAAGCCGATCGAGGTGACTGCGGTGCCGCTTCCCGTCGGCAAAAACAGCGAAATCGTGTTGTTGGCGAAATGCGGCTGCAGGCTGACGTCAAGCCCGCTTGGCCCGATTGCGCCCAGCATCATCCGCCCGCCCATCTTGCGCCCGAAGATGTTCAGGCTGTTGGCCGCAGGCACGGCGGCAGTGGTGACCGTCGGCAAGGTCAGTTCCCCCGTATCCGGCACCAGAATATCGGACCCTTGCAGCAGCTTTCCGGTCGTGCCGTCATAGCGGGCCAGCGCGGTGTCGGTGGCAGAGGCCGGACCGACCACATCGCCGCTGCCCCCGCCGCCGCCCGCCGGTGCGGCCCAGGTTCCGTCCGCCCGCAGGAAATTGGCCGACCCGCCCCCGGATGCGGGCGCCAAACCCTTGGCGCCGCTGGTGAACGTGTCCAGCAGGGCCGTGGCTTGCGCGCCGCTCAGGTCTTCAGGATCGCCCGTCCCCGCAGTGCCGCGACCTTTCAGCGTGCCGTTGGCCATATTGGCCAGTTTGCCATTCGTCACCGCGTCGGCCGCGATGGTCAGCGCCGTGGCCCCGGTCACATCGCCGGTATGGGTGGCGTTGGTGACCTTCGCCGTGTTCGCCGTCACTGCCGATGTTGCCGCCACCGCTGCCGCAAAGTCGCTGACCGTCGCGGCCAGTTGCGTGCCGCTATGCGTCGCGCGGTCACGCAGGGCGGCATCGCTGGCATTGGCCGTTGCCCCATCCGCCACGTTCAGAATTCCCCGCGCGGCGGCAGGGGTCAATACCTCGGGCGCACCCGCCCCGGCCGTATCCCGGCCCAGGAACGTATCCGTCGCCACATCCGCCAGCTTGGCCAATGTCACCGCGCCCGGATCAATCGCCCAGACCGCGCCGCCCCCCGATACCGTGATATCGCCCTTGTCCCCATCCG
Source organism: Paracoccaceae bacterium (assembly GCA_031415015.1). Lineage (GTDB taxonomy): Bacteria > Pseudomonadota > Alphaproteobacteria > Rhodobacterales > Rhodobacteraceae > JAUYQR01. The sequence continues at coordinate 9,168 of JANOQT010000048.1, forward strand.
CGACACCGCCACCGCCCGCCCCCACAACCACCGTCGTCCCGGCGGTCCTGACCTTCACCTCCCCCGTCGTGGTGTTCAGCCACAGCGTCCCGTCCACCGGCGCGCCCGGGTCTGAAACCTGCCCGCCCAGCTTTACCGGCTGCGGCAGCGTCACCTCGCCACTCGCCGCCGCTGCCACCAGTGCGATGTTGAACGCGGACCCATCCGCACTCACCTTGACCGAGAAATCATCCGTCCCGGCAGTGCCCATCTCGGCCCGGCCTGAAAATCCGGTCTGGAACAGCAGGCTTGCCGTATCCCCCGCCGCCGCCTTGTTCAGCTTCAGCTGATGCCCTGCCCCCGCGTGGTTCAACAGCGTGGCAGGCGAAGACACCGACAGCCGGTTCGTCGCATCCGGGCTGGCCGACACGCCCACTTGCGTCGCGATCAGCGGGCTTTGCGCCGGAGTTTTCCAGCCCGCCCCGTCGAACACCGCCGTCGCCCCTTCGGCCAGTACATGCGCCTGCCAACCCAGCAAGGGCGCGGTAAACTGCCACCCCGTCTGGGTGAACAGCGCGATCCGCCCCGACTGCCCGGCCCAGGGGCCCGCCGCCGCCGCCGCCACGATATGGCGGTCGCCCACTGCGGGCAGCGCCGGGGCGGTGGTCAGGGTGCGGTTGATCACCGCCAGCTGGACGATCAGGTCCAGCACGGCCAGCGCTTCGTTATGGGTCACGTGCTTTTGCGCCTGTGCCGGAAGGATCAGGGGCAGCGACAGGATCGTCGTATCATCGGGCATGAAAACCTCCGCGGGAACGCCTTGATCCACGACCCTAGGAAATCTCCCTTCATGTCCGGTAACCCGACCGCGCGGCCCCCCGGCCCCGCGCGCAACACCCTCACGGCGACGGCTGCGGCGGAATGCGCCCGCGCCGCGCTTCGGCCAGCGTGTTCAGACTGACCGCCGCCACGATCAGCCCGCCGCCCAGCAACACGAAGGCGTCCAACGCCTCGCCAAACACCACCGCGCCCAGCAGCGCCGCCCAGACGATCTGCAAGAACGTCACCGGCTGCGTGACCGCCAAAGGTGCGGCGCTGAACGCCCGCGTCATGGCGTAATGCCCAAAGGTCGCCAGCGCCGCCACCACCGCCAGCCAGCCCAGCTGATCCCCGCGCACCGGCTGCCAGACCCACCACGCCATCGGCGCCAGCCCCACCGTGACCGTGACCGACAGCACCGCCACGATCACCGACGCGGGGGCCACCCCGCTCAGCCGCTTGGCAAAGATGTAGCTGACCGCAAAGCAAAGCGTCGCCGCAAGCTGCGCCAGATGCCCCACCGACACCTCGCGCAGGCCGGGCCGCAGCACCACCAGCGCGCCCGCCAGCGCCACGACCACGGAAATCACCCGCCCGCGCCCCAATCCCTCGCCCAGAAGCAACCCGGCAATCACCAGCACGATCACCGGATTCAGAAACCCGATCGCCGCCATCTCGGCCACCGGCACCCGCGCCATGGCGTAAAACCACAAGATCACCGCCGCCACATGCAGGCCCCCCCGCCACCCGAACAGCACCAGCACCCCGGCATCAAACCGCGTCCCCCGCGCCGACCAGATCGCCGGGGCCAGCACCATCAGGCCAAAGCCAAAGCGGATGAAGGCCGATTGCGCCGCCGGCAGGTCGGTTCCCAGATGCCGCACGATCCCGTTGACGCCGACAAACGCCGCCCCGGTGGCCAGCATCCACAAAACGCCCTCAACGGGGCGGCCAAGATCACTCATCGCGCGCATCGGGCGGACAGAACCTGATGCCTCAGCCAAAGGCAAGCGCCGCCGCTATCGCCCACATCGTGCAGCCCACCCCCACCTCCAGCCAGACCCAGGCCGCAGGCCGCGCGAACACCGGCGCCAACAGCCGCGCCCCGAACCCCAGCGCGGTGAAAAAGCTGACCGACCCCAGCGCCGCCGCCGCCCCGAACACCCCCTCGTGCGGGGCATATTGGGTCGAGATCGACCCCATCAGAACCACCGTATCCAGATAGACATGCGGATTGGCCCAGGTCAGCAACAGGCATGTTGCCAAAACCCGGCCCAGCGGGATCGCCTCGCCCGCCGCAGGCTGCAACGCCTCGCCGCCCTGCAGTGCTGCCTTGAACCGCAGCGCGCCGTAGACCAGCAAGAACACCACCCCCGCCCAGCGCATTGCGTCCGCGATCCACGGCATCGCCTCCGACGCCACCCCGAACCCGGCAACCCCCGCCGCGATCAGCGTTGCATCCGACAGCCCACAGACCAGCACAACCCACCCCACATGCTCGCGGCGCAGACCCTGCCGCAGCACAAAGGCGTTCTGTGCCCCGATGGCCAGAATAAGGCTGACCGACACCAGATAACCCTGCACCGCTGCCTCAAACACGCGACAGCTCTCGCAACGCCGCCAACGCATCCTCGCGCCGGTCCCATGGCACGAAGATATGGTCGTGATGCACCCCCGCGATCACGTTGGCGCTGACCCCGACCCGCGCCAAAGCGGTCGCAAACGCCGCCGTCAGACCGACCGCCGCAAGATCACTGTGAATGGTCAGGCTGATCCGCGCCCAGGGGTCCGATACCAAACCCGCCGCCCGCATCGCGGCCAGATCGGCCACGACCGATAGGCCTTCCGCCTCGGCCACCGTCGCAAAGGGCGCGAATGGCAACGCCCCGCCCGGCCAAGCTGCAAAGCCATATGGCTCCGCGTGCATCACCGGCTCCATCCCCTGCAACAACACCGTCAGATCCCGCTCGCCCATCCCGCACCCCTTGCTTTGGGCTTGACCAGACGGCATTCCAGCACATCAATCAAATTAATCCTTCTTGTGCAAAGTTAGGAACTCTAATGCTGGACCCCGCCCAACTTGTCGCCCTTGCTGCCGTTCACCGCCGCGGTTCGTTCGATTTTGCGGCAGCGGGGTTGCACGTCACCCCCTCGGCCATTTCGCAACGGATCAAGGCGCTGGAAGAGACGACGGGAACCCTTCTCATCCGCCGTGGCCAGCCTTGCACCGCCACCGACGCGGGCCTCCGACTGATCCGCCATCATGACGAGGTCACCCTGCTGGAGCGCACCCTCGCCGCTGACCTTCCCGGCCTGTCCGCCGGTCCTGCCACCCTGCGCATCGCGGTCAATGCCGACAGCCTCGCCACCTGGGTGATCCCGGCCCTTGCCGCCACAACCGGATTTCTGTTCGATCTGGTGATCGACGATCAGGACGTCAGCCAGGATTGGCTGAAACGCGGCGAGGTGGTGGCCGCCGTCACCTCGCACCCCGGCCCGCTGCAGGGATGCGACACGCTCCCCCTTGGGGCGCTGCGTTACCGTGCCACCGCATCGCCCGCCTATATCCGCCACTGGTTCGCGAACGGCGTGTCAGCTGACGCATTGGCCGTCGCACCCGCCCTCACCTTTTCCGACAAGGACCGCCTGCAGGACCTCTGGGTCGCCCGGCAGACCGGTGGCACCGCGCGCCGCGCCGCGTTTCCCAGCCACCGGATGGCCTCGTCACAGGCCTTCGTCGATGCCTGCCTGCTCGGGCTTGGCTGGGGCCTGAACCCCGAACCGCTGGTCGCCCGCCACCTTGCTCAAGGGGCGCTGGCCGAACTTGTGCCCGACACCAGCTACGACGTGCCGCTTCACTGGCAATTCACCCGCCTCGCGGCCCCCGCCCTCGCCCCGGTGACCGAGGCCGTTCGCCGCTCTGCCCGCGCCACGCTGGTTCAATCCGATTGACGCCGCCCGGCACAGGCGCAAAACTGCGGCAATGACAGATCCCCTGCGCCCCTATCGTCAGCTTGCCCGCAACAACCACCTTGCCAACCGTCGCCTGCACCGCGCGGTGGCCACCCTGCAACCCGGCGAATGGCAGGCCCCGCACACCGGGTTCTTCCCCAGCCTCTCGGCCACGCTGAACCACATCCACATCGTCGATCTGTTCTACATCGATGCGATTCACGGCGGCACCCTCGGCCCGCAAGCCTTCGCGGTCCGCGAACCCCACACAGACCCGACGGCCCTCGCCGCCGCGCAAGACACGCTTGATCTCAGGATGATCACCCTTTGCGAGACCATGACAGCAGCCGATCTCGCGCGCCCCGTCCACATTCACCGCGCCACCCGCATCCAGACCGAAACGCTCGCCGACACGCTGATGCACCTTTTCCTGCACAGCCAGCACCACCGCGGACAAGCCCATGCCATGCTGTCGGCCACCTCGGCCGCCCCGCCGCAACTGGACGAGTTCTTCATGACCGACGATGCCGCCGCCCGCGCCGCAGACCTCGCCGCGCTGGGGTGGACCGAGGCCGACCTCGCCTGACCGCTATTTCTGGATCGTCCTCAACCACGCCACCAGATCGGCAATCGGCTGACTGGTCATCAAAGGCTGCCCGGCGTCGGTCTTCAACGCCACATCCTTGCCCTGAAAGAACTGACCGTACACCGGCATGTCGCTGCCGTGCGATACCAAAGGATCGCGCCCGTCGATCCGCGCCGCGACCCGCTCCAGCGGAAAGACACCGTCATACCGCTGGGTCAGCCGCGTCAGATCCGCCGGTTGCACCGTCATCACCGTCACCATCGGCCCGTGCCCTGTTGCCTCAATCCCGTGACACACCGCGCAATGCGCCCGGTACAGCGCCTCGCCCGACACCACCACGCCTTCAGCAAAAACCGGCCCCGCCACAAGGCCCGCCACCATGATCAAATACTGCCACATCCCGCCACCCTCCGCTGTGCCTTCGCGGCAAGCCTGACCGATCCCGCCCCCTGGGTCCTTGATCAAGGTCAGACGCCGCAAAAGAAAAAGGCCCCCGTCACCGAGGGCCATTGATCATCGGACAGGTACCTGCCCGAAACGGGATCACTCCAGCAGCGCCGCCACCTCTTCCGGAATGTCGAAGTTGTGCGTCACCGTCTGCACATCGTCATCCTCTTCCAGCATGTCGATCAGCCGCATCAGCTTTTGTGCCGTGTCCAGATCAACTTCGGTCAGCGTTTGCGCCTTCCAGATCAGCTTGGATTCGGTCGATTCCCCCAGCGCCTTTTCCAGCGCGTCCGACACCTCCGCCAGACTTTCCACCTGACAATAGATCCAGTGCCCGTCCTCGTCGGACTCCACGTCATCCGCGCCCGCGTCCAGCGCGGCCATCATCACGTGATCCGCCGATCCGGCACTCGCCGGATAGGAAATCTCGCCCACCCGGTCAAAGCTGTGCGCCACCGATCCGGTGGTGCCCAGATTGCCGCCACACTTGCTGAAATACGACCGCACATTCGACGCGGTCCGGTTCAGGTTGTCGGTCATCGCCTCGACGATGATCGCAATCCCGTTGGCTCCGTAACCCTCATAGCGGATTTCGGTGTAATCCGCCCCGTCGCCCATCTGGCTTTTCTTGATGGCCCGGTCGATGACGTCCTTGGGCATCGACAGCGCCTTGGCCGCCTTGACCGCCAGCCGCAGACGCGGGTTCATGTCCACGTCGGGCATCCCCATCTTGGCCGCGACGGTGATTTCCTTCGCCAGCTTCGAGAACATCTTGGAGCGTAACTTGTCCTGCTTGCCCTTGCGGTGCTGGATGTTCGCCCATTTCGAATGGCCTGCCATAACCCGATACTCCGCTGCCGTCTTTGTAGTGGGCTCCTCTACACCAGCCCTCACTGAAACCGCAACCCCGCCGCTCTGCGCTCCCTTGCGGGCGCTTTTCGCTTTCGTCAGTGCCAGCGATGACAGCCGTCAGGCTGGAAGAGCGGCTATTCCTCCGCGTCCACCGGTGGCGACACGAACACCCGGTCCACGCCCGCCGCATCGGTGATCACCACCTCCGCCATCGGTGGCACCACGCCCTCGGCCCCCAGCGCCTCGGTCAGCCCGGTGAACAACTGCCGCAGCACGTTGGGGTTCTCCACCACCCGCACCGCGTACCCATACCCCGGCCCGCACGGCTTCAGCCGCCCGGCACCACCCGCCGCCGCCCAATCCGCCCTGCAGACCGACCCGTCCGACAGCGTCACCGTCAGCACTTCGGCCGACAGCCGCGCCGCCTGCGGTACCGGATTGCCCGCAGGCACCGCACATCCCGCCAGCAGCATCAGCCCCAACACCTTGCGCATCGCACCCTCCCTCACAGCGGCCAGATCAACGGGATCAGCGCGCAGGCCACCAGCATCACGATGATGTTCAGCGGCAAGCCGACTTTCGTAAAGTCCGAAAACTTGTACCCGCCCGGTCCGTAAACCATCATGTTGGTCTGGTACCCGACCGGCGTCGCAAAGGCGAGCGTGGCGGCAAACATCACCGCCACCACGAAGGGCCGCGGATCAAACCCCAGCGTCTGCGCCAGCTCGATGGCAATCGGCGTATAGACCACCGCCACCGCATTGTTCGACAGGAACTCGGTCAGCACCAGCCCGATGAAATACACCGCCAGGATCAGGAAGAACGGGCTCAACCCCACCAGCCAGGGGGCCACGCCAGTCACGATCATCCCGACCGCGCCGGACTGGTCCAGCCCCTCGCCCACCGCCAGCATGGCAAAGATCATCGCCAGCAAGCGCCCGTCCACAAAGGAAAACGCCTCGTCACTGTCCACGCAATGCGTGATCAGGATCACCGCCACCGCGATCACAGCCAGAGGCAGGATCGGGGCTGCATCCAGCGCCGACAACACCACGATCAACGCCAGGGCCGCAATCGCGATCGGCGCTTTCGCCCGTCGGAACGCGGCCACCTTCGGGCGGCTGATGTTCACCAGATCCATATCCGCCGCCAGCTTCTGGATATCCTCGATATTGCCTTCCAGCAGCAGCGTGTCGCCCACCCGCACGATCAGATCGTCCAACTGACGCCCGATGTTCTGGTTGCGCCGGTGGACCGCCAGCACATACACGCCGTAGCGCCTGCGCAGGCGCAACTCGCCCAACGACCGCCCCTCCATCCGGCAGCCGGGGCCGATCAGCACTTCGACCGTCTCGGTCTTGACCGAGGACAACTTGTCCACCAGGTGCAGATCGGTGCGGTTTTGCAACCCCAGCAACTCCGTCATCTCGGTGCGCAGCACGACGCGGTCGCCCGCTGCCAGCACAACGGGGGCCAGATCGCGCCGCAAACTCGCATCCCCTCGCAAGACGTCGATCAGCCGCACCCCGTCGCGCTTGAACAGATCGACGCCCATCACCGGCTGGCCGATCAGCGGGCTATCCTCCGGCACCGCCACCTCGGTAAAAAACTTCATCTTGCGCCGGTCGCTCAGCAGCACCCCCATCGACTGGCGCACCGGCAGCAGCCGGTTGCCGAAAATCGCCAGATAAAGCCCGCCCGCTACCGTCACCGCAATGCCCAGAGGCGCGATCTCGAACAGCGTGAAATGCTCCAACCCCCGGTCGCGCGCCACCCCGTCCACCAGAATGTTGGTCGAGGTCCCGATCAGCGTGATCATGCCCCCCAGTACTGTCATGTAACTCAACGGAATCAACAGCTTTGACGGCGCAGCCTTGATCTGGATCGAGAGCTGGATCACCACCGGGATCATCACCGCCACCAAAGGCGTGTTGTTCATGAAGGCCGAAGCCACCGCAATGAACCCGAACAGGACCACAATCGTGGTCTTCGGCCGGTCCCCCACATAGCGCCCGGCCGTGGTGATGATCATCTCCACCGCCCCGGTCCGCACAAGGCCGCCCATCACCAGAAACATCATCGCGATGGTCCAGGGGGCCGAGTTCGACAGCACCGACGTCGCCTCCTTGATCGGCAGGATGCCAAGGATCATCATTGCTGCCGCGCCGCCGATGGCCGTCACCTCCACCGGGGTGCGCTCCATCACGAACAGCACGAACATCACCGCAAGGATGCCAAGCGCCACATACGGTTGCGCCTCCGCAGGGATCGACAGTCCGAACATTCATCCTCCGCCGTCAGGCCACGGCCTTTGCACTGGCACGTGGCTGCACCAATGCCACACCGGCCAGCATGACCACAAGCGCCACCCAGACCAGCGGCGAAAATCGCTCGCCCAACAGCAGCATGGCCCAGAACACACCCGATGCCGTCACCAGATAGGCGGTTTGCGACGCGAACACCGACCCTGCTTTTGACGCAAGCCAGACATAACTGGCGTAGACCAGCGCATGCACCGCCGACGACAGCACCAACGCCACCTCTGCCCGGCCCAGCGGCAAGGGATCAACCCATTGCCCGGTCGCCAGTGCAATCGGCAGCGCCAGCACCATCCCCACGACCGACACGCCGAACATCGCCTGCACCGCGTCCAGCCCCGCCATGCCACCCCGCGCCACGTAATTCGCTTCCACCGCATAAAACAGCGGCCCGATCATCGCCAGCATCAGCCAGCCAAGGCTTACCGACCCACCGCCGCCCGGTGCCGCAATCAGCGCCACGCCCACCAACCCCAACGCCAGCCCGACAAACCGCCCCGCCGAGAACCGGTCCAGCCCCAGAAACAACGCGATCGGAAATGCCAGCAGCGGCACCGTCGAGATCAGGATCGACATGATCCCTGCCGGCAGATGCACCACCGCCGCATAAAAGGTCGCGTTCGGAATGATCGTGCCGATCACGGCGATTACCACATAAAACGTCAGCGCCGGCCTCGTGAACACCAGCCCGCGACGGCGCACCGCCGACACCAGACCAAGCACCACCGCCCCCACCGCCAACTGCCAGAAGATCAACCCGAACGGCTGATGCCCCGTCGCCACCGCCATCTTGCCCAGCGACTGCGTCGATCCCCAGCCGACGCCCAGCGCCGCCAGCACCACCACGAAAAACCACCGCTCGCTCACGGCAGCGCCTGCTCCAGCCGCCCGCCAACCCGGATCATCCTGACCCGCAAGGCTTTCCCGGTGCGGTCATCCGTCTCGACATACACCCCCGACAGCGTCGCCTCGCCGCCCGCAGGCTCGAACCGCCCCTTCGCCATCCCGGTGATGAACCGGCGCAACGGCTCCAGCTTCTCCATCCCGATCACGCTGTCATAATCCCCGCACATCCCCGCATCCGTCAGATACGCGGTCCCCTTCGCCAAGATCTGCGCATCCCCCGTCGGCACATGGGTATGCGTCCCCACGACCAGCGAGGCCATCCCGTCGCACCAATGCCCCATCGCCATCTTCTCGGACGTGGCCTCGGCATGCACATCAACAATCGCCGCCTGCACCGCCCCCCCCAGCGTATGCGTCTTCAACACCGTCTCCAGCGCTGAAAACGGGTCATCAAACGGCCGCTTCATGAATACCTGCCCCAGCGCTTGCGTCACCAGCACCCGCCGCCCCTGCGTCGCCTCAAACACCCGCGCGCCCTTGCCCGGCGCCACCTTGCTGAAATTCAGCGGCCGGATGATCCGCGGCTCGGTCTCGATGAAGCTGAGCATATCCTTCTGGTCGAACGCATGATCCCCAAGCGTCAGGCAATCCGCCCCGGCCTGCAACAGCACCTTCGCATGCTCGGTAGTCAGCCCGGCACCCTGACTGGCATTCTCGCCGTTGACCACAACGAAATCGAGGCCCCATTCGGCGCGCAACCCCGGCAGCCGCTCCGCCACCGCAGACCGGCCAGACCGGCCCATCACATCGCCAAGGAAAAGGATTTTCATGGCCAAGGGTCTAGGGGTCCGTCTGCGCAAGGGCAAGACGATTCCCCGCAATTCTTGCCGGGGTTGTGCGATGCCTCCGGCTCAACCTAAGGTGAATCGTTCGTCAGCGAAAAGGATCCCACCGTGACACAAGACGCAGCCTCGGGGCGTGAGGGCCGCGATTTCGGGATGAAAACCGGGCGCGCACTGGCCGCCCAGCTTGGAACCCTTGTCAGCAAGACGGCCACCGAACTGCGGTTGCCTGATCGTCGCATGGCAACGCTTCGGGTTGCGCGCAAGGCCAACACCACTTTCGGTTGCCTCAACACGTTGCGAGACCGCGTTGACGTCATCCTCTGCGCCCACACCAGTGACGGCCGAAGTTTTGATCTGTGGGAACTTCCCGTGGCGATCTGGCGCCTGCACGCACGTGACGCGTCAACAGGCTCAACACTGCGCGGAAAGCTGACCCAGATGAGCCGTTCTGCCGTGATCCTCCATGGCAAGGCTTTAGGGCGTGTCGTGTTGAACGCGGCCTGACAAGGCTTTGACACCAAGCCTTTCCACCACCGCCGCCACACCCTATCTTCCCCGAATGACCCTCCCCCCAACCCTCACCAACTGGCTCAAAGCCAAAGGCTGGACCCTCCATCCGCACCAGACCGACATGCTGGCCCTTGCAGCCAACCCCGCCACCCTCCTGATCGCCCCCACCGGCGGCGGCAAGACCCTCGCGGGTTTCCTGCCCACCCTGGCCGAGCTTGGCCCCACCCCGCCCCCCGGCCTGCACACCCTCTATATCTCCCCCCTCAAGGCCCTCACCGCCGACATCCGCCGCAACCTGCGCACCCCCATCGAAGGCGCAGGCCTCAACATCCGGGTAGAAGACCGCACCGGCGACACCACCTACACCCAGCGCCGCAAACAGCGCGCCGACCCGCCGCATATCCTGCTGACCACACCGGAATCCCTCGCCCTCCTGCTCAGCTACGAAGACGCCCCCCGCATCTTTCACGGCCTGCAGCGGGTGATCGTCGACGAAATCCACGCCCTGGCTGAGTCCAAACGTGGCGACCAACTGGTCCTGCAAATCGCCCGCCTGCAGTCCCTCAACCCCGCCCTCCGCCGCATCGGCCTCTCCGCCACCGTGGAAAACCCGCCCGCCCTCGCCCGCTTCCTCGCCCCCGACTGCACCATCCTGCAAGCCGACCCCGGCCCCGACCCCGACATCTCCATGCTGGACACCGACGCCCCGCCACCATGGTCCGGCGGCGGCGGGCGCTACGCGATCCCGGCCATCCTGAACGAGGTCAACCGCCACCGCATCACCCTGATCTTCCACAACACCCGCGCGCAGGCCGAGCTGTTCTTCCACGACCTCTGGCTCCAGAACACCGAAGACCTGCCGATCGGCATCCACCACGGCTCGCTCTCGCGCGAACAGCGCGACCGCGTCGAACAGGCAATGGTCGCGGGGGCCCTCAGGGCAGTGGTCTGCACCGGCTCGCTCGACCTCGGCATCGACTGGGGCGATGTGGACCTCGTAATTCAGGTCGGCGCCCCAAAGAACGTCAAGCGCCTCGTCCAGCGCATCGGCCGCGCCAACCACCGCTACAACGCGCCCTCCAAGGCGCTCCTCGTCCCCGCCAACCGCTTCGAGGTTGTCGAATGTCAGGCCGCCCTCGATGCCGTCCGCGCCCACACCCTTGACGGCGAACCCCGCGGCCCCGGCCCCCGCGACGTGCTCTGCCAGCACATCCTCGCCACCGCCTGCGCCGGCCCGTTTGACGCCGAAGCGCTGTATCACGAGGTCACCACCGCAGGCCCCTACGCCGCCCTCACCCGCCCCGACTTCGACGCCTGCCTCGATTTTGTCGCCACCGGCGGCTACGCGCTGCGCGCCTATGACCGCTGGCAACGCCTGAAACAGACGGGTGGCCTCTGGCACCTGCGCGATCCCCGCGCCGCCGCCGTGATCCGCCAGAACCTCGGCACCATCATCGACACCGACACCCTGAAAGTCCGCTTGAAAAACCACCTCGGCGGCATGCCCCTGGGCGAGGTGGAGGAAGACTTCGCCGCCACCCTCACCCCCGGCGACACCTTCCTGATCGGCGGTCAGGTCGTGCGCTACGAAGGCCTGCGCGAACTGACGGTCGAGGTCACCCGCTCCCCCGGTCGTGATCCGAAAGTGGCGGTGTTCAACGGCACCAAATTCGCCACCTCTACCCTGCTCGCCGACCGCATCCTGCAAATCTTCCAACAGGACACATGGCCCGACCTACCCGCCCACACCGCCCAATGGCTAAGCCTCCAGCGTCAGGTGTCGCGCCTGCCCGACCCCCACTCGCTGCTGCTGGAAAGCTTCCCGCACGACGGTCGCGAACACCTCGTCGTCTACGGCTTTGCGGGAAGGAACGCCCAACAAACCCTCGGCCTCCTTGTCACCAAACAGATGGAAGCCCAAGGTCTCGCCCCCTTGGGCTTCACCGCCACCGACTACGCCACCCTGATCTGGGGCCTTGATCCCGTCACCGAGGCAGCCCCCCTGTTCGACCCCGAAACCCTGCGCGACGGGCTGGAGGTCTGGCTCTCCGGCAACGCCGTGATGAAACGCACGTTTCGCTCTTCCGCGATCATCGCAGGCCTGATCGAACGCTCCAACCAGGGCCGCCGCAAATCCGGGCGGCAAGCGACCTTCTCCTCCGACATCCTCTACGACACGCTCCGCCGCTTCGACCCCGACCACCTTTTGCTGCAAATCACCCGCGAAGAGGCCCTGCGCGGCCTGATCGACTTCTCCCGCATCGAATCACTCCTCGCCCGCACCGGC
>JANOQT010000049.1:0-3132 GCA_031415015.1 Paracoccaceae bacterium
CCGTGCGCGAGGCCGATCTTTACCCTGCGCTGAAAGCCTACCTCTCCGGGCAAGGCTATGACGTAAAGGCCGAGGTCGGCGATTGCGATATCCTCGCCCGGCGCGGCGACGACCCGCCTATGGTGGTCGAGATGAAGACCACCTTTTCGCTCCAACTGGTGATGCAAGGGGTCGCCCGGCAGGGCCTGTTCGATACGGTCTACCTTGCCGTTCCGGTGTCGGCCAAACGCGGCTGGGCGTTGCGCTACCGCGATATCATCGCATTGTGCCGCAGGCTGGGGCTTGGCCTTCTGGCCGTGGATGTGGGCAAGGGCACCGTTACCGCGCATCTTGACCCCGCCCCCTATACCCCCCGCAAATCCGCGCCGAAAGCCGCCCGCCTGCTGCGCGAATTCGACCGCCGCGTCGGTGACCCGAACGTGGCAGGCACGACCCGCACCCCGCGCATGACCGCCTACCGTCAGGATGCGCTGCGTTGTGCCAGTGAACTGGGCCGCTGCGGCCCGGCACGGGCGATGCTTGTCGCCCGCGCCTGCGGCGTTGCGCGGGCAGGACCGCTGATGCGGGCCGATCACTACGGCTGGTTCGAACGGGTGGAAAAGGGCGTCTACGCCCTTACACCGCAAGGCGTTGCGGCGGTAAGGGAACACGCGCCCGCGCTTTCGGCGTTGCTCCCGGCCTGACTGGCCTGCCGGTACCGCTTGGCCGAAACCGCCGCTGGATCGGGGCGGGTCCTGCCGCGGCGTGGTGTTCCGCCTGCCCGAAGCGGCTGTTGACGCCAGCCTGACCCGCATCCTGCGCCCCGAGATGCCGATCAAAAGCGACAAACTCCAGACCCGCTGGGTGACCGCACGGACCGCACAGGGGCCGGTCCCTGCCATCGCCTTTCCGACCAACCGGTCCAGCCCCGCCTTTCTGCCCGGACTGACCCAAGATGTCGTGGTCAAGGCGTTGGCCACCGCAGCGGGTCAGCGCCGGTCGATGGCCGACTACCTCATCTTGACCGTGCAGCATCTGAAGGATCGGGGCGTCCACGACCCGTATCTCTGGCGGCGGCTGGCGCTTGTCGCCGACCGGATTGCCGCCCTTTTCCCAAGTCAAAGCCGGTGCCGCCCGCAGGCAGGTGCTATCCCATTCGCTCCGCAACTCTCCTCTAACCCTTAACAATCCCCTAATTCCACCACCCCAACCCCTTGATTTCCCTCATCCCACCCTTTTGTCCACGCGTGGACAACCCATTCCCCCTTCCCCTTTCATCCGTCCTCAAATATCCCACGCAGGGTGCGGGGGGTGTGAAACCCCCCGCTCTTTCGGGAGGCATCCATGATACCAGTGATCGGCTACACCGGCCAAAAGGTCGCCGTCCTCGGCCTCGGCCGCTCCGGCCTTGCCACCGCCCACGCCCTTGCGGCCGGGGGGGCAGAGCCGCTCCTCTGGGACGACAGCCCCGAGGCCCGCACCAGGGCCGAGGCGGAAGGCTTCACCCTGACCGACCTGACCCGCGCCACCGCCTTCGACGGCGTGGCCGCCCTGATAACCTCGCCCGGCATTCCCCACCTTTACCCCCAGCCGCACCGCATCATCGCCCGCGCACTCGAGGCGGGTGTCCCCGTCGACAACGACATCGGCCTGTTCTTCCGCAGTTTTGCCACCGAAGACTGGGAAGACTTCGACCAGACCCCCAAGGTCGTCTGCGTCACCGGCTCCAACGGCAAGTCGACCACGACGGCACTGATCCATCACATCCTGCAAGAGGCGGGCCGCCCGACCCAGATGGCCGGCAACATCGGCAAGGGCGTCCTGTCCATCGACCCCGCAACCGACGGCGAGGTCATTGTGCTGGAACTGTCCAGCTATCAGACCGACCTTGCCCGCGCGCTGACCCCGGACATCGCGGTGTTCACCAACCTTTCGCCCGATCACCTTGACCGCCACCATGGTCTCGGCGGCTATTTCGCCGCCAAGCGTCGGCTGTTTGCCGAAGGCGGGCCGGACCGCGCAGTCGTCGGCGTGGATGAACCTGAGGGCCGTTTCATGGCCAACCAGCTGGGCGAGGGGCCGCAGGATGACCGGGTAATCCGCATCTCGTCCGGGCAAAAGCTGGAGGGGTTCGGCTGGGCGGTGTTTGCGCGCAAGGGGTTCCTCGCCGAATGGCGCAAGGGACGGCAATTGGCCTCGATCGACCTGCGCGGGATCGGTGGCCTGCCCGGTGCGCACAACCACCAGAACGCCTGCGCGGCCTACGCTGTCGCCCGCACCCTGGGCCTCGCGCCCAAACTGATCGAGCAGGCGTTCCAAAGCTTTTCCGGCCTTCCCCACCGCAGCCAATTGGTCGGCGAACGGGCCGGAGTGCGCTTTGTGAATGACAGCAAGGCCACCAATACCGACAGCGCCGCCAAGGCCCTGCAAGCCTTTCCGAAGATCCGCTGGATTGCCGGGGGCATGGGCAAGGACGGCGGCATTGCCGCTTTGCAGCCGCATCTTGGCACCGTGATCAAAGCCTACCTGATCGGCCATTCCGCCCGCGATTTCGCCCTGCAACTGGGTGATACCCCGCATGTGATCTGCGAAACGATGGAACGCGCCGTTTCCGAAGCCGCAGCCGAGGCACAGCCGGGCGACACTGTCCTTCTGGCCCCCGCCGCCTCAAGCTTTGACCAGTACCCGAACTTCGAGAAACGCGGCGAGGATTTCACCGCCCGGGTGAAGGCGATCTTGCATGGGTAGGATGGGCAATATTGCCCATCAGCCTACGGTGTGGCCGCAGGCCATTCAAAGACCGCAAAGCGGCCAAACTGCCCGCCAGGTCTCGCTTTAGCGGGGGCGAGAGTTCAAACCGACCACCTGACAATAAGAAAGAAGACATGAAGCTGACCCGCGTCTTCACTACAGCCGCAGCTCAGTTCGCAGCCACCCAGGCGGCCGCGCAGGACAAGAAGTTCACCGGCTACGTCATCAAGGCGAACACTGACATCGTCGAAGGTGTCTTGCTGGCAGACCCGTAACCGTCCGGTCTGACTGCTCTGCCGCGGATAGAGTGGGTTGGATAGTGTCCGCTTTGGATAGCGGACACTATGGGGTTTTGGGTGGTTCGGCGAACGAAACGGCTTTGGACTGACGAGGAGAAGCGGT
>JANOQT010000050.1:0-58367 GCA_031415015.1 Paracoccaceae bacterium
CACAGATCGACCGCTTCTCCTCGTCAGTCCAAAGCCGTTTCGTTCGCCGAACCACCCAAAACCCCATAGTGTCCGCTATCCAAAGCGGACACTATCCAACCCACTCTATCCGCGGCAGAGCAGTCAGACCGGACGGTTACCGATAGCTTGCCTCGTGTGCCAGCCGATACATCGAAGTCAGTCCCAATATATGCGCCGGTGACGCAGCGGCCCGGTTTGTTGGTTGGCCTGCGGCGGTCGCGGCAATATGCAGGATTTGAGCCGCCTGCTCGCGCAGGCATTCCTCGGCGCGTTCGGCGGCACCCTGACTTCGGTTGCGCTGGCCCAAACTCTCTACTGTCGCCAAGTGCGTGGAGATCCGCACCATTATGGCGTGCAATTCGTCATCCCTGCGGCTTTGCGTGACCCGGTCCAGTTTGGTGTCAAGCGCGCCAATTGCCTGACTGATGCTCGACAGACGGGCGCTCATTGCGGCAAAGCCGACCACCGAAACCCCTAGTCCAAGTCCAGACAGCAACAGGCCGCCCATTAGCATGCATTGTAAAAGCGAGAGGCTTTGCTGAACGGCGGACAGCTGCGCCTAGATCTGTTGGTTCTGAAAGATCGTGACAGACCCCGAAGCCATCGTTGCAAGAAGGTTAAAGGGACTAGCTGCCGATACGCCGCCTGCCAAACCCAAGGCCTTATTGATCAATCCCTCGGCAGCAGCAGTTTGCTGCACATGTGCCAACACCCTGCCCGTGGCCATGTCTTTCAGAACTGCCCCAAACAAACCCACTTTCCCGGCCGCAAAATCCGCAACAAGCTGGGCAGGTATTTGATACAACAATTGCGTAACGGTCATTTAGAATGCACTTTCATGTATTTGCGACGATCTGAGAATAACGGCCTGAATATCTGAAAGCACCGACCGGGCACCTGTGCTTGCACCAAACCCCAGAATTTCGTGATAGGCAAAGGCCTTGACGCGACTGCGGTAGCTTTTGCGAACCTGTCGATCAGCCCAAGTCAAGCCCCCAACCCCAATCAACGACGCCGCACCTACTGCTGTGGCTCCCACCAATAGCAGAGGTATGCTTACCGCAGATGTCGAAAAGAAGGCAAAGGTGGAGGTGGAGACCGTGGCAAACGACAAAACTGTTGGAATTGCGGCCAAGGATGCGGCGATCATCCCAAGACTTGCCACGGCGGGGAGGCCAATGCGTGCGGCTTCGGTCCAGCTGGCCCGGTCCGCCAGATCGGCTGGCAGTTCGCGCAACGCATCGGACATGGATCGGTTGGCCCGCTGCGCCGCAATGTGCAATTGATCAGCCGTCCAGCGATTGAATGAGGGAGCAAGCGCACGACGCAAATTGACCGATCCTCGTGCAATATCTTTGCTGGATTGGCTGTTAATTTTTGCATCCAGTTCAGCCAACAGGACTGGAATCGCATCTTCAAGCTGCGCGGTGATCGCGGCCAGTTGCTCATCGCGCCATGCGAGGTAGTGTGACCTGTGAAGCAGTGTCCTAACCGTCATTCCCTGAAATACCTGCTGTCCTTCAGCTGATCCCACGCCCAGACCACCTCCTGCAGGCGTTCCTCGTCGGACCGGTCGCCGCCGTTCATGTCGGGATGCAGGTCCTTGACCAGATTTTTGTATTGCTTGCGGATCTCGGTTTTCGTCCAGGTGTCGCGGGCATCCAGGATCTCGATGGCCTTGCGCTCCGTCGGTGGCAGCTTGCGGGTGGCGTTGGAGGTCAGCCCGCCCTTGCCGGGGTTCTGCGTGGCATTGGACCCCAACAGGGACATCGGGTCGTTGACCCCAAGCCGGGCCCAGGCGCGGCCGTCGTCCTTCTGGCTGAACGGCTTGGTCTCGCGGCCCCAGACCCGGTCCTTGTCGATGAATTTCTGAAACTCGTCGTCGCTGGTGCCCTGAAAGAAGTTCCACTTCAGATTATATTCGCGGATGTGATCTTTGCAGAACCAATAAAATTCATCCAACAGGTCGGGCGACTTGGGCGCGCGGTAGGCAGCGACCTCTTTGCAGTCCGGATAATCGCAGGGGCGATTCGAGGTCTCGAACGCGCCGGACATGCCACGCCGCACGGTTTTCTTGCGTTTCTTGTCGGACGACACGCGGATGTCGAACTCAAAGGGCGGGCGGTTGGTCATTCGGGGGCCTTTCCGACTCGGGGCTGCGAGTTTAG
Organism: Paracoccaceae bacterium; assembly: GCA_031415015.1. Classification (GTDB taxonomy): domain Bacteria; phylum Pseudomonadota; class Alphaproteobacteria; order Rhodobacterales; family Rhodobacteraceae; genus JAUYQR01. The sequence goes on from JANOQT010000050.1 coordinate 2,190, forward strand.
GTGTTTCTCAGCCGGATAGAAGGGGGAGCCACCAAAAATGCCCGTGAAGGACGAAATCGAGACACTGTTGCGTGCGGCGTTCGCGCCAGACCGGCTGGAGGTGGAGAACGAAAGCCACAAGCACGCAGGTCATTCCGGGGATGATGGCACCGGCGAAAGCCATTTCCGGGTGCTGATCCGGGCAGGCGCGTTCCAGCCGATGAGCCGCGTCGCGCGTCACCGGGCGGTGCATCAGGCGCTGGGCGATCTGAACACGCGGGTTCACGCGATCGCGCTGGATATCGGCTGAGGGGCCCGGTGACGGCCGGCGAGCGCGCCGCGTGGAAGAATTCCTGAGAACAGCCTTGGATCAGCGGGCTTTCACTTCTGCCCGCCAGCGGTGCAGGACGGGTTCGGTATAGCCGGAGGGTTGCGTGCGGCCCTTGAAGACAAGGTCGCAGGCGGCTCGGAAAGCCGGGCCATCAAAGCGCGGTGCTATTGGCCGGTAGTCGGGGTCTTGGGCATTCTGCCGGTCGACCACAGCGGCCATCTTGCGCAGCGCGGCGGTGACCTGCGCTTCGGTGATGACGCCGTGGTGCAACCAGTTTGCCAAGGCTTGCGAAGAGATACGGCATGTGGCGCGGTCTTCCATCAGGCCGACATCGTGGATATCGGGCACCTTGGAACAGCCAATTCCCTGATCGACCCAGCGCACAACGTAGCCAAGGATGCCTTGCGCGTTGTTCTCGATCTCCTGCCGGATCATCTCGGGCGACCAATTGGTGCCGGTGGCAAGGGGCAGGGTCAAGAGCTGGTCCAATGTCGCGCGCGGCCCGCCTTTTGCGAGCGTTTCTTGCCGGGCCACCACATCGACGCGGTGGTAATGCGTGGCATGCAGCGTGGCAGCGGTGGGGGACGGAACCCAGGCGCAGCTTGCCCCGGCCTCAGGGTGCGCGATCTTTTGCGCCAGCATCGCGTGCATCTGGTCGGGGATCGCCCACATCCCCTTGCCGATCTGAGCGCGCCCGCGCAAGCCGCAGGCAAGGCCGATGTCGACGTTGCGATCCTCGTAGGCCTTGATCCAGGCTTGCGATTTCATCTCGCCCTTCGCCACCATGGGTCCGGCTTCCATTGCGGTGTGGATCTCGTCCCCGGTGCGGTCCAGAAAGCCGGTGTTGATGAACGCGACGCGGGCCTTTGCCGCGCGGATGCACTCCTTGAGGTTGGCGCTCGTGCGGCGCTCCTCGTCCATGATCCCCAGCTTGACGGTGTTGCGGGGCAGGGCGAGCGTCTCTTCAACGGCGGTGAACAGATCGTCGGTCAGCGCGACTTCGTCCGGTCCGTGCATCTTGGGTTTGACCACATAGACCGAGCCGTGCAGCGAATTGCGCGGGCCATCGGTCTTTTGCAGATCGTGCAGCGCGCAGAGCGTGGTGACAAAGGCGTCAAGTACCCCTTCCGAGATTTCATCCCCTTCGGGGTCAAGGACGGCGGGTGTGGTCATCAGGTGGCCGACGTTGCGCACCAGCATCAAGGCGCGGCCCTTCAACGCGTGGGCGGTCCCGTCCGGTGCGGTAAAGCCGAAATCCGGGGAAAGACGGCGGGTGATGGTGCGGCCGTCCTTTTCCAGCACCTCTTCCAGATCGCCGCGCATCAGGCCCAGCCAGTTGGCATAGGCGGCGACCTTGTCTTCGGCATCGACGGCGGCAATGCTGTCTTCAAGGTCCATGATCGCGGACAGCGCGGATTCCAGCCTGATGTCGGCAACGCCCGCTTGGTCCTGCGCACCGATCCGGTGCCCGGGGTCAATGCGCAAAACGATGTGCAGGCCGTTGTTGCGCAACAGGATCGCGTTCGGAGCGTCGGCAGGACCACGGTAGCCGGCGAACTGGGCCGGGCTCCTCAGGGCGGGATTCAGCGTGCCGTCCGCCACGGCATAGCGCCGCGCATCGGCGTGTGAGCCTTGCGCCAAGGGGACGACCTCATCAAGGAAATTGCGGCCCCACGCGATGACACGATTGCCGCGGTCGGGATCATAGGCCGGGCCGCCGGGCAAGTCGCCCATCGCGTCGGTGCCGTAAAGCGCGTCGTACAGACTGCCCCAGCGGGCGTTGGCCGCGTTCAGCGCGTAACGGGCGTTCATCACCGGAACCACAAGCTGCGGGCCGGGGATCAGGGCGATTTCGGGGTCAGTGCCAGTGGTCTCGATGCTGAAGTCCGGACCGTCGGGGACCAGATAGCCGATGTCGGTCAGAAAGGCCCGGTAAGCAGCGGCATCGTGCGCCACACCTTTGCGCGCACGATGCCAAGTGTCGATGGCGGTCTGCAGATTTTCGCGTCGTTCCAGTGCTGCCCGGATGCGGGGGCCAATGGTGGCGACGGCTGCCGCAAGACTGGTCCAGAAGGTGTCGGGCGTTATGCCAGTGCCGTAAAGCGCCTGCGTTTCGATGAAGTGGGCAAGCCGCTGATCCACTGCCAGACCGGATTTCGTCATGCGCGTCGTCATCGTCGGCTCCTTGTATGCAATGGCACACAATAATGTCTGGCCGGGGTCAGGCGCAAGAAGTGCCTCACCGGGGTCTTTGCTGCAAGCGACTGCACGCGTCGGTGTGCTTTGAAATCAACGCTTAGCCAGCTGGCTTTGTTTTTTCTTGCCCGGACAGGGCAGGGGTGATACTAAGCGCTATGGCTAAGTATGAATCCGATCTGTCCCTGCTGTTTCACGCGCTGTCAGACCCGACGCGCCGCGCCATGCTGTCCAGACTTGCCACCGGGCCGGCGGCAGTCAGTGCGCTGGCGGGCCCGACCGGGCTGCGGCTGCCCACCATCTTGCGGCACCTTTCGGTGCTGGAAGAGGCGGGTCTGATCGCCACCACCAAGGACGGGCGCGTCCGGTCCTGCGCCTTTGTGCCCGCTGCACTCGATCCGATGCGGGGCTGGCTGGACGAACAGCGCGCGATGTGGGACGCGCGGCTGGACCGGCTGGACACCTATGTGATGACATTGATGGAGACGAATGAATGACCGCCGTTACCGATCTTGACCCCGAACTCGATCTCGTGCTGACCCGCGAGATCGATGCCCCCCGCGAAATCCTGTACACCTGCTGGACGACCCCGGAACATCTGGTCCACTGGTTCGTGCCCAAGCCGCACAAGGTGACGGCCTGCGAACTGGACGTCCGCCCCGGCGGTGCCTGCAACACCACATTTGACGTGGACGGCACCCTGATGGAAAACAAGGGGGTTTACCTTGAGGTGGTCCCGAATGAAAAACTTGTGTTCACAGATGCTTACTCCGCTGGGTGGAAACCCGCGGCCGAGCCGTTCATGACCGCAATCCTGACGTTCGAGGATATCGGCGGCGGGCGGACCCGCTATACCGCCGTGGCCCGCCACCGCAACGCCGACACCGCAAAGACCCATAAGGAAATGGGCTTCTTCGACGGCTGGGGGACGGTCGCCACACAGCTTGAGGCCTATGCACAGGCGTTGATGAAATGACCAGCACCGATGACCGCATGATGGTGCTGGAGCGGGTGATCAAGGCTCCTGTCGGTGTGGTCTGGGGCGCGTGGATGAACCCTGAAACCCTGCCGAAATGGTGGGGGCCGGACGGATACTCCTGCCGGACCACGCGGATTGATCTGCGGCAGGGGGGCGAGTGGGTCTTCGACATGATCGGGCCGGATGGCACGGTCTATCCGAACCACCATCGGTATATGCTGGTCCTGCCAGAGCAACGGATAGAATACGTCCTGTACTGGGGCGAGAACGGTCCGAAACATGCCGACGCCCTTGCAACGTTCGAGCCGCAAGGCGGGGCCACCCGGGTGACCCTGAGCATGGTTTTCAACACGGCGGAAGACTACGAGCAGGCCAAGGGTTTCGGTGCGGTCGAACTGGGGCTGCAAACGCTGGGCAAACTCGCAAGGTTTGTCGGGGCAGAATGACGGCGCGGGCAGCCGGAGGCTCAGCCCTTCGGGGGCCGTTTCGCAGCACGGCAGCGGTCGGAACAGTATTTCACTTCGTCCCAGACCTTTTCCCACTTCTTGCGCCACGTGAATGGCTTACCGCAGGTGACGCAGGTCTTGACCGGCAGGTCGGATTTCTTGACTCCGCGCGGCATCTACAGATCCAGGCTCAGCTGCGCGCTGGCCGTTTTGCGGCGCGGCGCGCGATCATTGACGAAACGGGCATCTGCCCGGCTGGTGTGGCGGGTCACAATGTGGGCGGCCTCTTCGGAAAACCCCGGTGCGCGGCGGGCAGACCAGATCGCATCACGGGCGGCGCGAGCTGCGGCGGTGAAATCGACGACAGGTTCTGGATAGCGTCGCCCCAGAAGTCCCGCCGCAGCGGGCCATTTCCACGGCTCTTGCAGGAAGGCATCCGGCACGGTGGCCAGTTCCGGCACCCAGCGGCGGGTAAAGCTGCCCGTCGGGTCCTGATCCAGCCCCTGTTTCACCGGATTGTAGATGCGCGGGGTATTGATCCCGGTGGTGCCTGATTGCATCTGCACCTGCGGCCAATGGATGCCCGGTTCATAGTCGGTGAACATCCGGGCAAGGTGTGCGCCGCTCAGCCGCCAGTCAAGCCACAGGTGATAGGACGCAAAGGACGTCACCATCGCCCGCATCCGGAAATTCAGCCAGCCGGTCGCGGCAAGATACCGCAGGCAGGCGTCAAGGAAGGGCAGGCCGGTCTCCCCCGCAGCCCAGGCAGCCAGCAAGGTGGCATCTGTCAGACGGGGGCGCGCGGCCTCGGTTCCGGGATGCAGGGACCGAAGTTCGATCGCAGGCTGATCTTCCAGCTTTTGCATGAAGTGGTCGCGCCAGGCCAGGCGGGACTGAAAGCTGGTCAGCGCCCCACCCCAGCGCCCCCCGGGGCGGGTCGCTTGCCGCGCCGCCGTGGCCTGTGCCACCTCGCGGATGCTGAGCGTGCCAAGCGCCAGATGCGGCGACAGGCGCGAACAGGCGCGCTCAGCCGACCGGGGCGATGACATGGCGGTGCGGTAGGGTTCGCCCCGGTGGTTCAGAAAGCTGTCCAGCATCGCCAGCCCCTGCGCCCGCCCACCGGTCTGGCGGTGTGGGCAACGGTCATCCGCAAGCCTGAGGGCGCGGGCAGTGGGGATCAGACCCCGTTCCACTCCGCTCACCGCAAGAACGGCAGGCACCGGCAGGACCTCGGCACCGGCAAACGCGTCACGCGACTTTGCCCAGCCGTCGCGGGTGGCAAGGCGGCGGACGACACCTGATTGCGGAAGTTCGGTCCACTCCACCCCCGCACCCCGTGCCCACTGGGCAACGCGGCGGTCACGGGCGTAGGTCCACAGGTTGCCGGTCTCTTCATGGCTGATGATACGGGTGACCTTGTGCTGGCGGCACAGCCGGTCCAGCACGGTCACCGCGTCGCCGGTACGCACGACCAGCGGTACTCCGATGGCGGCAAGATCCCGGCCAAGGTCCGCCAGACATTCTGCCGTCAGGTCCCATTGCCGGGCAGACGTGTCGGGCAGCGACCAGTAGTCCGGCTCCACGACGTACAGCGGCAGCACTGACCCAAGCCCGGCGGCAAGGGTCAGAGCCGGGTGGTCACAGATGCGCAGGTCGCGCTTGAACCAGACAAGAACATTCATGGAACACAGATGTAGCGGCCCGGCAGGATTCGTAAAGCCGGAAACGGTGTGTCGGTGTCTGGGCCCCTTGTGCCCCCCGGCAGACCGCCTAACTTAGCCGCAATCGGGAGAATTCTATGAACGCCGCACCACAGACGATCTTTCTGGCCGACTACCAGCCCTTCACGCATCTGGTGGCGCGGGTGGAACTGGTTTTCCGGCTGCATCCCACCTCGACCCGGGTGTCTGCGCGTCTGGTCCTGGCGCCGAACCCGGCGCGGCCCGGCAAACACGACCTGCGGCTGGACGGCGAGGGGCTGCACCTGATCTCTTGCGCGGTGGACGGCAAGGTCCTGAAGGTGATGCCGGACGCGCGCGGCCTCACCATTCCGGCCAGGTCACTGCCCAAGGGCGAATTCACGCTGGAAACTGAAGTCGAGATTGCGCCCGAAGTGAACACCGCTCTCGAAGGGCTTTACATGTCGCGTGGCATGTACTGCACCCAATGCGAGGCCGAGGGGTTTCGCAAGATCACCTTCTATCCCGACCGGCCAGATGTGATGGCAACCTTCAAGGTCCGTGTCGAAAGCGACCTGCCGGTCCTGTTGTCCAATGGCAATCTGATCGCCGAAGCGAAGGGCTGGGCGGAATGGCATGATCCCTGGCCAAAGCCCGCCTACCTGTTTGCCTTGGTGGCCGGTGATCTGGTGGCGCATTCCGCGCGTTTTACCACCATGTCAAAGCGCAAGGTCGACCTGAATATCTGGGTGCGCGCGGGGGACGAGGGCCGCTGCGCCTATGCGATGGACAGCCTGATCCGGTCGATGCGGTGGGAGGAAGAGGTGTACGGGCGCGAATACGACCTTGATGTCTTCAACATCGTTGCGGTCGATGATTTCAACATGGGCGCAATGGAAAACAAGGGGCTGAACATCTTCAACTCCCGCTATGTCCTTGCCAGTCCCGCCACGGCGACGGATGACGACTACGCGCGCATCGAGGCGATCATCGCGCATGAATACTTCCACAACTGGACCGGCAACCGCATCACCTGCCGCGACTGGTTCCAGCTGTGCCTGAAGGAAGGCCTGACAGTCTTTCGCGACCATCAGTTCTCTGGCGACATGCGGTCGAAAGCCGTCCGGCGGATCGAGGATGTGCTGACCCTGCGCGCGCGCCAATTCCGCGAGGATAACGGTCCGCTGGCGCATCCGGTCCGGCCCGAAAGCTTTGTCGAGATCAACAATTTCTACACCGCTACCGTCTATGAAAAGGGTGCCGAGGTGATCGGCATGCTGAAATCCCTCGTGGGCGAAGATGGCTACGCCCGTGCTCTTGACCTTTATTTCGCGCGGCACGACGGCGAAGCGGCGACGATCGAGGATTGGCTGAAGGTGTTCGAGGATACCACAGGCCGCGATCTGTCGCAGTTCAAGCGGTGGTATTCCGAAGCGGGGACACCCCGGCTGAAGGTCAGCGACCAGTGGGACGATGGCACCTATACCCTGACCTTCGAACAGGTGAACCCGCCGACACACGGTCAGGCAAAAAAGCACCCAAAGGTGCTTCCCATCGCTGTCGGCCTGTTGAACCCGAACGGGGACGAAGTGATGCCAACCACCGTTCTGGAAATGACCAAGGCCAGACAAAGCTTTCGCTTCGAAGGCTTGGGCGCGCGTCCCATTCCGTCGATCCTGCGGGGCTTTTCTGCGCCCGTTGTTCTGGACCGCAAGGTGCCAAGCGCCGAGCGGGCTTTCCTGTTGGCGCATGACACCGATCCTTTCAACAAATGGGAAGCGGGCCGCGCGCTGGCAAAGGACGTCATGGCGCGGATGGTGACTGAAGGGGCAGAACCTGACCGCGAATGGCTGGATGCCCTGGCTGCGGTGGCCTTTGACGAAAGCCTTGATCCGGCGTTCCGGGCACTGGCGCTGCGCTTGCCGGCCGACGATGACATGGCGCAGACACTGTACGCGGGCGGGCGGGTGGCCGATCCGGCAAAGATTTATGCGGCGCGGCAGCAGATGGCGGGGGCACTGGCCTTGCGACTTGGGCCGGGCTTGCGCGAACTGTATGACAGTCTGGCTGAACCGGGGCCGTTTACACCGGATGCGCGGGCCGCAGGTCGCAGGGCATTGCGCCTTGCCGCGCTTGGCCTTTTGTCGCGCCGCGAGGGCGGGCGGCTGGCCGAGGCGGCCTACGCTGCCGCTGACAACATGACCGAAGAGATGGGCGCGCTGTCGGTGCTGCTGGATATCGGGCAGGGGCAGCCCCAGACTGCGGCCTTCGCCGCACGCTGGCAGGGCGACCGCAACGTGATGGACAAGTGGTTTGGACTGCAGATTACCCATGCCGCACCGGACGAGGCTGCCCGGATCACCGAAGGCTTGACCGCACACCCCGCCTTTGACTGGAAGAACCCCAACCGGTTCCGCTCGGTCATCGGGGCGTTGGCCGCCAATCATGCCGGGTTTCACCACCGCTCGGGGGCGGGTTATCGTCTTCTGGCGGATTGGCTCATCAGGCTTGATCCCCTGAACCCGCAGACGGCCGCACGGATGTCGACGGCATTCGAGACCTGGCCAAGGTACGATGCTGTGCGTCGCAAGCTGGCCCGCGCGGAACTGGGGCGGATCCTGTCGATACCGGGCCTCAGCGGCGATCTGCACGAGATGACGGAACGGATGCTTGGCGCCGGGTGATCCGGGTCATCCTTGACAGCCGGGTGGGATGCATCTTGACCAGTTAGTCTGTCATTCAGGGGCCAATAGGCCGGATATCGTGGCGCTATTGGGGCTGCTTGGGCCACGCAATTCTGGACCAGCCGTGCCCGCACTGCGGCGGATGCCATGCGCAACTTAACCGGGGTGGCGCAGGACGTGAGGGCCGCGGCCCGCCGCTTCGGGTTTCGGCGCAAGCTGAATACCCATCCCGTGGATGGGCTGGAAGACCCCGATGTGGCGTTCGCTGCCGGCGCTGACGCGCCTGACCCGGCGCCTGTTCAGGATGAAAGGTGCGGACAGTTTCGAGCCGCTGATGGCCGTGCTGAAGGACGTGGCGGCCACAGGCCGGGGTGCTGTTTCTGACCGTCACCGTGAGGCGCTGGCAGAAATCGCCGCGCTCTACCGGATCACTTGACGACGCTCTCTTCGCTGGCCATCGCGTCCATCCCGGCGGCGCAATAGGGCTGAGCGCGGGTCCATTCCGCCATTTCGGCGCGCTTTGTGCTGTCGCGCAACGGCATCCAGTCGCGTCCCACCCCGCGATTGCCGGCTCCGGCCACCAGCCCATCCTTGGCGACCTGATCCGACATGATCTCGACCGCGCATTGCAGGTTCGCCGACCCATCCTTCAACGCCCCCGCCGAGGTGGCCGCGCAGCCGTAATTCGCCGCCGTCTGTGGCGCGATCTGCATCAGCCCGATCCAGCGCCCGCCACCGCCCGAGGCAACCGGATTCCAGCTGCTTTCATACTTTGCCACCGCCGACAGCAGCCCGGCCCAGAATGCCCGCCGCGCGCCAAGGTCCGCCTTGGGATAGGCCGGGCACCAGGCAGTGATATCGGCGGGGACCTGTTCGGACAGAACCGGATCCTTGGTCGACACGGCCAACAGGGTTGACGTCGTCCACGCGACAGCTTCTGGCCGGTGATCCCAGCGCATCGGCGGGGTGGGATCGGCAGACGTCACAGGTGCTTCGGGGTCCACGCAGGCGGAAAGGGCGCAAAAGCACAGCACTGCCACACCAAACGGCTGCCAAAAGCCGCCAAAGTCACCTGAAATCCTTCGCTTCACCATCTTTCCGCCCTGATCTGCGGTGACTCTGATCCAAAGGCGGATTAACCCTGCCAAAGGACTTAACCCATGCTCATTACACCGTCACTTCTGCATGTGAAAACCCACGGTCGCCGCAGTCAGCAAGAAGACGCCGCTCTTCTGGTGCCGGACAAGTCCGCCCAGGGTTTCGATATTGAAGGGATGACCCTGAATGACGTGCTGAAACGGCTGGATGCCGCAGTCATGCGTCAGGGGCCTGAGATGACCGAATGGCAGTGTATCCGTGACGATCACGCCACCATGGCCGAGGCCAGCGAATGGGACGATCTGCTGGACGCGCTGCGTTTTGCCGATCAGTCCCGCACCGTGGCCTCGGGTGGCAAGCGCGTGGCGACGCTGATCAGCGAAGGCGCGCGCGCGGAACTTGACCGGACCATCGCCCGCAAGGACTGGGTCGCATCCCAAGCCGAACTGCTGCGGTTCGAGGCGGTTTGCGCGATCAACCCCAAGGATTATGTGGCCGCGCACCTGCTGGCGCGGGCGCATATCGACCTCGCCTGCGCCAAGCGTGGGGCCGCAACTGTAGGTCAGCTATCGCGCGAAATGTGGGCCGAAAGTGCGGCGCATTTCGATGCCGCCGAAGATATCCTCGCGGTCTTTGACCCGATCGAGGAATTGTCGCCGCTGTTGGCCGCCACGCGCTACATGCTGGTCCGGGGCATCGAAGACGGCCGCAGCCTCTGCCGCGACTGGTTCGAGGACTGGTGTGATCTTGACCCGGAAGATGCTGATGTCCACGCCGCCCACGCCATCCACATGCTGCCCCACTGGTTCGGCACGCTGGCCAGCTTTGACAAAGAGGCGCGCAAGGCCACCACGATGACCGAAGGCGTCACCGGCAACGCGGCCTATGCGATCTTCCACATGACCGCTGCCAGCGTCCTTGGCGACCTGCCCGAAGGGATGGATCTGGAACTGTTTCTTGAAGGTCTGGCCGACTACCAGACGGCAACGGGCTGCCAGCACCGGGCCAATGTGGCCGCAAGCCTGTTGACCGAGATGGTCCACAGCTACCGCCTGCAGGGAACGTCCAAGGCCTATCAGCTGACCAAAGTGCGGGCCGCTCTGTCGGATGTGCTGTGGAACCGGCTCACCGAAGTCCATCTGTCGTCCTGGGAAAGCGGGGCGAGCAGCCTTGCCTTCGCCTTGGGCGAGATTTTTGGCCCGGCGCTGAAGCGCGGCGCGCGGATCACGGTGCGCGGTGGCGGGCTTGGCACACAGATCCCTGTCGCCTGAGGGGCGCCTGCCCCTTGCTCCTCTGGCGCCGTCAGCCTAAACCCTCAGCAACATCTTCTGCTGCGGAGGCATGATGCTCGACCTCGCCTATACGACCCCGAAGCCCAAGGTTATCGCTGGCGCAAAGCATGACTGGGAGCTGGTCATCGGCATGGAAATCCATGCTCAGGTGTCGTCGAACGCTAAATTGTTTTCCGGTGCCTCGACCCGCTTCGGGGCCGAGCCGAATTCCAACGTGGCTTTCGTCGATGCGGCGATGCCGGGAATGCTGCCGGTGATCAACGATTTTTGTGTCGAACAGGCGGTGCGCACCGGGTTGGGGCTGAAGGCAGCCATCAATCTGGTGTCGGCTTTTGACCGCAAGAACTATTTCTACCCCGACCTGCCGCAGGGCTACCAGATTTCGCAGCTGTATCACCCCATCGTCGGCGAGGGCGAGGTTTTGGTGGAACTGTCGCCTGGTATCGCCCGGCTGGTCCGGATCGAGCGCATCCATCTGGAACAGGACGCCGGGAAAAGCATCCACGACATGGACCCGAACCTGTCCTTCGTCGACTTCAACCGCACCGGCGTGGCGCTGATGGAAATCGTCAGCCGCCCCGATATTCGCGGACCCGAGGAAGCGGCGGCCTATGTGACCAAGCTGCGCCAGATCCTGCGCTACCTCGGCACCTGCGACGGCAACATGCAGAACGGCAATCTGCGGGCTGACGTCAACGTGAGCGTTTGTCGACCGGGGCAGTATGAGAAGTATCAGGCGACGCAGGATTTCGCGCATCTTGGAACCCGCTGTGAAATCAAGAACATGAACTCGATGCGGTTCATGACGCAGGCGATTGACTTCGAGGCTCGCCGTCAGATCGCCATTCTGGAAGACGGCGGCAAGGTCCATCAGGAAACCCGCCTGTACGACCCCGACAAGGGCGAAACCCGCTCGATGCGGTCCAAGGAAGAGGCGCATGATTACCGCTATTTCCCCGACCCCGACCTGCTGCCACTGGAGATCGAGCAGGATTGGGTCGACCACATCGCCGCGACAATGCCGGAACTGCCCGACGCCAAGAAAGCGCGGTTCATGGGCGATTACGGCCTGACCGACTATGATGCCAACGTGCTGACCGCCGATCTGGAATCGGCCGGATTTTTCGAGGCGGTGGCGCAAGGGCGTGACGGCAAGCAGGCTGCGAACTGGGTGATCAACGAACTGTTCGGCCGGTTGAACAAGGAAGGTCTCGGCATCGACGCTTCGCCGCTGTCGGCGGCCCAGCTTGGCGGCGTCCTTGACCTGATCGCATCGGGCGAGATTTCCGGCAAGATGGCCAAGGACTTGTTCGAGATCCTCTGGACCGAAGGCGGCAATCCTGCCGAAGTCGCTGCCCGGAAGGGCATGAAGCAGGTGACCGACACCGGTGAGATCGAGAAAGCGGTTGACGAAATCATCGCCGCCAACCCCGATCAGGTGGAAAAGGCCAAGGCCAACCCGAAACTTGCAGGCTGGTTTGTGGGCCAGGTGATCAAGGCCACCGGCGGCAAGGCCAACCCGGCCACGGTCAACGCATTGGTGGCGGCCAAGCTGGGGTTGTAGGGTCTCAGTGGCAATTTTGGCTTGCCGTTGCCGGTTCAGGCGCTGGCAGAGCTAGGCCTATTGGCAGTCGAACCTTCAACCACCAGATACGGGGTGTTCTTGGTGTTGTGGCGGAAACGCCCCGACAGGGCCGGAATAGCCTTTGATCCCGTGGCCTTGCGCGGCGAATCTGCTAGATTGTCAGCCTTCGGACAGGGAGAAGTCCATGCAACATTTTGAATACAAGGTGGTTCCTGCCCCCAAACGGGGCGAAAAGGCGCGGGGGGTGAAAACCACCGAGGACCGCTTTGCTCTGGCGCTGACCCAACTGATGAACCAACTTGGCGCCGATGGCTGGGAATACGTCCGCTCGGACGCTCTGCCCTGCGAAGAGCGGACCGGTTTCACCGGAACCAAGACCACGTTCCAGAACATGCTGGTGTTTCGCAGGACGGTGCGCGCTTTGGGCGATGGCCTGCCCGAGCGCCCCTCGATGCGCGTATTTCAGGCTGAACCCGTCGCCGCCACGCCAAAGCTTGGCCCGGCCGAAACTCCGGTCGGATCAGCCCCGGCTGTCGGGCCGGCCAAACCCGATCTTGCGGCCGAATGATCAGGCAAGCGCGCTGATCGCCTGCGGCAAGACCTCGGCAAAGACATCAAGGGATGCCTCATCGCCAAGGCTGACGCGGATGCAACGGTCCTGAGGAGCCACGCCGGGCATCCGGATGAAGACGCCGCGAGCGTTGATCTCAGCCAGCAGGGCGCGGGCATAATCACCATCACGGCCGCAGTCGATGGTCACGAAGTTGGTCGCAGACGGCAATGCCAGCAGGCCATTCGCCCCGGCGATGCTGGTTACACGGGCGCGGGCGTACGCCACCTTGGCCTGCACCCCGGCCAGCCAGTCCTGATCGGCAAGTGCCGCAAGGGCTCCGGCCTGTGACATCCGGGACATCCCGAAATGGTCGCGCACCTTGTCGAAAGCAGTCGCAAGCTCGGAATTGGTCAACGCATATCCCACCCGCGCGCCGGCAAGCCCGTAGCCTTTGGAAAAGGTGCGAAGGCGGATGACCTGAGGGTGGTTGACCGGAATCTCAGGGATTGCATTGGGCGGGGCAAGGTCGCAATAGGCTTCGTCCAGCAGCAGCAGGGTTTCAGGCGGCAGATTGTCCACAACCTCTTCGATCACGGCCGCGGGGTGGTGACTGCCCATCGGGTTGTCGGGGTTGGCAAGGTAAAGAAGCCTTGCCCCGGTCTGCCGCGCCGCCGTCAGCAGCGCTTCGGGGTCTTCGTGATCCCCCCGGTAAGGCACGCGGGTCAAAGCGCCGCCATAGCCTGCAACGTGGAAGTTGAAGGTCGGATAGGCACCCAATGAGGTCACAACCGGGGTTCCCGGGGCCAGCGTCAGGCGGCAGATCAGGCCAAGAAGACCGTCGATGCCGGGCCCAACGGCGATGTTTTCGGGAGCAACGCGGTGATGGCTGGCCAGCGCGGCCTTCAGGTCATGGTTCTCCGGGTCGCCGTATTTCCAGGCCTCGGTTGCGGCCTGTTCCATCGCCGTGACCGCCTTTGGGGAAGGGCCGAACAGGCTCTCGTTCGCGCCAAGGCGGGCACGGAACGGATGGCCCTGTCGCCGTTCGAGGGTTTCGGGGCCGGTAAACGGAACCGTGGAGGGAAGGGCGTCGGCGAGGGGGGTAAGAAAGCGTGTCATAGGTTGACTTTGATCGCGATTTCCGCCCGCTGCAAGGGGGCTGCCACACAAGCGACGGACCGCCCAAGCCATTGAGATATCTGGCACCCTATGGGCCTTGCCACACGTTTCTTCCGCCAATCTTTCTGTCGTGGCGGATGTCAGGGGGCAGGGACGACAGTGATGATCGCCGTGTAATCCGCAAGCGTGATGGCCCGCCCAAGCGCCGCCAGATCGGCGGTTGTCGGGTCCAGACCGGTCATCGACAGGATGTGCCCCGCAACCGTCGCCTCGCGCGTCGCCCCGTCGCAGAGGTTGCAGAGGACAACGGTTTCGACCGCGCCGCCGGTCGGAGTGACCGTGAGGGTCAGGCGGATCATGCCTTCCCAGTAGCAATCCACCTCTGGTGGGCAGCGCTGGTCCTGCACGTCGGTCAGCATCAGGCTGAGATCAGTGCCGGAAACTGGCGTCGGAGTGCCTCCGGGGAGGCGGAGCGGACCGGCATGGACAGGCTGGGCGAATAGGCAGGCAAGGGCAATGGCGCGCAGCTTTGCGGGGTCCTTTCAGGGATGACAGCGCTTTGACGCGGGCCGGGGGCGAAAGCTTGGTCAGCGGCTCGGTCGGTGATTGGCCGCAAAGGGGGGCTTCGCGCCCCCCTCGTCCCTGCGGTCCTCACCCCCTGCGGGATATTTTCGCCAAGATGAAATCAGCCGAGGTCGGCGAGGCGGGTGAGGGCGGCTTGCAGCTTGGCGGCTTCGTCCTCGCGCGCGTCCAAGTTGGCTTTCGCTTCCTCCACCACCTCCTCCGGGGCGGACTTGGCGAAGTTGGGGTTGTTGAGACGGGTTTTGAGGCCGGCGATTTCCTTTTGCAGCTTGTCCATCGCTTTGGACAGGCGGGATTTTTCTTCGGCGATGTCGATGATGCCCGCCAGCGGGATGGCGAAGGCTGCACCTTCGACGGCGACCGAAATCGCGCCTTTCGGGGCGGGGCCTTCGGTCAGCGTCTCGATCCGGGCGAGGCGTTTGATCAGCGTCTCATTCCGCGCCCAAGCGGCCCGGGCCTCATCGGTCAGGGTGGTGGCGACCATGTCCAGCTTGAGCCCCACCGGCACATGCATCTGCGCGCGGGCGGACCGAATCTCGTCGATCAGGGTGGTGACCCAGTTCATCTCACGGTCGGCTTTGGCGTCGATCAGGCCGGTCGTGTAGGCGGGCCAGTCGGTGTGGATCAGCGGCTTTTGGCGCTGACCGGTGGTCTGCCACAGCTCTTCCGTCACGAAGGGCATCATCGGGTGGAGGAGGATCATGCATTGATCCAAGACCCATGCCATGGTTTGACGGGTCTCCTGGGCGTGTTCGCCGTCAAACAGGGGTTTGGCAAACTCGACGTACCAGTCGCAGACCTTGCCCCAGACGAATTTGTAAAGCGCGTCGGCGGCGGTGTCGAAGCGGTAGGTCTCAAGGGCGGCGTTGACGTCGGCAAGGGCGCGGGCCGCCTCGCCGATGATCCACTGGTTGACGGTGGCGTTTGGGGTGGGGGCTACGGTGGTTTTATGACCCTCCCACACCCCGTTCATCTCGGCAAAGCGGCAGGCGTTCCAAAGCTTGGTGCCAAAGTTCCGGTACCCCGCGATGCGTTGGGTGTCCAGCTTCAGGACGCCGCCCAGCGAGGCCATCGCCGCATTGGCAAAGCGCAGCGCATCGGCACCGTATTCGTCGATGATCTCCAACGGGTCGATGACGTTGCCAAGCGACTTCGACATCTTCTTGCCCTTGGCGTCGCGGACGAGGCCGTGCAGGTAGACGGTGTGGAACGGAATGTCGCCCACCACGGCCAGCTGCATCATCATCATCCGGGCGACCCAGAAGAAGAGGATGTCTTGGCCCGTGACGAGGACCGAGGTGGGGTAGTATTTCTGCAGCTCCGGCGTCGGTTCCGGCCAGCCGAGCGTGCCGATCGGCCAGAGGCCGGAGGAGAACCAGGTGTCGAGGACGTCTTCATCTTGGACAAGCGACACCAAACTAATCTTGCCAGTGTCGTCAACGACCAAGGTCCCGCCAGTTTGTGTGCGACCTCTGAATGGATCGATCTCGAACGACCCGGTTTTAGTGTCGGCAATGGAAACTCTAAGATTTC
The DNA here is from genome assembly GCA_031415015.1 of Paracoccaceae bacterium. Lineage (GTDB taxonomy): Bacteria > Pseudomonadota > Alphaproteobacteria > Rhodobacterales > Rhodobacteraceae > JAUYQR01. Next base: position 18,243 of record JANOQT010000050.1, read on the forward strand.
CGCCATATAGCGTCTGAGCTTTTTCTACGGCCTCTTCAGCCGACGACGCGCAAACCACGAGACGATTTTCTTTAGCGAAGAGCGATTGATTTACATCGACTTCTCGCCCCGTTGCTTCGTAAGCAGCCCTCACCTTCTCATCATTAGGATTCTTGGTTAGCAGCATGATGTTTTGAGTATGCCTAGCCGATAGGTCTAGGCTGTCGGGGTTGGGCCCATACCAAACCGGAATCTGGTGCCCCCACCAAAGCTGGCGGCTGATGCACCATGGTTCGATGTTTTCCAGCCAGTGGTAATAGGTCTTCTCGCCCGAGGGCGGGATGATCTTCGTGCGGCCGGTCCGCACCGCCTCCAGCGCGGGTTCCACGATCTTCGCGGTGTCGACGAACCACTGGTCGGTCAGCATCGGCTCGATCACCACCTTGGAGCGGTCGCCGAAGGGCTGCATGATCTTTTTCGCCTCGACCACGGGTTCAAGGCGCAGGTGTTCCGATCCGGTCTCTGCGTCGGTTTCCTTCACCAGCGTGGTAACGGCCAACCCCTGCGCGGTGATGTCGGCCACCACCAGTTCGCGGGCCTTGAGCCGGTCGAGGCCGCGGTATTTTTCGGGAACGAGGTTCAGGCTGTCCACCTCTGCCTCATTGGTCGGCGATCCCGCCGCAATCTCACGCGCGCGCAGCACGGCATCGGCGTAGAGGGCACCGTCGGCGCGCATCTGGGCGCGTGTGTCCATCAGGCGGTAGCAGGGGATATTGCCCCGTTTGGCCACCGCATAGTCGTTGAAATCATGCGCGCCGGTGATCTTGACCGCGCCCGAGCCGAACAGTGGGTCGGGGTATTCATCGGTGATGATCGGGATCAGGCGGTCGCAAAGTGGAAGATGCACGAATTTTCCAACGATTGCGGCGTAACGCTCATCCGAGGGATGAACCGCAACCGCGCCGTCGCCCAGCATGGTTTCGGGCCGTGTGGTGGCGATGGCGATGTAATCGCGCACCTCACGCAGGGTCACTGCACCATCGGAGTCCTTCTCGACATATTCATAGGTCTCGCCCCCCGCGAGGCGGTACTTGAAGTGCCACATATGGCCGGGGACCTCGATGTTCTCGACCTCCAGGTCGGAAATCGCGGTTTCGAAATGCGGGTCCCAGTTCACCAGCCGCTTGCCGCGATAGATCAGGCCTTTGGCGTAAAGATCGACGAAGACCTTGATCACGGCGTCGTGGAAGTTGCCCTCTTCACCCGTCGGCGCACCGGGAGCGCCGGACATGGTGAAGGCTTCGCGGGACCAGTCGCAGGATGCGCCGAGGCGCTTCAACTGGCCGATGATGGTGCCACGCGAGGCTTGTTTCTGCTGCCAGACACGGGCGGTGAACTTCTCACGCCCCATCTCGCGGCGGGTCGCGTTGCCTTCGCGGGCCATCTCGCGCTCGGTGACCATTTGCGTCGCGATCCCGGCGTGATCGGTGCCGGGCTGCCACAGCGTGTCATCGCCGCGCATCCGGTGCCAGCGGATCAGGATGTCCTGCAAGGTGTTGTTGAAGGCGTGGCCCATGTGCAGCGATCCGGTCACGTTCGGCGGCGGGATCATAATGGAAAAGGCCTCCGCGCCCGGACGTGCATTGGCCCCGGCCCTGAAGGCGCCCATGCCTTCCCACATCGCGTAGATGCGGGCTTCGGCTTCGGCAGCGTTGAAGGTCTTTTCCATCGGCATCTGATCTGTGTCCTTTGCGGTCGCGCGGGTTCTAGCGCGCGCGGCCGCAAAGGAAAAGCGTCAGATCAACGGCAGGCCCATCAAGGCTTGCACGTAAGCGGCAAGGGTGACGGCGGTGTAGCCTGCGGCGGTGGCCCAGATGGCGGGCCGCGATCCGGTGTAGATGGCCAAGGCTGCGTGAAATTTCAGCGGCTTCATCCAGATACCTTCGCCCTGAAAACTGCGGTTGTCGACTGCCATGGCGAACAGCAGCGGTAGGGCCGCCAGAACAAGGATCGTGGTGATCACCGTCAGTTGCGGGGCAGTGTGTCGGATGCGGTCAAAGACTGGGGGTGACGGGGCGAGAAAGGCTGTGGTCATGCTGGCTCCTCGACGGTGAGGGCGCGGGCGGCGCGGATTCGTCTGCATACTTCATCTCATCCTCCCATAGCTGTCGACAGGTCAGACGACGACCGCCGCACCGGTGCATTCTATCACACAGCCCGGTCGATCTTGGTCGAAAGATGAATCAGGCTTTCCGACCCTTTCACCCCGGTCATTGCGCCAATTTGGTCCAGCACCTGATCCAGAACCTGCGTGTTCGGGCAGGCAATCTGCATCAACAGGTCAAACCTGCCGCTTGTGGTGAACACCCGCTCGATCTCGGCAATCGACTTCAGGCGGGTCAGCACGGCGGCCTGCGCGCGCGGCTCGATGGTCAGCAGGACCGAGGCGCGAAGACGCCCCTCGCGCGCGCCTTCGCCCAGTTTCAGCGTGTACCCCGCGATCACGCCGCTTGTCTCCAGCCGCTCCAGCCGCGCCTGAATGGTGGACCGGGCCACCTTCAGCCGCCGCGACAGGGTGGCCACCGACATGCGCGCATCGGCCCCCAGCAGGCCCAGAATGTTGCGATCCAGTTCATCCATACATTTTACCCATCTTTTCGAACATTATAACCAAGGATCACCACATTTATACTGTTTTGTTCGGTGAAGTTGTACAGCATATGAGCCATCCTCACTGCAGGAAAAGGGCGGCTCATACGCACCTGGCCTGGTTCACTTGAAACCACGCTGGTGCCCGGTCCCGCAGCTGCACAGGGAAGGGCGAAGCGTCTTGTTGGCAGAAAGGATAACGCCGATGGGACTCTCCAAAACGATCTGGACCAATCCGACCGAATTTCTTCGCACCCAGTCGCCGGACAACCCGGTCCTGTTCTTTGCGCCGTCTGCCGCTCAGGCTGCAGCACGCCGCTTTATCGACGGCTTTCCCGGCATGGTCACCTATGCGGTGAAATCCAACCCCGGCGAAGCGATGGTGGAAAACCTGGCTGCGGCGGGCATCCGTGGCTATGACTGCGCCTCGCCGTTCGAGATCGACCTGATCCGCCGTCTGGCCCCCGATGCGGCGATCCACTACAACAACCCGGTGCGCGCGCGCCATGAGATCGCGTATGCGGTCGCCAAGGACGTCAAGTCCTACAGCGTTGATTCGCAATCTGAACTGGCCAAGCTGATCGAACTGGTTCCGGCCGAAGGCACCGAGATTTCGGTGCGCTTCAAGCTGCCGGTTGCGGGGGCTGCCTATAACTTCGGGGCCAAGTTTGGTGCGACGTCGGAACTGGCGGTCGACCTGCTGAAATCTGTGGCAGAGGCGGGCTTCATCGCCTCGCTGACGTTCCACCCCGGAACGCAATGCACCGATCCGGCGGCATGGGAATTCTACATCCGCGAAGCGGCGGTGATTGCCGGACAGGCTGGCGTGACCATCGCCCGGCTGAACGTCGGCGGCGGGTTCCCGAACCACCGTCTGTCCGCCATCGTGCCGCAGATCGAGACGACCTTCGCGCTGATCGACCGCGTCGCAACCGAGGCGTTCGGGGCGGATCGTCCCTTGCTGGTGTGTGAGCCGGGCCGCGCGCTGTGCGGCGATGCCTTCTCGCTGGCCGCACGGGTCAAGGCGGTGCGCGACGAGACGCATGTGTTCCTGAACGACGGGGTCTACGGCACGCTGACCGAACTGCCAATGATCGGCGTGATCGACCGGATGGAGGTGCTGACGCCCACGGGCGAGCGGCGCACCGGCGAGCTGATCCCTCGCATCGTTTTCGGTCCCACCTGCGATTCGGTGGACCGGCTGCCGGGCGAATTGCCCTTGCCCGAAGATCTGGCCGAGGGGGATTTCGTGATCTGGCACGGCATGGGGTCCTATTCCACCGTCACGAACACCCGCTTCAACGGCTTTGGCGAGCTGCAGATGGCAACGGTACTGGGCCTGAAGCTCTGATCTGACGAAAAATGTCCGCAAATCAAGCGCCCGGCTGGACAAATCCCGCCGGGCGCTTAGCGTTTGTGGCTGGAGGACCCGACGATGGACGCAAGCCTGATGAAGTTCGGCATGGCGCAGCCCCTGAAACGGCGCGAGGACGTGCGGTTTCTGACGGGGGCGGGTCGCTATGTGGCCGATCTGGTGCCGGTGGGTGGGTTGCAGGCGGTTTTCCTGCGGTCCGACCATGCGCACGGTCAGATCGTGACGCTGGACCTTGACGCCGCCCGCAGCGCACCGGGGGTACGTCTTGTGCTGGCAGCGGCCGATCTTGCTGCGGCAGGCGTCAAGCTGGGCATGAAGGGCGAACAGATCGACACGCGCGACGGCGGGCTGGGGGCAGGGCCGGAACGGCCCGTTCTGGCCAAGGGCCGGGTGCGCTTTGTCGGCGAAGCGATTGCGGTGGTCGTCGCCGATACAGTCGACGCGGCATGGGCTGCAATCGACCTTATTGCTATTGAAATCAAGGAACTCCCGCCCGTTCTTCATCTGAAACCTGAAGACCCCACACTGCACGCCGAGGCTCCGCAAAACTGTGCCTTCGACTATTCGTTCGGGGACGAGCCGGGGGTTGCGGCTGCCTTGGCGGCATCAGCGCATGTCGTCGCGGTCGAGGTGGTGCACAACCGCGTCACCGCCGCCTCGATGGAAGCGCGCGCCGCCTACGCGGAATGGGACGGATCGCGCCTGCATCTGTGTGTCAATGGACAGGGGGTGTGGACCCAGCGCAGCGAACTCAGCCGCATACTGGGCCTGCCGCGCGACCGGATCCGCGTCACCAACCCCGATGTCGGCGGCGGCTTTGGCATGAAGGCGATGACCTATCCCGAATACGTGGTGATTGCCGAAGCCGCGCGGCAGCTTGGCCGCCCGGTGGCGTGGATTTCCACCCGCTCTGAGGCGATGCTGACCGACAACGCCGGCCGCGATCTGGTGGCGCTGGCCGAGATCGGCTTTGACGTGGACCACCGGATCACCGGCTACCGCGTTAACCTTGTGTCCAACCTTGGGGCCTATAACTCGCAATTCGGGCAAGCCATTCAGACGGAGCTTTTCGCCAAAGTGCTGACAGGGGTTTACGATGTGCCGGTAGCGGCTTTGCTGGCGACGGGGGTGTATACCAACTCTGTCCCCATCGACGCCTATCGCGGCGCGGGGCGGCCAGAGGCGATCCTGACGGTGGAACGCGCGATGGATGAGGCGGCACGGGCGCTGGGCGTGAACCCGGTGGCGCTGCGCCAGAAGAACGTGATCCGCAGCTTTCCGCATGTGACGATGGAGAACGAGATCATCGATGCCGGTGACTTTGCCGGGCTGCTGGATACCGTCGCAGACCGCACCAAAGGCTACGCCGATCGGGCGGCAGCAACCAAGGCAAAGGGTCGGGTGCGCGGCCTTGGCCTTGCCATCTACATCGAGGCGATCCTTGGCGACGCGTTCGAGACGGCACGGCTGATGCTGGACGAAGACGGTGGTGCCACGCTGTTCGTCGGCACCCAATCCAACGGGCAGGGCCACGAAAGCGTCTTTTCCCGCATGGTCGCGCAAGCGACCGGCATTGATCAGGCGCTGGTGCGGATCGTCGAAGGCGACAGCGACCGGATCGCCAAGGGGGGCGGCACCGGCGGCTCGCGGTCAGTGACCACACAAGGCACCGCGACGCGCGCCACCGTCACAGCAATGGTGGCAGCGTTTGAAAGTTTCCTCTGCCAGGAATGGGGGCTGGACGGCGTCAGCTTCGACGACCACCGCTTCGGCGCGCCCGGCACCAATCTGCGTCTGACGCTGGCCGAGGCCGCGAAACTGGCCCGTGCGAAAGGCCGGGCAGACCTGATCGACCGATCCGAAAAGATCACGCTGGATGGCCGGTCCTTCCCCAACGGCGTGCATCTGTGCGAGGTCGAGATTGACCCCGAAACCGGTGGCCTGACACTGGACCGCTATTCGGTGGTGGATGATTTCGGCGTGCTTGTGGCCCCCAATCTGGTGGAAGGTCAGGTGCATGGCGGCATCGCACAGGGATACGGTCAGGCGGTGACCGAATGGCTGGTGCAAGACGACAGCGGGCAGGTGGTCACGGGAAGTTTCATGGACTATGCGATGCCGCGCGCCGACGATCTGCCAATGATCAGCTTTTCCGAACGGGGCATTCCGACGCGGACCAACCCCTTGGGCATGAAAGGCTGCGGAGAGGCGGGGACAGTGGGGGCTTTGGCGGCAATCTCGAACGCGGTGCGTGATGCGCTGGTGCCGCTGGGTGTGACGCGTGTCGATATGCCCTTCACACCGGTTCGCGTCTGGACCTGGATCAAGGAGGCCCGCCACGCAAATCCTTGAACGCCTCAACGGCTGGCTTCGTCGCGGACCTGTTGTCGCGGTGGAGCCTGCGGCCCCGCCGGAACCGGGTCGCGCGCGCGGCGTCGTTGATCATGTGATCATCCTCGACGGCACGATGTCGTCGCTGGCCGAAGGCATGGAAAGCAATGCGGGCCAGGTTTTCCGGCTGTTGTGCGAGGATGGGATCAAGGCTCGGCGGCGGGTGTATTACGAACCCGGCATGCAATGGGAAGGCTGGCGCAACGGCATCGCGTTGATGGAAGGCCGCGGAGTCAGCGCCCAAATCCGCCGCGCCTATGGCTGGCTGGCCAGCCAGTACCGCGAGGGCGACCGGATCTTTCTCTTTGGCTATTCGCGCGGGGCCTATGCTGTCCGTTCACTTGCCGGCGTGGTGGACCGGCTGGGTCTTCTGACCCGCGACCACGCCACCGAACGCGGGGTGACGCTGGCCTGGCGGCATTATGAGCGTGATCCCGACAGCACCGCCGCAAAAGCCTTTGTGCGCCGGTTTTGCCATCACGAGGTGCCGATCGAGGTGGTGGGGGTCTGGGATACGGTCAAGGCGCTTGGCCTGCGACTGCCGTTCTTCTGGATGCTGTCGTCAAAGCGGCACGCGTTTCACAACCATCATCTCGGCGCTGCAATCAAGCACGGGTTTCACGCCCTGGCGCTGGACGAGACGCGGCTGGCTTTCGCCCCGGTTCTCTGGGACTGCCCGCCGGCATGGCAAGGCAATGTCGAGCAGGTCTGGTTTCGTGGGGCGCATGGCGATGTTGGCGGCCAGATCGGCGATCTTGCGAAGGCGCGGCCCCTTGCTAACATCCCGCTGGTCTGGATGCTGGAGCGGTCCGAGGCGGCAGGGCTCGCGCTGCCCGAGGGCTGGCGGGCACGCTACCCCTGCAACCCCGACGCGCCAATGGTCGGCACCTGGCGAAGCTGGGGCAAGGCGTTCCTTTTCCGTCGCAGTCGCGTGGCGGGCATGGACCGGTCGGAACGCTTGCATCCGTCGGTTCCGCAGCGCGCCGCCGCCCGCTGGTCGCCGGGCTTCCCGGCGGAATAGGTCTGCTGACCTGCTCAAATCCCGAATGGTCCCCGCAGTGCGCGACCGGTCTGGCGCGGGATTGGAACCGGGGGCGAAAAATCCGGGTCTGCGATGAATGCGTAACTGCCGGATGGAAACGCTCAACGCCCCCGTTTCGGCTCAATCTGAGCCTCGTCCGCCGCATTCTGCTGCCGGTCGAACCAGACTGCGCGCGACTGAAGTCTTGCGGGTGCCGATGGTGCGCCCGCGACGCACGGAGTGATACCGCTGCATAACAAGGCCCAGTCGCTGGCGGACTTCAAAGACACAGGTGGTACCCTGCCCCCTCGACCGTCAAGAATTGCTGACCGCGAGCGGTGATCCCAACGCCATTGCGGTCAGCATGCGGGTCGCCACGCAACCGGCCCCTGTGCGGCCCGTAGGATGGGCAATTCTGCCCATCCTGCCGGCAGTTACCGGTGGCGCACTTCCACGTAATCGCGCTTCGGCGCACCGACGTACAGCTGGCGCGGGCGACCGATCTTCTGGTTCTTTTCGGCGATCATCTCTTTCCACTGGCTGATCCAGCCTACGGTCCGCGAAATCGCGAAGATCGGGGTGAACATCGCGGTCGGAAAGCCCATCGCGTCCAGGATGATTCCGGAATAGAAATCGACGTTCGGATACAGCTTTTTCGAGATGAAATAGTCATCTTCCAGCGCGATCCGCTCCAGTTCCTTGGCCACTTGCAGCGTCGGGTTGTTGTGGATGCCCAGCAGATCCAGCACCTCGTCCGCCGATTCCTTCATCACGGTCGCGCGGGGATCGAAGTTCTTGTAGACCCGGTGACCAAAGCCCATCAGCTTGACGCCCGAGGATTTGTCCTTGGCCATCTTGATGAATTCCGGGATCTTGTCGACCGACCCGATCTGACGCAACTGTTCCAGCGCGGCCTGGTTTGCGCCGCCATGCGCCGGGCCCCACAGGCAGGCGATGCCGGCGGCGATGCAGGCGAACGGGTTGGCCCCCTACGATCCCGCCAGACGCACGGTCGAGGTGGAGGCGTTCTGTTCATGATCGGCGTGCAGCATCATGATCCGGTCCATCGCCTTTTCCAACACCGGGCTCAGCACGTAATCCTCGGCCGGGACGGCAAAGCACATGTTCAGAAAGTTGCCAGAGTACGACAGGCTGTTTTTCGGATACACGAAGGGCTGACCGACCGAATACTTGTAGGCCATCGCCGCGATCGTCGGCAGCTTGGCGATCATCCGGATCGCGGCAACCTCGCGCTGCCACGGGTCGGTGATGTCAGTGCTGTCGTGATAGAACGCCGCCATTGCGCCCACCACGCCCACCATTGTGGCCATCGGATGCGCGTCCCGCCGGAATCCCCGGAAGAAATAGTGCATCTGTTCGTGCACCATCGTGTGCTTGGTCACGCGGCCGGTGAAATCGGCCAGCTGGTCAGCGGATGGAAGTTCGCCGTAAAGCAACAGGTAGCACACTTCGAGATAGGACGATTTCGCTGCCAGCTGTTCAATCGGATAGCCGCGGTGCAGCAGCTCGCCCTTGTCGCCGTCGATGAACGTGATCGCACTTTCGCATGCGGCGGTCGAGGTGAAGCCGGGGTCGAAGGTGAACACATCCGCCTCGCCGTACAGCTTGCGGATGTCCAGCACATCGGGCCCCAGCGTGGGCGAATGGACCGGCAGATCGTAGGTATTTCCGTTCAGGCTCAGTTTCGCGACTTTGTCCGACATGACTTCTTCCCCGGTGTGGCAGGCCGTCCCCGTGGCAGGGGGTGGCCCTGAGCGATGGTTCTGCACCAAGCCTTGGTGCCGCTTCAAGGCCGGGGTGCCCGCATCACGCAGATGCGTCCTCCAGCCGTGCAATGGTTTCGTCCCGACCAATGACCAGCATCATGTCGTAAACGCTAGGTGTAACAGTTCTACCCGCCAGCGCTGCGCGAAGCGGTGCGGCCAACTTGCCGAATCCGATCCCGTTTTCGGCCGCAGCCTCGGTCAGGATGGGCTCCAGCGCCTCTTTCGTCCAGTTAGCATTTTGCAGGCGCGGCGTCAATGATCGCAGTATACCACGGGATACCGTATCAAGCGAAACTGCGGCTTGCGCGTCCGGCACCACGGGCCTCGATAGCAGTGCAAATTGGGCTTTATCAATCAGTTCCGGGAAGGTCTTCGCCCGATCCTTGACCGAGGGCAGGGCACGCAACAGCAGGTCGTGCTGCGCGCGGGTCAACGGCGGTTGCTGCGCTGCACGCAGATACCCCTCCAGTTCATGCAGCAGTGCGGCATCCTCCATCATTGCCACATGATGCCCACAAGTGTTTTCCAGTTTCTTAAAATCCAGCCGTGCCGGAGCGCGCCCGATGCCCTTGAGGTCGAACATCGCCATCGCCTCTTGCGTCGTAAAAATCTCGGCATCGCCTTTCGCCCAACCCAGCCGCGTCAGATAATTGCGCATCCCCGCCGCCGGGTAGCCCATCGCCTGATATTCCTCGACCCCCGTCGCCCCGTGGCGTTTCGACAGCTTTTTGCCGTCTGGCCCGTGGATCAGCGGGATATGCGCCCAGACCGGCACCACCCAGCCCATCGCGTCATAAACCATCTGCTGGCGCGCGGCGTTGTTCAGGTGATCATCGCCGCGGATCACATGGGTGACGCCCATGTCGTGATCATCGACCACCACCGCCAGCATGTAGGTGGGGGTGTTGTCGCTGCGCAGCACGATCATGTCGTCCAGCGTTTCATTCTTGATGACCACCCGGCCCTGCACCTGATCGTCGATCACCGTCTCGCCGCTGCGCGGGGCCTTCATCCGGATGACGTAAGGCGCGTCGGGGTAGGTTGCGGGATCCGCATCGCGCCAGGGCGACAGGAACACCGGATAGCGTCCAGCTGCCTCTTCCGCGGCGCGAAAGGCAGCGATTTCTTCCTGCGTGGAAAAGCACTTGTAGGCCGTTCCTCGCGTCAGCATCTGATGCGCCACCTCGGCATGGCGGTCCTTGCGGTCGAACTGGCTGACCACCTCGCCGTCCCAGTCAAGGCCCAGCCAGGCCAGCCCCTTCAGGATCGCAGCCGTCGCTTCGGGGGTTGACCGCTCCCGATCCGTATCCTCGATGCGCAGCAGGAACTTGCCCCCCCGCCCACGGGCGTACAGCCAGTTGAACAGCGCGGTGCGACCGCCACCGATATGAAGATATCCGGTGGGCGACGGGGCAAAGCGGGTGATCACCTCGGGTGTCATGTGGAGTTAACCTTTCGGAAACCATGCGCGGGGTAGGCTGCAAGGGTCTTTAGGCAATCGGGAGGCGGGAAACAAGGTGGCCATGGCGCGGGTTCTTCTCCGGCCACTGGAGGCGCTGCTGGCGGCGCGCGGAACGCTGTTTCCGTGGATTCCGGTCTTCATCGGGGTGGGCATCGTGGCCTGGTTCTCGGTGACAGACGAGCCGGGGCCGATGGCCTACGCGCTGGCGCTGGTTCTTCTGGTCGCCGGCATCATAGGTCGCTGGCGCGGGCCAGAGCTTTTGCATCCCGTGGCCATCATCCTGGCCTGTCTTGCCGCCGGGTGGCTGGCAGCCGGTGCGCGGGCGCATCTGCAGGCGGCCCCGATGCTGACCTTCCGCTACTATGGCCCGGTTGAGGGGCGGATCATCGGCATTGACCGCTCGCAATCCGATGCGCTGCGGTTGACCCTCGATCAGGTAACCTTGCGCGAGGTGCCGCCAGAACGGACGCCCCTGAAGGTGCGCGTGTCGATGCAGGCGGATCAGCCGTGGCTGACCCCGTCGCCGGGGCAGGTGGTGGTGCTGACCGCGTCGCTGGCGGCCCCGGAAGGCCCCGTCGAACCGGGCGGTTTCGATTTCCGCCGCATGGCGTTTTTCGATCAGTTGGGCGCGGTCGGCTATACCCGCACGCCGGTTCTGCTGCTGGAGGATCCGGTCGCGGGCGAAGAGATGGTCAGCCGGCTGCGCAGCTACCTCACGCGCAGCATGCTGGACCACATGCCGGGGCAGGCGGGGGCCTTTGCGGCGGGCGCGATGACGGGCGACCGGTCGGCGATCACACAAGACACGGTGCAGGCGCTGCGCGATTCGTCGCTGGCGCATCTGCTGGCAATCTCGGGGATGAACATGGCTTTCCTCGTCAGTTTCGTCTTTGCGCTGGTGCGCTACGGGCTGGCGCTGGTGCCCCGCGTGGCACTGCGCGTGAACACCAAAAAGGTCGCGGCCGTGGTCGGCCTTGGCGTCGCGCTGTTCTATCTGCTGCTGTCCGGGGCCAATGTGGCGACGGAACGGGCCTTCATCATGGTGTCGGTCATGCTTGGGGCCGTGCTGCTGGACCGCCGCGCGCTGACCCTCAGGACGGTGGCGATTGCCGGGGTGATCTTGCTGCTGCTGCGGCCCGAAAGCCTGCTGGAGCCGGGGTTCCAGATGTCTTTCGCGGCCACCGTGGCGCTGATCGCCGGGTTTCAGGTGCTGGAGGCGGGGGTTTACCGCAACCGGATGCCGCGCTGGATGGTGCCGGTCTTTACGCTGGTGCTAAGCTCGGTCATCGCCGGGGTGGCGACGGCCCCGTTTGCGGCGGCGCATTTCAACCGGTTCACCGACTATGGTTTGCTGGCGAACCTGCTGACCGTCCCGGTGATGGGCGCGGTTGTGATGCCCGCCGGGGTGGTGGCGGCGCTGCTGGCCCCCTTCGGCCTTGCTGCGCCCGCACTTTGGGTGATGGAACAGGGCGCGCGGTGGATTCTGTTCGTGGCGCATTTCATCGCGGGGCTGGATGGGGCCGTCACCGCCATCCCCTCGCCGGGGCCCTGGGTGATGCCGCTGATCACCTTGGGCGGCATCTGGCTGATCCTGTGGCGAGGGCGGGTGCAGATGGCGGCGGCGCTGCCATTGGTGGCGGGGTTGGTCCTTTGGGGGCTGGCAGAGCGTCCGATGTTGCTGATCTCGGGCGATGGCAAGCTTTTGGGGCTGGAGGGGCCGGAAGGGCGGGCCCTGTCGGCGGGGTCAGGGGGGGGATTTGCCGCGCAGAACTGGTTGGAGAATGACGGCGATCTTGCGGACCAGAAAGGCGCCGCCGCTCGGGCGGGCTTTACCGGCAAGAAAGGCGAGAAATGGTTTGAGGTCGGCGGTTTGCAGGCAGTTTCCCTGACGGGCAAGGGCGCGTTGGGCAAGTTGGACGCCGCCTGCGCCAGCGGTGCCTTGGTCATTCTGGCCGAACAGGCCGACGTCGCGCCAGACAACTGCCGCCTGATCGACCAGACCACCCTGCGTGAGACCGGAGCGCTGGCCGTCTGGCCGGACGCGTCGGGGGTGCGGGTCGAAAAGGCGAAAGCGCAGCGCCGGATCTGGTCAGACCGGCACCGTCCCGATGCGCTGGATGACCGCCTGTTCGCGGTCGACCCGGTGCTTGTCGCGGTGGATCAGTAGCTGCGGATCAGGCCGACAAGGCGGCCCTGCACCTTGACCAGATGATCCGGGAAAACCCGGGTTTCATAGGCCGGGTTGGCCGCCTCCAGCGCGATCATGCTGCCCTTGCGGCGAAAGCGTTTCAGCGTCGCCTCGTGATCTTCGACCAGGGCCACGACGATATCGCCGTTTTCTGCCGTGGTCTGTTCGCGGATCACCACGATGTCACCATCGTTGATCCCCGCCTCGATCATCGAATCGCCTTTGACTTCAAGCGCATAGTGCTGGCCCTTGCCCGACAGCATCGACCCCGGCACCGTGACGTGGTGCGACACCTCAGAGATGGCCTCGATCGGCACACCGGCGGCGATGCGGCCCATCACCGGCAGTTCCATGGCATGTACCGCGTCCACCGGCATCGCGCCCCGCGGCGGATCGGTGCGGTCGCCCGCAATGACGCGCGGTGTGAAGCCCGGTCTTTCCATCGCTTCCGGAAGCTTGATGATTTCCAAAGCGCGGGCGCGGTGGGCCAGACGGCGGATGAAGCCACGCTCCTCCAGTGCCGTGATCAACCGGTGGATGCCGGATTTCGACCGCAGATCCAGCGCATCCTTCATTTCATCGAACGAGGGCGGAACCCCGTCATGGTCCATCCTGCCCTTGATGAAATCCAGAAGTTCCAATTGCTTGCGCGTCAGCATGCCTGTGCCCCCGTTACAGGTGTTAACGCAATGTTCTGCCCGTGTTCCCGGTTTGTGTCAAGCGCCTTTGCTACAGCGGCAGATAATCCACCACATCTCCGGCCACCCGCGCGGGGTCATCAACCGGGCGGATCAGCAAAGCGTCGGCCTCGCCCAGGATCGACAGCAGCGCTGAATCCTGCCGCTCAAACGGGGTGATCTGCGGCAGGCCGTCCCCGGGCGTCAACCGGGCCCGCATGTAGTGCGCGCGTGTGCCGTTCGCGGGCAAATCGACGGCAAGTGCTGCGCGGCGCGGGGCAGGGGCAGCGTCGGACCGCCCCAGCATGGCGCGGATCATCGGCAACAGGAACAGATGCCCGCAGACGATGGCCGACACTGGATTGCCGGGCAGGCCCAGCATTGGCACCCCGTGCAGCCGTCCGGCTATCAAAGGCTTGCCGGGTCGCATCGCGATTTTCCAGAAACTGCGGTCCAGCCCGGCAACGCGGCCCACCAGATCGTGGTCGCCAACCGACGCGCCGCCAATCGTGACGATAAGGTCGGCCCCGGCAGCAAGGCCCAGCACGGTGGCCAGTTCCGCCTCGGTATCGCGCGCGATGGGCAGCAGACGCGCCTCGGCCCCCTCGGCCTCGACCATGGCTTTCAGCGCAAAACTGTTGGAAGCGATGATCTGGTCGGGGCGCGGGTCCTCGCCGGGCATCACCAGCTCGTCCCCTGTGGCGATCAGGGCCACGACAGGGCGGCGGGTGACGCTGACCTGCGCCACGTTCATCGCGGCGAGAAGAGCGAGGTCGTTTGGGCGCAGACAGCGGGGCGATAGCGCGGCACCCGCACGGAAATCCTGGCCCTTGGGGCGGATGTGCGCGGCGGTATCGGCATTCGGTTTCACGGTGATTACAGGACCTGCGGCGTCCACATCCTCCTGAATGATCACGCGGGTGGCCCCGTCCGGGACCGGCGCGCCGGTAAAGATGCGCACCGCTTCGCCGGGGCCAACACGCGCGGCAAAGGCATGGCCGGCACCCGCTTCGCCGATCACCGTGAAGGTCGCGCCGGGGACCGGATCGCCTGTCACCGCGTATCCGTCCATCGCCGAGGCGGCAAAGGGCGGCTGATCGCGGCGCGCCACAGCGGGGGCGCACATCCAGCGGCCATGCGCGTCCTGCAGCCGGACTGTTTCTGCCGCAAGTGGCGCGGCCAGGGCAAGACACCGGGCCAGCGCCACTTCAACCGAAATCATCGCTCCGCCTCGTAAAGCCCAGATTTACCACCATCTTTCAGGATAAGACGAATGCCGTCGATCACCAAGCCTTTTTCAACCGCCTTGACCATGTCATAGACCGTCAGCGCAGCGACAGACACCGCCGTCAGCGCCTCCATCTCGACTCCGGTCTGGCCGGAGGTCTTGACCGTGGCCTCGATCCTCACCCCCGGCAGGGCCGGATCGGCCACCAGTTCCACCGCCACCTTGGTGACCGGCAGCGGGTGGCACAGCGGGATCAGATCGGCAGTTCGCTTGGCCGCCATGATCCCCGCCAGCCGCGCGACGCCCAGCACATCGCCCTTTTTCGCCCGGCCCTCCACAATCAGCGCCAGCGTTTCCGCTGTCATCCGCACCAGACCCTCAGCCACCGCCACACGGTCGGTTACAGGCTTGGCCGACACATCGACCATATGCGCCTGACCCTTGTCATCGAAATGGGAAAGGCCGCTCACAGCCCGCCCTGCGCGGTCAGGGGGCGGGCAAGGATGGCACGGGTGGCCGCTGCCACATCGGTTTGCCGCATCAGGCTTTCGCCGATCAGGAAACACCGCGCGCCGTATTGCGCCAGATCCGCCAGATCGGCGGGGGTATAAAGCCCGCTTTCGGCCACGATCAGCCGGTCTTCCGGCACCAGTCTGGCCAGCCGCCGCGTGGTTTCCAGCGTCACCTCGAACGAATGCAGGTTGCGGTTGTTGATCCCGATCAACGGCGAGGTCAGCCGCGCCGCGCGTTCCAGTTCCGCCTCGTCATGCACCTCGATCAGCACATCCATCCCCAGCGCAAAGGCCGCCGCCTCCAGATCCGCCGCCTGCCCATCCTCCAGCGAGGCCATGATCAACAGCACACAATCGGCATTCAGCGCGCGGGACTCCGCGACCTGCCATGGATCATACAGAAAATCCTTGCGCAGGCAGGGCAGGGTCACCGCCGCATGGGCGTCCACCAGATACGCGTCCGCGCCCTGAAACGAGGGGCCATCGGTCAGCACCGACAGGCACGTCGCCCCGCCGGCTTCATAGGCCCGGGCAAGCGCTGGCGGATCGAAATCGGCGCGGATCAGACCTTTTGACGGGCTGGCCTTCTTGATCTCGGCAATCAGGCCGTACCCGGTGGTCACCGCCTCTTTCAGCGCCCGGGCAAACCCGCGCGGTGGCTGGGCTGCTTTTGCCGCCGCCTCGATTTCGGCAAGGGGACGCGCGGCCTTGGCGGCGGCCACCTCGTCCAGCTTGTAGGCCTTGATCCGGTCGAGAATGGTGCTCATCAGGCTCTCTTACAGGTTTGTCAGGCGGCGCAGCGCCTCGACCTTGGCGCGCGCCGCACCGGAATCAATCGCACCACGGGCCAACGCGACGCCTTCGGTCAGGGTTCCCGCGCGGTCGGCCACCACCAGTGCCGCAGCAGCGTTCAGCAGCACGGCATCGCGGAAAGCGCCGGGCGCGCCGTCCAGCAAGGCCCGGAACGCGGTGGCGTTTTCGGCAGGCGTGCCCCCAATGATCGCCTCGAACGGGTGGACAGGCAGGCCCGCATCTTCCGGGCGCACCTCAAACTCGCGCACCCTTCCGCCTTCAACCGCCGCAACCTTCGTCGGGGCAGCGATCGAGATTTCGTCGGACCCGTCGCCCCCATGGACAAGCCATGCCTTTTCAGTGCCGAGAGCCAGCAGGGTTTCAGCCATCGGCCGGATCAGACTTGCAGCGAACGCCCCGGTCAACTGACGCTTGACCCCGGCGGGGTTGGTCAACGGCCCAAGGATGTTGAAGATCGTCCGCGTGCCAAGTTCGGCCCGCACCGGCATCACATGCCGGATCGCCGGATGATGCATCGGCGCCATCATGAAGCCGATGCCGGCATCGCGCAGGCAGCGTTCCACCACGTCCGGTCCAACCATGACGTTCAGGCCCATCTCGGTCAGCGCATCCGCCGCTCCGGATTTCGACGACAGGTTGCGATTGCCATGTTTCGCCACCACGACGCCCGCACCGGCCACGACAAAGGCGGTTGCGGTCGAGATGTTCAGCGTGCCCTTGCCGTCGCCACCGGTGCCGACGATGTCCATCGCGCCTTCGGGCGCGCGCACGGCGTTGCACTTGGCACGCATGACTGTGGCCGCAGCGGCAAATTCATCGACCGTCTCGCCCCGCGTGCGCAGGGCCATCAGAAATCCACCCATCTGCGCGGGCGTGCCTTCGCCCTCAAACAGCGCGCCGAAAGCTGCCTCCGCTTCGGCGCGGGTCAGGGCCCGGGTTGCGGCGATGCCGATCAGGGGTTTCAGCACATCGCTCATGCAGTGACCGGGGCCGTGACCCGCGCCCGCGCATCCTCAAGAAAGTTGCGCAGCAGCTGGTGGCCATGTTCCGAGGCGATGCTTTCGGGATGGAACTGCACGCCCTCGATCAGGTGCTGACGGTGGCGCAGACCCATGATCGTGCCGTCCTCCAGCCAGGCGGTGACTTCCAGTTCGGGTGGCAAGCTGTCGCGGTCGACGATCAGACTGTGATACCGCGTGGCGACAAAGGGTGAAGGCAGGCCGCGAAACACGCCTTTGCCCGCATGGTGCATCAGGCCCATCTTGCCATGCACGATCTCGTGGCAGCGGATCACCTTGCCGCCAAACGCCTCGCCGATGGTCTGGTGGCCAAGACAGACGCCCAGCAGCGGAATGTCAGCACTGGCAGCGGCGCGGGTCAGCGGCAGGCAGATCCCCGCCGCGGCAGGATCGCAGGGGCCGGGCGACAGCACGATCACCTCTGGCCGCATGGCGATCACGTCCTGCACCTCAAGCGCGTCGTTGCGCCTGACCACGACATCCGCGCCCAGCTCGCCCAGATAATGGACGAGGTTGTAGGTAAAGCTGTCATAGTTGTCGATCAAAAGCAGCATGGTGCGTCAACCGGTTGGGCGGGTTCGCTTGGGTTATCGCCGATAGCGGCGGCACTGTAAACCGCGCGGGGGCCGGGAAACAGCGTGGGGGGCCGGGCGTCAGTTGCGCGAATAGCGGTCCTCGTAGCGGATGATGTCATCCTCGCCAAGATAAGCGCCGGTCTGCACCTCGATCAGCACCATCGGCAAACGTCCGGGGTTTTCCAGCCGGTGTTTCGCGCCCAAGGGCACATAGATCGACTGGTTTTCGGTCACCAGGCTGACAGCGTCGCTCACCGTAACCTTGGCGGTGCCCTGAACCACGATCCAATGCTCCGCGCGGTGCAGGTGCGATTGCAGGCTGAGCGCCGCCCCGGGATGCACATGAATGCGCTTGACCTGAAACCGCTCGCCCGCGCCGATGGTCTCGTACCAGCCCCAGGGCCGGTGATCGCGGTCAAACTCGGTGGCCTGACGCGCGCCCCTGGCCTTCAACACCTCTACCGCCAGCTTTACCGATTGGGCGGAACTGATGTCCGCCACCAGCACGGCATCCCGCGTGGCCACCGCGACCACGTTCTTCAGCCCGATCCCGATCAGTTCCACCCCGTCGTGGTCTGACCGCAGCAGCGACCCCTCGCATCCCATGGCAGTCGCCCGGCCCTGCACCGCGGTGCCGGAGGTATCGCGCGGAGCCTCGGCCCAGATCGCAGCCCAGGTGCCAAGATCCGTCCAGCGCCCCTCATAGCGCACCACCGACAGGTTTGCGGCCCGCTCCATGATGGCATGGTCGACCG
Source organism: Paracoccaceae bacterium (assembly GCA_031415015.1). Taxonomy (GTDB): domain Bacteria; phylum Pseudomonadota; class Alphaproteobacteria; order Rhodobacterales; family Rhodobacteraceae; genus JAUYQR01. The sequence continues at coordinate 36,674 of JANOQT010000050.1, forward strand.
AGATGGCCTCGGCCCCTGACCACGGCCCTGCCGCCAGCCGCACAAAGCCAAGGTCGGTCTCCGCCGCTGCCAGTGCCGCCTCTGCTGCCGCCAGCACGTCGGGGGCATGGATACGCGCGGCCCCGATCAGCACGTCGGCGCGCATCAGGAACAGCCCCGCATTCCACAGACAGCGCGGGTTAGCCAACAGCGCCTCTGCTACTGCCACCCCGGGCTTTTCGATGAACCGGGTCAGCGCCTGGACCCCCGGATGCGTTACCGCCCCGCAGTCCAGCCAGCCGTAGCCGGTTTCCGCATGGGTCGGCGTGATCCCGAAGGTCACGATCCGCCCCTCGCGCGCTGCCACGGCGGCCAGGTCCACGGCTGCACGAAACGCGGCTGGATCGTCCACCATCTGATCCGACGGCACCAGCAGCATCAGCGCCTCAGAGTCTGCCAAAGCCAGCATCAGCGCAGCCGCGACCGCTGCGGGCGCGGTATTGCGCCCTTCAGGCTCGATCAGGACGGCCTGCGCCGGGATGCAGACCGCATCCAGTTGTTCCGCGACGATGAAGCGGAAATCTTCCCCCGCCACGACCACGGGTGCGGCGAACCCTGCCGCGTGAAAGCGCCGGGCTGCGGCCTGAAACAGGCTCTCATCACCGAACATTGGCACGAACTGCTTGGGAAACCGCGCCCGCGACACCGGCCAGAGCCGGGTTCCCGATCCGCCAGCCAGCAGCACCGGCGTGATCAACCCCGCCCCGACCCTTGCCCCCGCGATACCGCCGCGGTCTTCAAAACTGCTACCGTCCACGACACCCTCACTCACAAACCCTTGGGCCAAAGCTGGTTCGAAAGGGTTACCAACTGGTTAAGACAAGCGGGAGAAAGTAAGGTATTAGAAGGGCATAGCGATTACCGCGTTAAGGTCTCTGCCATGCCGTCACCATCATTGGCAACCGGTCCGGCAGCTTTTTTCCCAGTCGCGGACAGCCACCCCACCTAGTGATCGGCAGAACGGCAATCCAGACCACTTCCCATGGTGATTGCACAATTCAGGGTTGCAAGGGTTGCAGGACCCTGCGCCGCCACCGAACCGCCACTCTGGTTAAGATCTGGAAACAAGCTGTCCCGTCAGCGCAGGTTAACGCCAGTCCAGCACCACCTTGCCCGACAGCCCCGACCGCATCGCGGCAAACCCGGCCTCGAACTCATCCACCTTGAAACGGTGCGTGATCACGCGGCGGATATCCAGACCGTTTTCCAGCATGGCGATCATCTTGTACCAGGTCTCGAAAATCTCGCGCCCGTAGACGCCCTTGATGGTGATCGCCTTAAAGACGATGCGGCTCCAGTCCACCGGGGATTTGCCGGGCGGGATGCCCAGCATGGCGATCCGCCCGCCCATCACCATCGCCTCGACCATCTGGTCCAGCGCGCGCTGGTTGCCGCTCATCTCCATGCCGACGTCAAAACCCTGCACCAGTCTCAAGCGGTGCATCACATCCTTCAGGTCTTCCTCGGCCACATTGACAGGCGTCACATCGGCCACCTCGGCGGCAAGGGCCAGTCGTGCTGGGTTCACGTCGGTGATAACCACATGCCGCGCGCCCACATGCCGGGCCACGGCGGCGGCCATGATGCCGATGGGGCCTGCGCCGGTTATCAGCACATCCTCACCGATCAGGTCGAAAGACAGCGCGGTGTGGACGGCATTGCCCAACGGGTCCAGAATGGCGCCGATCTCGTCGTCAATCGCGTCGGGCAGGGGAATGACGTTGAAGGCGGGCAGGCGCAGGTACTGCGCGAAGGCACCGGGTTCGTTCACCCCAATGCCCCGGGTTTCGGGATCAAGGTGGAACTTGCCCGACCGGCTTTGGCGGCTGGTCTTGCCAATCAGATGCCCCTCGCCGGAACACCGCTGGCCGATGGTCAGGCCTTCGACATTGCGGCCCAGTTCCACGATTTCGCCCGCAAATTCGTGTCCCGTCACCAACGGCACCGGCACGGTTTTCTGCGCCCACTCATCCCAGTTCCAGATATGGATATCGGTGCCGCAGATGCCGGTCTTGTTGATGCGGATCAGCACGTCATCCGGGCCGATGTCCGGCACGGGGCGGGTTTCCATCCACAGACCGGGTTCCGGGCGGGCCTTCACCAGCGCCGTCATCTCGTTTGCGCGCCTGTCGCGCGCGGGCAACTCGTTGGTCATGCCAGCACTCCTGTGGCCAGTCCGGCGGCGCGGAAGGCGTCCAATGCGAAATCCAGATCATCGGTGGTCAGCGCTGCGTTCATCTGAGTGCGGATGCGGGCTTGCCCTTTCGGGACGACCGGAAAGAAGAACCCCGCCACATGCACGCCGCGCGTCGCAAGGTCGGCGGCCATCGCCTGCGCCAGCTTCGCCTCGCCCAGCATCACCGGGATGATCGGGTGCGCGCCGGGCAGCAAGGTGAAACCGGCCTCGGTCAAACCCTTGCGCCAATAGGTGGCATTTGCGGCCAACCGCGCCCGCAGATCATCCGCTGCCTCGATGATGTCCAGCGCCGCAAGGGCCGCGCCGACCACGGCAGGCGGCAGCGCGTTGGAAAAGAGGTAGGGCCGCGCCCGCTGACGAAGCAGGTCGATCACCGGCTGCGGTCCGGCGATGTACCCGCCCAAAGCCCCACCCAGCGCCTTGCCCAGCGTGCCGGTCAGCAGGTCTGCACGGACCCCCGCCTGCGCCGGGGTGCCGCGCCCCTGCGGCCCGATGAACCCCGTCGCGTGGCAGTCGTCCACCATCAGCATCGCCCCATAAGCATCCGCCAAGGCACGAATTTCCCCCAGATTGGCGAAATATCCGTCCATCGAGAACACGCCATCGGTGGCAATCAGAATGAACCGCGCGCCCGCTGCCCGCGCGGCCTGCAACTGCGCCTCCAGATCGGCCATGTCGGAATTGGCATAGCGGTAGCGCTGCGCCTTGCACAGACGGATGCCGTCGATGATGCTGGCATGGTTCAGACTGTCCGAGATCACCGCATCTTCCGCCCCCAGCAGCGGCTCGAACAGCCCGCCATTGGCATCGAAACACGCGGCGAACAGGATCGCGTCGTCATGGCCCAGATAGTCGGCCAGCCGCGCCTCCAGCGCCCGGTGAATGTCCTGCGTCCCGCAGATGAACCGCACGCTTGCCATGCCGAACCCGTGGTCATCCATCGCCGCCTTGGCCGCCGCAATCAAGCGCGGATCATCCGCCAGCCCAAGGTAGTTGTTGGCGCACAGGTTCAGCATCTGCCGCCCGGCCATCGCCACATGCGCGCCTTGCGGCCCGGTGATCATGCGCTCGCGTTTGGTCAGGCCATCGGCCTCGATCCCGGCCAGAGTGCTGCGAATGTGATCCAGAAAATCCGCTTTATCCGTCATGGCAGATACCCTCCGTTTGCCAGATTGTCTCACATCAGCGGCGGTCCGTCAATATAACGGATAAGAATCCACTAAACCGGAACCTCCTCTTCGCCAGATATCCGACGGCGGTGCGGGGGGAACCCCCGCTGCCTGCGGTTCAGCCGCCCTGCACGATCAGGATGGCCCGCGCTGCCACCGCCTCTGCCGCGATCTGATGCCCCCGGTCAGCGGCATAGCGCGCCACGTCACCGGGCTCCAGCGCCGCGACCTCTTCGCCGGACTGCACCGAAAGGTGTCCCTCCAGCACCGTCAGATGTTCCCGGCTGCCGGGCGCATGCGCCTCTGACGCAAGGCGCGTGCCGGGGGGGAAGGTCAGCTCGTAGACCTCATGCTCGCCCACCGCTTCGGGGGCCGACAGGATGCGGATGCGGACCCCGTCGCGCACCATCACCGGGGCGGCACTGGCGCGGGTCACCTCGATCCCCGGGGCGGGCCTGCCTTCCAGCAGCCCGGCAAAATCCACCTGCAGCGCTTGCGTCAGGTTCCACAGGGTCGCCACCGTGGGGCTGCTTTCGCCCCGCTCGATCTGGCTGACCATGGACCGGCTGACGCCCGACAGCTTGGCCGCCGCATCAAGGCTCAGCCCGCGCGCCTTGCGTGCCGCGCGCAGGCTGGCGGCCAGCCGGTCATGGATGTCGGAACGTACCGTCATCGCCAGACACTGCCGGGGCGGGGCACCCACGTCAACTCAGGTGCCGCAATAGGTGACATAGGGACCAAAGCCGGTCGGGGCAGGCAGCATGTAGCCCTCCCGCTCGGCAAACGGCTGTTGCACGGCGGCCAGCAGCGCATGGAACGCGGTCATATCGCCCGCCGTCGCCGCCACCAGCGCCTCTTCCACAAGGTGATTGCGCGGGATCACGGCCGGGTTCGCCGCCGCAAGGCGGGCTGCTGCACCGTCACCCGCCCGCGCGCGCCAGCGGGGCAGCCAGCCTGCCATCGCGGTGAAATCGTCAAACAACGGCCGCAGCGCGCCTTCATCTCCCAACCGCCGGAAGGTCAGCGTCCAGTCCGCGCCGGCCATCGCCGCCATCAGGTCATCGGCCAGCGCCGCATCCCCCGCGTCTTCGCCCACCAACCCCAGCTTCCGCCGCATCACGGCAAGCCAATCCGCCCGGTACCGGCCCGCAATCCCCTGCAGCATCCCGTTGGCCAGATCGACAGCGCGGTCGCCGTCCGCATCAAACAGCGGCAGCAGAGTCTCGGCCAGCCGGGCCAGGTTCCAGCCCAGAATCACCGGCTGATTGGCATAGGCATAGCGTCCCGTCCGGTCGATGGACGAAAACACCGTCTCCGGCGCGTAGGCTTCCATAAAGGCGCAGGGGCCATAGTCGATGGTCTCGCCGGAAATCGCCATATTGTCGGTGTTCATCACGCCGTGGATAAAGCCCAGACCCATCCATTCGGCCATCAGCCGCGCCTGCCGGGCGATGACCGCGTCAAAGAACGCCGGATACGGGTTCACCGCACCGGAAAGATCGGGATAATGCCGGGCAATCGCGTAATCGGCCAAAGCCTTGACCTGCGCAGCCTCGCCCCGCGCGGCAAAGAACTGGAACGTGCCGACGCGGATATGGCTGGCCGCCACCCGGGCCAGTACCGCGCCGGGAAACCAGGCCTCCCGCGCCACATCCTCGCCCGTGGCCACGACGGCCAGCGAGCGCGTGGTCGGCACGCCAAGTGCGTGCATCGCCTCGGAGATCAGGTATTCCCGCAGCATCGGCCCGACCGCCGCCTTGCCGTCGCCGCCGCGCGAAAACGGTGTGCGGCCCGACCCTTTCAGCTGGAGGTCCCAGCGCCGACCATCCGGCCCCAGCACCTCGCCCAGAAGATGCGCCCGCCCGTCGCCCAGCTGCGGGGAAAACCCGCCGAACTGGTGGCCCGCGTAGGCCAGCGCCACCGGATCAGCCCCGGGTGGCAGGGTCGCGCCGGAAAACCACTGCCCCGCCTCGGCCTCGGTCAGATCAAGTTCCAGTGCCGTGGCAAGACCCCGGTTCAACACCAGAAGCCGCGGGGCAGGGGCCTGATCAGGGGTCGCGCGCACAAAGGTGCCGGGCAGATCGCGGGTATAGGTGTTATCGAAAGTCAGGGTCATGCCAGCCTCGCTCAAGCCCCAGATATGCGCCTTGCCCCGGCACGCGACAAGCGGCTGTGGTCGATTTGATGGCCCGAGTGTGGCCTTGCTGGAAAGATGGTCGGGGCGGAGGGATTCGAACTCTCGACCTACGGTACCCAAAACCGTCGCGCTACCAGGCTGCGCTACGCCCCGACGAAGCGTGACCTACAGGGGATTTTCCGGATTGAAAAGCCCAAGTCTGCACGTGATTGTCGAATTGACCACCCCGCGTCGCAGATCACGATCAACGCATGTGCCTCGGCTGACTTTGCCCATGCTCAATGGCAAAGCACGACGCGCGGCGCCCTGTCTTGCGCGGGGCCGTGTTTCCGGGTCGCAAAGTCACCCCTCACAAGGCCAGACCGCCGAATCGGCCGGCACTGCAGGATGGCGCAACTCAGCCCCGGGGCCGATGCCCAGCTTTGCCGCCAGTCCGCCGTTGACCTCCAGCACGTAAACCACGCCGTCGCCACCGTCGATCGGCGTCAGATCACCGGGGACGGCGTTGGAATGGACCCGCGTCACCCGGCCAGTGCTATCGGCAAAGATCATGTCCAGCGGGATAAGCGTGTTCTTCATCCAGAACTGCGCCCGACCGGGCCGTTCGTAGACGAACAGCATCCCCGCAGCCGGGTCCATGCTGTCGCGGAACATCAGGCCCTGTGACCGTTCTGACGGCTCATCCGCCAGCTCGACCGCAAAGCTTTCACGCCCGCCCTCCCAGCGCAGATCGACCCTGCCGGGGGCGCAGACGGCCTGGGCCAGCGCTGCGGTTGTGAACAGCGCCAGACCAAACGCCGCAATCAGTCCGATCCGCGCGCCGCTGCTTCCCATGACACCACCTGCACCGCCATGCGGCCCCGTTTGCCATCAACAATGCGCAATGCCACCGCCTCGCCTGCCACAAGATCGGCAAACCCCGAGACGCGCAGCACTTCGACATGGATGAAGACATCCTCGCCGCGACCAAACACATTGGCAAAGCCAAAGCCCTTGCCTTTGTCGAACCATTTCACGCGTGCAGGCTCCATGGGCAGCGCCAATATGTCGGCGCTGTCCATCTGGCCAGCTTCGTCCCCCAAAGGAAAGACCACGCCTTCGGGCGGGTCGATCTTCACCACTTCAACCGCCTGGACACCGCGTAACGTCTTTTGCACACGCACCGTAATGCCGGCGCCGTCTGCCACTGACCCCTGACCAAAGTTCCGCAGAACATTGGCATGAAGCAAGATATCCGCGTTGGTGTCGTCAGAAACTATGAAACCAAAACCCTTGGAAGGATCAAACCATTTCACGCGACCATGCACCAGCTGCATGACCTCTTCGTCATCCGTCATCTCAGAGCCTTCTCCCCAGAATGAGCCCTTGGACGCCCAAATGCGGGCAATCTCACGTCGGGTTCAAGGGGAAATCCGCATCGACCCGAACGAAGCTCACATCATCTATTCAAAAACTAAGGATTCAATCGTTCAACTACCCAACTGTCCATAGTTGATCCCCGCGACCAACGGAAGCGGTCATGCAACCGGAACGCGCCATCCGCCCAGAATTCGATCTCGGTCGGTACAATCCGGATGCCGCCCCAAAACGGCGGGCGGGCAGGATTCGGCCCTTTGGTGATCGTCAGTCCCGCCACTTTCGCCATCAGCGCCTCACGCGACGACAAGGGCTGCGACTGGTCCGACGCCCACGCCCCCAGCCGCGACTTCAGACTGCGGCTGGCATAGTAAGCATCCGCCTGCGGGCCTTCCTCGCGCTCGGTGATCCCGCGCACCCGGATCTGGCGCCGCAAGGATTTCCAATGAAGCACGAAGGCCGCCTTGCCCGACGCCTCGATTTCCCGGCCCTTCTTGGACCCGTAGTTCGTGTAAAACACAAACCCCGCCGCCTCGATGTCCTTCAGCAGCACCATCCGCGCATTCGGCATGCCGTCACCGTCCACCGTGGCCAGCGCGATGGCATTGGGATCGTTCGGCTCTGCCGCTTCCGCCTCGGTCAGCCAGGCGCGGGCGATGGCAAAGGGATCGCTGCCTGCGAAAATGCCGCCACGGTCCATGAGGGAACTCCTTACCCTGGCGAAAGGTGCCGCCCTTGAAGCGTCAGCCCTCTTCGCCTACACGTCAATGTCAACGCTAAGGTGGGTTAGGGGCCAGGAATGTCAACCGGACTGATGCACGGAAAACGCGGGCTGATCATGGGCCTCGCGAACGACAAATCCATCGCCTGGGGCATCGCCCAGGCCATCGCCGCGCAGGGGGCGGAAATCGCCTTTTCGTATCAGGGCGAGGCGCTGAAGAAGCGCGTCCAACCGCTGGCCGCCTCGATCAGCATGACCGAAATGTTTGAATGCGACGTGGCGAACGAGGACAGCCTCGACGCCCTGTTCGCGCACCTGAAAACGGTCTGGGGCACGATTGATTTCGTCGTCCATGCCATCGGCTTTTCCGACAAGAACGAGCTGCGCGGCCGTTACGTCGACACCAGCCGCCAGAACTTCCTGATGTCGATGGACATCTCGGTCTACTCTTTCACCGCCGTCTGTCAGCGCGCCGCCGCAATGATGAACCCCGGCGGGTCGTTGCTGACCCTCACCTATTACGGTGCCGAAAAGGTCATGCCGCACTACAACGTGATGGGCCTGTGCAAGGCCGCCCTTGAAGCGTCGGTCAAGTACATCGCCGAAGACCTTGGCAAGGACGGCATCCGGTGCAACGCCATCTCCGCCGGCCCGATCAAGACCCTTGCGGCCAGTGGCATCGGCGATTTCCGCTATATCATGCGCTGGAACGAGCTGAACTCGCCCCTGCGCCGCAACGTGACGCAAGAAGAGGTGGGCAAGGCGGCGCTTTACCTGCTGTCCGACCTAGGTTCCGGCACCACGGGCGAAAACCTGCACGTCGATGCAGGCTACCATGTCGTCGGCATGAAGGCGATCGACGCGCCCGATATCGACATTGTCACCGGCAAGAAAGACGCCGGGCAATGACCCTCGCCGCCTTCCTCGCCGTCGCTGGCCTGCTGACAATGGGCGCGGTCAGCCCCGGGCCTGCCGTCCTGATGTCGGCCCGCACCGGCGTCAGCGAAGGCCTGCGCACCGGGTTTTTCCTGTCGCTGGGCATCGGGGCAGGCGCCGTGTTCTGGGCTGTCCTTGCCCTCAGCGGCCTCGCGGTGATTTTTGAGCTGGCCCCAACCCTGCTCTGGGCGTTCAAGATCGCTGGCGGGCTTTACCTCGTCTGGATGGCCATCGGCATGTGGCGGCACGCGGCCGAGCCATTGCCCGACACGTCCGGCACCCCACCCCGCTCCGCCACATCGGCGTTCCGGCTGGGTCTGGTCACCCAGCTGTCGAACCCGAAACCCGCCGTCCTGCTCAGCGCCATTTTCATCGGCACCGTGCCGCCCGGCACGCCGCTGTGGGTGCTGGTGGCTCTGCTGACCTTCCTCTTCACCGTCGAGACCGGCTGGAACACCATCGTCGCGCGCATCTTCTCTCTCGACCGAACCCGCCGCGCCTATACCGGGGCCAAGCCCATGATTGACCGCGCCTTCGGTGGTCTGCTGGGTCTGCTTGGCCTCAAGATCGCCGCCACCTGAAGGAGCGTGCCCATGTCACCCGACCGCCTGCCGCATGAAAAGGGTTTTCACGTCAGCTGGGACCAGATCCACCGCGATGCCCGCGCGCTGGCCTGGCGGCTGGATGGCAAAGGCCCGGACGAGGGCGCATGGCGCGCTGTCGTCGGCATCACCCGGGGCGGGTTGGTGCCCGCGATGATCGTGTCGCGCGAACTGGATATCCGCGTTGTCGATACGATCAGCGTCAAAAGCTACAGCCACCAGTCGCAGACCCTCGCCAAGGTGATCAAGTCCCCGCAGGAAGACCTGATGGGCGATGGCACCGGCATCCTGATCGTCGATGATCTGGTCGATACCGGCAAGACGCTCGAACTGGTGCGCAAACTGTACCCCAAGGCGCACTTTGCCACGGTCTATGCCAAGCCGTCCGGCAAGCCGATGGTGGACAGCTATATCACCGAGGTCAGTCAGGACACGTGGATATTCTTCCCGTGGGACATGGCGCTGCAATATGTCCAGCCGATGCGCGGAACCGACTAGCCCACTCTCAGCGCTTTCATTTTGGCAAATATATCCTCCGGGGGCGTGGGGGTGGAAAACCCCCGCTCCAACGGCAACACAGGGAAAGCCGATGACGACCAGTCCCCTCAATCCCGCCTTCGCCCGCACCGATCCGCCGCCGGTGATGGAGGCGCGGCGCTGGCTGGAGGGTGTCGCCTTTCCCGCTGATCGCCCGCTGATCAACGTCAGCCAGGCTGCACCCGTGGACAGCCCGCCCTTGGGACTGAGACAAGCCCTCGCCGAGGCCGCGCTGAACGATCCCAACGCGCATCTTTACGGCCCCGTCCTTGGCTTGCCTGCCCTGCGCGCGGAAATCGCCAGCCAATGGTCGGCGGCCTACGGCGGCAACATCGCACCCGCGCAGGTTGCCATTACCCAGGGCTGCAATCAGGCCTTCACCGCCGTGATGTCCACCCTTGCGGGACCGGGGGACGAGGTGATCCTGCCGACACCGTGGTACTTCAATCACAAGATGTGGCTCGACATGGCATCCGTCACCGCTGTGCCGCTGGACACCGGCCCGACGCTGATCCCCTCGGCTGATGCCGCCGCCGCGCTGATCACCGACCGGACCCGCGTGATCGTGCTGGTCAGCCCCAACAACCCGGGCGGCGTCGAATACCCGGCGGAAATCCTTGCCACCTTCCGCGACCTCGCCCGCGCCCACGGCCTTGCCCTGATCGTGGACGAAACCTACCGGGATTTTGACAGCCGTTCCGGTCGCCCGCACGATCTGTTCGCCGACCCGGACTGGCCGGATACCTTCATCCATCTCTATAGCTTTTCAAAGGCTTACCGCCTTACCGGCCACCGGGTCGGGGCGGTTGTCGCCTCCGAAGCACGGCTGGCCGAGGTGGAGAAATTCCTTGATACCGTCGCGATCTGTCCCAGCCAGCTTGGCCAGATCGCAGCGCTTTGGGGAATGCGCAACCTCAGCCAATGGGTGGCCGGGGAACGTGACGAGATCCTCTCCCGCCGCCGCGCGATGACCCAAGGTTTTGCGGCGCTGCCAGGATGGAAGCTGCTGGGGTGCGGTGCGTACTTTGCCTATGTGGAACATCCCTTCGACATGGCGTCCGATGTGCTGTGCAAGCGTCTGGTGACCGACGCGTCGCTGCTGATGCTGCCGGGCACCATGTTCCAGCCCACCAGGTCCGAGGCGGGAAAACGCCAGATCCGCATCGCCTTTGCCAATGTCGATGCGGCGGGGATCGCCGAGATGTTCCGCCGTCTGGCGGCCTTCCGACCATGATCCGATGAGAGCAGATCCTAACAAATCCTTAATCGGACGGATTTTTTCGTTTGTTTTCAAAGGTCGAAAATCTGTCCACGCGTGGACATGCCTTTTCGCTCCGCCCGATCTGCATCTTGCCCCCCCCGCACCTTCCCTCTAGAACTCCGCCAGACCCATTTTCAAGGCAGTCCCATGGCCAAGACCCCGGAAACCGAAACCCGCAAACCGAAAAGCAAGGCCAAGGAGGCTGCAGTCTGGGTCGTGATGGGGATGGTGATCCTCGGTCTCGGCGGCTTCGGGGTGACCAATTTCGGCGGCGGGATAACCTCGATCGGCCGGGTCGGCGACACCGATATCTCGACCAACGAGTATGCCCGCGCCTTCCAGGCCCAACTCGCTGAATTCTCGCAGCAGATCGGCCAGCCGATCTCCAGCCAGGAGGCCATCGCTTTCGGCCTCGACCGACAGGTCCTGCAAAGCATCATCACCCGCACCGCCCTTGACAACGAAGCGCACCGCGTCGGCCTTTCGGTCGGCGACGCCACCGTCGCGACCGAACTGACCACGATGGACGCGTTCAAGGGCGTCTCCGGCACCTTCGACCGTGAGGCATACCGCTTCACCCTTGATCGCAGCAACATGTCCGAGGCGGAGTACGAGACCAACCTGCGCCGCGACATCGCGCGCGCTTTGCTTCAGGGGGCCGTGTCTGGCGGCTTCACCGCCCCGGCCCCGATGACCGAAACGCTGTACACCTGGGTTGCGGAACGGCGCGGATTTTCGATGCTGCGTTTGGGGGAGGCCGACCTGACCGCCCCCTTGCCCGAACCGACCGACGCGGAACTGAAGGCCCATTACGACGCGAACACCACTGAATTCACCAGACCTGAAGCGAAACGGATCACCTACGTCTCGTTGTTGCCGGAATCCATTGCCAAGGATCAGCCGGTGGATGAGGCGCTGTTGCAAGAGATGTATCAGGACCGTATCGCCGAATTCGTCGTGCCCGAGCGTCGGCTGGTCGAACGGCTGGTCTATCCCGATCAGGCCGCTGCCGAGACGGCCGGTGCAAGGCTGGATGCGGGCGAAGCGTTTGAAACATTGGTCACCGAGCGCGGCCTGACACTGGATGCCATCGATCTTGGGGATGTGGCCAAGGAAGACCTGGGCGAGGCTGCAGAAGCGGTTTTTTCGCTTGCCGAGCCAGGGGTCATCGGACCTGTGCCCACAGACCTTGGCCCTGCGATCTTTCGGGTGAACGGGATACTGACCGCCGAAGAAACCACCTTCGAGGAAGCGCGCGACACATTGGCCATAGAAATGCAGACCGACGCCGCCCGCCGTCTGATTGCTGATCAGGTCGAGACGGTGGACGATCTTCTGGCCGGCGGAGCCAGTCTGGAAGACTTGGCCAAAGAAGTGGGCATGACGCTGGCGACGCTGGACCACGTGCCGGCCCAGCAGAGCGACGCTGCCATTGCTGGCTATCCTGCCTTCCGCAGCGCCGCCGACGCGGTAGCGGTTGAAGACTTTCCCGAAGCCATCGTGCTTGAGGATGGCGGTCTGCTCGCTCTACGCATGGACGAGTTGGTCCCGGCGACACCTATCCCGTTCGAAGAGGCCAAAGACGCTGTGACGGCATCGTGGCGCGCGAAGGCAATGGTCACTGCGTTGTCCACCCGTGGTGTCGAGATCAAGGCAGAGCTGGAGGGCGGGGCAGCTATCGGCACTTTCGGCATCGTCGAGGTGACACCGGAAATGGCGCGTGACGGATTCATTGATGGCACGCCGGATACGCTTTTGCCCGCCGTGTTCGAGATGAAGGAAGGCGATGTCCGCGTAATCGAAAGCGCTGGTTTTGTGGGAGTGGTCAAGCTTGACCGGATTCTGCCCGCAGCAAAAGAAGGGGACGAGGCAGAGGCGATGCGCGCCGCTCTTGCCGCGCAAATCGAGCAGGCGATCTCGGCTGATGCCTTCAATGCCTTCACCACGGCACTGACCGCAGAGGCGGGGATTGCGCTTGATCAGGCCGCGATCAACGCCGTCCATACCAGCCTTCCCTGAGATGCAGATCTTTCCGTCCTTCGCTGAATTCGAGACAGCCTGGTCGCAAGGCCGCAACCAGATTGTCTGGGCGCGACTTGCCGCCGACCTCGATACTCCCGTCAGTCTGATGCTGAAGTTGGGCGAGGCGCGGACGGACACGTTCATGCTGGAGTCGGTGACCGGGGGCGAGGTGCGCGGGCGCTATTCCGTCGTCGGAATGAAGCCCGATCTGATCTGGCAATGTCACGGCGACAAAAGCCGGATCAACCGCGAGGCGAGGTTTGATCCGCTGGCCTTCGCCGAGTTGCCCGGGCACCCGCTTGAGACCTTGCGCGCGCTTCTGTCAGAGTGCCGGATCGACATGCCCGAGGGCCTTCCGCCTGTCGCAGCCGGGCTGTTTGGCTATCTCGGTTATGACATGATCCGGCTGGTTGAACATCTGCCGTATGTTAATCCCGATCCGCTGGGCCTGCCGGACGCCGTGCTGATGCGGCCGTCGATCGTCGCGGTGCTTGACGGCGTGAAAGGCGATGTCACGGTCGTCTCTCCCGCTTGGGCCGGATCTGGCCTTTCGGCGCGGGCGGCTTATGCGCAGGCAGCGGAACGGGTGATGGACAGCCTGCGTGACCTTGACCGGTCGCCATCGGTTGCCCGCGATCTGGGCGAAGTGGAGCCGGTAGGCGCGCCGCAGTCCAACTTTACCCATGAGGGCTACAAGGCGGCGGTCGAAAAGGCCAAGGCATATATCCGCGCGGGCGACATCTTTCAGGTGGTGCCAAGCCAGCGTTGGGCACAACGGTTTGAATTGCCGCCCTTTGCGCTTTATCGGTCTTTGCGACGGACGAATCCTTCTCCGTTCATGTTCTTCTTCAACTTTGGTGGCTTTCAGGTGGTGGGGGCTTCGCCCGAAATCCTTGTCCGTTTGCGGGACGGCGAAGTCACCATCCGCCCGATCGCAGGCACCCGCAAACGGGGCGGGACGCCCGAAGAGGACCGCGCCTTGGAGGCGGACCTTCTGGCCGATCCCAAGGAGCGGGCAGAGCATTTGATGCTGCTGGATCTCGGGCGCAACGATGTGGGGCGGGTCGCCAAGGTTGGCACCGTGCGGCCCACAGAGACCTTCATTATCGAACGCTACAGCCATGTCATGCATATCGTTTCGAACGTGGTCGGTCAGATTGCCGAGGGTGAGGATGCGCTGTCAGCGCTGCTGGCGGGCTTGCCTGCGGGCACCGTGTCTGGGGCGCCAAAAGTTCGTGCGATGCAGATCATTGACGAGCTGGAACCGGAAAAGCGCGGCATCTACGGGGGGGGAGTGGGCTACTTCGCAGCCAATGGCGAGATGGACTTTTGCATCGCGCTGCGCACGGCGGTCCTGAAAGACCAGACACTTTACATTCAGGCTGGCGGCGGGGTGGTTCATGACAGCGATCCGGAAGCCGAGTATCAGGAAACGGTGAACAAATCCAACGCCTTGCGCCGGGCCGCCGAGGACGCAGGACTGTTTGCACAGCGCGGTAACCTCTAACGATCCGCTTTGAAATCTGCCCAGTCGAAGCCAAGCGCTTTAGCGCGCAGGCGACACAAGGGCTTGCGGCGGAACGCCGCTCCAGGTAATTAGGGCAGCCTCCGCTTCGGTTCAGTCGATGGTCAGGACAGCTGACAACGGTGCAAGGGCGACCGTCGCGGCGCGGCCCTCGACTGTCCATTCCAGGAGTGCTGCAATCGTCTCGTCCGTCGTGCGGCCAACCACGGTCACCCGGCCGTCCTGCGCCGATTTGAACGCGGCTCTGTCCAGTCCGCGGCGGATTGCGGTGTCATCTTCGCCCGCCGCATCAATCGGGCGGAAGACAACGGCAGCGGCAAGATCCTCGCGCCGGGCAACCTGATCGGCGGCATTCAGGCCCTGATCCCAGGTCAACAGCCCGCGCCCTTGCGACGCGATAACCGGCACGACCAGACTGGCCAGCGGACGGTTGTCCTGAAAACGCCTCTCAGGCAGATCCATCACCGCAACAGCCTCTGGCAGCCCTTGTTCCATTGCCTGAAAGGCAACTTCCACATCCGAGGCCTGCGCGCCTTCGACGATGCCGGTTGCCAGCATTACCACTTCCTTGCCCGCTGATCGGTAAATGGCCGCCCGTTCAGCCGTGGCCGGATCCAACGGATCAAGAGCAAAACTGACGGGAAAGGGCAGATCAGCCAGTGCGGCCCGGTTCAGTGCCGGCGCGCCACTGTCGATCAGCACAATCGAGAACAGTGGCTTGCCCTCCGGGTTCTCAAAAGCCGCGGCGTGCAGGACGATTGGCCTGAGGTCCTCGGCCTCGACAGTGGCCGGTATTTCAGTAGCCGGCGTTTCGGGTGCCGGTGCATCGCCGATCTTCGGAAGGCGGCCAATGATGACGCCATCAGCGCGGTCCCGAAGTCCGGGGGCTGACTTTAGTGTGGGACCGGGGTCCGCTTCCGCCTCGGCAACTTCTGCTAGGTCCGGCTCGGGCACAACGGTGTCAGCTTCGGTTGTGCGGTCAGCCCCCGGCAAGCCCGCAGGCTTGGTGCCCGGCATTAAGGGGCCTTCGTCCGCTGGAAGGCGCACGGGTTCTATCTGTGGTTCGGCTTCAGATTCGGGCGGGGTGGGTTCGGGTTCCAAGATCACCACCTCCGCATCCGGCGTCGGCATGACTTGAGCGTCAGGTGCCATTTCTGCCTCAGCCCCGAGGGCTGCGCCGGGGTCCGGCGTCACGTCGGTAGCGGGCAGCAACGGCTTTACGTTCTCGACGGTTGTGGCATCCGGTGTCGGCGGAGCCGGGACAGGATCTTCAACGGCGGCGACGATCGTGTCCTGATCTGGCGCTGGCGGTTGGATTGGATCCAGTGGAAGGGTGGGTGCGGGAACTTCTGTCACAGCAGCAGATGCAACGTCTGCTTCGACCGGTTCAGGGGCTTCTGGCGGGGCGGCGTCCACCACTACCGGGGCCTTGGATGCGACCTCGACCGATGGCTCTTCGACGACCGTTACCGGCTCGGACGCCGGGGCCTGCTCCGAGATATCGGCAGGGGACGGGCTGGCTTTGGGCTGCAGTGTCGTAGCCACTTCGTCCTTCGGATCGACGGCGGTGGTGCCTGAACTTGGTTCGGCCGACGCTTCGGGCGCTGCCTCTGCAACCTCGGCTGTCGCCGGCGCTTCGGTGGCGGGCACAATGGCGACCGGAGTTTCAGTTTCCGGCTGCGCGGGTTCAGGTACCGTGACGGCTACCGGCTCTGCTACAGCGGTTTCGGCTGACGGATCGGCACCAGGATTTTCTTCCGAAGTGTCAGCCGGGGCTGGCGCGATTTCGGATACTTCTGCTGCAATATCCGGTTGATCCGGCAATGTCGCATCAACCGCATCTTCACCTTTTACCGGCGCCGTCTGCTCTACCGCAGGTGGCACTTCAACGGCGGGCACCTCCGGTGTGCCACGCATGACAGGCGTAACCAGCGAAGCCGCGACCAACCCACCGGCCACTGTCACACCCCCAAAAAACGCTCCGAACAAAAACTTGCCGATCACTGCTGCCTCCGACTGTGCGCCTTGGTGCGGACATAAGACAAAACCGGGCAAAGAGCCCAAGGATAAAATTCGTGTTCCATGTGCGGTTTCGTGGGGTCCCTGACGCTTTCTTCCGACTTTGTTGCACTATAGCGCGCCCTTGTCGCCGCATCATCCCTTTTCATGCCTCCTACGGCAGTTTGCCGCCGGACCTTAGCTTTCCTGCACCAGCCTGATCGGCACGCGCAATAAGTGAAACGGTCAATGGAGGCGGGTACCGGAATCGAACCGGTCTTCACGGATTTGCAATCCGCTGCGTAACCTCTCCGCCAACCCGCCAACCTGTTCGCCTCATTATGTTTCCTCTTGTCGATGGTCAAGGATTATCATTCTGCTTATCACGTTCCGTTTTTGGCCCTTATCCGTTCACCCCCGCTTTTCCGCCGCGCGGCGGGCCTGCATGATCTGCCGGGCGTCACCGGCGTACTTGCGCACCATCGCCTTGCTGGCGTGGCCGCTGTAGGCGGCAATCTCATCGTCATCGCACCCGGCCCATGCCAGCTCCATCACACCCCGGTAGCGCAGGGCGTGAAGGTCATAGGCGACAAGGCCAAGGCGCTTGCGTTCGGCCAGCATGATTGCCGCCATGGCGTAGTAGGTCAGCGGCTGGCCCAAGGTGTTGCGCAGGATTTGCGCATCCGTTCTGGCAATGGCAGGTGTCCAGTACGGCGCCAGAACCGCCACCAGTTCCGGTGTGCAGGGCAGGGTCAGGCTTACGCCGGTCTTGCCTTGCGTCACCCGAAGGGCCTTGCCGTCATAGTCATCCCACCGGAACCGGCACCAGTCTGCCGGACGCTGCACCGATCCGACGCCCAGCTCGAAGATCAGCCGGGGCAGGGGCCGCGCCTGTGCCCGCCACAGGGCCACCGCGTCATCCGGCCACGGGATATGCGGCTTGCGCTTCTCCACCGGCACCACCAGCCGCCTTGTGCCCTTGGCCGGGTTGTCTGCGCGCCAGCCCAGATCAATCGCATGTTCGCACAACACGCTCATGACTTGCGGGATGGCATTGGCAAAGCGCACCCGGTGCCGGTTCGCATCCATCGCCGCCAGAATATCCGATCGCTTGGCGCGGGTCATATCCTTGTCGCCGTTCTTGCCCGTGATGTACTCCAGGACAAGCTCATAGTCCGCGCGGGTGCGGGTGCGCAGGGCAAGCCACCGGTCGGATGTGCGGTAGGATGCCACCAGCGCCGCCCACGAGGTGCGGGGCGCAGGGGCCTTGCCATTCAGAATTGACCAATAGATGCGGTCGAATTCCTCGGTGCCGGGCTGCGCATGGATGCGGGCGTATTTGCCCTTGCGCCGGACGTAGTGGATGCCGGGCGAGGGTGACCACAGGAACCGCTTGGGGGCCGGGCCTACCACGTCATTCCCGCACCGCCGATCAGGTCACCCCGGATCACGCGGCGCAGCTCTTCCACATCGAACCGCTTCACGTCGCCGATGGTGCAGGGCCGGGGCAGGTGCCCGCCCTCGACCAGCTTTGCAAACTCGCGCGGCGTCATGTCCAGCAGCTGCGCCGCCCGCGCCTCACTGGCGAAGATCGGCTCATGCTTCATCCGACCGCCTCGCAGGCCTGCATGTAGGTATCGACTACCAGCGCCAGCTCTTCCGCTGCCACAAGGGCCTCCGGTGTTGCCGCCCGCCGCCGCATGAGGGCCTTGATCGCGGCGGGGCTGTAGCCTTCGGACTTCGCCGCATCCATGCGGGTTTTCACATCGGCGCGCAGATCGGCCATGCGGTCGGCAAGGTCTTCCAGACCCTCCACCACTTCCAACAGGCGCCTGCCGGAGTTTTCAAACACCGCCGCGCGCACCGCATCATCGGCGGGCGTCTCTTTCATCATCGTCCGACCGGGTCGCTTACTTGGCTTTGGGGGCTTGCCTGCCCCGAATTCGATCACATCGCTCATGCTGCCATCTCCTTGTGTCTGATCATCCGGTTCCACGCCGATGCGGCCTGATCTTCGCTGTCATCCTGCACATGCGCGCCGCAGTGTTTGCAGTTGCAAAAGTGGACTTCGGGCGGTGCCGCCCACGCATGATCCGGCCTGCCGCCGCCGCAGGTGCAGGGCAGCAGGTGCCCGAGGTTGATGTTGTTATTCATGCTCATGCTCCTCTTGGGTTAGAGGCCCGCCGCACATGCGCGACGGGCCAGCAAAGGCCGGATCAGTTGTCCTGCACGGTCACGGTGATGTCGGTGGCGGGATTGCCGTCACCGGGGTTCAGCGGGCTTTCGCCCTCCTGATAGACACGGCTTCCGGGCAAGGTGCCGGTGAAGACGCAAGCCGGGTCCACCTTTTGCAATGCATTCGAGTTGGCGACGGCTTTGAGTTCGCAGCCGCGCAGCACCGTGCTTTCGGCATGAAGTGGCAGGGCGAAAGCCAAGGCTGCAAGTGCGGCGGCGACGGTGAATTCAAGTTTCATAGTAAGTCCTTTCAAAGGGTGTTGCGGCGGAATGCCGTCTTCGTGCGAGGCCGCACGGGGACGGGTCGCTGGCGCGGCCCGCGCCGATGCGGCCTCACTCATGCTGTGCCCCCGCCGCTTGCAGCACCCGACGCGCCGCCGCCGCCACCAGCGACCGCGCACCGGGCGAGGGGCAGCGGTTCCAATGAAAGACCGCATCGGCCTGCGTCCGACCAAGAGCTGCCTCTGCCCCACAGCCGCCCGCGTCACTGTCGCAGGCCACCCGGAACCCATCGGTGGCATGGATGATCCGGCCCAGCTCACACCCGCAGTACGGGCAGGCACCCATGATGAAATCAGGCTGCGTCATGGGCGCGGCCCTCCATCATCAAGGCCCCAAGCCGGGCCGTCGCATCCGCCGACACGCGGCGATGCGCCTCAAGCTTGACCACCAGCTCGGAGTTGACCGACCGGCGGTTCGTTTGCGCCTCGCCCCTGAGCCAGTCGCGCAGCTCATCGGGCAGGCGGACTGACATAAGTTTATCTTTCATTACGACCTCCATATGTATCACGGTGATATACATACGCTGGTAGTATGATTGACTGTCAAGTGGAAAGATCGACATTCCCTCCATCACGGGAGTAGTTATGCAAGATTTGAAGACGCACCGAAGCTCAGACCAATTTCAGCTTCGCCTACCGGACGGGATGCGCGACCGCATCCGAGCGGCCTCAGACCGGAACGGGCGTTCTATAAATGCCGAGATTGTCGCTGCGCTTGAGGAAAAATTCCCAGCACCGCACGTAGATGTGCGCGCGGTCGAAGGCTTGCTTCACTACATCACCAGCTCGACAGGTGACGCCCAATTCTTTGACCGCATACGCGAGGTGAACGAGAAATTTGCAATGATGGGATCGCCACTGCGGGTTGAACCCTCTAAGGATGGCACAATCACAATCAGTGCGGAGTTTTAGATGTCTATTCTCATCGGCCTTGTTGGCGCGGCCCAAATTATTTTTGCCTTCATGTACTTCAACGTCGCCAAGTCAGCGGTGCATGAGGCGGTGGCCGTTATGCTGTTCGGATTTGGGACGCTCGCGATTGCGCTTGCTGCCATCCTGCACCGGCTGAACGCCACCCCGGCACAAGCGGCCTTAGCACCTATAGCAGCGGCCAAGGGTGACCTGATCACAATCTACAAGATGTACGATATTCGCCGCGAAGGCATGGGCGTCAGCGCCGCTGGAAACCAGTTTGCCGACCTAGACGCGGCAAAGGCGTTCATTGACCAGCGAACCAAGGGCACGATCTAAAACACCGCATCGAACGCCGCCGCCGTCAGCACCGGCAGAGGCCCGCGCGCCTTGCCGGTGGCCACCGCGCGGGCGTGGTCCAGCCATACCCCATCCAGCGCCCGGATGACGTCCAGATGCCGAGGCACGAGCTGCACCCGGCGCACCGATGCCCATGCCAGAACTTCGGCCATGGCCAGCGGGTGCGGCCCATGTTCGCCAAAGACGCGCGCGGCGCTCAGATCGGCGAAGGCCTGCCAGAAGATCACGCCCGCCTCCGGGATCACCGGGCGCTTTCCCGTGGTCAGGTGGCGGGACAGCTCGGCACATAGCCGTTCGGTCAACCGCTTCATGACGCACCCCCCGCCACAAGCCCGGCCACGGCCTTAAGCTTGCCATTGGCGCAAACTCTCCCCGCCCGCTCCGCCGCGCCCGCGCGGATCAGCTCACCCTCTGTGGCGGGCGTCCTGCCCTGCCAGCCGGGGCAGGGCGTCAGCAAGGGCGCGGGCACGGCCACCGGATCAGGGCCACACGCGGCCAGCACTGTGGCGCAGATAATCAGATAGCGGTGCATCAGCTCCGACCCCTTCTTGCAGTTCACGGTCAAGCGTTGCCGCTTCAACCCTTTCCCGTTCCATCCGCACCACTTCCACCCGAAGGGCTTCCGCCGCGCGTTCATGCGCCGCCACAATCATCAAGGCCGCGTCCCGGTCCGCTTGTGCCCCGTTCAGCCGCCACGTCTGAAACCCCAAGACAACAGCCAGGACGATGACCGCCGCCACCGCGTACCGGATCATTGCAACCCCTCAAGGCACAGCTTCCGCTCCGTCACGCGCCGGTTCACCAGCCCCCGGATCACTTTGCCGTTGTCGTTCACCCAGCGCGGCAACTGGTTGCAGGCGGCTTCAAGCTGACCCGCATTCACCAGCTGCATTAGGGTGGATTTGCAGGATGCCCCCACCCCCACGTTGTAGGTGAAGGACAGCACCGCCATGTAGGTCTTGTCCGGGATGGCATCGGGCCGCTTCATGCAGGCGCGCATACCCGTCTCATGCTCGATCAGGTCGCGGGTGAAGATGGCACTGCATTCCGCAACGCTGGCCGTCTGCCCCATCCGCACCCCGCGCGTAGCCCCGTAGCAGATTGTCGGCACCCCGCCCGTATCCAGATAGGCTTTGGCCGAGTACCCCTCATACGCCCCGATCAAGGTCATAGCCCCGGCCAGAAACAGGCCACCCGCCGCAACACGCCCGCCCTTCATTCCTGCCCCCGTTTGCGCAGCCACGCCACGATCTGCACCGCAAGCCAAAGGGCGGACAGGATCGGAACCAGCTCCGACGCCAACACCGAAAACTCATGCAGGGAAGGCCACCACACCGGCATTGCCAGACCGCTCACCGCAACCCCGTCAGTCGTTCGTTTCAAGATTATCTCGCCTCTCATTTTTT
>JANOQT010000051.1:0-2942 GCA_031415015.1 Paracoccaceae bacterium
TAACAACCGCCGACTTCTAGGACCAATCGGCTACATCCCACCCGCCGAAGCAGAGGAGGCGTTCTATGCAAACCTGAACTCACTCGATATGGTCGCCTAGTCGTTGAACAAACCACCCTCCGGTAAACCCGGGACGGTTCAAAAGGTCGGCCCGCAAAGCGTCTGCACGCGCGCGTCGCTGGTCGGCATCGGCGGGCGATGCGTCGAGCCCTACGAGTGCGACCGATGCTCCGGAAGTCTGACCCTGCTCCTCAAGCCGGCGAAATGGCGGCAAGTCCGGCAAGTCGACGTAACTTGGGCCGCGCCCCGGAAGACGGTCCCATGGCAGGGCCCGCAAGCCGTAGATCAGGGTGACGATCCCACCAAGAACGAGGAGGCCACGGCGTGACCCTGTCACAGCACGGTCACCGGCGTGCCGACGGGCACCTGATCATAGAGATGCTTCACATGATCGTTCAGCATGCGGATGCAGCCGTTCGATACGGATTGCCCTATTGAGGCCGGATCTGTCGTGCCGTGGATGCGGAAATAGGTGTCGCGGCCGTCCTTGTAGAGATAAAGCGCCCTCGCCCCGAGAGGATTGCCGGGCCCACCCGGCACGCCGTCCGCGAATTGCGCATAGCGGCCGGGGTCACGCCGTATCATGTCATTCGTCGGCCGCCACGAAGGCCACTCAGCCTTGCGCGCGATGATCGCCGTTCCCTTGAACTCGAGACCAGCCTTGCCAACACCGACGCCGTAGCGGATTGCGCGTTCGCTGTCGAAGACGTGGTAGAGGTAATAAAGACGTGGGAAAACGAGGATCTGACCCGGAGCGTGCTGCTCGCGGACGCGCACCTCTCGCGGCTGAAATTCTTCGGCCAGAACGAAAGGTTCGTCGGTATGGGCTAGCAGGATAGAAGGTGTGGCAAAAGCGGCAGCCGCGGCACCGGCTAAAAGGGAACGTCGGGAAATCATGATGTCTCCTGGGATGAAACGATTGGACTTGGGTTCGTTCAGGAGACGTATCGCGGAGGCGGCGGTTGTGGAGAGGAGATGCAGCTGCTTGCCCGGACCGGCACGATTGCGAATTGCGATGAGGCAAAGGCGATCTTTAACATCGGGGTCGCGACCTGACTGGCCAATAGGACCTGGCAAGCCACGTGACCGGAACCGCCGCCGCAATGGGATTCCTGGACCATTGGCATGGCATGCACTTCAAGCAAGGTGCTTTCATCAAGCGCATGATGTGAATGCGCCTCCCCAAAAAGAGACACGAGCAGGATAGCACTGTACAGAATGACGATTAAGTTTCGCATTCTGAAACATAAAACCACATGTGCCCTGAAGTGATGTTCACATCGAAGTGACCGCAGCGATTTTCGCACAGCGCGTCGAATTCGCCACTTTATCACCGGTTTGTGACCACTCGATCAGACAAAGCGGTTTGACCTTCCCACGTTGGAAGGCCGCATCACCTTAAAAACTGAGGAGCAGCCCATGCGATTCAATCGACGTTCCTTTGCTGTCGGAGCACTGGCAGCGCCCTTTTTGGTGGGCCGGGCCGCTTTTGCCTCCGAAGATACCGAAGGCCCGGTTCGCAATAACATCTCGTCGTTTCGGGTTCACGAGTGGCAGGACCATTTCGATGCTTTGGGTCTTGGGATAATCATATCTGACACGACCGCGAAGGTTCTTCAGCATTGGACCAGCGACGGTCGGATGTTCCTGTATCCGAGTTCTGTCCCTCTTTCCGATGATCTGACCCGCAGGGGCTATACCGAAGTCGTTGAAAAGCGCGTCAACCCAAGTTGGGCACCGACGCCATCAATGCGGGAGCGCAATCCCGAATGGCCCGCATTTGTGCCGGGCGGTGACCCGACCAACCCGCTTGGAACGCGTGCCCTGTATCTTTCTTGGCAGTATTACCGCATCCACGGCACCCACGACACGCGGAAAATCGGGCGCAGGTCCTCGAATGGTTGCATCGGCCTTTACAACGAGCATATTGAGGAAGTGTTCGATCGAGTTCCGGTCGGGACGCAAGTCAAGTTGATCTAACCTTATGTTGAAGACGCCCACCAAACGGACCGCATTGAACTTCCTGCTTCCGGGCGGGATGGTGCGTCTTCTATGGGCATGGTCTTTCATGATCGTGCTGCTCTGCGGTTTGACTATTGGCCAATCTGCATCGGCGTTCGCCCCGGTTGATCATCACTCCCCGACCTCGGTAGAGATGTCAGACGGCAGTGCCGGATCGACGAACATATCGCTGTCTTGCCATCCGGCGCTGGCATGTACTGCATTCGTGTTGCCAATCGGCGCAGTGACTGCGTTCATCCCCAGCCATGCAGTGATGTCGCGACCGCGTTTGGCCCAGACCCAGCTTCGCTTCGGGGCCCCCTCTGTCAGTCTGCCCCCTCCACGCCTGCTGATCTGAAGGTCAGCCTGGGCAAGAGCCATGGTTCGACGGTGCCGTTACAGGCCCAGTCGAGTGCTCTGTCGTTTTAATCCTGACCCAAAACATGTGCGCAGTTCGCGAACCGCCTGACGTGCGGTGCGCGGTGGTCAATCAAAAACAACAAACCGAGAGCAGTCAGGCAGATGGCAAAACAATGGACAGGCGCTATGGCGCTTGCCGCTTCCGCAGTCGCGGCAGTGGCGATGGCACACAACGGGGCGAGCGGCGTCGTCCTTGAGAGGATGAACGGCATGACGGCGATGCGGGATACCGTGGCGGAACTGGCGCCAATGATGCAGGGCGCCGTGCCTTACGATGCCTTCATTGTCTCGGAAGGCGCCGCCGTGATCGCGGGCCACGCCGGCGAAACCATGCTGTCGCTCTTCCCCGAAGGCAGCCTTGAAGGCGTAACCTATGCCAAGCCGGAGATCTGGTCCAACTGGCAGGATTTTGCAGCTCTGGCAGAAGAGATGAGGGTTTACGCAGATGCCCTGTCCGAGGC
>JANOQT010000052.1:0-66175 GCA_031415015.1 Paracoccaceae bacterium
CACAAACAGCCGCGGATCGCGCCCGGTCTGTCCAGGATCAGATGACTTCCCAAGGCAATACGGCTCAACAGCTGCCCACTGGACATCGTTCAAAACTCCGCGCGTCAAGGCTGCTCTCCTCTGTTTGCAACCTTGAATCAGACGTCAGATGATTTGGGAACCCCGAATGTCAACAGTCCATAGATCAGCGCCACCGTTCAACAGGTGAATTTGCGCGTCCTGAAATCCGGGCAGCACCAAGTGCCCGCCCGCGTCAATCATCACCTTGGCCCCCGACCTGGCAAGCGCAGCCATGGACGTCGCCGATCCCACCCCAAGAATTCGCCCGCCTTCGGTCACCAATGCTTTGGCAGTGGGACGGGCCAGATTCACCGTGCGAATGCGGGCGTTGGTCAAACGGATACGGTTCACAGGTGACAAGCGCTTCCACTAAAAAACCCACAATCAGCTGCGCACGCATGTCGCCAACTTCCTGGCAGTCTGCAACATCGCACGTACGCTGAAGACCCTCGGCGGCCTCATGACGTACGAATACATCCGCAGAATCCGGGCGTCAGAGCCGGATCGTTTCATCCTCGGCCCGATCCACCAGAGGCCAGGACTGGACAGCTAAGTCAGATAGCGCGCCAGCCGCGTCAGGTCGGGCGACAGGGGCAGGCCCGGTAGCTGCGCCCGTACACCTCCTGCAAGCCCGGATGTGCCAAGGCCACCTGACAGGCTTCGTTGTCCTCGTCACGCACCGATTTCCGGTTGACCGGCAGATCGGACAACCAAGTCAGCGTTGGCACCGGCACCACCTCACGCAACCGATAGGCCGCGAAATCCTTGTCGAAAGGCGCCAGCAGGCTTGCCATATCCGGCTGTGGAACGGGTGCGAAACGCAAGAAAATGAACCCGTGAAACACCTGCATCGCCACCGGTTTCAACCCGAACTGATCCCGGTCTATCGCCCCGAAAGTTGAAGGTCACGCCGCCCCGCGGAGCGTGCCGTCAAGCTTGTAGGCCCAGCCATGGAACGGGCAGACCATCGCCCCCTTGCAATGCCCCAGATCGCCGTTCCCCACGCGCGCAACCCGGTGAAGGCACAGGTTATGGAACGCCCGCACCACCCCGTCCGCACCGCGCATCACCACCGTCCGATCAGCCATCAGGTCAAATGCCAACCCGTCGCCTGATGCGGGAATGTTGGCGTCATGCACGGCCCGTTGCCAATGGGTCACGAACAGCTGTTCGCGTTCCAGCGCGAAAAGCGCATTGGACCGCCAGGGCCATGCAGGCAGGCCTTTGCGGTCCCAATCCGGCGGCACCGCACCTGTTGAGCTGGGCAGGTTCGTCATGTCCCTGCCTCTGTCGCCGCCAAAACCCAATGGTGAGGGCGGCCGATCTCGTATTCTTCGGGCATCAGCCGGGCGCGGGTGAACGCGGGCGGGACCATGCCGCGGGGGTTCATCTCGGCCGCAGCCTGATCCTGCCCAGGCACGATCATGGCGAAGGCCGCCACCTCGCCCGCATCAAAACGCCGCTCAGGCTGCGTTTCCAGCGGAAAATGCCACTTTGCAATCAGCCCTGTCTGTGTGGGCGACAGGAGTTGCAGCCGCACCAAGCGGACGTAATCCCATGCGCCACCACACAGGCCGAGGGCCAAAGCATCACGAACGAATACCCCCCGGTGCCGCTCCACGGGCGCCAGCCCCGCAAAGCCGGCCGACAGGATAGCCCGGTCATCGTGCAGATTTCTGCGCCGGGTTTCAGAACCTGTCCCACCGGTGCATCCGGTCTCCAGCCCAGCGCATCGGTCACACTCACGATGCTTTTGCCATAGACCGGCACCTGGTCGCACAATTCGGGGTGGATGCCGGGACAATGCTGACATTCGGAGTATTTCATCCAGACGGCTTTGGAGCCACGGGCCAGTATGGCCTCGTGCCGGTGGCCAGTGACCAGCCCGTCCATCGGCCAATTGTCCAACGTGCCCAGCGGCACGTCCGACCAAAGGTCTGGCGGGTTCGGCGCCGCTGACAGGAACACGAACCCGGCCTAAAGCTGACCGACAGTGGGACCAGCTTATGATCCTGACGGCGGAAATCATCCGTCGGCACGGCATGGCCGGTCGACACCAGCTGCCCGTCCAAGGCCGCATAGGGGAAGGCATCATACGGGCAAGTCACCAGCTTGCCCAACGGCTCCACCTCGGCCCGGCTCAGGTTCGAACGACGATGTCGACAGCTGTTGTGAAAGGCCGAAATCCCGCCATCCGCTGTGCGGTACAGGATCGCCTCTGCCCCGCCCACCGTAATCCGCCGCATCGTGCCGGGGGCCGGATCAGCCAGCCGCCCCACCATCACCCACTGCCGCGCAAACAGCGTCGCCATCTCGCGTCCGTACCAGCCGTCGTCGAAATAGACCGCACCCGGGCAGCCCTTCGGGACAATGGTCAAAGCGGGGTGACAATGGGCGACGGTCGTGGCCCGTCAGAACCTCTTCGGGGGCGTAGCGCGATTGCGGGCCGGGTTGAGGAACGGCCGTTCCACCACCCACGCCTGAACCGTCATCTCGGCATATTTCAACTCGCGCAGCGCATAAATTTCCGCCCACAGGTTTTGCCCACCGCATGGGCAGCCCGCACCTGAGCCAAAGCGATGGATTTCTTCAGCGTCGATAAACAGCAGACCCCGATGATACCCCCCACTTCAACCTTTTGATTGTGATCTAGGATCGCGCCTTCCGTGCCGATATTCGCATCAATCCCCAGCCCCGCAAACGCCCACTTCGACCCGCGCGTCCGCGCCGCTATCCGTGCCAGACGTCCGGTAAAGTACCCCTCCTTCAAATCCGCCAACCGGCCAAAGCCCAGCGCCTGCAAGCTGCGCAGCCGGTCTTCGCGCGCTCATTGCGGCGCAGGGGTGAAGTCATTTCCCGTGATCACGGACCCCGCCTCCAGCCGCGCGATGTTCAGTGCATCGGTGCCGATAGGACGCAAGCCGTGCAGGGCACCAACCGAAAAAAGATGATCCCACAGCGAAAACGCCAGACCGGGCTTCGTCCAAAGCTCATCCCCCAGATCGCCGGTGACTCCGGTCCGCGAGATGATCAGCTTGCTGCCCTGAAACGGAAACTCCGCCATCTGAAACGGTTTCAGGGCCGATATGTCAAACCCAGCCGCCAGAAAAACCGTGGCAGAGGTCGGCTCCTGCAGGGACAGCGCGGCAACCTGCTCCGTCTCTTCGACGACCGCCGCGTCAAACCCGTAGGCGCGGTCCAGCAGCCACGGCAAATGCCGCTCCTGACAGCACAGCCGATAGCGGTCCGGGGCTTGCCGGAACAGCGTGCCGTACTCAATCAGACACCCCGCATCATTGCACCAGACCGTGTAATGCACCCCGCCCACCGACAGTTTCCCCGCATCCCGCACCGCCAGTCGGTTCAGGATCGCCGAATGCTCCTTCGCCAGGTTTTCATAGGTCAGGACTGTCTGATACCCGCCTTTTTGCCCCCAACTATGGGTCTTGTTCGGCGCTAAGTTCGCCATGATGCCAAACGCCCTCTTCCAGCCTCCAACACGTCTGAATGTCAAAGGGCATCAACAATTCAGCGCGCCGGACCGGCGCAACAATCCTTAGGGCATAGTCCTCAAGCACCTTCAGACTGGCCGCCAGCATCGCCGCACGGGCCGCAACTGGATCGGCAGGCGTTCGCGGGGCAAACTGTACGGTGGCGGACAGCAGGTGATGGCCGTCTGGCGCAACGGACGCGTCATGCGCCGTTGGGATCCCCATCTCCATCACCGGCTCCCCCAGTACGGCACCATACTTTACCGGGTTAAACGCGGCCTCCACATGATGCTCGCTTGGCGCAATCACCAGTCGGTCTTTCACATTGGCCCCGCGAAAATCCGGCAACCCGCGCAACGCCAGATGCAGCTTCGCCGCCAAGGCCCACGCCTTCAGATGCCGCGCGCGGGTGACCAGCCCCGCATCCAGATACCGCGCGCCGATCTGCGTCAGCAACGTCGTCTTGGGGGACAGCCAAGAGACGATCCGATCTGCCCGCACCTCCTCACCATCCGATAAATTCACACCAACGGCCCGCCCATCCTCAACCACAATCCGCCCAAGGTAGCGTCGAAGGCGAAGCCCCCTTTGAGAAGCAGGTCAGAAGTTTCGTCCTCCAGCAGGTCATGCGGATTGGTCAGCGGGATGTGCCCCAACGCGCGAAAGTCAGCAGCCCCCGTCAGCCGCGCGCGCCCGGCGCGAGGCCAGCCGGTGCGCCGCCGCCAACACGTTCGGCCCCGCGCCGATGATGATCGGGTCAAACGATGGCAAAGGCATCGCTCATATCCTTGTCAGGCAGCGTCATATTCCGCAGAATCTCCGCCGCCGCATTGCGCCCCGGTGCGCCCATAACCCCACCGCAAGGATGGGTGGAAGACCCGCAAATCCACAAGTCGCGAATAGGTGAACGATAGTTCGCATGGCCCGGCACCGGGCAGTTGAAGAGCATCTTATCGAAGGTCAGTTCACCTTGAAGGATGTCGCCCTCGGTCAGCCCGACCTCTGCCTCCAACTCACGCGGAGGGCGCACCTCGACATGCAGGATCAGATTTGTGAACCCCGGGGCGGCGAGTGCGATCTGGTTGATGCAAGCTACCAATGGCATCGTGATCGGCATCCGTCCCGTCGCGCCCCTCGATCTTCGGCGGGGCGTATTATGCGAAGCACGACATGAACTGCATGTCCGCCGGCGTCATGGTCGGGTCGATGGTCGTGGGGATCATTCCATCCTGAAACGGATCACGGCTGAGCTGAGCGGATTTTCAATCGTCGGAGGCCTGTTTCATTTTCTCAATGGAATCGGTGAAATGCAGATCACCCCGGATGTACGGCGCGCCTTCCGGGAGGGCGGCACTGCGCGGCAACCCGTCTAACGCAATGTTCAGCTTGCCCGAAGACCTCCGCGTCTTGACTAGGCGCACCTGTTTCAGGAACGGCTCCGGCAGTTCCTTCAACTCGACATGTTTCAGGAAGGTCCGCCACACATCCATGTTCGACACCACCCGCCGCGCGCGCAGCTCGTCGCCGTTGTCCATCACCACGCCTACCGCGCGGATAGCCTCATGCGCCGACGTTGCCATCCACATCGTCCATCACTTGGTGCGGCACATAGCCCTGCCCGGCGACATCGGCCTAAGCGCCTAGGTGATCGACCCCACCGCCTGATAGGCCTTGACCACCGGGTTGTCGAAATACGCGTCCAGATAGTAGGCAATCGACATCGTCCAGAACGCCAGCGTGGCATAGGCCGCCATTTCAGACATACCGGTCAGCTGCTTGCACAGCCATGCCAGCTCCGCCAGATCGCGGGGCCGAAAGCTGGCAAGGTCTGGCGGGCGGCGCATCAGCATCGGGCGGATGACTTGGCAACGGCACTGGATATGGCGGGAATAGCGGTCATAGCCCTCGGTATCGCGCCTGGAGTGTGGCGCTAATTCGCGGCGATTGGCATCATGGCTGCGGAACATGCCAAAGTAGCCGCCGGTGTCGGCGAACATCGCGCCGCCCTTACAGGGCAGAATCTGCATGCAGTGCTTTGACAGCTCCGGATCGCGCATAATCTCGGGTCGGAAGAGGCTGCTGATGTAGAAACAGTTGGAATAGGTAAAGCAGGGATACAGCTCGCGACTGACCGCCGCGCCCGCCCACCCAGCCATTCTTTTCCACCACCATAATCTTCAAGCCAGCCCGCGCCAGATAGCAGGCCGCGACCAGCCCGTTATGGCACGCCCCCATAATCATCGCATCATGGGTCACTCCGCGGCCTCAGGGTATTCCAGCATCGGGTCCACCGCCAATTCGACTGCCTGCAAAGTGTCGGGCAGGCAGGTGTCGTCCAACCTGTATGCTCCATATGAACCACGGCTCTCGGCTGTCGGGTTCGACTAAGCTCCCCAGATCATGCAGGAAATAGGCCATCCTGTCGTAAAACGTATAATCAGAGGTCTTCCATGCCAGGTAGTTGTCCAGCGGCACCGCATCGAAGAACAGCCCGAACATCGACGGATGCCCGGTGTAGGAATGCACGATCCCCCGCGCATTCAGGATGCCGGAAATCCCACCCATCAGACGGCTTCCATACCCCGCCAATGTCTCCAAAGCCGGGATCCCGTCCAATATCGGCAAGAACTCCGCCGCCGACGCCAGCGACACCGAATGCGCGGTATAGGTGCCGCCATGGCTCGCCACACCCTAGCGGAAAGTGCGCATCACATCCTCGTGCCCTGCGATCACCGCAATGGGATACCCGTTCGCCACCGCTTTGGCGAAATTGGTGATGTCGGGCTTGACCCCGCCTATCCCCTGCAACCCGTACTGATCACACAAGCGGCGGCCCAGATGCACATACTCCATCCGCGCCATGATCCCACAGCATTTGCCCTGGATCGGCTCGATCAGCATCGCGGCCAACTGGTCGCCGTGCGCGGCGAACGTATCCTCCAGCCGCTGCATGTCGTTCATCGTCAGCAGATGCGCCAGCTTTTTCACCGTCAGCCGGACGCCTTTGCTGCAAGGCACCACATCGGGGTCGCGGTTCGACCCTGCGTCCCAACCTTCCACATCCGCCTGCCACATCGCGGCATCAAACAACCCGTGATAGCCGCCCTCGACCAGCAGGTAACTTTCCTGCCCGGTGTAGGCACGCGCCAGCCGCAAGGCGCCCATCACCGCCTCGGTCCCGAAACTGGAAAACCGCACCAATTCTGCCGCAGGCACCTTCTTGGCGATGCGGTCGGCGAGGATCAGGTCCCGCTCGGTTGACAGCGCGAAAACGCCACCGACCCGGTCATCGGTATAGCCAAGGATCGCCGGACCATAGCGCAGCCGGTAATCCCCATAACAATTCCCGTCTTTATCCCACGTCCGGCCACCCTTGCCGTGATCGACATAAACCGTCCGGTCATCTCTCCAAATGCGAAAGGTGAAGGCCAACCCCGGCGGCAGGCGCTTTACGACGCGTTAAAACCGGGCATTTGACTTCGACAGGTTACGGTGGGGCAGCAACGGCATTTGTCACGTCCGGTCCATGTGATTTCCCACGGCTGATACTCGACTGACTGGCTTGTCAATCAGAGGTTTTCCTGTCCCCTCGGGGCCGGTTCCGCTACAACGCTGGTCGCCTGGCAACCGGATGCAACCTTGACTGAAGCCGCCCCCGCAAAAGCCCTTCGAACCATGTGCCGCGACGCGTCCACCTGATCGAATCGATGATCGAAACGCTTGCCTTTCTTGCCGAGGATTTCCGGCTGAACTGGTCCGACGCTTTGGCCGCCGCGGGGCCAGACCCGGGGCAACAACTCATTGCCCTGATCGAGGCCGATTTCCATCCGGTCATCTGCGCGCCTGCACGACTTGCCGCCTGGTGCGCCTTTTGGGGCCAGGCCCAAAGCCGCCCGCTGCACCAACAGCATTGCGGTGCCAAGGATGACGAGTACAGTCGCGTTCTCGAAGGCATCCGTGCGCGGCTTGCGGAAATCGGTTCCCACGACCTTGATCCGGTGCATATCGCCCGCATCATCCGTGTCACCATCGAAGGCATCTGGCTGGACATGATGACCATAGCCGGACCCTATCCCCGATCCGAGGCTTCGCAGACCGTACGCATTTGCACGTCGCTGTGTTTTCCCGATCATTTCGACAGGTCAGGTCCCCGCCTGCCAGAGCCCCCCCGCTGACCGACCGGTCGGCGATTGACGCTTGGAATATTTGTTCCATATAGTGATTCCAACCCAAACCTATTGCAGAGGCCAGATGCCCGACACCGAAAAGTCCGCACCCAGAACTCCGGCCGCCCCAACGTCGGTCGAAGAGTTTCGTGACCGTCTGGCCTGCATCGCGCACGGCCTGCCGAAACGGCTTCGGCAGTGTGCAGATCATCTGTCGCGCAACTATGACCGCATCGCCGTGTCGACCGTGGCTGATCTTGCGGCCGGGGCCGATGTGCCCCCATCAGCGCTCATGCGCTTTTGCCAGTTGATGGGCTTTTCCGGTTTTTCCGAAATGCAGCGGATGTTTCGCGAGGCCTATGCGCCCGGCTGGCCGGATTATGCGACCCGGCTTGCCAATCTCAAGGATGGAACATCCGGCAAGCCCGCCGCCCTTGTGGGCGAGTTTGTCGAGGCTGGCCGTCTGTCGCTTGAAAACCTCGCGCGCACCCTGGACGAAGCAGCGCTTGACCGGGCAGTGGCCTTGCTTTCACAGTCGGAAACGCGTCACATCATTGGATTTCGCCGATCCTTTCCCGTCGCGGCCTATCTGGCCTATGTGTTCGAAAAGATGGCCATTCCTGCCATGCTGCACGACGGCGTCGGCAAGCTTGACCACCGCTTTGCCTTGCGCTCGGGCGATGCGGTTCTGGCGATCACCTTCGCGCCCTATTCCGAAGACACCCTTGCCCTGGCACTACAGGCCCGCCAGCGCGGCATTGCTGTCGTGGCCGTGACCGATCAACCATCAAGCCCGATCACCCAGTACGCCGACGCCACGCTGTACGTTGATGAGGTTGATTTCGGTGCCTTCCGCTCACTTTCGGCAACACTTGCGCTGGCGATTTCCCTTGCCGTTGCCATCGGTGCAGCGCGGGAACGAAAGGGGCTTCCCTCGCCCGACAAAATGGAATAAAAATTCCATTATGCGGCCGAGTCGCCGCGCCGAGGAGCAAGCCATGAAACCAATCGACGTGATCACCATCGGCCGCTCCTCTGTCGATCTGTACGGCGCGCAGGTCGGCGGGCGGCTGGAAGACATGGCGTCGTTCCAGAAATACATCGGCGGCAGCCCGACCAACATCGCTGCGGGCACCGCCCGGCTGGGGCTGCGATCAGCCTTGATCACCCGCGTCGGCGACGAACACATGGGCCGCTTTATCCGCGAGGAACTGGTCCGCGAAGGCGTCGATGTGCGAGGGGTGAAAACCGACCCCGACCGCCTGACTGCCCTCGTCCTGCTGGGCATCCGCGACGACAAGCAGTTCCCGCTGATCTTCTACCGCGAAAACTGTGCCGACATGGCCCTGTGCGAGGATGACATCGACGAAGGCTTCATCTCCGAGACCCGCTCGGTCGTCGCCACCGGCACCCACCTGTCAAACCCGCGTACCGAAGCAGCGGTGATGAAGGCGCTGTCGCTCGCCCGAAAACACGGCGCGCGCACCGCGCTGGATATCGACTACCGCCCAAACCTGTGGGGCCTTGCCGGGCACGGGGACGGCGAAAGCCGATTCATCGAATCCGCCGCCGTGACGGCAAAGCTTCAAGCCACGCTGCACCTGTTCGACCTGATCGTCGGCACGGAGGAGGAGTTTCATATCGCTGGCGGGAACACCAACACCATCGCCGCCCTGCGTGCCGTCCGTGCGGTGTCCAATGCCACCCTCGTATGCAAACGCGGGCCGATGGGGGCAACGGCTTTCAATGCTGCCATTCCCGACACGTTGGACAGAGGCCAGTCCGGCCCCGGCTTCCCGATCAAAGTGTTCAATGTCCTTGGCGCGGGCGATGGCTTCATGTCCGGACTGCTGCGCGGCTGGATGGATGACGAACCCTGGCCCGTGGCTCTGAAATACGCCAACGCCTGCGGGGCTTTTGCGGTCTCTCGCCACGGCTGCACCCCCGCCTATCCGTCATGGGAGGAGTTGCAGTTCTTCCTTGCGCGCGGCGTCATCACCCCCGCCCTGCGCCACGATCAGCCGCTGGAACAAATCCACTGGTCCACCAACCGCCGCAAAGACTGGCCGCAAGTCCGCGCCTTTGCCTTCGACCACCGCAGCCAGCTGGAAGACATCCCCGGTGCCACGCCGGACAAGATCGCCCGCTTCAAGGAACTGTGCCTCGACGCCACTCTGACAGTAGCTAACGGCCAGCCCGGCTACGGCATCCTGTGCGACAACCGCCTCGGCAAATCCGCCCTGCACCGCGCTGCAGGCCAGGGCCTGTGGATCGGTCGCCCGGTCGAATGGCCCGGCTCGCGTCCCCTTACCCTTGAGCCCGAACTAGGCACCGATTTCGGCGGCCTGTCGGAATGGCCCTTGGAGCATGTCGTCAAGGTGCTGTGCTTCTGCCACCCCGACGACCAGCCCGCGATGCAGGCTGACCAAGAGGCGACGATCACCCGCCTGTTCCACGCCTGCCGCCGCAACCGTCTGGAAATGCTGCTGGAAGTGATCCCCTCCAAGGTCGCCCCCGTCTCCGACGACACCACCGCCCGCCTGATCACCCGCTTTTACGACATCGGCATCTATCCCGACTGGTGGAAGCTGGAACCGATGCAGACCGCCGCCGCGTGGGACGCGACCTGCACCGCGATCAGCACACGTGACCCGTATGTTCAGGGCATCGTGGTGCTTGGCCTTGGCCAGTCCGAAGCCGACCTCGCCAGCGCTTTCCGACTTGCCGCGAAACAGCCCTTGGTCAAAGGTTTCGCCGTGGGCCGCACCATCCACGCCGAAACGGGCCGCGACTGGATGGCTGGCCGCATTGACGACGCGACCGCAGTCACCACCATGGCCGCCACCTTCCGCCGCCTCTGTGGAATCTGGGATGATGCCCGCCAGACCGGTGCCCGCAGCGCAGGAGATGCCAAATGACCACGATCCGCCTGACCGCCGCCCAAGCCATGATGCGCTGGCTTTCAGTGCAGATGATGCCCGAGGGTGACCGTTTCATCGAAGGCGTCTGGGCCATCTTCGGCCATGGCAATGTGGCAGGCATCGGCGAGGCGCTTCATGCGCACCGCGACACCCTGCCCACCTGGCGCGGCCAGAACGAACAGACCATGGCCCACGCCGCCATAGCCTTTGCCAAGACGCACCAACGGCGGCGCGCGATGGCCGTCACCTCCTCCATCGGGCCCGGTGCGACCAATATGGTCACTGCCGCCGCACTGGCGCATGTGAACCGGTTGCCGGTCCTGCTGATCCCCGGCGATGTGTTCGCCAGCCGCGCCCCCGACCCGGTGCTGCAACAGATCGAAGATTTTGACGACGGTACCGTCAGCGCCAACGACTGCTTCCGCCCGGTCAGCCGCTATTTCGACCGCATCTCGCGGCCCGAACATATCCTGACCGCCCTGCCCCGCGCCTTGCGGGTGATGACCGACCCGGCCAATTGCGGCCCGGTGACGCTGGCGTTTTGTCAGGATACCCAGGCCGAAGCCTATGATTACCCTGTGGAATTCTTCACGCCCCACGTCTGGCACATCCGCCGCCCCGAACCAGACGCGCGCGAGTTGGAGGCCGCTATCACCGCCATCCGGGCCGCGAAAAAGCCGCTGATCGTGACAGGGGGCGGCGTGCTTTACTCCGGGGCCGAGGCCACGCTGGCCGAATTTTCCCGTCGCCACAACGTGCCGATGGTAGAGACACAGGCCGGCAAGGGCGCTGTCGATTGGGAAGACCCGCTGCACTTCGGCTCTCCGGGCGTCACTGGCACCGAATGCGGCAACAAGCTGGCCGCCGAGGCCGATCTGGTGATTGGCGTTGGCACAAGGTTTCAGGATTTCACCACCGGCAGCTGGACGGTGTTTTCCGCGCCGGACCGAAAGCTGCTGTCAATCAATATCCACGGCTACGATGCCTCCAAACGCGGCGCGCAGGCGCTGGTGTCGGATGCCAGAGTCGCACTTGAAAAGATCAGCGCCGCGTTGGGAAGTTACCGCTTTGCCGACCCTGATGCCAAGGGCCGCAAGGGCTGGTTCGCCACCACCGACGCCCTGTTTGCGGCACCCGTTGGCAACCAGTTGCCGACCGATGCCCAAGTGATCGGCGCGGTTCAGCGGCAGACCGGGAAGAATTCCATCATCATGTCGGCTGCTGGCACGATGCCCGGCGCGCTGCATGTGCTGTGGCGCGCCGCAGCGGGTGGCTATCACATGGAGTACGGGTTTTCCTGCATGGGGTATGAACTGGCGGGCGCGATGGGCATCAAGATGGCGGCACCCGATCGCGATGTGGTCTGCATGATCGGCGATGGCAGCTACATGCTGGCCAATTCGGAACTGGCGACTGCGGTGATGATGGGCATCGCTTTCACCGTCGTGCTGACCGACAATCGCGGCTACGGCTGCATCAACCGGCTGCAACAGGCAACCGGTGGCGCGCCGTTCAACAACCTGCTGGACGACAGCTATCACGTCAATCCGGCCAACATCGACTTTGTCGCTCATGCAGCCTCGATGGGGGCCAACGCGGTCAAGGTCGAAAGCATCGCGGCGCTTGAGGCCGCGATGGCCGAAGCCAAGACCGCCACCTTCCCCACCGTGATCGTGATCGTCAGCGATCCCGCCCCCGGCACCGGCGCGGGTGGCACATGGTGGAACGTCGCCGTGCCCGAAGTGTCCACGCGCGCCGAAGTCCGCGCCGCCCGCACTCAATACGAAACTGATGCCGCCCGCGCTTGGCTGGGCAACTGAGGACGCACCATGATCCAGTTCGGAACCAACCCCATCGCCTGGGCCAATGACGATGACCAATCCATCGGCGCCGATATCCCGACCGCCCGAATTCTGGATGAGGCGGGTCGCCAGATCGGCTTTGACGGCATCGAAAACGGCCACCGATGGCCGGATGACCCAGAGGATTTGCGCGCACTTTTAGCCTCTTATGGTCTGCAATTCATCTCGGGCTGGTATTCGACCAACCTGCTTGTCCAATCGGTCGAGGACGAGATTGTGGCCGTGCAACCCCATCTGGCCAAGCTGAAGCACAACGGCTGCAAGGTCTGCATCGTCTGCGAAACCTCCAACGCGATCCACGGCGATGCGCACCGGCCAGTCAATGACCGCCCGCGCCTGACCCCTGAGGAAATGACCGCCTTTGGGGCAAAGCTGGAGGCTTTTGCGGCCTATCTGGCGGATCAGGGCGTCACGGCGGTGTATCACCATCACATGGGCACCATCGTTGAATCGCCACAGGACATCGACGCCTTGATGGCTGCGACAGGCCCCCACCTGCACCTGCTGTTCGACTCCGGCCACTGCATCTTTGGCGGTGGCGATCCGGTTGCCGTGCTGACCAGACACGCTGGACGCGTCCGCCATTTCCACGCCAAGAACATTCGCCCCGCGACCACTGCATTGGTTCGGGCCGAGGGCTGGTCCTTCCTGCAAGGCGTCGCCGGTGGCGCTTTCACCGTTCCGGGCGATCAGGACGGCGGGGTCGATTTCGCCCCCTTGCTGAAGATCCTCAAGGCAGCGGATTATGACGGCTGGATCGTGATCGAGGCAGAGCAAGACCCCAAGGTCCGCAACCCGCTATTGTATCAGACGCTGGGGCTGGCAACACTGAAGCGGCTTTCGAGGGAAGCCGGTCTGATCTGAACGATGTGCGGGACCGGGGGCCAGCCCCCGGACCCGAGGAGTATTTGGGAAAAGAGCAAATACATGGCCGATCTTCTGCGCAAGCCCGTTGGTGCCACCGGCAAGGTGCATGACATCACTGCCCAGAGTGCAGGGTGGGGGTATGTCGGATTCAGCCTTTACCGGCTTGCGCCCGGCGATAGCGCCGCCGAAGTTACCGGCGACCGCGAGGTCATCCTGGTGCTTGTCGAGGGCAAGGCAGCGATCACGGCGGCCGGGCAGGACTGGGGGGTGATGGGCGACCGGATGGATGTATTCGAGCGCACCCCGCCGCATTGCCTTTACGTGCCCGATGGTACCGACTGGCAAGCTACCGCCACCACCGCCTGCACCCTCGCGGTCTGTTCAGCCCCCGGTCACGGCACCCACATGGCCCAGCGCCTTGGCCCCGACGGGATCACCCTTACCCCGCGCGGCAAAGGCCAGAACACCCGCTATATCAACAACATCGCCATGGAAGGCCGTGACGTCGCCGGCAGCTTGCTGGTCACGGAAGTCTTCACCCCCAATGGCAACTGGTCGTCCTACCCCAGCCACCGCCATGACGAGGATGACTTTCCCCGCATGACCTATCTGGAGGAAACCTATTACCACCGCACCAATCCCGGCACCGGCTTCGCAATCCAGCGCGTCTATACCGAAGACGGGTCACTCGATGAAACCATGGCCCCAAAGAACCATGACGTGACGCTGGTGCCCAAGGGCCATCACCCTTGCGCAGCACCTTACGGCTATGACCTGTATTACCTGAACGTCATGGCCGGGCCCTTGCGCAAATGGCGGTTCCAGAACGATCCCGACCACGACTGGATCGCACAGCGCGATGCCTAGGCAGTCTTCTGCGGTACCCGGCCTTCCAGCCATTTGAACAACAGCACGATCAGCCCGGCCAGCGCCATATACACCACTGCCAACAGCAGCAGCGGCTCGTACACGATAAAGGTATCCTGCCGGATACGCGAGGCGACGGCGTAGATATCCACCACAGTGATCGTCGCGACCAGCGGTGTTGCTTTCAACTGCAACACCGTCTCGCCACCCAGAGTCGGCAGCACCCGCTGCAACGCCTGCGGCAGCCAGATCCGGCGGAAAATCGTAAACCGAGGCATGCCCATCGCCCGCGCCGCCTCCAGCTGGCCGTGCGGCACGCCCTTGAACGCGCCGCGCATCACCTCGCCCTCATAGCCTGCCACCGACAGGCTCAGCGCCAGAACCGCATAGGGCCAGGCCTGCCGTAAGATCGGCCACAGCGACGAATCCCGTATCCACGGGATCGACGGGAACAGCGACCCCAGCCCGTAGTACAGCAGCCACAGCTGCAACAGCAACGGCGTGCCCCGGATCAGCCCGCAGAACAGCCGCGCAGGGGTAGCCAGCCACCACGGACCCGCCGCCTGAGCAAGGCCCAGCGGGATCGCCAGCAGCATCCCCAGCACCATCGTCACCACCAGAATCCAGATGGTCCGCCAGATGCCCTGCAGGATCAGCGTCTGATATTTCGGATCGGCCAGCCAGCTCCAGTCCATCGCCAGCGCACACCACGCCACCAGCGCCAGCGCCACGGCCAGCATCACGATCCGGCGCGGCTTCCAGAACCCTTGCATCACTTTTCCCCCGTGCGCACCTGGCCGCGACGGGCCCAGGTTTCAAGCCGGTTGAAGAGCAATGTCGAAATTATTGAGATAAATAGATAAAGCAGTCCCGCCGCCATGAAGAAGGTGAAGAATGCCTTCGTCGTGCTGGCCGCCTGCCGGGTCACCAGCGTCAGCTCGCCGAACCCCACCACGGCCAAAAGCGCGGTGTCCTTGGTCGCCACCAGCCACAGGTTCGCCAGCCCCGGAATCGCCGAGGCCAGCATCAACGGCAAGGTCACCCGTAGCGCAAGCTTCAACGGCGGCATGCCCATCGCCCGCGCCGCCTCGATCTGCCCGGGCGGCACCGACAGGATCGCGCCGCGCAAGACTTCGGTCGCATAAGCACCCTGCACCACGCCCAGAACCGCGATACCGGCAGCGAAGCCGGATATCTGGATGCGCCCGAACCCCCATGACAGCAGCAGGCTGTTCAGGGAACTTGTCACCGCAAAATACAGGATGAGGATCAGTATCAGCTCGGGGACCGCCCGCACGATGGTAGTATAGATGCCCAGAAGATCGCGCGTCACCGGCCCGCCATACAGCTTGCCATACGCCCCGGCGATGCCGATCAGGATGCCAAGACCGTAAGCCCCCACCGCAATCAGTACCGAATTCATCAACCCGACAAGCAAGGTAGCCCCCCAACCGGGGGGCGCAAAGGCCAGAAGATCCAGCGTAGAGGCCGCGAAGGCCCCGCCCGTCATCGGTCAGTCGCCGTAGATCGACGAGGCGAAGTACTTCGCCGTGATCGTGTCATAGGTGCCATCCGCCCGCACTGCCGCAATCGCGGCGTTGATCTTGGCAACCATTTCCGCCTCGCCCTTGCGCACGCCCGCGCCCACGCCCAACCCAAGGATATCCTTGTCGTCTTCCACAGCGCCCTTCAACTCGCAGCAGGCTGCCCCCGCCTCAGAGGCCAGGAAGGCGTCCATTGCAATGCTGTCGGCCTGCATCGCGTCGATCCGGCCAGCCGCAAGGTCCGAATTCACTTCGTCCTGCGTCTGGTAAATCTTGATCTCGGCCGCAGTCGGACCAAAGTACTTTTCGACGTAGTCGGCATGGATCGTCGACCCCTGCACGCCGATGATCTTGCCCGTCAGCCCCTCTGGCGTCGCGGCCATTTCAACGCCCTTCGCTCCTACAACCACCGTTGGCGTGTTGTAATACTTGTCTGAAAAATCGATCGACTGCTTGCGTTCTTCGGTAATCGACATCGACGCCATGATCACGTCGATCTGCCCCGACGTCAGCGACGGGATGATCCCGTCCCAGGCCACCGGCGTGATCACGCATGTCATTTCCGCCGCCGCGCAGACCGCGTTGATGAAATCGATCTCCCAGCCCACCCAATTCCCGCTGGCATCGGGAGAGGCGAAAGGCGGATAGGCTTCGGCAGCGATTCCGATCTTCACCTCTTGCGCGGCCACGGGTGCGGCGGCAAGCAGCGCCGCCACGATCAGGGATTTCAATTTCATGCCGTGTCTCCTTGTTGTATTCACGATACTTTTCTTTAGCTTAGCTGACAGACCTGATGAATTGCTTCAACCGGTCAGATTTGGGCGCGCCAAACAGTTGATCCGGCGGCCCCTGTTCTTCGATCATGCCATTGTGCAGGTAGATCACATGGCTCGCCACTTCGCGGGCGAACTTCATCTCATGCGTCACCAGCACCATGGTGCGGCCTTCGTCGGCAAGCCCCCGGATGACCTGCAACACCTCGCCCACCAGTTCAGGGTCCAAAGCGCTGGTCGGCTCGTCGAACAGCATCGCCTTGGGTTCCATGCACAAGGCCCGGGCAATCGCCGCGCGCTGCTGCTGGCCACCGGACAGAAAGGCAGGATAGGCGTCTTCCTTTTCCGCCAGCCCCACCCGCGCCAGCAGTTTGCGTGCCCGGGCAATCGCCTCGTCCCGGGGGCATTTCATCACATGCACCGGCACTTCGATCAGGTTTTCCAGCACCGTCCGGTGGGTCCACAGATTGAACGACTGGAACACCATCCCCAGGCTTTGCCGGATCCGCTCCAGCTGACGCCGGTCGGTCGGCGCACCGTCCGGTCCCATCGCCACCGCTTCGCCCGCAATCGAGATCTTGCCGCCGGAGGGTGTTTCCAGAAAGTTGATGCAGCGCAGCATGGTCGATTTCCCCGACCCGGATCCGCCGATGATCGCGATCACATCGCCTTCATGCGCGGTCAGCGACACACCTTTCAGCACGTGATGGGTACCAAAGCTTTTGTGCAGATCCTCGACCCGGATCGCTTCGCCTGTCTGTAGTGATGTGTCCGCCATGAGTCCCCACTCAGGATTACTGCCATCAAACTCCGCAAACCAGCGTCACGCAAGCTTTTCCTCGCCCCGTCACCCCTTGGCTTGAAGCGCCCCCGGCGCTCGTCTAATCAGGTGGCAGCCAGAGGGGTTCCCGAATGCGCATTCTGATCACCAATGACGATGGCATCAATGCCCCGGGGCTGGAAGTTCTGACCGAAATCGCCACAGCCATCGCAGGCCCAAAGGGCGAGGTGTGGACCGTCGCCCCCGCGTTCGAACAATCAGGCGTGGCGCACTGCATCAGCTACACCCACCCGATGATGATCGCGGAACTGGGACCGCGCCGCTTTGCCGCCGAGGGCAGCCCTGCCGATTGCGTGCTG
Source organism: Paracoccaceae bacterium (assembly GCA_031415015.1). Lineage (GTDB taxonomy): Bacteria > Pseudomonadota > Alphaproteobacteria > Rhodobacterales > Rhodobacteraceae > JAUYQR01. The sequence goes on from JANOQT010000052.1 coordinate 17,692, forward strand.
GCCGGTTTTTACGACGTGCTGGAAGGTGCGAAGCCCGACCTGGTGTTGTCGGGCGTGAACCGGGGCAACAACGCCGCTGAGAACGTGCTTTATTCCGGCACCATCGGCGGGGCCATGGAGGCGGCGCTGCAAGGTGTGCCCGCCATTGCGCTGTCGCAGTTCTTTGGGCCCGGCAATGCCGATCTGGCGGATCCGTTCGACTGCGCGCGCCAGCACGGCACTGCCGTTGTCCGCACCCTTTTGGATCACGGCATCTGGACGAACGACGACTACCGCGTGTTCTACAACGTCAACTTCCCACCCTTTTCCGCTGCCGCCACCAAAGGAACCAAGGTCGCGCCGCAGGGCTTTCGCCGCGATACCGCCTTCGGGGTAGAACCGCACCAGTCGCCCTCGGGCCGCAAATTCCTGTGGATCAAGGGCGGCGCGCAACAGACGCCGACGCTGCCCGGCTCGGACGCCGCAGTGAACCTGGAAGGCTACATTGCCATCACGCCAATGCGGGCGGACCTGACGGCACATGACCTTTTGGTCGATCTTCAGGGCCGGATCGGATGACCGACACGCCGGAGGACCACGAACCCTCCGCCGAGGACCTTGCCGAGCGCAAGATGCGCTTTCTGTTTGCGCTGCGCTCGCGCGGGGTGACCGATGCCCGCGTGCTGACAGCAATGGAAAAGATCGACAGGGGCCTGTTCGTCAAAGGCCTGTTCGCCAAGCGCGCCTATGAAGACATGCCCCTGCCCATTGCCTGCGGCCAGACGATCAGCCAGCCGTCGGTGGTGGGCCTTATGACGCAAGCGCTGGCCGTCAGCCCCCGCGATACGGTCCTGGAGATCGGCACCGGTTCGGGCTATCAGGCCGCGATCCTGTCACATCTGGCGCGCCGGGTTTACACGGTTGATCGCTATCGTCGCCTTGTGCGCGAGGCGGCGGACCTGTTTCGCCAGCTGAACCTTGCCAACGTGACGACGATCACTGCAGACGGATCGCACGGGTTGCCCGATCAGGCACCCTTCGACCGCATCCTGGTGACCGCCGCCGCCGAAGACCCGCCGGGCCCGCTGCTGGCGCAGCTGAAACCCGGTGGCATCATGGTGCTGCCGGTGGGCCAGTCTGACGCGGTGCAGGCCCTGATCAAAGTCACCCGCACCGAGCGCGGCTTTGATTACGAAGAACTTCGCCCAGTGCGCTTTGTGCCACTGGTCGAAGGGCTCGGCTCAGAGTAGAATCACTCCCAGAAACCGGGTCAACCCGGCCAAAACGGAACAGAGGCGGTCGAACATGGTCCCCCATCGCGCAACATCCCGGATGAGCGTCGCACTAGGCGTCAGTCTGCTGACCCTTTCCGCCTGCACCCAGGTCGGTGATCTGGACTGGGATCTGAGGGCCGGGGATGGCAACACATCCGCCGAAGCGCAGCAGGCAACGGCTGCTGCCCCCACACCCGATGCAAACGGCGTCCTCAGCTACCCGGGGTACCAGCTCGCCGAGGCGCGCAGGGGCGAAACGGTTGCTTCGATGGCCGGACGTCTTGGTCTGCCCCCCGAAGACCTGGCCCGCGCCAATGCGTTGCAGTCGGGCGACAGCGTGCGCGCAGGTGAACTTCTGCTTTTGCCCAAGCGCGTGGCAGCCGCCTCGCAGCCCGCAGGGATCGGGGGATCAGGCCCCGTCGACATCACCTCTATTGCGACCACCGCGCTGGACAGCGTCGGGCCGACTGCGACCGTCGCACCGCCCGCAGCTTCCGGCACAGCCCCGCTGACCCACCGCGTCGCGCGTGGCGAGACGGCCTTTACCATTGCGCGGGCGTATAATGTGTCCGCAAAAGCGTTGGCAGACTGGAACCAGCTCGGCCCGGAACTTGCAGTGCGCGAGGGCCAGACCCTGATCATCCCGATGGTTACGGCGGCGGCACCCGATCCGGAACCGGTGCCTACTCCCCCCGGCGCTGGATCGCCCACCCCGACGCCGCCCTCTGCCGCAAAGCCCTTGCCGGATGAAAAGACCGAAGCCGCGGCGACCAAGCCCAAGGCAACCCCGCCGTCCCCCGATCTGGGCAGCGAGACCAGCGCCGTCTCTGCGACTGCATTCGCCATGCCGGTGTCGGGCAAGATCATTCGCGGGTATGACAAGAAAAAGAACCAGGGCATCGACATCGCCGCGGCAGCCGGATCCACGGTCAAGGCGGCAGCCGATGGAACCGTCGCGGCCATCACCAAGGATACCGATCAGGTTCCGATCATCGTCATCCGCCATGCCGATAATTTGCTGACGGTTTACGCCGGGGTGGACGGTCTGAAGGTCAAGAAAGGCGACAAGGTCCAGCGTGGTCAAGGGATCGCCGTGGTGCGGAATGCTGACCCCGCCTTCGTGCATTTCGAAGTGCGCAAGGGCGTCGACAGCCTCGACCCGATGTCCTACCTGCAATAGCGGTTACTGAACGGAGCGGCGTTCCGCCGCAAACCCTTCATCTCGGCTGCGCGCTTGCGCGCTCCGCCTCGGGCACCTCTTGCGCAGAGGTCGCGAGCGGGTCGTCGCCCTGAAGTAAGGTATTCAGCCAATCAGCCCTCGATCCGGCTGACCAGTATCTTGTCGATACGGCGCCCGTCGAGGTCAATGACCTCGAACCGCCACCCGGCCGCGTCGACCTTTTCCCCTAGCTCGGGCATTTGCCCCAACTGGTGCAGCACCAGCCCGGCAACCGTGTCATATTCACCGGCCAGATCGCGCGGCAAACCAAGACGGTCGCAGAATTCGTCCGCCGGCATCCAGCCCGCAACCAGAAGGCTGCCATCGTCCCGTTCGACAATCGCAGGCTCGTCCGCTTCGGACGACGCCACCGCACCGGTAATCGCCTCCAGCACATCAGCCGAGGTGATGATTCCCTCGAAATGCCCATACTCGTCATAGACCAGCGCCAGATGATGCGGGGTGGACTGCAACACCTGCATCACGTCCAGCGCATCGGCCCGGTCCGACATCACCGGCACTTCCCGCAGAAGCGTCCTGAAATTCAACGGCTCGCGTCGCGACACTGCCTGAAACGCGTCCGCCAGAAGGACGATCCCCACCACGTCGCCCTCTGCATTCGCCACCGGCATCCGCGGGCGCGCCATGGCGCGGACCGCCGCAACTGCCTCGGCAGGGGTCGCCTCCAGCGGCAGCATCTCGACCTCGCGGCGCGGCGTCATCAGCGCGCGCGCGTTGCGGTCACCAAGTCGCATCACCCCCGCCATCATCTCGCGTTCTTCGTCTTCCAGAACGCCGCCCTCATGGGCTTCGGACAGGATCAGATGCACCTCTTCCTCGGTCACCTTCGATGACCCAGCGCCGCGTTGGCCCAGAGCCCAGAGGATCAACCGCCCTGACCGGTCCAAAAACCAGACCAGCGGCGCGCCGACCTTTGCCAGCACAAGCATCGCCGGAGCCATCCGGATCGCCACCGCTTCGGGATTGCGCAAGGCCAGCTGTTTAGGGACCAGTTCGCCCACGATCAGCGAGACATAGGTGATTGCCACCACGACCCCGCCCACACCAAGCGTCGCAGCCCAGTCGGCCGGGACGCCTATCGTGAAAAGCCAGTCTTCCAGCCGCACGCCCAGCGTCGCGCCCGACAGGGCACCGGACAGCACCCCCACCATGGTGATTCCGATCTGCACCGTGGACAGGAACCGCCCCGGATCTTCGCCCAGTTTCAGGGCTGCAGCGGCACCAAGGCTTTGCGCGGCCAGCGGTTTCAGTCGCGCCGGGCGTGCCGACACGATGGCAAGCTCAGACATTGCCAGCACGCCATTCACCAGAATCAACGCCAGAACGATCAGAATTTCGGTAATCATCCCCCAGCCCTAGCGCCAGCATCCCCGCATCGCAAGCGGATCAACGCTCCAACCTGACGCCTTCCCGCGCCGCGAGGCCACAAAAGAACTGCCAAGCGACCCGCCCCGACCGCGCCCCGCGCGTGGCCTGCCACTCGATCGCCTCGGCGCGCAGGCGGTCTTCTGGCACAACCACCCCGTGCGCGGCGCAGTAGCCGGCAATCATCGCCAGGTATTCATCCTGACTGCAGGGATGAAACCCCAGCCACAGCCCGAACCGGTCGGACAGCGACACCTTCTCCTCCACCGCCTCGGACGGGGTGATCGCGGTGGAACGTTCGTTCTCGATCATCTCGCGCGGCATCAGGTGGCGGCGGTTCGAGGTGGCGTAGAACAGCACATTCTCCGGCCGCCCCTCGATGCCGCCATCCAGCACCGCCTTCAGGCTTTTGTAATGCTGGTCATCATGGCTGAAACTCAGGTCATCGCAGAACAGGATAAACCGGTGCGCCGCGCCGCGCAGATGCGCCAGCAACCGCTGCACCGAAGGCAAGTCTTCGCGGCTCAGCTCGACGATCTTCAGCGCGTGGCCCTCGGCCAGCACGGCGGCATGCACGGCCTTCACCAGCGAAGATTTCCCCATCCCCCGCGCGCCCCACAGCAGCGCGTTGTTCGCAGGCAAACCGCGCGCGAAATGCCGGGTGTTGTCGATCAGCGTATCGCGCGACCGGTTCACACCGACCAAAAGCCCGATATCCACCCGCGCCACCCGCGTCACCGGTTCAAGCCGGTCCGGCCCGATGTGCCAGGCAAAGGCCTCCGCCGCCGCGAAATCGGGCGCTAGCATCGGCGCCGGGGCCAACCGCTCCAGCGCCGCTGCAATCCGCTCCAGCGCGTCCGTCACGCCACCTCGTCCTCGTCATCCACCCAGGTGCCATCTGCCCGGGCCGCAGCCTCGCGGTCGCGCTCGAACCGGGCGATCAGCCAGATCGAGATTTCGTACAGCGGATAAATCGCCGAAAACATGACAATCTGGCTGAACGCATCCGGCGGGGTCACAATGGCAGCCACGATCAGGATCAGCACGATCGCGTATTTCCGCGTAGCCCGCAGACCGGCGGCAGAAATGATCCCCGCGCGGCCCATCAGCGTCAGCAGCACCGGCAGCTGAAAGCACAGACCGAACGCCAGCACAAAGCTCATCGTCAGCGACAGATAGCTTTCCATCGACCCCTGAAACACCACGCCCGCAGGCATTGCCGCACCCGCAGATCCCGCCTCGAACGCGGTCTGGAACCCAAGGAAGAACGCAAAGGCAAACGGCAGGATCACATAATAGGCAAAGGCCGCGCCAATGAAGAACATCACCGGGCTGGCCACCAGAAACGGCAAAAACGCATTCTTTTCAGACCGGTAAAGACCAGGCGCCACAAAGCGCCACATCTGGTAGGCGATGATCGGGAAGGCCATCAGGAACCCCGCCCACATCGCAATGCGGATCGCGGTGAAAAAGCCCTCCTGCGCCTTGATCAGCACCAGCTGGCATTCCTGACCCCGATCGGCCAGCACTTCGCACATCGGCCGGGCCAGAAAGTTGAACACCGGCTGCCAGATCAGGTAGCCGATGAAAAAGCAGATCATAAAGGCCGACATTGCATACAGAATGCGGGTGCGCAGTTCGGCCAAATGCTCGATCAGCGGCGCGGAACTGTCTTCAATCTGATCGGCGATCATCCCTCACCCGTCTCTTTCTTCTTGCGCACCCGTCCGGCGCGCTTCACCGCTGGCGGGTTTGGCGGTTCTGCAACCGCCGGCCCAACATTTACCGGACCTGCGTTCACTGGCCCTGCATTCACCGCGCGCAGCTTTTCCGCCGCTTCCGCCGTGATCGCCTTTCGTGCCTTGACCTTTTCGGCCAGCGCCGCCGTCTCTGGCCCCATTGCGGCAACGGGTGCCGCAACCGCGGGGGTCGCCGGTGCAGGCGGGGCGGCGATGTTTGGTGCCGGGGCCTTGGCCGGGGTCGCCGTCTTTGCAGGGGTCGCCGTCTTCAACGGATCCCACTTTTCGAACTTCGATGCCGCATCTTTCACCGCGTCCAGGCCCATGCTGCGCGGCGAGGCTGCGTTCTTCAGATCCTTGGCCACATCGGCCACACCGCTGGCCTTGGCGGCCTCCTCCATCGCACGCGAAAACTCGCGCGACATGGACCGCGCCTTGGCAGTGAACCGCCCAAGCGTGCGGAACATCTCGGGCAGATCGCGCGGACCGATCACGATCAGCGCCACCACCCCGATGATCACCAGTTCCGTCCAGCCGATATCAAACATTCAGACGCCGCCTTCCAAGCCAAAGTTCAAGGATCAGACCTTGTCCTTTTCCGAAGGCGTCACATCCTTTGCGGTTTCGACGGCTTCCGTCTCAATTTCCTCGGTGCCATCCTTCACACCCTTCTTGAAGGCGGTGATGCCTTTGCCGACTTCACCCATCAGGTTGGAAATCTTGCCGCGCCCGAACAGCACCAGCACCACGATGCCGATGATCAGAATTTGCCAGGGACCTACCTGCATCTTGTCTCTCCTGCTAACCCTTGCCCGCCGTTGGGCCATGACAGGCGTTTTAGGCAGTCTTGCGGGGGGTTCAAAGACCCAATGGGCCGCAATGGCCGCTTGCGGACGCAGTCTGCCGACAGTATTTTGTCAGTTGCCCTGTTCTGGTGCCCCTCATGAAACGCGACGCCCGCCTCTTTGATATCGTCCAGCACCTGCGCGACGGGCGGCTGCACACCGCCACCGAACTGGCACAGGCGCTTGGCGTTTCCACCCGCACCATCTGGCGCGATATGGCGATGATGGCCGCGACCGGCCTGCCCGTCGATGGCGAGCGCGGCCTGGGTTACATCCTGCGCTCGCCGCTGATGTTGCCGCCGACGATGCTGACCCATGACGAGCTGGACGCGCTGACCGAGGGTCTGCGTCTGGTTGACAGCGAAGGCAATCCACGCGCCCGCGCCGCCCGCAGCCTGCTGGTCAAGGTGGCCACTTTGCTGCCGCAAGCCGGGATCGACGTGCAGCCCAAAGAAAGTTGACCCCGCCGCACGACCTGCAATCTGCCCGTCTTACCCGACCGCAAAGACGAAACAACGGTCCCGCCGGATCATCAGCCAAAGAGCCGTCCCGGGGCGTGGCAGAAACACACCGGGAACCGATGCTGTCAACGGCGCGCCCTCAAAATCCATCCGGAAATCCACCAGACTTTCGCGCCCCAGATAGCGGCTGCGCAACACGGTGCCGCGCGCTGGCGTACCGTCCTGCGGCGTCGGATTTGGCCCCCGTCCGCCCCGGTCAAAGTCGATCCGCAAGTGCTGCGGGCGGATCACGATTTCCACCTCGCCGCCGTCAGAATGGCCGGGGGTCAGGAACGCACCGAACGGCGTTTCTGTCAGTGCACCCCGCGACACACCCCGAATCACATTGATATCACTGAAGAACGCTGCCGCGGCCTTGTCCGCCGGCGCGTTGTAAACGTTGTAGGGCGCGCCGCGCTGGACAATGCGCCCTGCCCGCATCAGCGCAATTTCATCTGCCATCCGCATCGCCTCGTCCGGCTCATGCGTCACCAGCAGCACCCCGGTGCCCTCTTCCTTCAACAGCTCCAGCGTCCGGTCGCGGATGCCGTCACGCAAGCGGTTGTCGAGGCCGGAAAACGGCTCGTCCATCAGCATCACCCGGGGCCTTGGCGCCAGCGCACGCGCCAGCGCCACGCGCTGCTGCTCGCCACCCGACAACTGGTGCGGTTGCATCGGGCCGAACCCGGTCAGATTGACCTTTTCCAGCAACTCGCCCACCCGCGCTGCCCGGACGGCGCGGTCTGCTTTCAGGCCAAACCCCACATTCTCGGCCACCGTCAGGTGTGGAAACAGCGCAAAGTCCTGGAACATCAGGCCAACCGACCGCGCTTCTGGCGGCAGATGCACGCCGGGACCGGCGACCGTGCGTCCGTCAATCCGCACCTCGCCTGCATCCGCACGTTCGACCCCTGCGATCATCCGCAGCGTCGTTGATTTGCCACAGCCAGATGGGCCAAGCAGACAGGTCACCTGCCCCGGAGCAACCGTCAATGACACATCATCCACCACCCGACGCCCGCCAAAAGCGCGGCTCAGATGCGAAACCTCAAGACGCGGAGCCACTATGTCGGGCATGATACCTGTGTGATTTGGTCAGGCTTTGACTATCAGCCGCCGCAAAGCCGGACAAGGTGCTCAGAACGTCGTGTTCGTGGCCCCGCCATCCAACAAGATGTTCTGTCCGACGATGAACCCCGCATGGTCCGAACATAGGAACGCGCAGGCCGCCCCAAACTCTGCCGCCGTGCCGTAGCGCCCGGCCGGGATCGTTGCAGCACGTTCGGCAACGGCGTCTTCCATGCTGATCCCCTTGGCCTTGACCACGCCGGTATCCAGCGCAATCGCCCGGTCTGTCGCATGGATCCCGGGCAAAAGGTTGTTGATCGTGACCCCCATGCCCGCCACCTGCCGCGACGTGCCGGCGACAAAGCCTGTCAGCCCCGACCGCGCGGCATTCGACAGACCCAGCACCGCCACCGGAGCCTTTACGGACACAGAGGTGATGTTGACCACCCTGCCCCAGCCCTTCGCCATCATCCCGGGCAACACCGCCTGCATCAGCGCAATCGGGGTCAGCATGTTGGCATCCAGCGCCTTGATGAAATCCTCGCGATCCCAGTCGTTCCACATCCCGGGCGGAGGACCGCCCGCGTTGGTCACCAGAATATCAAACGGCCCGTGCGCCAGCACAGCGGTGCGACCGGCTTCCGTCGTGATGTCACCGGCAACGGTCACAACATTCACCTGGTACTTGGCGCGAATCTCTGCCGCCGTGATCTCCAGCGCCTCAACACCGCGCGCGTTCATAACCAGATCGACACCCGCCGCCGACAAAGCCTCGGCACAACCGCGCCCCAGTCCTTTGGACGATGCGCAAACCAGCGCCCGCTTTCCCCTGATCCCCAGATCCATCGCCTCACCCCGCTGCTTTCGTCAAAGCGTAGCGGTGCAACGAGGCATACGCCAGTGTATCCGGGGCAGAAGTGAACTCTGCCCCGGACACTATTCGCGACGATTTGCGAAACCTGCAGTTAGCCTACTGGCCGTAGAAGAACTCTTCCCGGACGATCTTGCCATCTGCCACATGGTAGACGCCGACTTCTTTCATCGCCACGCGCTGACCGGTTTCCTTGTTGGTCACATCCATATCGAAAATCACCGAAAACCGGTCTGTGCCGTGCAGAAAGGGCCCCTCAGCCGTCGATTTATGGATTTCGTGCGCGCCTTCCCACCAGTCGTGCTTGCCTTCAATGGCCGCAATGCCGGTTGCCGTGGTGCCGCCGCCCATATCCGCCGCCTCGACCGACTGGGCATCCGCTGCATAAAGCTTCTTCAGGTTTTCCTTCGCCCGTCCCTCTTGGCACCCGGCGACGAGTTCGTTTGCAATCTCTGACAGTGTCATCGGAATCTCCTCTAATGTTCATTTAATGTTCTCACTATACCGCCGTAATTTAACACCTGCAAGACAGGGCAACAGTTGCGGGCCTGCATCGGCGGCCCTATACCGCAGCGCATGTCAAATCAGCCCGCCCTGCCCCCAGAAATCGCCCGCCGCCGGACCTTTGCGATCATTTCGCACCCCGACGCGGGCAAAACCACGCTGACCGAAAAGTTCCTCCTGTTCGGGGGTGCCATCCAGATGGCCGGGCAGGTTCGCGCCAAGGGCGATGCGCGGCGCACCCGGTCCGACTACATGAAGATCGAGGCGGACAGAGGCATCTCGGTCTCCGCGTCAGCCATGTCGTTCGATTTCGGCAAGTACCGGTTCAATCTGGTTGATACCCCCGGCCACTCCGACTTCTCCGAAGACACCTACCGCACACTGACCGCTGTTGATGCCGCGATCATGGTGATCGACGGGGCCAAGGGCGTGGAAAGCCAGACCCGCAAGCTGTTCGAGGTGTGCCGCCTGCGCGACCTGCCGATCCTGACCTTCTGCAACAAGATGGACCGCGAATCCCGCGACACCTTTGATATCATCGACGAGATTCAGGAAAACCTCGCCATCGACGTGACCCCCGCCTCGTGGCCCATTGGCGTGGGGCGCGAGTTTGTCGGGGCCTATGACCTGCTGCATGACCGGCTGGAAATCATGGACCGCGCCGACCGCAACAAGGTGGCCGAATCCATCAAGATCACCGGCATGGATGACCCCAAGCTGGCCGAGCATGTCCCGGCCGAGCTGCTGAAGAAGTTCCGCGAAGAACTGGAAATGGCCCGCGAACTCCTCCCCGCCTTTGACCGCGCGTCGTTCCTTAACGGCTCGATGACGCCGATCTGGTTCGGATCTGCGATCAATTCCTTCGGTGTCAGGGAACTGATGGACGGCATCGGCGAATACGGGCCGGAACCGCAGCCGCAAAAGGCCGCTGAACGCCAGATCGACGCGGATGAGACCCCGGTGACCGGCTTTGTCTTCAAGGTTCAGGCCAACATGGACCCCAAACACCGCGACCGGGTGGCCTTTGTCCGCCTCGCCTCCGGACATTTCGAGCGCGGCATGAAACTGCAACATGTCCGCTCGAAGAAACCGATGACCATCACCAACCCGGTCCTCTTCCTCGCCGCCGACCGCGAACTGGCCGAAGAAGCCTGGGCCGGTGACATCATCGGCATTCCGAACCACGGCCAGCTCAGGATCGGCGACGCCCTGACCGAGGGTGAATCGCTGCGCTTCACCGGCATCCCGTCCTTTGCGCCGGAACTGCTGCAAACCGTGCGCGCGATGGACCCGATGAAGGCCAAGCATCTGGAAAAGGCGCTGACCCAGTTTGCCGAAGAAGGTGCCGCCAAGGTCTTCAAGCCGATGATCGGCAGTGGCTACATTGTTGGCGTAGTGGGGGCCCTGCAGTTCGAAGTGCTGGCCAGCCGGATCGAGCAGGAATACTCGCTGCCTGTTCGCTTCGAGGGCTCCAATTTCACCTCGGCACGCTGGATTTCCGGGCCAAAGGCCGAAGTGGAAAAGCTGGTCAACGTCAACAAAGGTCACATCGCACATGACAGTGACGGCGATCTGGTGTTCTTGACCCGCCTGCAATGGGACATCGACCGCGTGATCCGCGACTATCCCGGCGTTGTCCTGTCGGCGACCAAGGAAATGATGGTCTGACCTACTTTGCCGCCCGCCAGCCGTGGTCGGGTGACGCCTTCGCCAGCGTGACCCGCCGGGTACCCACAGGGCGGTCTGCGCAGCCCTCTGCGGCGATGGTCAGCACATGGTCACCTTGCGAAAACCCCCGCCCCATCCGCACCACAGCAATATCGCCGGGACCAAGCGGCGGGGTATGGCCCAGAAATTGTGCCGAGGCGTTTTTCACGCTGTAACGGACCCGGCGACATTTCCCAGCGGGGGCTTCCAGCAACAGGCCGTAGGATTTTGCCTCCGACACCGACTGAAGGCTGAACATCATCGCGCAGTGCCGCACATCGCAGGTCAGCATGTCGGCAGCGGCGGGACAGGCCACCAAAAAGGCCACCCCCGCCAAAATCAGGGCTTTCATTTCAAATCACCTAAATAAATGGTCGTCACAATAGAAGGGACGATAACAGGCCGGCGCTAATGCGGCAATCTTTGACCCCAGCCTTGACCGGGAACCGCATTTCCGCTATGCGCCGCGTGCGGCTGCAAAAGCCGAGACGCCGGGGCGCCCGGAAACAAGCGTCCCTTTACCCATGCGGTCCGATACCGCATCCATAGGACGCTTATGACCAAATTTTCCGACCTCGCGCTCGACCCGCGCGTTCTGCAAGCCGTATCCGAAGCCGGTTACGAAATCCCCACCCCGATTCAGGCACAAGCCATCCCGCCCGCCCTGCAAGGTCAGGACGTGCTGGGCATCGCTCAGACCGGCACCGGCAAGACCGCCAGCTTCGTGCTGCCGATGATCACGCTGCTGGGTCAGGGCCGCGCCCGGGCCCGTATGCCGCGCAGCCTGGTGCTGGCGCCGACACGGGAACTCGCCGCACAGGTGGCCGAGAATTTCGACACCTACGCCAAGCACACCAAGCTGACCAAGGCGCTGCTGATTGGCGGCGTTTCCTTCGGCGAACAGGACAAGCTGATCGACCGTGGCGTTGACGTGCTGATCGCCACTCCGGGCCGCCTGCTGGACCACTTTGAGCGTGGCAAGCTGATGCTGAACGGTGTGCAGATCATGGTGGTGGATGAGGCGGACCGCATGCTGGATATGGGTTTCATCCCCGACATCGAGCGCATCTTCCAGCTGACCCCCAAAACCCGCCAGACCCTGTTCTTCAGCGCCACCATGGCGCCCGAGATCGAGCGGATCACCAAGACTTTCCTGAACACCCCCGCCAAGATCGAGGTGGCGCGTCAGGCCACGGCATCCCTGACCATCACCCAGGCGCTGATCCAGGTCACGCCATCGCGCAAGGACCGCAGCTTCGCCGACAAGCGCGCCGTGCTGCGCGCGCTGATCAAGGCGGAAGGCGAGGCTTGCACCAACGCCATCGTGTTCTGCAACCGCAAGATGGATGTGGACGTGGTCGCCAAATCGCTCAAGGCGCATGGCTTTAACGCCTCGCCGATCCACGGCGATCTCGATCAGTCAGTGCGCACCAAAACGCTGGACGGGTTCCGCGACGGTTCGGTGCATCTACTGATCGCGTCCGACGTGGCGGCGCGCGGCCTTGATATTCCCGCCGTCAGCCATGTGTTCAACTTCGACGTGCCCTCGCACCCCGAGGATTACATCCACCGCATCGGCCGCACCGGCCGCGCCGGACGTCTGGGCAAGGCCTATACCATCGCCGTGCCTTCGGATGAAAAATACATCAAGGCCATCGAAAGCCTGGTGAAGATGGAAATTCCGCGCGGGTCGCTGCCCGAAGGTTTCGTGCCGGGCGAAGACGACGGCCGTCCCGACGCGCGCCCCGAACGCCCGCGCGAAGAGCGTGGCCCGCGTGGCCGTTCGCGCGACCGCAAACCGCGCGAAACCGCAGACTCTCCGGTTGCGGCAATGGAGCCTGTTGTGGTGCCAGAGCCGGTTGCCGTTGCTCCGGTCCGCGAAGAACCGCGTCGCGAGGAAGCGCGCCGCGAGGACCGCCGCCGCGAACCGCGTGAAAACCGCGACGAACGGCGCGAGCGTCCCGACTATCGCCGCGACGACCGTCGCGACTACGGCCCGACCGTTGTCGGCATGGGCGACCACGTGCCAGATTTCATCCTGCGCAGCTTTGCGCTGAAAAGCGCGTCTGAGGATGAGCCGGAAGAGGCTCCGGCCACCGGCACCGAAGGTTGAACAGAAAAAGGCCCCGCAGACGCGGGGCCTTTGTCTTTTGCGAGTGTCGGATGTCTATTCTGCCGACAGCCGGCTGATCACCACGGTCACTTCCGGCTTTTTGCCGATCTCTTCCATGGCCACCTGCCGTGCAACCCGGCGGATCGCTTCGTCCAGCTTGGCATCGTCACGCAGCAACTTGCGCCCTGCGGTGTCGATAAATTCTGCCAGATCGGCTTCCATCGTCTCATTCAGTGCGCGGCCGCCCTTACCCGTCTCGGGCAGGCCCATCAGTTCGACCCAAGGCTCGCCCATCGGTTCATCCGCTTCGTCCAGGATCACCGTCACCAGCGCATGACCATTCAGCGCCATGCGGATGCGGTCGCGCACCACCCCGTCCAGCGCCCCGATCAGCACCGACCCATCCAGGTAGGTGCGCCCGGTCTCAACGTACTCGGCGACCTCCGGCACATCGCCGGTCAGGTCGATCATCATTCCGTTCGAGGCCACAGCGGCGGCGATTCCGGCTTCGGTGGCAATTCGCGCATGTTCGCGCAGATGCCGGTGTTCGCCGTGCATCGGGATCAGCATGTCGGGCAGCACCAAACGGTGCACATGTTCCAGATCGGGCCGGTTTGCGTGGCCGGACACGTGATACTTGCCGCCGGAATCGTCGACGATGTTCACGCCCCGTTCGGAAAACGCGTTCCAGATCCGCAGGACTTCCCGCTCATTGCCCGGAATGGTCTTGGACGAGAACAAGAAGGTGTCGCCCTCCTTCATCTCGATCCCTAGATACTTGCCGCGCGACAGCTGCGCGCTTGCCGCACGGCGTTCGCCCTGACTGCCGGTGACCAGCAGCATCAGGTTCTTGCGCGGTATTTCCAACGCTTCTTCCGGGCTGATCGTGCGCGGGAAGCTGCCCAGCACCTTGGCCTCTTCCGACACCGAAATCATCCGCTTCATTGACCGTCCCAGCACGCAAACCGACCGGTCCGCCGCCCGCGCCGCTTCGGCCAGCGTCTTCAGGCGCGCCACGTTCGACCCGAAAGTTGTCGCCGCGACCATACCGCTGGCGCTTTTGATCAGCTCGGTCAAAGCCGGGCCAAGGGTGCTTTCCGACCGGCCCTCATGGGTAGAGAAGACGTTGGTCGAATCGCACATCAGCGCCTTGACCGGACGTTCGGCCACAATTTCCGCAAAGCGCGCATCTTCCCATGCCTCGCCCACCACGGGATCATGGTCAATCTTGAAGTCCCCCGAATGCAGGATTCGGCCTGCCGGCGTGTCGATCACCAACGCCGAGGATTCCGGGATCGAATGGCTGACCGGCACGAACTGCACCTTGAAGGGGCCAAGCTCCACCGTCGCAGGGCGTGGTTCCACGACCTGGATCATGTCCAGCGGCAGCCCGGCCTCGTCAAACTTCAGCTTGCCGATCAACGCGGTAAAGCGGCGGCAGTAGACCTTTTTCTGCAGCTTGGGCCACAGATGCCCCAGTGCGCCGATATGGTCCTCATGCGCATGGGTGATGAAGATGCCTTCCAGCCGGTCCAGCCGCGCCTCAAGCCAGGCGGTGTCCGCCATGATCAGATCGACCCCGGGGGAGCCATCCATATCAGGAAACGACACCCCCAGATCGACAAGGATCAGCCGTTCCTTGCCCGCCGGGCCATAGCCGTAAACATAGCAGTTCATGCCGATCTCCCCGGCACCGCCGAGGGGAAGGTAGATCAAGCGGTTCGCACTCATGGAGTATCCTTGTTGAAATCGTTGATCAGCACGAGGCCATGCATCGTGAGATCATCTTCGATGGACTGAAACAGTTCGGTTCCTTGGGCGAACAGCGACGCAAGGCCGCCGGTCGCGATAACTTTCATGGGCCGGTCGCGTTCGCGGCGCACTTCGCGCACCACCCCTTCGACAAGCCCGATATACCCCCAATACACGCCCGACTGCATGCAGGCCACCGTATTCGTGCCGATCACCTTTTCGGGACGTGCGACATCAATGTGCGGCAGGGCAGCGGCGGCCATGTGCAGCGCTTCAAGCGACAGGTTCACCCCCGGCGCAATGACGCCGCCGACATAGGCGCCATCGTGATCCACCACATCAAATGTCGTCGCCGTGCCGAAATCCACCACGATCAGATCGCCGCCGTGCCGGTCATGTGCGCCCACCGTATTGACCAGCCGGTCGGGGCCGACTGTGGTGCCCTGATCGACGCGGGGGGCGACGGGAAGCCGGCACTCGGGCTTGCCGACCACCAGCGGGCGGCAGCCGAAATAGCGGTCGCAAAGAACGCGCAGATTGAACACCACGCGCGGTACGGTGCTGCTGATAATCGCCTCGGTCACGCTGGCCTCGGTCTTGGTCAGCATCATCAGGCTGCTGAGCCAGACGAAATACTCATCCGCCGTGCGCTTGTGATCCGTCGCAATCCGCCAGGTCGACAGGAACCGCGCCCCGTCCCAGATGGAAAACACGGTATTGGTGTTGCCGCAGTCAATGGCCAGAAGCATCTCGCCCCCCAATGTTCCCAAATCTAAAATTCTTCGTCGAAAAACTCCAGATGCGCCGCCGTCAGAAAAACACCTCCGCGGCCGGAATGGCAACGGAGCCTTGCGACGTCCTGAGGATCAGGTTGCCGCTGGCATCGATGGTCTCGAACACGCCGTC
Organism: Paracoccaceae bacterium; assembly: GCA_031415015.1. Taxonomy (GTDB): domain Bacteria; phylum Pseudomonadota; class Alphaproteobacteria; order Rhodobacterales; family Rhodobacteraceae; genus JAUYQR01. Next base: position 33,555 of record JANOQT010000052.1, read on the forward strand.
CCGGACTGTAGTCCCGGTCCGCGCGCTGACGGCCTCACCCAGACGCGTGGCATGGGCCAGCCAATCCTTCCGGATCGGCGCAAAGCCTTGCGCGGTGAATGCAGCCTCATGCCGAGCATAGGCCGGGGCTAGCGCCCCCAGAAACGCCTCCGGGGTCACCCGGATGCCGGTTTCCGCCAGCAACGACACTGGCGGCACCGCCCCGGGCTCCACCATCCCCGCATCGGGTGCGGCAATCAGGTTCACCCCGATCCCGATGCACAAAGTCGGCGCGGGCGTGCCAAGGCCCACACTTTCCAGCAAGATCCCCGCCACCTTGCCGCCGTTCAGCAGCACGTCATTCGGCCATTTCAGCGTGAAGGATGCGGGCAACTCGGTCAGCACCACCAAGGCCTCGTGCAGCGCGAGTGCGGCGACAAACGACCGCAGCGCCACCATCTCCGGCCCCTCGGTCGGATGCATCACCAGTGTGGCGTGGAAATTCCCGCGCGGGCTGACCCACGGCCGGGCCCGCCGCCCGCGCCCCGCTGTCTGGAACCCGGCGAGGATCCATGACGGGCCGCCCCCCCGGCGAAAGCCTTCGGCATTGGTGCTGTCAATCTCGGGCAGGGCGATGCGCCCCACCCCGTGCGGCCAGTCAGCGGACAAGCGCTTCGGCCGCGATGGCTGCTGCAGGCTCGATCCCGAACAGGTTGACGATGCCGACCAGCATGATTGCGGCGACCGCCATCAACATCACCCATTGCACCGGGGCCATGCGGCTGTCGGCAGGCTCCGTCTCGGCCCCGAAATACATGAAGTAGACCAGCCGAAGGTAGTAGAACGCCCCGATCACCGACGCGATGGCCCCGGCCACCGCCAGCCAGACCATTCCGGCATCAACCGCCGCCTTCAGCACGTAGAACTTACCGAAGAACCCCAGCATCGGCGGCACGCCCGCCAGACTGAACAGCAACACCAGCATTGCCAGCGCCCGCAGCGGTTCCTTCTTGGCAAACTGGTTCAGGCTGGCGATATCGCTGACCGGCCTGCCATCGCGTTCCAATGACAGGATGAAGGCGAAGGTGCCGACGTTCATTGTGACATAAATCGCCATGTAGATCATCGTCGCCTGCACGCCGTAGGCTGTACCCACGGCCAGCCCGATCAGCGCAAAGCCCATATGCGCGATCGACGAATAGGCCATCAGCCGCTTGATATCGCGCTGCCCGATTGCCGCCACCGCCCCAAGGAACATCGACGCCACCGCCAACGCCGCCAGCACCTGCCCCCATTGCCCCGGCACGCCGCCGAACGCGTCTTGCACCAGCCGCGCAATCAGCGCCATCGCTGCCACCTTTGGCGCAGTGGCAAAGAACGCGGTCACCGGCGTGGGCGAGCCTTCGTAGACATCCGGCGTCCACATGTGGAACGGAGCTGCCGATACCTTGAACGCCAGCCCCGCCAGCATGAATACCAGCCCGAACAGCAGGCCCAGCGGCACGCCGTCCTGCACTGTCGTCAGGATGCCGCTGAACAATGTCGTGCCCGCGTAGCCGTAGGTCAGCGACGCGCCGTACAGCAATAGCCCCGACGATAGCGCCCCCAGCACGAAATACTTCAACCCGGCTTCCGACGATTTCGCACTGTCGCGCCGCATCGCGGCCACCACATACAGCGCCAGCGACTGCAGCTCCAACCCCATGTACAGCGACATGAGGTCCCCGGCGGATACCATCATCATCATGCCAATGACCGACAGCGTGATCAGGATCGGGTACTCGAACCGCAACAGATCACGCCGTGCCATGTAATCCACGCTCATCACCAGCACCGCCGCCGCCGACACCAGAATCGTCACCTTCGCAAACCGCGCAAACGGATCGTCGGTGAACATGCCGCCAAATGCGCTACGCTCCCCAGCGCCGCCCGCGCCGATCCACAGCGCCAGCGCCACGAAAAGCCCCGCCGTCGCCCAGACGATCATCGGGGCCAGCTTGTCTTTCGTCGTGTAAACCCCGGCCAACAACGCGGCCATGGCATAAACCGCCAGCACGATCTCGGGCAGGATGGTGGTGAAATCTGCGGGTGTCATGCGGGGGTCCTCAATGCAGGGCCACCTGCTCGGCCACATCGGGCAAAGCAGCGTGGTAATCGGAAACAAGGGCTGCCACTGAAGGCCCGATGATATCGGTGACCAAAGCGGGATAGATGCCCAGCAGCAGCGTCATCACCACCAACGGCGCGAAGATCAGCTTTTCGCGGCGGTCCATGTCGGTGATCGTCTTCAACGCCTCTTTGACAAGCGCACCGAACACCACGCGGCGGTACAGCCACAGCGCGTACGCCGCCGACAGGATCACGCCAGAGGTCGCCACGGCGGCAACCCAGGTGTTGACCTGAAAGATGCCCATCAAGGTCAGAAACTCGCCCACGAACCCGCTGGTCCCGGGCAAGCCGACGTTGGCCATGGTGAAGAACATGAAGATCAGCGCATAGGCCGGCATCCGGTTGACCAACCCGCCATAGGCGTCAATCTCACGCGTATGCATCCGGTCGTAGATCACGCCCACACACAGAAACAGCGCGCCCGAGATGAAGCCGTGCGACAGCATCTGGAAAATCGCGCCGTCTACACCCTGCTGATTCACCGCAAAGATGCCCATGGTGACATAGCCCATGTGGGCTACCGACGAATAGGCGATCAGCTTTTTCATATCCGTTTGCGCCAGCGCCACCAGCGAGGTGTAGACTATGGCAATCGCGCTCATCCACAAGACCAGCGGCCCCATCACATCCGACCCCACCGGGAACATCGGCAGGCTAAACCGCAGAAAGCCGTAGCCTCCCATCTTCAGCAGGATCGCCGCCAGCACCACGGAACCGGCGGTCGGGGCCTGAACGTGCGCATCCGGCAACCACGTATGCACCGGCCACATCGGCATCTTCACGGCAAACGACGCAAAGAACGCGAGGAACAGCATGGTCTGCAAGCCACCGACCACCTGAATGCCCAGCAGGCCGAACGTCTCCGACCCGAAGTCATGCGCCAGCAGCTTGACGATGTCCGTCGTGCCCGCATCCAGATACATCGCGATCATCGCGACCAGCATCAGGACGGAGCCAAGGAAGGTATAGAGGAAGAACTTGAACGCCGCGTAGATCCGCTCCTTGCCGCCCCAGATGCCAATGATCAGGAAAATCGGGATCAGCCCGGCCTCGAAGAACAGGTAGAACAGCACGAGGTCCAGCGCGCAGAACACGCCCAGCATCAGCGTCTCCAGCACCAGAAACGCGATCATGTATTCCTTGACGCGGGTTTCCACGCTCCAGCACGACAGGATGGTGATCGGCATCAGGAACGTGGTCAGCATCACGAACAGGATCGAAATCCCGTCCACCCCCATCCGGTATTGCAGGCCCATGATCCACGCGCGTTCCTCCAGAAACTGGAACCCGGTATTGGCGGGATCGAATCGCAAAAGCACGAACAGCGAGATCACGAAGGTTGCCGAGGTGGTGAACAGCGCCAACCACTTCGCCCCCCGTTGCGCCGCAGCATCCTCGCCGCGCATGAAAAGCGCAAGGATGATCGCCGCAACCAGCGGCAGGAAGGTAATGATCGACAGAAGCTGGTTTTCCATGATGCGTGCGCCCTCTACTTCGCGCCGCCGAACAGCGTCATCCAGGTGACCAGGATCACGATCCCCATCACCATGGCAAATGCATAATGGAAGAGGTAGCCGGACTGCACCCTCCCGGCGAGACGGGTGAAGAAGGGGATGATACCCAACGCCACCCCGTTGATCGACCCGTCGATGACATTGCCATCGCCGCGCTTCCACAGGAAGCCACCCAGCCATTTCGCGGGGCGGACGATGATGACGTCGTAAAGCTCGTCAAAGTACCACTTGTTCAGCAGGAACAGATACAGAGGCCGTTGCTGTGCGGCCAGCTTGCCCGGCAGATCGGTCCGCTTGATGTAGAACAGCCACGCCAACGCAAGGCCCAGCAACATCGCGATGAACGGCGACACCTTGACCCATTTCGGGGCCTCGTGCGCTTGATGGATCACCGTATTCTCCGGCCCCATGAAGATCGCTCCCTTCGGTGCGGCCCCGGCGACGACGGCGTGACCCTCGGCAGGTGCAGCGTCGGAATGCGCGGCCTCACCCTCGGCAAGTGTAGCCTCGGTCGCGGCAACGCCTTCGCCCTCGGCAGCCTCATGAAGCGCGGCAGGTTCCATCGCGAACCACTCGCGCACCTTGTCTTCCTCACCGAAGAACACGTTGTACCAGACCATCCCCGAGAACACCGCTCCCAGCGCCAGCACCCCCAGCGGGATCAGCATCGTCAGCGGGCTTTCGTGCGGCTCGTGCGCGAGGGTATCATGGCCATGCCCGTGCCCATTGCCGTGGCCATGTGCGTCATGCCCATGCGCCCGGCTTTCCCCGAAAAACGTCATGAACATCAGCCGCCAGGAATAGAAACTCGTCATGCAGGCCGCCGCGACCAGCAGCCAGAAGGCATAGGAGGACCCGACCCAGGCGCTTTCAATCACTGCATCCTTCGACAGGAACCCGGCGAACCCGTAATGCGTCAGCGGAATGCCCACGCCGGTGATCGCCAGCGTGCCGATCAGCATCGCGGCAAAGGTCAGCGGGATCTTCTTCCGCAGCCCGCCATAGTTACGCATGTCCTGCTCATGGTGCGTTGCGGTGATCACCGACCCCGCGCCCAGAAACAGCATCGCCTTGAAGAAGGCATGGGTGAACAGGTGGAACATCGCCACCGAGTAAACCCCGCAGCCCGCCGCCACGAACATGTAGCCCAACTGCGAACAGGTCGAATACGCAATCACCCGCTTGATATCGTTCTGCACCAAACCGACCGTCGCCGCAAAGAATGCCGTCGTGGCACCGACCACCACGATCATCGTCTTGGCATCCGGCGCGTATTCGTACAGCGGCGACATCCGGCAAACGAGGAACACCCCCGCCGTCACCATAGTCGCCGCATGGATCAGCGCTGACACGGGTGTCGGGCCCTCCATCGCGTCAGGCAGCCAGGTGTGCAGGAACAGCTGCGCCGATTTGCCCATCGCGCCGATGAACAGCAGCACACCGACAAGGTTCGCCGCGTTCCAGTCCGACCACAGGAAGGTCAGGTTCGTCTCAGCCAGCGCGGGGGCTGCAGCAAACACGTCATCGAACCGCACCGAATCCGTCAGGAAGAACAGCGCGAAAATTCCCAGCGCAAAACCAAAGTCGCCGACCCGGTTCACCACAAACGCCTTGATCGCCGCCGCATTGGCGCTTGGCTTGCGGTAGTAAAACCCGATCAGCAGGTAAGACGCGACCCCCACCCCTTCCCAGCCAAAGAACATCTGCACCAGGTTGTCGCTGGTCACCAGCATCAGCATCGCAAAGGTGAAGAACGACAGATAGGCGAAGAACCGCGCCCGATACGGCTCGTCCTCGCCCCAGTTCTCGTCATGCGCCATGTAGCCGAAGGAATACAGGTGCACCAAGGCCGCCACGGTATTGACCACCACCAGCATGATCGCGGTCAGCCGGTCCAGCCGGATCGCCCATTCGGTGCTGAGCGACCCGCTCTCGATCCAACGCAGCAGCACAATCCGCTGCGTCTCGCCGTCGAATGTCAGGAACACATACCAGCTGAGCGCCGCCGCCAGAAACAGCAGCGCCGCGGCGATAACCTGCCCGGCCTTCTCGCCGATCAGCCGCCAGCCGAACCCGCAGATCAGCGCCCCGATCAGCGGCGCAAAAAGAATGATCGTTGCCATCTTGGGTCAGCCCTTCATCACGTTTACGTCTTCCACATCAATCGTTCCCCGGTTGCGGAAGAACACGACGAGGATGGCCAACCCGATGGCCGCTTCGGCCGCAGCCACGGTCAGCACGAACATGGTGAACACCTGCCCCACCAGATCGCCCGAGTAAGACGAGAACGCCACAAGGTTGATGTTCACCGCCAGCAGCATGAGTTCAATCGACATCAGGATGACGATCACGTTCTTGCGGTTCAGGAAGATCCCGAAGATCCCGATGACGAACAGGGCCGCCGCCACCGTCAGGTAATGTTCAAGTCCGATCATCTGTCCGTTCCCTCATGGGCGTCTTGCGGCCCGTTCGATATTTGCCCCAATCGGGCGAACTCGCAGTACTTCAGTTTCTTGCGCCCTTTGAATCGGGGTAGTGGAGCTTGCACCCGCACAACAGATCAAACCGATCCTTCCGGCCTACCGCATGCAGTTCACTTTCCCATGCCTTACTAAACATGAAAAAAAACTCGCTCGGCTTGATCTCCGTTACACCCTGAATCGCTGCAATAGTGACGAGTTCTTGTAAGTTTGCGCCGCCATCCAAGGACATCATGGCCTTTCCGCCTGCGAGGTCAGCATACGTGCTGATCGGACCGCAGGACGTCTCCCCAGTGATTGTTTCAGTTCCTCGCAAAACGGTCGCTTCTCGGTCATTGCAGTCGACGAGTAGAACGTGGGATTTAGCTGATCCCCCCACAACTTGCAGAATACGCCCTTTGTCGAGGTCGATCGCCGGCCCCAAGGATAGCTCGTCGTAGACGCCTCCATTGACTACTCTGCATTGAGGGTCAACGGCTACCGGCTTGCTAAGTGATCGTATCTCAAACAACGTCCGTTCATCAATTACAGGCTCGCAAGCGGCGGCCGCATTGGCAATCACCGATACCGCAACAAAGGCCGTGACAAGGATTGTGAGTTGCATCACAACCCCTGCCCCGGCTTCACGTCCCTCAGTTCCATCGCCTTGGCCGGATCACGCCACATCTGTTGCAGCACGTTTTGGCGCTTGATGTCGCGGCGGTGGCGCAGGGTCAGCAGGATCGCGCCGATCATCGCGACCAGCAGGATCAGACCAGCCAACTGGAACAACAGGATATACTTGTCATAGATCAGCAGCCCCAAGGCGCGGGTGTTCTCCACCTCCAGCCCAGGCGCCACGGCCTGACGCAGGCCCTCGGCCCCGTCCGCCTCAACCCACACACCGACGCCAATCGCGATCTGCATGATCAGGATCACCCCAATCAACAGCGCCAGCGGCATGATCTTGGCCATCTCGCCCTTCAACTCGGCGAAATCCACGTCCAGCATCATCACCACGAACAGGAATAGCACCGCCACCGCGCCGACGTAGACGATGATCAGCAGCATTGCCACGAACTCGGCCCCCAGCAGCACGAACAGGCCCGCCGTCGACAGGAATGTCAGGATCAGCCACAGCACCGAATGCACCGGGTTGCGGCTGACGGTGACCATCAGGCCCGCCAGAACCGTCACCACGGCAAAGGCATAAAAGGCAAAAGCGGCGACGGTCATACGTCTGTCTCCTCAACTTCGGCAAAGACGCCTTGCGCGATCTCCAGAGCCTTCTGCATGGCGGGGACCCCGCCGAACATGCTCATCTGCCAGATCACTTCGGCGATCTCGCGTTTGGTGGCCCCGGCGGCCAGCGCGTTCTTGATGGTGATGCGCAACTGCGGCTCGCCCAACGGCCCGAGCACTGTCTGCGCCGCAATCGTCACCAGAAACCGCGTCCGCGCATCAAGGCCTTCGGGGTTGAAGGTCTTGCCGAACCACATCTCCAACACTTCCTTCGGCATCGCCGGGAACAGCTTTTCAAACGCCTTCACATCGACGTTTTCCATCGCCGGGGCAAAGGCCTTGGCCATCTCCTGCCCCTGAGCCACCATGGCGGCGAACATCTTGGTGAAGTCGTCTGTCATCATGTCACCTGTAGGGCGCGTCGATTTCAAGGTTGCGGGCAATCTCCGCCTCCCACCGCTCGCCGTTCGCCAGAAGCTTGTCTTTATTGTAGAACAGCTCCTCGCGCGTCTCAGTGGCGAACTCGAAGTTCGGGCCTTCAACGATGGCATCGACCGGGCAAGCCTCCTGACAAAAGCCGCAGTAGATGCACTTGGTCATGTCGATGTCATAGCGCGTGGTGCGGCGGGAGCCGTCCTCACGCGGTTCGGCGTCGATGGTGATGGCCTGCGCCGGACAGATCGCCTCGCAAAGCTTGCAGGCAATGCAGCGTTCCTCGCCGTTCGGATAGCGCCGCAACGCATGTTCGCCGCGGAAGCGAGGCGACAGCGGCCCCTTCTCATGCGGGTAGTTCAGCGTCATCTTCGGCGCGAAGAAGTATTTCATCCCCAGGCCGAAGCCTTTGATGAAGTCCATCAGCAGGAAATACTTCGTGGCGCGGGTCCAGTCGATGTTGGCCATTATTGGATCATCCCCTTTGCCAAGGTCATCGCCTTTTCGCGTTCGGTCTTTGCTTGCGGGTGTTCTTGGATCGTCTTGAAGTTCGCCTTGGCTTCGTCAGGCAGCTTGTCCTGCCAACAACCTGCATTCTCTTCCATTACGACGAGAACACGCGCGTCTTCCACTTGAGCTTCAGGACCAAGTACTCGCGGAATTGCGCCGAAATAGATCAGCATCGCAAGTATACCCTGATCAGGTGTGTCCCAAGCACTCATGGGAAAGGCGAGTTCGTAGTTCTGCTCGACATACGGAAGCAGAGACTTCATTTCTGCCTCGAAGGCATCGCACGACTCCGTTGCACCCGCAGCGCCTGCCTGAAAGCCCAAAGTTGCGGCGATGATCTTCCGAAACATCCTCACCCCCCCACCGCCCAGCGGGCCCAGAAGCCGCCGAACACTTCGAATTTCGCCAGGAACGCCACGATCACGACCCAGCCCAAGGACATCGGCAGGAAGACCTTCCAGCCGATCCGCATCAACTGGTCATAGCGGTAGCGCGGCACGATGGCCTTCACCATGGCGAACATGAAGAAGAAGAACCACATCTTGGCGACCATCCACCACCAGCCGTCGGGCAGGCCGGGGATCGGCGAGAGCCAGCCGCCGAAGAAGAGGAGGCTCATCAGCGCGCACATCAGGAAGATGGCGATGTATTCGCCGGCCATGAACAACAGGTAGGGGGTCGAGGAATATTCCACCATGAACCCGGCGACGAGTTCGGATTCCGCTTCCGGCAGGTCGAAGGGAGGGCGGTTGGTTTCGGCGAGCGCGCTGATGAAGAACAGGAACACCATCGGGAAATGCGGTAGCCAGTACCAGTTGAACAGACCGTAGTCGCCGTCCTGCGCCGCCACGATGGCCGAAAAGTTCATCCCCCCCGTGGAAATGATCACCCCGATGATGATCAGTCCCAGCGACACCTCATAGGAAATCATTTGCGCCGCCGACCGCAAAGACCCGAGGAACGGGTATTTGGAGTTCGAAGCCCAGCCGCCCATTATCACGCCGTACACTTCCAGCGACGACACCGCGAAGACGAACAGAATCGCCACATTGTTGGCCAGCACCCAGCCATCATCGAATGGGATCACCGCCCAGGCGAGGATCGCCAGCACAAAACTCAGCAGTGGTGCCAGAAAGAACACCGGCCGGTCAGCGCCCGCCGGAACAATGATCTCCTTGACCACGTATTTCAGCGCATCCGCCACCGACTGCAGCAACCCGAACGGCCCCACCACATTCGGGCCGCGCCGCATCTGCACCGCCGCCCAGATCTTGCGGTCGCCGTAGACGAGGAACAGCAGGCTGATCATCACGAATGCCACGATCAGAAGACTTTGTGCCGCAATCAGCACCGCCGTCCCGAACCCCGTGGAAAGAAACTCCGCCATCTCAGCCCCTCACTTCAAACCGTCGGTATTCCAAGTTCGCCGCATTCCGCCACCGCCACTTCGGCATCCACAGTCCGCAACCCCTCGGGCAGCGCTGCGGAAATCAGATAGACCGCATCCCCGAACCACCGGCGCCCGTCCTGCTTCACGATGGTGCGCACTTGCCGTGCGAACCCGTATCCCTGATCCAGCGCATATTGCGCTGCCGCACAGCGGCCGTAAGCCTCAACCGCTGCCTTGTCCTTCGCGCCGGTCATTGCGACGCTGAAACTCACCAGACCGTCGTCCAGCAGGATCGTCTGGATCCCCTGATAGACGGGCTGATTGCGCCCCTCTGTCACCTCCGCCGTTTGCGTGCAACCCCCCAGAGCCGCTGTCGCGGTGGTCAGTGTTGCAGCAAGGGTCAGGGGGTGCAGCACGGCCCTACTCTGCCGCCATCGGCGTGGCTACACGGGCCGCTGCCATCGCCGACAATTCTGCCATCACGGTAGAGGCCCGGGCAATCGGGTTGGTCAGGTAGAAATCCTTGATCGCATTGCGGAAATCGGCTTTGCCAAGCGGTTTCATCGCCAGCGGAGCCCACCCGTTCTGCGGCACCTGATCGACCCGGCCCAGATGCGGATGCGCCTTGACCAAAGCCTGCCGCAACACGGCCAGACTGTCCCACGGCAACGTGGCCCCCAGTTCCGCCGACAGCGCCCGCAGGATCGCCCAGTTTTCCTTCGCCTCACCCGGCGCAAAGCCTGCGCGAAGGCTCAGCTGCGGGCGGCCTTCGGTGTTGACGAACAGGCCGGTTTCTTCGGTATAGGCCGCGCCCGGCAGGATAATGTCGGCGCGCGCCGCCCCCCGGTCACCGTGGCTGCCCTGATAGATCACGAACGGGCCTTTTGCGATCTCCACCTCATCCGCGCCAAGGTTGTAGATCACCTCTGCGCCCTCGGTCGCCGCCGACAGGCCGCCCTCGGTACAGGCCCCCACATCCATCGCACCAACACGGCCAGCCGCCGTGTGCAGGATCAAAAGCTTGGAGTTGGAGTTTTCCGCCAGCCGCATCGCATAGGCCAGCACCGCTTCACCGTCCGCCTCGTTGATGGCACCCTGCCCGACAATTACCAGCGTCGGCTTGGCCTTGGTCTCATCCGAGATCACCTGCGACGACAGCTTTTCCAGCCCCGCGCGGTCGGTGCCGACATGCACATAATCATACGTCAGATCAACCGCTTCACCGACCAGCCCAATGACCGCCCCGTTCGTCCACGCCTTGCGCAGCCGGGCGTTCAGCACCGGAGATTCCACGCGCGGGTTGGTCCCGATCAACTGGATCATCTTGGCGCTGTCGATATCCTCGATCGTCGCATTGCCCACATACCCGGACCGGTTGCCCGCAGGCAGCTTGGCCCCATCCGTACGGCATTCCACGTGCCCGCCCAAGCCTTCGATCATTGCCTTAAGGCTGAACGCAGCCTCTACCGGCACCAGATCGCCGACCAACGCCGCCACCTTTCGTCCCTTCATCGCTGCCGCAGCCGCAGCCAGAGCCTCGCCCCACCCGGCCTTCCGCAACTTGCCGTTCTCGCGGATGTATGGCGTGTCCAGTCGTTGACGCCGCAACCCGTCCCAGACAAACCGGGTCTTGTCGGAAATCCATTCCTCGTTCACGCCATCGTGGTTGCGCGGCAGAATGCGCATCACTTCGCGGCCCTTGGTATCGACGCGGATGTTCGACCCCAGCGCGTCCATCACGTCGATGGTTTCGGTCTTGGTCAGTTCCCAAGGCCGCGCGGTAAAGGCGTAAGGCTTTGATGTTAAAGCTCCAACCGGACACAGGTCGATGATGTTGCCCTGCAGGTTGCTGTCCAGCGTCATGTTCAGATAGCTGGTGATCTCGCTATCCTCACCGCGCCCGGTTTGGCCCATCTGGGTGATCCCGGCGACCTCCGAGGTAAACCGCACACACCTTGTACAAGAAATACACCGCGTCATCTTCGTCTCGACCAACGGGCCAAGGTTCAAGTCCTCCGACGCCCGCTTCGGCTCGCGGTAGCGGCTGAAATCGACGCCGTACGCCATCGCCTGATCCTGCAAATCGCACTCGCCGCCTTGATCGCAGATCGGGCAATCCAGGGGGTGGTTGATCAGCAAAAACTCCATCACCCCTTCGCGGGCCTTCTTGACCATCGGGCTGCGGGTCTTGACCAGCGGAGCCTCACCATTCGGCCCCGGCCGCAAATCCTTGACCTGCATCGCACAGGACGCCGCCGGTTTCGGCGGCCCGCCCACCACCTCGACCAGACACATCCGGCAGTTGCCCGCAATTGTCAGGCGTTCGTGGTAACAGAACCGGGGGATCTCCACCCCCGCCACCTCCGCCGCCTGAATGATGGTCATCGCGCCATCGACCTCGACCTCGATGCCGTCGATGCTGATTTTCTTGAGGTTGGTCATTTCTTGTTTTCTTCCTCAATCATCTGGTCTTCTTCGTCAATTAAGAGGGGGTGTTGCTGTTGTAGGCGACGCACAATGTCAAAGGCTTCTCCACCCATGAAGTGGCCAAAGGCCCTGCGAATACTTCTGTATTCTTCTTCGGGCAACCCGAGCGTCAAGCTTTCGATATCGTCCAGAAGGCTGTTCACAGACCGGCCGATTGTTGCAACAATTTGACGTGCAACGTCCATTTCCGAAACAATCATCTGTTTTATATTTTCATGCATGACTGCTACTCCGCCGCCACTTGCGCGCAACCGCGTGTCTTCCACAGCTGCGCCTCTTTCAGATATTTCCAGCCGAACGCCTCGTCACTGTCGCCCTGCACCCGCAAATGCTCCAGCCGCTGCAGCGCCTCGTCTAGCGTGGGCTTATGGCCTGCCGGTATCCACCACATGACGAAATGCATCCTGCCCAGCACCTCGAACCATTCCTGCCGCCGCTCATAGAACGCGCGGTGGACGGTGTTCCAGACGAAAGCCTCCAGCGTCGCGACATTTTCCCAGACCGTCAGGTTCGAGACGTACTGTGCATCGCCATCAATCTTCGCTTCGGTGTTGCCGGTGCCCGGTTCACCCGAGCCCTCCATCATCCACACAAACCCCGGCATCCGCTTGCCCAGGCCATTCACCCGGTCAAGCGCCCCCATGAACTCCGCCACGCGCGGGTCGTCCGTGGGGGCCAACAGGCGCCCCACGTTCAACTCGGCCAGATGCATGCCGGACGGCTGGTTCATTTGGTGGACCTCAGCAAATACCCGATCAGGCTTTCCTTGGCGATTTCCTCTTCGCCGATCTTGCAATAGGCCTCCGGGTTGCCCGGCTCGGCACCGCGTTCCTTCAGGATTTCGGCGGCCTGCGCCTTGCCCTTGGCTTTCTCTTCCTTCGACTTGACGAGGTCACGGATCTCGTCGGCGGAATAGCCTTGGTCCAGCGCATAGTCGCGCAGCTTCGTCAGTTCTCCAAGTGCCCGCAGCTTGCGCGCCTCGATTGTATCGCAGTTGTCGTCGATCGCGTCACCGATGAAGCCCTGCAACAGGGTATCCATGATCTTCGGTTCTTCGTTGATCGGCACCAGCGCATAGGCGGGTGCGGCTACGGCAAGTGCGGCAAGGGTAAGTGACAGGCGTTTCATGAGGGCCTCCTTGGCTGAAACTGCCGCAGAGATGGGGGTGAACCCCTTTGATATGCCATGACAAAGGCCCCTGATCAGCGGTTTGTGACCGAAGGTGACGGCACTTGTCATGCGCAGCCCTCGACGAACACCCAAGCGCCCGCTTCGAACCGGTCATAGATCGAGGTACGCAGCGTTTGCCCCCGCGCTGCACAGTCCGCCTCGCCAACCTTTCGCGCCGGGGCACCGTCCCACATCTGGAACGGCTGGCCGCCGTTCGTCACCCGCAACGGCGCAGGTGCCGGGGCCTGCCGGGCCACGGGCACACAAGCCGTCGCAAGTGTCACGGACAGGACCGCCATCCTGATCACTCCGCCGCCATCGCGCCCATGCGGCCCGATTTCTTCGCCTTGATCCGGTCCTCGATTTCCTCGCGGAACGCCCGCACCAGACCCTGAATGGGCCAGGCCGCTGCATCGCCAAGCGCGCAGATGGTGTGACCCTCGACTTGCTTGGTGACGGAGATCAGCATGTCGATCTCCTCCACCTCCGCCTCGCCGCGTACCAGCCGGTCCATCACCCGCATCATCCAGCCGGTGCCTTCGCGGCACGGCGTGCACTGGCCGCAGGACTCATGCTTGTAAAACTTCGACAGCCGCCAGATCGCCTTGATCACGTCCGTCGACTGATCCATCACAATCACCGCCGCCGTGCCCAGACCGGACCGTTGCTCGCGCAGCCAGTCGAAATCCATGATCGCGTCATCGCACTGCGCCTGTGTCAGCAGCGGCACCGAAGACCCGCCCGGGATCACCGCCTTGATGTTCTTCCAGCCGCCGCGCACGCCGCCGCAATGCCGCTCCAGCAATTCTTTCAACGGGATCGACATGGCCTCTTCAACGACGCAAGGGTTCATCACATGGCCCGAGATACCGAACAGCTTGGTCCCGGTGTTGTTGGGCCGCCCGAATGAGGCAAACCACTCCGCCCCGCGCCGCAGGATCGTTGGCACCACGGCAATAGACTCGACGTTGTTCACCGTCGTCGGGCAGCCGTACAGCCCCGACCCGGCAGGAAACGGCGGCTTCATCCGGGGCATGCCCTTCTTGCCCTCCAGCGACTCTAACAGCGCGGTTTCCTCGCCGCAGATGTACGCGCCAGCCCCATGGTGCAGATAGCAATCGAAATCCCAGCCGGATTTGGCCGCGTTCTTGCCCAGCAACCCCGCGTCATAGCATTCGTCAATCGCGGCCTGCAGGACCTCACGCTCGCGAATGTATTCGCCGCGGATGTAGATGTAGCAGGCGTTCGCATTCATCGCAAAGGACGCGATCAGCGCGCCTTCGATCAAGGTATGCGGATCGTGCCGCATGATCTCGCGGTCCTTGCAGGTGCCGGGTTCGGATTCGTCGGCGTTGATCACCAGGTACGAAGGCCGCCCGTCCGACTGCTTGGGCATGAACGACCACTTCAGGCCCGTCGGAAACCCCGCCCCGCCCCGGCCGCGCAGACCCGACGCTTTCATCTGCTCGATGATCGTGTCGCGGCCGCGCTGGATGATCTCGGCGGTGCCGTTCCAATGCCCGCGCGTCATCGCGCCCTTCAGGCTGCGGTCATGCATCCCGTAAAGGTTGGTGAATATGCGGTCCTGATCCTTGAGCATCTTTAGCCTTCCTACTTCTGGCGTCCCCGCCAGATCTGATATGTCACGACCAGCGCCCACACGAACGCCGCCAGCGCCGCAAGATCGAACAGGAACGCAAAGCGTGCCTCCCAGCCCGCCCAGCCACCCAGCCACTGCACGCCCATCCACCCGATCATCGTCCCGGCCAGAACGAACGCGACAAGACGCGTCTGCGCTGCCCGCTTCATCTCATTCTGGTCGGGGCTTTGCATGGTCATCCCTTAGTAATTGTTGGTCTTTGCGCGTTCTCGGAACGCGTCAAGCCCCTCGGTCACGATGATCTTCGCCTGCGCTACCCACTTGTCGCGGACGATCCGGCCCTTGAAAGTCTTCATCTCCGCGTCGACAAGTGCCACATCGGCGTCCGACCAGCTGGCAACTTGGCTGAAATGGTAAAATCCCATGCTGTTGACCAGTTTTTCCATCGCCGGACCAATGCCCTCGATCTCCTTCAGATCGTCAGCCTTACCTTTGCGCGGCGCGGTCAACCGCTCAGGTCCCTTGGCTATTGCCTTCGCCGTCTTGGGCTTGGCCACGACCGGTGCCACTTCCACACTTGGGGCAGACACGAACGCCAGAGGTTGCGCCATGGCGGACACCGCCACTGGCGCTGCAATCGGGGCCGACACAGACTGCGCGACAGGCTTGGGTTTTGCAGTCACAGCCGCGCTCTGATCAAAGGTCGAAACCTGCCCGCTGCCCCAGGGCATCCCCAGAACCAGTCCCGCCACTGCCGCCACGACAGCGGCCAGCGCCCCGGCCGGAAACAGATCGAACTTGCCGACGATGACCAGCACGCCAAAGGCCACCAGCCCCGCTGCCGCACCAAGTATCCAGCCGCCCAGCAAAGGGGCATTCACATTCTGTGCCTTGCGCATTCCGTGTCACTCCCGTTGATGCGGCCCGCTTTTCGGGGCCGTTGTTCCCTCGTCCGTCACGCCTTCGCGGCGGCCTCGGCCTCCGCGACCGTTCCCCCCGCTGCAAGTGTCCTTGCCTGCACCACCCATTTGTCCCGGGTGGCGCGGCCCTTGAAGGTTTTCATCTGGGCATCGACCATAGCTACATCCGCGTCAGACCAGTTGGCGATCTGATCAAAGTGATAGAAGCCAAGGCCCTGTAACAGCTTTTCCAGCGCCGGGCCAATGCCTGCGATGACTTTCAGGTCATCCGGCTTGCCGTTTCGCGGCGCCTCCAGCCGCACTGGACCGCCGGCCTTGCTCTTGGCCACCCGCGGCTTTGTCGCCGGCTTGGCCGACGCAGTCTTTTGCGGCACCGGGCTTGCCTCCAGCCGAGGTTTTCCCTTCGCCTTGGGCCTTGCGGCGACCATTGGCGGGACCTCGCGGTCAGTTGCGACAGTGGTCTTGGGTTTGGCACTTGCCCTGGCTTTGGCAGGTGTGCGAGGCCTGGCACTTGCGCGAGGCTTCGGCACGACTGCAGTGTCTGCCACATCCGTCACCACGACCGGAGCTTCAAGCCTGACCGTCCGCTTTGGCCGGATCACTGGCGGGTCGGGATCAAACTCGAAATCGGGTTCTTCCAGGACTTCGGGACCAGCATCCGGGGCAGCGGGGGGGCGAACCGGCTCGGCCACCGCACGGACCGGCGCGGCCGCCGCTCGGGCGACCGGGGCCGGTTCCGGCACCACCGGCACCGAGTCCGGCTCAGCCTCCAGCACAGAGCGGTCGACCACGATCTTCCGCACCCTCGGCGCAGGCGTCACAAAGACCGGCTCGCCCACGCCCCACACCAGACCGATCAGCAGCCAGACAAGCAGGGCCGCGCCAACCCCGATCCCCAGCGCAACCAGAAGGTCGAACCTGAGCCAGTACATCGCCACGCCAAACGCGATCAGCCCCGCTGCCAGACCCAGCAGCATCCGGCCAATCCCATTTCCTGCCTTGCCCATCCCCGTCACGCCTTTGTCACCTCTCACACCCAACTACACGGCCCGGACCTGTTTCACACAAAACCATCCCAGGTCAGTTTCTGGCTGCACGCTCAGCCTCTTCGACTGACCCGCCTGCCGCAAGGGTCTTGGCCTGCACAACCCATTTGTCACGGGTGACACGCCCCTTGAAGCCTTCCAGATTGTCATCCACCCAGGCAACCTCTGCCGCGGTCCAGCCCGCGATCTGGTCAAAGTGATGGAAACCCAAAGAGTTGCAAAGCTTCTCCAGCTTCGGCCCGATGCCAAGGATCAACTTCAGATCATCCGCACCACCTGCGCGCGCCGCCGTCAGCGCCGCAGGCTTCACCGCTTGCCCCGCAGGCAGTGCCGCAATGGTCGCCGGGGTCGCCTTCGCCTCGGGTGTCGCCGCAGGTGTCGCGTTGACCGCATTCCCATCCGCCACCGGTTTGCCCTTGGACACGGCGGGCGCTTCCTGCACTGTCACGCCACTGGCATCCGCCGGACGCCCCGCCGAAGGCTTCGGCTCCTTAGCTTCGTCCGTTGCCGGGGCCACAGCTTTCGCCGCCTTACCCAGCCACGGCGTCAGCAGCGGCACTTCGCTGCCGTCGATCCGCCTGACCGTATCCTTCAGGTCCACCGCCAACTGCACGCTCGCGTTGTACTGCTTGCGCCCGCTGTCAAACTCCGTCAGCGAGGTCAGACCCCCCGCCGGTTCCGCCGCATAGCGCCCGATCTGCGATCCCGGCAGCGGCACCTGCCCCAACGAGAACCGTCCGATCAGCGCGCGCAGGCCCTCCGGCGTCAGGTCCTCGTAGTAATCCTTGCCGATCTGCGCCATCGGCGCATTGGCGCAGGCCCCCAGACACTCGACCTCTTCCCACGAGAACTTGCCGTCAGCGCTCAAAGCATGCGGCTGCTTCGCAATCATCTCCTTGCAGACCTCAACCAGCGCCTCTGCGCCGCAGATCATGCAAGACGTGGTGCCACAGATCTGAATATGCGCGACGGAACCGACCGGTTGCAGCTGGAACATGAAATAGAACGTCGCCACCTCCAGCCCGCGAATATAAGCCAGCCCCAACATGGAAGAGACATGCTCGATGGCCGGGCGAGACAACCACCCCTCCTGTTCCTGCGCGCGCCACAGAAGGGGGATGATCGCCGAGGCCTGACGGCCCTCAGGATACTTGGAAATCTGCCCCTTGGCCCAGGTAAGATTGGCCGGGGTAAAGGCGAAGGACGCGGGTTGGTCTTTGTGAAGGCGGCGCAGCATGGCTCAGATATATCCCTTGGCGATAGTCAGGATTGCAGCAGTGACAGCGCCGATGATGGCACCCATGAGAAGACGATTTCCCACCCGGGCTCCCAGAACCGCAGCGAGACCCGAAGCCGCGCCAAGAATCAGTGTCCAGAGATTGATCGTCACGTCCGGCATCAGCGATCAATCTCCCCGAACACCACGTCCATCGTGCCGATGATCGCGCTTACATCCGCCAGCTGGTGGCCCTTGCAGATGAAGTCGATGGCTTGCAGGTGCAAAAACCCCGGCGCCCTGATCTTGGCGCGGTAAGGTTTGTTCGACCCGTCCGCCACCAGATACACCCCGAACTCGCCCTTGGGCGCTTCAACCGCCGCATAAACCTCACCCGCAGGCACGTGGAACCCTTCGGTATAGAGCTTGAAGTGGTGGATCAACGCCTCCATCGAGGTCTTCATCTCACCGCGCTTCGGCGGGGTGATCTTGCCACGCGCCAGCACGTCACCCTTTTCCACTCGCAGCTTGGCGCAGGCCTGCCGGATAATCGACGTCGACTCCCGCATCTCTTGCATCCGGCACAGGTAGCGGTCAAAGCAGTCGCCATTGGTGCCGACGGGAATTTTGAAGTCGAACTCGTCGTAGCACTCATAGGGCTGCGCGCGGCGCAAATCCCAAGCGAGGCCAGACCCGCGCACCATCACGCCGGAAAAGCCCCAGTCCTGAATATCCTTCTCGCTCACCACGCCGATATCGACGTTGCGCTGCTTGAAGATACGGTTCTCGGTCAACAGCCCGTCGATATCATCCAGCATGCGCGGGAATTCCACCGCCCATTGGTCAATGTCTTCCACCAACTGATCCGGCAGGTCGACATGCACCCCACCGGGCCGGAAATACGCCGCATGCAACCGCGCACCGCTGGCGCGTTCATAGAACACCATCAGCTTTTCGCGCTCTTCAAAGCCCCACAAAGGCGGCGTCAACGCGCCCACGTCCATCGCTTGCGTGGTGACGTTCAGCAGGTGGCTCAGAATCCGGCCAATCTCGCAGAACAGCACCCGGATCAGGCTGGCGCGGCGCGGCACCGGTGTGCCGGTCAGGCGTTCAATCGCCAGACACCAGGCATGCTCCTGGTTCATCGGCGCCACATAATCCAGCCGGTCGAAATACGGCAAGTTCTGCAAATAGGTCCGCGATTCCATCAGCTTTTCAGTACCACGATGCAGCAGCCCGATATGCGGATCACACCGCTCCACAATCTCGCCGTCCAGCTCCAGCACCAGCCGCAACACCCCATGCGCCGCTGGGTGCTGCGGGCCAAAGTTGATGTTGAAGTTGCGGATGCGCTGCTCGCCGGTCTCAAAGTCCGTGGAGCCGTCGTCGTAGGTGTTCGCCCGGATATCGCCGTCCATCATTTGCCTCCAAAGTTGGAGAAAGCAGGAATCCCAGAAGTGTTGAATTTCAAGGACTTTTTACCCGCTGTTGGAAAACAAATGGTTTTTTTTGAGAGGAGCAGAGCTCCAAGAAGAGTGCCAAAACCCGCAAACAGCGTTCCGATTTCAGAAAGAGGTTCCCACCACATCATTTCACCCCCGCCTTCTGATCACCGGGAAGGATATATTCGGCCCCTTCCCACGGGCTCATGAAATCGAACTGCCGGTATTCCTGCACCAGACTGACCGGCTCATAGACCACCCGCTTCTGCGCCTCGTCATAGCGCACCTCGGTATAGCCCGTGGTCGGGAAATCCTTGCGCAGCGGATGCCCGCGGAAACCGTAATCCGTCAAAATCCGCCGCAGGTCCGGGTGGCCGCTGAACAGGATGCCGAACATGTCGAACACCTCGCGCTCGAACCAGTTCGCCGAGGGATGGATGCTGTGTATGGAAGGCACCATATCCTCGGCCCGCACCGCCACTTTCAGCCGGATGCGATGGTTCTGGTACATGCTGAGGAAATGATACACCACGTCGAACCGCGCCGCCCGTTCGGGGTGGTCAATCGCGGTGATATCCACCAGCGACGTGAACCGGCACGAGGCGTCATCCTTCAGGAACTCCACCAGCCCCTCAAGGTATTGCAACGCCACGGTCAGCGTCAGCTCGCCGTGCGTCACGTTACTGGCCAACACCGCATCGGGCCGCTTCAGCGCGATGATCGCTCCCAGCTCGGTCAGGGCTTCAGACATGCGCGCTCCTCAACGGGTAATGGTGCCGGTGCGGCGGATTTTCCGCTGCAACTGCAGGATGCCATACAACAGCGCCTCGGCGGTGGGCGGGCAGCCGGGCACGTAGATATCCACCGGCACGATCCGGTCACAGCCACGCACCACGCTGTAGGAGTAGTGATAATACCCGCCGCCATTGGCGCATGACCCCATCGAGATCACATAGCGCGGCTCGGGCATCTGGTCGTAAACCTTGCGCAACGCGGGGGCCATCTTGTTGGTCAGCGTCCCCGCCACGATCATCAGGTCCGACTGGCGCGGGCTGGCGCGGGGCGCAGTGCCAAAGCGTTCCAGATCATAACGCGGCATCGAGGTATGCATCATCTCCACCGCGCAACAGGCCAGACCAAAGGTCATCCAGTGCAAGGACCCGATGCGCGCCCAGTTGATGATGTCTTCGGTCGAGGTCAGCAAAAACCCCTTGTCCTGCAAATCGCGGTTCAAGGCCTGAACGGTGGTGTCATGGTCAGCACCGGCCGTATTCGCACCTGCCATTACACCCATCCCAGTCACCCCTTCCAGCATTTCCTGCCATGACCACCCCTGGCAACGGCCAGTCCGGTCCTGCAATCCGACACAGTCGCGACCAATCGCCCAGCTTGCAGGGCCATGGCCCGGGCTGCAAGCGGCGCTAACCAGCTTGACGCTCAATACCTGCCACCCAAGGCAGGGTCAACCAATGGCAATGCCGCAGACCCGGCATTTTCCGAAGGGCAGGACCGCGGACAACTGGTCAGCCATTGCGCCGGCACGGCTGTCAAACGTGCCAGCTGGCGGGGCTTCCCCGCAAACTTCCCTGACAAACGTCACTGCGTCCTTTGCCTGTGGCCTCATTCCGGGAACCCCATGGCATTTGATGCGTTGAACCGGGTGCCGCGCTGTGCGGCCCTTTCACCAAGGAACCTCTGTCATGAACCATGCCATCAAACTGCTTGCCGCCACCGGCATCTTCGCCGCTTCTTTTGCCCCTGTCTTCGCTCAGACCGTCGTTGGCGACCCGATGACGACGAACTGCGCCGACTACGCCACGCTGGACGACGCCGGGAAAATGTCCATGGCGATGCAACTTGACGTCTACACGGCCATGACGGACGAAGATAAGACCAAGGTCGAAGCGATGACCACGGAAGAGAAAACCGCCATGATCGCGGAGGCCCAGACCGCACGGGCGGCGATGAGCGAAGCGGATATGGCCGCTGCAACTGCCGCGGCAGAAGCCACGATGACCAAGATCACCACCAATTGCCAGGCGACCCCTGAAAAGACCGTCGTCGACGCAATGGACGCCGCAATGTAAGATTTGCGCATAAAAAGCCTTGCCGTGCGCGTGGCGTTTCATGCGCGCGGCATATTTCAACCAGATATTGCCGATCACAAGTTTGCCTGATGCGTCCTGCACCAGGTCTGCCACACGCGGTCTGACGGTCTTTCGACCTATCGGTGCCCGGTCATTCCCATTCCAGCGCGCCCTTCTTCCACTCATAGGCAAAGCCCACGGTCAGCACTGCAAGAAACACCATCATCGACCAGAAGGCCGCCATGCTGATCTCGCCAAAGGCAACCGCCCAGGGGAACAGGAACGCCACCTCAAGGTCAAAGATGATGAACAGGATCGACACAAGGTAAAACCGCACGTCGAACTTCATGCGCGCATCATCAAAGGCGTTGAATCCGCACTCATAGGCCGAGACCTTTTCGGGGTCGGGATTGCGCACTGCCAGCACGGCAGCGGCAAGGATCAGGACAAGGCCCAGACCCACCGCAATGGCGAGAAGGACAAGTATGGGAAGATACTCTCGGAGAAGCAGGTCCACGAGGGGCTCCTTGTTGCTGGCTATACGCGAGCTTGCGGGCACTTGGCGGCCCGCTTGATCTCTGTCGCCCGTTTACGCTGCCCCCCGCGCGGGGTCAACCGAAGGCAGGGTTAAATACACCCGCAAGCGTCTGCGGCATATGGCCGGGCGGCAGCGGCTTTTCCCTTGCATGGCGGCAGGTTGCTGACCGCTCCGTTCTGAAGGACAAATTTTTCTGCGCTGCAGGAAACCGCGCCCGCCGCAGCCAGTGGCGTTTCCCTACCTTGACCGGCTGGCGCAGGCGGCCTTACCTCGCGCCAACAGTCCCCGAAGGGCCCCGCCGATGCGCATGCTGACCGCCACCCTGACCCTGATCACCGCCGCCCTGCCCATTGCCGCGCTGGCCCAATCGGTCGACCTTGCCGCCATCGAGGCGCGCATCACTGAACTGGAACAGGGCTACGGACTTGTCCTGTCCGATATCAGCTGCGACGCGCCAACGATCCCGGCGCATCAGATCCTGTGCGACGCCGGCGAAGGACCGAACCCGCTGCTCTGGCGTATGGGGCGGCTGGATGATCTGGCCTGGGTCTATGCGGTGGAAAACGCCACAGGCCAGCTGGTTGACATCATCGATCCGCCGCGAGATGCGGATTTCATCAGCCGCCGCAATGCTTGCACCGACGCGACCTGCCTTGCCGCTCTGCTGATCCAGCACACCAATGACAGCCTCGGCGGCACCTCGCCCTACCCGCAGTGAAGCGGAGCGGCGTTCCGCCGCAAGCCTTTGTCTCGCCGACCGGGCAAGCCCGGATCGGTTCGGAGGAAGGTGAGTATTTGGGAAAAGAGCAAACCGGCATGGCTTGCCTTTTTTCCAAATACTCCCGTGCGGAGCATCCGCCGCGCGCTTGCGCGGCGTACTCAAAGCCGTGCTGGGCTGCGCCTTCGCAGCGCGGCTCCGCAAGATCAGCGCCGGTCAGGAATTCAGGCTGAGGGCAGAGAAGGCGTAGGCATCACCCTCTTTCAAAATAAGGCCGATTCCCGGATATGGCAGATGCGCGCCGGCCACGATGAACCCCTGCTCCACCGCCCGCGCCATCAGCGCCATCCGCGTGGCCCGCGCCTGCGCCTGATCGTCATCGAACCCCCAGGTCACCTCGGGCCGCGCGAACTGTACGCCTGCGTGATGCACGAGGTCGCCCCAGATCAGCAGCCGCCCGTCCACCAGATACGCCATATGTCCCGGCGAATGGCCCGGCGCATTGATCGCCACCACGCCCCGCATCGGGCCGTCCCCCTGTTCCAGCGGCATCAGCCGCGCCAGCAGCGGGGCCATCCGCAGCTCGGCCCGGAACGCGGCCAGTTCTTCGCCCGCCACGAACACACGGGTTGAATTCGGAAACGCCAGCCCGCCAACGCCGTCCACAAGCCCGCTCAGGTGATCGACATGGGTATGGGTCAACGCCACCACCGTCACGTCCTGCGCCGAGACGCCCGCCTCCTGCATCGCTTCGCCCAACCGCCCCAGTACCGGATGCCAGGCATCCGCAGCACCGGCGTCAATCATCAGGCAGCCCTCCGGTCCTTTGACCATGAAGGCCCGCACCGGTAGCCGTAGCCTGCCGCCAACCAGATCGGCACCGGCAAGATCGCCCAGCGCCTGCCCATCCACCCCTCGCAGATGGGTCAAAGGCATCGCTGTCTCGCCATCCGACAGCGCGATCACCGTCAGATCACCCAGTTCCACCTCGGCCGACAGAGGCCCCATCCGCACGATCCGCATCAGCACCAACTCCCGCGCAAGCCGCCGCCATAGGTGCGCGCATGGCCCGTCCTGACCATCCGTCGCGCCACATCCTGTCCGTCCAGCGTCAGCCGCACCAGCGCGCGGCCCCACTGGTCCGTGCCGTCCCGCATGAGTTCGATCCGATCGGCCTTCTGGATCAGCGTCCGCAAGGCCCAGGTCGCCTTTTCCGCCGCCACCAGTTCGGCCAGGCATTTCGGAGCGTATTTCTCGGGCGTGTCAAAGCCCGACAGCCGCGCGCTTTGCATCCCGTCCCCGGGGCACATAAGTGTGACCGTGTCGCCGTCGATGACTCGCAAGATGCGGCAAGGCCCCTCGGCGCTTTGCACCGTCTTAAGCACAGCATTGGTCAGGTCAGCCAGCGACGGCACTACCACCAACCCCAACACAGCAACGGCGATCACGGCCCGCAGATAGAACCGGGGGTCTACCAGCCGCCACATCAGGCGGGTTACACCACCGGGTGGCCGGGCAGGGCCGAACAGCGCCACCGGATCAGTCCGCTGCCGGGGCGGCGACGGCTGCCACCACCTCGGCCCGCGCCGCATTGGTCACCTCTTCGCCGATGATCCGGGCGATCACTGCCACATCCTGCTCAGAAAAGGTCAGCGGCAGCCGCATGTCGATCAACCCGGCCAACACCCGGTCGGTCTGCGGCAAGGGTTCGGGGCTGGCATAGCGCCAATGCGCGTAGCGGCTGGTAAAGGCCACCGGGTCCTCTGCACCGAACCACTTAAGCTCCACCCCACGCGCCGCCGAACGGGCCACGAACCCCGCCACCCGCGCAGCTTCCCACCCCGGCAGCAGGAACTGGAACGATGACCCCATGTAATCCTCCCACTCCGGCCGCGCGATCAGCCGCAGGCCGGGGGTGTCGGCCAACCCCGCCTCCATCGCCCGGTACAACACCCGCCACCGTTCCCGCCGGTCCGCCAGCATCGCGATCTGCGGCCGCAGCACCGCCGCCCGCAGATTGTCCATCCGGCTGGAGATGTTGGGAATATCCAGCCGCAGGCGTTCAAACACCTCCAGCGCCGGGGCCGCGCGGTGGCGGGCGTACAACATATATGACCCCGATAACAGCACCGCCCGCGCCGCCAGATCAGCGTCATCCGTCACCAGAAACCCGCCCTCGCCGGAATTCATGTGCTTGTAGGTCTGCGTCGAATAGCACCCGATGGCCCCGTGCCGCCCCGAGGCAACACCACGCCAGACAGCCCCCATTGTATGAGCGCAATCTTCCACCACCCGCAGGCCCAGCCGGTCACACAGCGCCATCGTCGCGTCCATGTCGCCGATATGTCCGCGCATATGGCTCAGCAACAGCACCCTGGCACCGCTGGCCCTGGCCTGCACCTCCAGATGCGCCAGATCAATGGTCAGGTCTTCGGCCACTTCGACGAACACCGGCCGCGCGCCCAGACTGGCAATCGCCCCCGGCACCGGCGCAAGGGTAAAGGCGTTCGACAAAACCGGATCGCCCGCCTGCACCTGCAAGGCGCGCAGCGCGGTCGCCATTGCCGCCCCGCCAGAGGCCAAAGCCACACAGTACCGCGCACCCACGAACGCCGCGAACTCCTCTTCCAGCAACGCTGCTTCCGCCACCTCACCCGGGGCAGTGTTATAACGGTGCAACCGCCCGTGCCGCAGCACGTTCAGGGCCGCCGCAATCCCCGCCTCCGGGATCGGTTCCTGCTGAGTGAAACTTCCGTTGAACCGTTCGACCATCACTTTGCCTCCTGCCGCCGGGTCGTCACAAGGAATAGCCCCACCGCCACCACCAGCACCGCTGCCGATACGAAATAGGCCACATCGGGCGACCGGAACTCCACATCAGGCTGCATGAAATGCCCGAAGATCTGCGAAAACACCACCGTGCCAAACAGCATCGCGACGTTCATGATCGCCGAGATGCCGCCCTGCAACTCGCCCTGCGCATCCTCCGGCACCTCTTTCGACATCATCGCCACCAGCATCGGATGCACGAACCCCTCAGGCCCGTGCACCACCATCAGCACCAGCACTACCGCCAGCGATCCTGCCAGCCCGTACCCTGCCGCCACCACCGCCGCAACGCACAGGCCCACCAGACAGACCCGCCACTCGCCAAACCGCGCCACCGCGGGGCCAGTGCCAAGCCCTTGAAACAACGCCATGATCAACCCAAACGCCGCCAGCGACAGACCCACCGTCGCCTCTGACCAGCCGAACTTGGCCATACCCCAGAACGGCCAGATAGCCGGATAAACCGCCGTGGCGAAGAAATAGACGAACAGCACACCGCACAGCGGCAGCACCTGACCATAGTGCCGGAACACCCGGAAGGCCCCGAACGGATTGGCGCGGCCCCACTGGAAGGTGCGGCGCTTTTCCGGCGGCAGCGTCTCGGGCAGAACGAACCAGCCGTAGATCAGATTCAGCAGCGATATCCCGGCCGCCACAAAGAACGGCACGCGCGGCCCCAACTCTCCCAACAGCCCGCCGATGGCCGGGCCCAGGATGAACCCCACCCCGAACGCCGCCCCCACCAGTCCGAAGGCCTTCGCGCGGTCCTCTGGCGCGGTCACGTCGGCGATATAGGCATTGGCGATCACATAGGACGACCCGCAGATCCCGGCGATCACCCGCCCCACGAACAGCCAGAACAGGGTCGGTGCCAGCGCCGAAAACAGATAATCCGCCCCCAGCCCGAAGATCGCCAGCAACAGCAAGGGCCGCCGCCCGAACCGGTCGCTCAGGTTGCCGGCCAGCGGGCTGAACGCAAACTGCGCGATGGAAAAGGCCGCAAACATCCAGCCGCCGACATAGGCCGCATCGGCCAGTGTCATCCCGCCCACTTCGGTGATCAGGGCAGGCAACACCGGCATGATCAGGCCAAAACCGACCATGTCCAGAAAGACCGTGATCAGAACAAAGGTCACCGCGTGGCGGGAAACGGTCGGAGCAGGTGTTTCAGTCATTTGCGCGGACCCTAAGCAGCCCCCATCACAGAGTCAAACCGCCCCCGGATCACGCGTGCGGCAGCAAACGCGCCGCCAAATCCGGCAGGTCGTCGAAATGATCCAGCAGCGCTTCCGGGCTGAACCGCGCCACGCCCGCCCCCTCTGGCCCAAAGGTGACCAGCACCACCGGCACGCCCACTGCCAGCCCGGTCTTGCGGTCCGTCTCGGTATCGCCCACCAGCATCGACCGCGCCACCACGCCGCCCGCCTGCGTGACCGCCGCCAGGTAGGGCGCAGCGTCGGGCTTTCGCGTCGGCAGCGTGTCCGCCCCGATCATCGCCCCGAACGCGTCGCGGATGCCCAGCCGCCGCAACAATTCCTCTGCCAGCGCTTCCGGCTTGTTGGTACAGATCGACACCGCAATGCCTTGTGATTTCAGGATTTCCACTGCCGCCATCGCCCCGGGATACAACCGCGTATGCACATCAATCGCCTCGCGGTAGGCGTCCAGCAGCACCGGGTAGCCCGCATCGACATCCGCCTCGGTCCACGCCCGCCCGGTCCGCTCATACCCCAGACGCAGCATCGCCCGCCCCCCATGAAACGCCGTCAACGTGTCCGCTTCCCCCAACAGGTCGCCGTGCCCTGCATCCCGGAACACCGCATTCGCCGCTGCCAGCAAATCCGCCGAGGTATCCGCCAAAGTTCCGTCCAGATCAAAGACAACACAACGCATTTGCGGCAATCCTGTAATGGCACGTGAGGTCTGGCCCCTTGCCACCCCGCGCCATGGGGGTAAAACGGGCGCAAAGATAAAGGAAGGGGCAGAATGCAGGTTTCAGTGCCAGTCTCGGTCATAGTGCTGGCAGCGGGTCAGGGCACGCGGATGAATTCCGACCTGCCGAAGGTGCTGCATCCCCTCGCAGCCGCGCCGCTTCTTCACCATGCACTGACCACCGCCCGCAGCCTTGATCCCTCGCGTATTGTCGTGGTCACCGGCCACGGGTCCGAGGCGGTGACCAACGCCGCACTTGCCTTTGACGAAGCGGTCGATGCCGTTCTGCAAGACCCCCAGCTTGGCACCGCCCATGCCGTGGCCCAGGCCGCGCCCCTCCTTGCCGAAACGGCGGGCAATGCGATCGTCCTTTACGCCGACACCCCATTCATCCACGAAGACACCCTGCGCGCCATGCTGGACGCGCGCGCCCGCCACGCCGTCGTCGTCCTCGGCTTCCACGCTGCCGATCCGGGCCGCTACGGACGCCTGATCACCGACGGCGACAGCCTGCTGAAAATCACCGAATGGAAAGACGCCGCAGAAACCGAGCGTGCGATCACCCTTTGCAATTCCGGCGTTATCTGTGCAGACGCCAAAACCCTGTTCTCCCTCATCGCCGAAGTTGGCAACCAGAACGCTGCTGCGGAGTTCTACCTCACCGACATCGTCGAACTGGCCCGCAACCGCGGTCTCACCGCCGGGGTGGTCCTCTGCGACGAATCCGAAACCCTAGGCATCAACACCCGCGCGCAACTGGCGGATGCGGAACGCGCCTTCCAGACTCGCGCCCGCGCCGACGCGCTGGACAATGGCGTCACCCTCACCGCCCCCGAAACCGTGTTCTTCGCGCTGGACACCCACATCGGCCGTGACGCCACCATCGGCCCGAACGTCATCTTCGGCCCCGGCGTCACTGTGGAATCCGGCGCCGAAATCAAGGCCTTCTGCCATCTCGAAGGCTGCCACATCTCGCGCGGGGCATCGGTCGGCCCCTTCGCCCGCCTCCGCCCCGGTGCGGAACTTGCCGAGGATGTCCACGTCGGCAACTTCGTGGAAATCAAGAACGCCATCCTCGACGAGGGCGTCAAAGTCGGCCATCTCAGCTATATTGGCGACGCGGATGTGGGCGAGTTCACCAACATCGGCGCAGGCACCGTCACCTGCAATTACGACGGCGTGATGAAACACCGCACCCGCATCGGCAAACGGGTGTTCATCGGTTCCGACACGATGCTGGTGGCCCCGGTCACCGTGGGCGACGGTGCGCTGACCGGCTCCGGGTCCGTCATCACCGAAGACGTGCCCGCCGAGGCCATCGCAATCGGCCGCGCCCGTCAGGTCACCAAACCCGGCCTCGCCACCAAATTGTTCGATAAGTTAAAGGCCATCAAGGCCACCAAGCAAAAAGGCTCATAAAAATGTGCGGTATTGTCGGAGTCCTGGGCAACCATGAAGCGGCCCCCCTTTTGGTCGAAGCCCTGAAACGCCTCGAATATCGCGGCTACGATTCTGCCGGGATCGCCACAGTCCACAACGGCCACCTTGACCGCCGCCGCGCCGTGGGCAAGCTGGTCAACCTCTCCGACCTCCTGGTCCACAACCCCCTCGCCGGCAAGGCCGGGATCGGCCACACCCGCTGGGCCACCCACGGAGCCGCAACCGTCCTGAACGCCCACCCGCACAAGGCGGGGGCCGTCGCCGTCGTCCACAACGGCATCATTGAGAACTTCCGCGACCTGCGCTCCGAACTGACCGCCGCAGGCCTCGCCTTCGAGTCGGAGACCGACACCGAAACCGTCGCCCTCCTGACCAAACTCCACATGGATCAGGGCCTTACCCCGGTCGAGGCCGCCCGCGCCACTCTCAAACGCCTGCAGGGTGCCTTCGCGCTGTGCTTCCTATTCGACGGCGAAGAAGACCTGATGATCGCCGCCCGCAAAGGCTCCCCCCTCGCCATCGGGCACGGGGTGGGCGAGATGTTCGTGGGCTCCGACGCCATCGCCCTCGCGCCCATGACCGACCGCATCACCTATCTGGAGGAGGGCGACTGGGCCGTCGTCACCCGCGCAGGTGCGCAAATTTTCGATGCCGCAGGCCGTCTCGCCAACCGGTCTGAAACCCGCATCCAGATCGACAGCACCCGCGTTGAAAAGGCCGGATACAAACATTTCATGGCAAAGGAGATCGCCGAACAGCCCGTCGTCATCGCTGACGCGCTCAAGGCCTACACCACCCCCGAAGGCACGCTCCGCCTGCCGCACGCCGTCGATTTCACCGGTGTAGATCGGATCACCCTGGTCGCCTGCGGCACCGCCTCCTACGCCTGCCACGTTGCAAAATACTGGTTCGAACAGATCGCGGGGCTGCCCGCTGACATCGACATCGCCAGCGAATTCCGTTACCGCGAACCGCCCCTGTCGCCCGCCTCCTGGGCGCTGTTCGTCAGCCAGTCCGGAGAGACCGCCGACACCCTCGCCGCCTTGCGCTACGCAAAGGACAAGGTCGCCAAGGTCGTCTCCGTCGTCAACGTCCCCACCTCATCCATCGCCCGCGAAAGCGACCTCGCCCTGCCGATCATGGCCGGGATCGAGGTGGGCGTTGCCTCAACCAAAGCCTTCACCTGCCAGTTGACCACCCTCGCCCTGCTCGCCCTGAAAGCCGCTCTCGACCGGGGCCGCCTGACGCCCGAAACGCTCGCCCGACACCTCGCCGCCCTCCGCGCCCTGCCGGGTTTGATGAGCCACACCCTGACCCTTTCCCCCCAGATCGCCACCATCGCCGACGACCTTGCAAAGGCTCAGGATGTCCTCTTTCTGGGGCGTGGCGCAATGTTTCCGCTGGCCCTTGAAGGTGCGCTGAAACTCAAGGAAATCAGCTACATCCACGCCGAAGGTTATGCGTCGGGGGAGCTGAAGCACGGGCCTATCGCGCTGATCGACGCCGCCGTGCCGGTGATCGTCCTCGCCCCGCGCGACGCGCTGTTCGACAAGACCGTCTCGAACATGCAAGAGGTAATGGCCCGCCATGGCCGCGTCCTGCTCATCTCCGACGCCAAGGGCGTAGCCGAAGCCGGCCACGGCACCTGGAAGACCATAACCATGCCCGAGGTCGACCCCGCCTTCGCCCCGATCCTCTATGCCATCCCGGCGCAGCTTCTGGCCTATCACACCGCCATCGCCAAAGGCACCGACGTCGACCAACCGAGAAACCTCGCCAAATCGGTGACAGTCGAATAGCCAAGCGCCTAAAACTTAACTAAAATTCACATGCTCTTTTTCCAAATACCCCACGGGAGGTCCGGAGGGTGTGAAACCCTCCGGTCCGCCGCAACAACCAGGAGCCCCGATGGGCAAGCGATACCCCACCCTGCAACCCGATCAGATCGCCTTCATCGGCGAGCAGCACCTGTATTTCGTCGCGACCGCTGCCCCGGCTGCACGCGTCAACCTGTCACCCAAGGGCATGGACAGCCTTCGCGTCCTGTCTGCCGACCGCATCCTGTGGCTCAATCTGACCGGTTCGGGCAATGAAACCGCCGCCCACCTCACACTGGATCCGCGCATCACCCTGATGTGGTGCAGCTTTACCACCCGGCCCCTGATCCTGCGCGCCTACGGCACGGCCCGCGCGGTCCACCGCAACGCTCCTGACTGGCCGATGCTCGCCGCCCAACTGCCCGACCAACCCGGCGCGCGGCAGATCTTCGATGTGGCGATCGATCTGGTGCAATCCTCCTGTGGCTTCGCCGTCCCGTTCATGGACCACCGCGATGACCGACCAGTCCTGAAAACCTGGGCCGAGGACAAAGGCCCA
Source organism: Paracoccaceae bacterium (assembly GCA_031415015.1). GTDB lineage: Bacteria > Pseudomonadota > Alphaproteobacteria > Rhodobacterales > Rhodobacteraceae > JAUYQR01. Next base: position 65,051 of record JANOQT010000052.1, read on the forward strand.
GACGGCCTGACCGCCTATTGGGATACCCGTAACCGCGAAACCATCGACGGCCTGCCAACGGGAATCGAGGCCAACCTGTGACGCCTCTCGCCCAGCTCCAAGCGCTCGCCGATCCGGCCAAAGCGGCCGAAATGCTGGCCTATCACAAGGCCCCGCGCCGCTATCTTGGGGTGTCTGTGCCCCAGATCGACACGCTGACGGATGACTGGCGTGCGGCCCTTTCCCTTGACGACCGGATCGCCCTTGCGGCCGACCTTTGGCGGACCGACATCCACGAAGCCCGCATCGCCGCGGCGAAACTGCTGACGCAGGCCCGCATCCGCCCCGATGACGCGGCCTGGGCGCTGATCCTCTCCTGGGTGCCCGATTTCGACGCCTGGGCCATCGCCGATCATGCCAGCATTGCCGGGCAGAAACGCCTTGTCGCCGATCCCAGCCGCCTCGACACCGTCGAGACCTGGATCACCGCGCCCCAGATGTGGACCCGGCGCGCAGCGCTGGTGATGACGCTTCCCTGGACCAAGCAGAACCACCCCAAGCCCGACGAACAGGCCGCCCGCGACCGCATCCTCGGCTGGTGCGCCACGCTGGCCGATGACAAGGACTGGTTCATTCAGAAGGCCGTCGGCTGGTGGGTCCGCGACCTGTCAAAGCACGACGCCCCCCGCGCCCGCGCCTTTCTTGCGGACCACGGGCCCCGCCTGAAACCCTTTGCGCAAAAGGAAGCCGCCCATCTCCTTGATCCGTCACCTTGAGCCGTGATTGCGGCCCCAGATTACGGACCGTAGACCGTCACCTCCGGCAATTCGGTCAATTTCAAACCCAACGCCTGGAACGCCGCCAGCGACAACAGCGCCCCGCCCGGCGCCGGCCGCAGTTCCACCGCCAGACTCTGCCCGCCCGACGTCACGACCCGGCCCATGACCGTCTCGCTGACCAGCGCCGTCTTCAACCAGATGCCTTGTTCGGCAGGTGGCCCCAGCACCACGACAACCCGACCCAGGTCACGCTCGCCGCCCGCCGCCGGTGCGGCCAGCGCCGCCGCCTTGTCCTCTGGCGAGGTCTTGTCCAGCACCTCGGCCCGCACCGCCTGTGCCCCCAAGGTGGTTGTCGCCACCGAAGGCG
>JANOQT010000053.1:0-51588 GCA_031415015.1 Paracoccaceae bacterium
GGTGCGGGACCACAGCGATTGCCGCTTCGGCCTTGGTCAAATCGGTCGAGCGCGGTCCCGCAGGCCCGGTCTTGATATCCTCTCTACATATCCTCGACCCTCGCCCGCATGCGCCCCTTCGCCACCGTCTTCGGGTTGATCCCCGACCCCCGGCTCAGCTGCGCAAGCGAAATTTGCGACCCCCGTCGTGCAGCCCTGACGCCGTGCGGGGACGCGGCCCTGCCATGACGACCCTGTCCAAAGCTGCGTCCCTCCATGCCTGCGACAGGCATCGCGCCATCAAACAAAGAGGCCGAACAGTTAAAAGTTGTAGTCCCCAAAGGGCAACATCGGAGTAGCATGCGGGCGGACCTGATCCGCCGCCACCGCCAGATGCGCGCCCCCGGGCAGCACATGGTGGCGGCACTGCCAACCGGCGCAGCCATAGGCCCCCGGCTGGCGGTTGTCGCGCGTCAGGCAAAGCGTGCGGAACCCTTCTGCCAGCCCCGTGCCGATGGCCTTGCTGACCGCCTCCTTCAAGGTCCACATCCGACACAAATCGGCAGGGTTCGGGAACAGGTCGGCCTCATCCGGGTGGCGCAGCCCGGGCAGAAGATGGGCGAAACCGTCGCTCGGCTCCTGCACATCCACCCCCACCCGGCCACGAATCACAATCGCCAGTGCCACCCGGTCGCCGCTATGCGACAGGTTGAAATCGCTGAAGCCCGGCGCCACGTCCGCGCCCGCCAGCAGCCAGGGCCGCCCTGACCGGGCCCGGGCAAAGACCAGCGCATCAGGCGCCGCCCCCGACAAACTGGCAAGAACCAGCCGCTTGAGCGAATGGGCCACCTGGTGCAGCCAGCGATCGCGGTCGAAGACAAAAGCCGCCGCCCGGGCCCGCTCTTCCTCCGACAAAAGGGCAAGGCGGCCCGCAGTCGGCGCGCCGCTGACCTTTTCGGCCAGAACAAGCATCCCTGCGGCGCGCAGCCGTAAGGGCAGTTCGGGCAACAGCGCCCCTAGTCCCAGCACAGGGCCCTCGGGCAAAATCTGCCCCACGGCAAGAATACCGCCCATGCAAACCCCCTTCCCGGCCCGTCAGGCGATGTGCTTGAGCATGCCGGTCAGCACCGGCTTCGGCCCGAACTCACGAAACTCCCCCGCCCCTTGCGCCCGGGCATAGCGCACGCTGTCAGCCCAGAGGACGGGCGACCGGATCTGATCGCCCAGCAGATTGCGGATCGCGGTGGGATCGGCCGGATAGGGAGTGGCGGTCAGGTTCGCGATCACCGGGATGCGCGGTGCCTGCAGGGCCACGCTGTCAAGAAAGGCGCGAAACTCGGTCGCCGCATCGGCCATCAGCGCCGAATGGAAAGCGCCGCCCACGACCAGCCGCACCACTTGGAACCCCGCCTGTTGCAGAACCGGATGCACCGCCTCGATCTGCGCCACGTCACCGGAAACGACCATCTGTAGATCAGTGTTCAGATTGGCGATGTCGATGGCGTCATAGCGCGCAACGATCTGCTGGATGAGCGGCTGGTCAGCGCCAAGCACCGCCAGCATCGCCCCGTTCTTCGCCGCCGCCATCAGCGCGCCGCGCTTTTGCACCAGCCGCATCCCGGTGCGGAAGTCGAAGACCCCTGCCACGGTCAGCGCCGCATACTCTCCCAGCGAATGGCCCGCCACAAGCGCTGGATCGGTGCCGGTTTCCTCGAAATGGCGCACCCATTGCATCATGCTGACGGCGTAAAGTGCGGGCTGCGTAACATCTGTGGAGGTGAGCCGCCGGTCGGGATCGTTCAGGCAGGTTTCGGCCAGATCATAGTCCAGAACGTCCGAGGCGATGGCCGTCAGTGTGCGGAAGTCGCTGAACAGGTCGGCGCCCATGCCCTTGAATTGCGCGCCCTGCCCGACAAAAATATGTGTTTCCATGGTCTTGTTCCTTTTTCTGCAGGGTCAGGCCGCGATCACATCGGCCAGAGGGCGGCGGGGGGCCTTCTCGATCTCTGGTCCCCGGCCAAGGCGGAAGACCGACAGAAACTCGCCCGGTTCGGCCAGCCCCATGCGGTAGAGCATCTGGCGCGACATGGCCGGATGTTCGACGGCATAGTTTAGCGGGTGAACATGATATCCCGCCTCGGTCGCCGCCAGATAGATCTCGGCCAGAAGGCGCCCGGCCTCGATCCGGATATCGACCCCGCTGCGGCGGGCGGCGATCACGCCCCAGACCGGGGTTGCCTCGGCCACGGCATCGGCGGCGCCGATCTCGCCCCGGCGACCGAATTCGCCCGTCCACATGCCATCGGACACCACGCTGGCCATGCCACCTTTCACCACCGGCGCAAGATCGGCGGTCAGGATACTGATGCCGTCGCCGCTGGCGTAAAGCGCCGCACGGTCGGGCCGCCACCAACGCATCGAGTCGGCAAAGACCGCCGGGTCGCGCACCAGATCACGGGCCGCACGGCGCAGGGCGGTGGTGACATAGGCCGCCTCTTCCCCCCGCCCGTCGATCAGCTGCAGCGCAAGGTCAGATTTGCGCAGCGCACCGGTCTGGCCAAGGGCGGTGATCCGGTCGGTCAATGTGGCAGGCACCGGTTCCGTCATGTCATATTTGCCGCGGTTGGTGCTGCGGGCAAAGATCGCGGCAAGGCCCGAAGCATCGATCTGCAGCGGCGCACCTTCGGGCAAAGCGGTAAGGCTGACCCGCACGACGATTACTGCGCCTGCCGCCTCTGCGCCAGGCAGCGCCACCTCTGCCCTGTAACCAAGCGCTCCGGCCGCAGTGATCAGATTGGCCAGCGCGCAGCCGATGCCCTGCTGCATCTGGCGAAACAGCGGATCGGCCAGCCCGATATTGCGGTCGGTGTCAGCCAGGATGTCGATATGGCTTTGCCCCACGCGGAACTTCCAGGGCTGGGTATTGTGCGGGCTGGGCGCCAGATGGGCGCAGAGGATCATGTATTCCGGGTCACTCAAGCCGTCTTGCGCGGTCTGCTGCCACAGGCGGTAGGCATCCTGTTCGTAATCCGGCCCCGCGCCGATGTGGCCCAGATGCAAACCTCCGGCAGCGGCGCTGCCGGTGAGGCCCGCACAGGCTAGCCCTGCGATCAGGCGGCGGCGGGTCAGGATGAGGGCAAGGTTATGCGGCATTGGTCAGGTCCTTTTCACGTGAAAGCGCGCGCAGATCGGCGGCGATGGCATCCAGAAGGCGGGTCAGGGTTTCAGGCGCGTGCCGGGTAGCGGCGTAATGGGCGGTCAGCGTCAGGCAGCCGTCCGACAGCTGCACCGCCAACTCGACCCCACAGCTGCGCGGCGCATGCTCGGGCGCGATGCGGCCATTGCTGTCCTCCGGGCGGAATCGCACGGCCGAATTCTGCGGGCTGCGCGCCTCGCCCAGAAAGTTCAACCGCAGGTCGGTGACGGCACCGGCAGGCCAGAGCCGGGCCGGCAGGTCCGGCCCACAGGCATCGTAGGACCAGCCTTTCAGGGGCATTTCGGCCTGCAGGGCGGCCAGACGACGGGCGACCGCAGGCAAAGGCTCATGCTTTGTCAGATCAAGGCGCAGCGGCACGTTATGGGCAAAGCTGTCCACCGCATCGAAGTAAAGCTTCTCGGGCAGGATCGCTCGCCCGTTCAGCCGGTGGGCAATGGTCACATGGCCGGTGCCGGTGGCGCGGTCAGCCTGCAAGTAGAAGGCAGCCCCCACCGCATCCTGCAGCGCGATCCCCCCAAGCGCCGACAGCGCATCGGTCAGCGCCACCGTCTCGGCCCGGCTGAGGGCGACACTGGTGCTGGCCGCCGCGCCCTGCAGGTTTTCGCCCAACGGGAAATCGGCGGGCAGCGCGGTGCCATCGGGAACCGCCCCCAGATGCGTCACCCACCAGCCCGCGGCGCCTGCCATAGCACCTGACCGGGCGATGCGTAGGCCAAGGTCATTGGTGTCGGCCACCGGGGTTACGGGTGCATCAGGCGCGCCGGCCAGATAATGCCGCCAGATCGCCCGACCAAAGGCGAAAGAGCCGACCATGTCGCCCACAAGCGTGCTGCCGACAATCGCGATGGTCAGCCGGTCAGCCGCGCGTCTGGCCACCAACACCCCGATCAGCGGCCAGCGTCCCGGATGCAAGTCCAGTGCGGCTTGGCGGGCGGCGGCGGCAAAAGCGGGGCGGAAGGTCGCCTCGTCCAGGTGGGTCGCGTCAAACAACTGCGGCTGGAAAGAGGGCAGCGCAGTTTCCTCGCGTCGCATCCAGCGGCTGCCTTGCCGGTGGAAGGTGGCGCCAAGCGCCGGGTGTTCAGCGATCACCGCATTAATGGCGCGGGTGAAGCCTGCAATGTCCAGCGCGGCCTCATAGTCCATCATCAGAAGCGAGGCACCACAAAGCGCCGCCCCCTGTTCCCGCAGGGATGCTGCCTGCGGCGGCGCTGCGGGACGTTCGCTGACACGCAGCGGCAGGGCACGCACTTCGGCCCGTGGGGCCGGCACCGGGGCTGCGCTGTCAGTGGGCAGCGCCTTGCGGTCAAGCTTGCCATTGTGGTTCTTCGGCAGCACATCGAGCGGCAGCAGCAGATCCGGCACCGCGTATGCCGCCAGATGCCGGGCCAGCCAGTCGCGCAGGGCACCCGCATCGGTGCTGGCCGGGGCGTAAGCCAGCACCAGCCGGTCTTGCGCCGTGTCGTCAGTCGCGCGGACCAGCACCGCCGCCGCCTCGGCCACATCCGGGTGATTGGCGGCCACCGCCTCGATCTCGCCCAGTTCGATCCTGAAGCCGCGCAGCTTTACCTGGCTATCCTTGCGGCCCAGATAGTCGATCCGGCCATCATCGTGCCACGACGCCAGATCGCCGGTGCGATAGATCACTTTGCCCGGGACACCTTCGTCAGCCAGATGGTTGGGGATAAAGGCGGCGGCGGTCCGTTCCGGGTCGCGGTAATACCCGCTCGCCACCTGCACGCCCGCGATGCACAATTCGCCCGGCACGCCCGGTGCACGGATCGGGCAATTGGCGTCATCCAGGATCAGCATCACGGTCAGGTCGATAGCGCGGCCGATCGAGATGCGGGTGGCATCCTCGGGCGGCACCGTGTCGATGTATTCGCAGGTCACGTCGATCGACGCCTCGGTCGGACCATAGAGATTGGCCAGCCGGGTACGCCCCCCCTGCCTCAGCATCCAGCTGCGCACCGGTTTCACACCAAGTGCTTCGCCCGATAAGATCAGCCAGCGCAGATCGGTCAGGCCCAGATCCTCATGCCCGACCGCATTCACGAAGGCATTGAACAGCGAGGGCACAAAATGCATCACCGCGATACGATTGGTGGCCAGCCAGTCGGCCAGCGCCCAGGGGTTGGTCACGGTCTCGCGGCTGGCGGCGCAGACCGTACCGCCCACCATCAGCGGCCAGAATATCTCCCACACCGACACATCGAAGCTGAACGAGGTCTTCAGTGCCACCCGTTCACCGGGGGCCAGCGCAAAGGCCTTCTGGTGCCAGTCGATCCGGTTCATGTAACCGCGATGATGGCAGGCTACGCCCTTGGGCTGCCCGGTGGAACCCGAAGTGTAAAGCAGCACCATCAGACCGTCGCTGTCGATTTCCACCTGCGGAGCACCTGATCGGCTGGCCCAGTCGGCCCGGCCGACCTGAAGGCGCGCGGGCAGGTCGGGCGACCGGTCGCCCAGACAAACGACCAGCCGCAGCCCCTTGGGCAGGTCGGTGCCCTTCAGATGCGGGGCCAGCAGACCCGGATCGGCCACCCACATCGCGCATCCGGCATGGTCAAAGATATAGGCCATGCGGTCGGCAGGGAAATCCGGGTCCAGCGGCACATAGGCCGCACCCAGCTTCAGGATGCCCAGCAGCGCCACCAGCATGTCAGGCCCCCGGCTGCAGGTGACGGCCACACGGTCGCCCTGCCCCACACCGGCGGTGCCAAGGGTATTGGCCAGCCGGTTCGCCTCGCGGTCCAGTTCGGCGTAGGTCAGGCTGGTTGTGCCATCGGTGACGGCCTCGGCCTCGGGGGTTTCGCGCGCCTGCGCCTCGAAATGGCGAAGCGGAACCGGAGGCAGGTCGGGGCGCAGCGGGGTCGCCATAACGTGCCAGGCGGGCACCGGGGCGGGTTGCGCCGGGGCGGGCGAGGCCTGCGTAGCAGCCACCAGTGCTGCCATTTCCGCCAGCGTCCGGCAGCTGATCATCTGCCGCGCCAGCGCGCGACCACCCGAGGCCGGGGAGGCCGCCGTCACCAGTCGGATCTTGCCCAGAGAATCCATCCCCAGGCCGGTCTGCAGGTCGGCCCCGGCATCGGCACGGGTCAGCGGTCGTTGCAGGATTGCCGAGGCGGCATCAATCAGGGCGAAAAGCGTGTCGCCGGCAGCAGGTTCGGCTTGCGGCGCGATCAGCGCCAGAAGGGCGGCGCGGTGATCCTCCATCAGCGCTGTGATGTCGGCATCCGCAAAGGCCGCCGCATCATGGTTCACAAAGGCGATCAGCGCGCCGTCATGCAATTCGTGCAGGATATCGATGGTGCCGGCGACGTTCTTTGTGGCCGCACGATAGCCCGATACCGCCATCCCCGCCAGTTGTACGGGCAAGCCGGTTTCACCGGTGTAGGGGGCGTAAAGGTTCGACCGCAGGCTCTTGCGCGCCTGACTCAGCACAAAGCGCGGTACAAGGCCCTGTTCCATCGGGAAATCGGCCTGCATGGCCAGTGCCATGGCGCGGCTCTGCACCCGGTCATGGCCCGACAGCATCGCATCGCGCAGACCCTCGGCAATGCGGGTGGCAGAGGCGGGCAGGTCAGGCGCGCGGCCATCGAGGCACAACGACAGGTTCTGCGCAAAACAGCCCACCGTCTCCTGCAGGTCCATCCCCGGCCAGACGCGCCCCCCCGTCGGCACCTGCACCAGGGCAGGCTGGCCCGTGGCCGCGCCGATCCGGTCGCGGAACGCCGCGTTCAGGCTGGCCAGCAGGAGCGCATACAGCGAGGTGCCCGCTGCCGCCGCCCGGGCCTGCAGCGCTGCCGTCTCGGCCTTACCAAAGACCATGCGGCGGTTGCGGAAAGTCACTGGACCGTTGTCGAGCTCTACCTTGCCCTGCGGGTCCCACAGGCTGCACAAACCCTTCTGCGCGGCCTCGGCGCGGGCCTGGTCGGCCTCGTCCTCGGGGTCGGAGTGGGCGTTCATCGCCTCGATCGCGGCGATATAGGCCGCGCCGTCCAGCACTGGCAGCAGCACCGCCTGCGGGTTTTCATAAAGCGCCAGCAGATCGGCCAGCAGCCGCTGGTTGCCAAGACCATCCGAGATGATGTGCTCATTCGCGATCATCACCGCATCGTGGCCGTCGGCCAGACGCAGGCAGATCACGTCATGCATCGGCCATTGCCGCAGATCCCAGCGGCGGTTCAACTGGTCGTGGAAAGTGGCCTCCAGCGCCCCGGCATCGGCCAGTTCCACTACCCGCACCTCGGGCGCGCAGCGGTCGGGCAGCAGGCGGTATTCGGTCTGGGTCAGCTGCGTGGCACCGGGCGGGACGTAGAAGCAGGTGCGCAGGTTGATGTGGCGGGCGATCAGCCGGTCCCAGGCCAAGCGCAGCCGCAGCGGATCGACCCGGCCCGAAAGTTCCACCATGGAACAGAGCGAGGTGGATTGCACAAGCTGATGCGACAGCAGGAAGAATTGCTGGGCATGGGCCATCGGCAGGCGGGTGCCGCCCGGATCGGTGTCACTGACACAAGGTGCGCGGTCATCAGCCACCGCCTTGCGCCCGGCCAGAAGCTCCAGCGCCCCGACCAGATCGTCCAGCGTCTGGACGGCGGCAAAGTCCTGCAGGTCGCCGCTGATCCCGGGCGGCAGCAGCCCGAAGACCGCCTGCCACAGCGCCATGATCTTCAGCGAGTCAAACCCCAGATCGGCCTGCAAGAACATTGCGCCATCCAGTTCATCGGCATCACGTCCGGTCAACCCGGCCACGCGGTCCCACACCCGTTGCTTGTAGTCAGACATCTTGATTGTCCCTTCGTGTATTCTGGTTGCGGTTGGCGGGCCGGGTCAGGCCGCGCCCATGAAATCTTCGGGTGTCAGCCGCCGCAGCGGGCTGGCGGTGGGGGAGGGCTCCGGTGCCCTTTGAGGCAGCGGTGGCAGCGGGGCAAAGCCGGGTTCCGGCGCCGGCGCCGTAACGGCAAGGGGCGGGGTGGCCCAGAACCGCCTTTCGTCAAAGGCCTTGCCCGGCAGGGCGGCGCGGCGTTGGCCCTGAGTGCGGGCGGCGGCCCAATCCACCGGCTGCCCGGCCATAAAGGCCGCCGCCATCCCTGCGGGATCCTGCGGCGCATCGCCCGGCGGGGCCGGACGGGTGCGGCGCACATTGGCTTCGGTCAGGGCCGCCAGCGCTCTGATCGCCTGATCCATCGTGTCGGCGATGATCGCCGCGCGGCAAGCTTCCTGCCGGCGCCCCGATTGCAGCGTCGCGGCCAGTTCGGCCAACGGCACCGGGCCGGCACGCAACGCCGCCGCCAGCACTCTCGCCTGCACTACCACGAGCCCCGGCTTGCGGGCTGACAGCGGCAGCACCACCGGCACCCTGGCATCGTCCTGCATCGGGCGGGGCTGCGCCTGTTCCACGATCACGTGCGCATTGGTGCCGCTGTAGCCAAAGGCGCTGACTGCGGCGCGGCGCGGATGGTCCGTTTCCGGCCAGTGCTGCAGCGCCGTGGTCACCTCGACCCCCGCCGCCGCAAAATCGATCAGGCTGTTCGGCACGGCACAGTGGATCGAGGGCGGCAGCGCGCCGTGGCGCATGGCCAGAATGGTCTTGATCAGGCTGGCAATCCCGGCTGCGGCATAACAGTGCCCGATATTGGGCTTCACCGACCCGATGGGCAGTGGGCGGCTGCGCCGGTCGCCATAGGCGCGTCGCAGGCCTTCCACCTCCACGGGGTCGCCCAGACGGGTGCCGGTGCCATGGCATTCGACATAGTCGATGTCATCGGGTGCCAATCCCGCACGGCTCAGAACCTCGGTCATCAGGCGGGCTTGTGACAGCGCGTTGGGCGCAGTCAGGCCATTGGTGCGGCCATCCTGATTGATCCCGCTGGCGCGGATCACCGCATGGACCGGATCGCCGTCGGCCATGGCCTGTGACAGGCGTTTCAGCACGACCACCCCGACACCTTCGCCAAGGGCGATACCATTGGCGCTGTCGTCAAAGGCCTTGCAGGCGCCATCCGGCGACAGCATCCCCGCCTGGCTGGACGAGATCATCTCATACGGGCCGGGAGAAACGAAAACACCCCCCGCCACCGCCATGGAACATTCGCCGTTGCGGATTGACTGACAGGCAAGATGCACGGACACGAGAGACGACGAACAGGCCGTATCCACCGCCAGCGTCGGCCCCGTCAGATTAAGCCAGAAGGCCACCCGCGCAGGCAGCGCCGCCGCATGGTTGCCCAGCATCCCAAGTGCCGTACTGCCACGCCCGTCGGCATCCAGCAGCGCGCGGTAAGTGCCGGTCATTGTGCCCGCAAACACCCCGCACACCGCGCCATCCAGCTGTTCCGGGGCCAGTGCGGCATCGTCCAGCGCCATGACGGCGTGTTTCAGGAACAGCCGCTGCTGGGGGTCCATCACCTCCACCTCGTCGGGCATCAAACCGAAGGCAACAGGGTCGAACATGTCGATTCCCGCCATCTGCCCCATCCGCCGGCTGATGGTGGTGCCGGGCAGGCCCGGGCGGTCAGCGTGATGAGCGTCGATATCCCAGCGTTCGCTGCTGACCTCGGTCACGCTGTCCGCTCCCGCCGCAAGGTTCTGCCAGAAGCGGTCGAGGTCGGGAGCCCCCGCAAAGGCGCCCGAAAGTCCGATGACGGCGATGGGTTCTTCGCCCCACGACAAGGGTTTGGCCGGGACAGGGGCCGCTGCAGGCTGCTGGGCCGTCGGCTGCTGGGCCTGCGCCGCCACGGGCTTCGGCAGGACGGCAGCCAACTGGCGGATCGTCGGGTGGTTGTAGAACCAGGTCGGGTCAATCTCGGCACCGATCCGGGCCGAGACCTGTTTGGCGCAATCCGCCGCCGCGACCGAATCCATCCCGATCCTGTCGAACGTCGCATCAAGCGGGATATCCTCGGGATCAAGCCGGAAGATGCTGGCCAGCACATCGACCAGCAGCGCCACCGGATCGAAAGCCACCAGAGGCGAAACCGCAGACACCGGCGCAGGTGGGGCTACAACCGGTGCCACGACGCGCGCGGACCGCAGACCCTGCAGACCCTGCGGCAGGTCATCGCCCAGCCAGACCGGCAGGCGCCGGAAGGGATAAAGCGGCAGGTCGGCCCGTGGAGCACCGGCAGGCCAGAAGGACGCCCAGTCGACCGCCGCCCCCTGCACCCAGGCTGCCGCCAGCAGTGCCGCGTCTTCAGCGGTGTCGGGGTTGGCGCTTTCGGGGGCGGTGGCCCCGGCCTGCGCCTCGCCCTGCCAGATCCCGGCACCCGGCCCTTCGGCCAGCCAGCAATCCAGCCGCGCCGCAAGATCGGCGGGGTCAGTGGCCAGAACCGCCAATCGCAGCTTCAGCCCTTCGCGCCACAGTTGCGAGCTGGCAGCAATTGCGGCCAGATCGGCGTCCGGCGCGCGGGCCTGGGCGGCCAGCGCCAGCGCCAGCGCCTTCAGCGCCGCGCCGTCACGGGCCGACAGCAGGACCAGCTCCACACTCCGGGGCGGCAGTCGGGCCGGCAGTCGGACCGGATCGGCCGGCACGTCCTCAAGGATAACATGCACATTGGTGCCGCCGGCACCAAATCCGCTGATCCCCGCCCGGCGGATGCCGCAGGCGGGCTTCCAGTCGGCCAGCGCCTTCTGCACCACCAGCCCGGTGCCCGCGATGCCCAGATCCGGGTTCGGCGGATCGGAATGGATCGACGGTGCCAGATGCCCGTGCTGCATCTGCAGCAGCACCTTGCAGATCGAGGCCATCCCGGCGGCGCTTTCGGCGTGGCCGATGTTGGCTTTGACCGACCCCATGGCCAGCGGAAAGTCCCCGTCGCGCAGGTAGCTGGTCTTCAGCCCCGTCATCTCGATCGGGTCGCCAAGCGCCGTGCCAGTGCCATGCGCCTCGACATAGCTGATGGCATCGGGCGGCAGGTCGGCATCGGCCAGCGCGGCCAGGATCGCCGCCGCCTGCTTCTGTGGACGCGGCACGGTGAAACCATTGGCACGGCCGCCATGACTGACCCCGATGCCGCGGATCAGTGCACGCAGCCGCTGGCCGTCGGCCCGGGCTTCGTCAGCACGGCGCAGGATCACCACGCCGACGCCTTCCGACGGCACATAGCCATCGCCACCCGCCGCAAAGGCACCGCAGCGCCCTTCGGGAGACAGGAATTGCGCATGTTGCAACTGGTGATACTTGAACGGATGCACCGACAGGTTCACCCCGCCGACAATCGCCGTCTCGATCTCGCCAGCCCGCAGCGCATCGCTTGCCAGCTTCAGCGCCATCAGCGACGAGGAACACATGGTATCGAGCGTCAGGCTTGGCCCGGCCAGGTTCAGAAGAAAGGACAGCCGGTTAGAGATCGCGGCCATGCTGCCATTGGCAGCGGCGGCTTCGGGTGCCACATCCCACAGATCGCGGGCCAGCATCTGATACTGCGCCCACATCGCGCCCATGTATACTCCGACAGGACGGTCGGACAGCGCGGAAGGCGCGATGCCCGCATCTTCCAGCGCGTGCCAGGCAGTTTCCAGAACCAGCCGTTCCTGCGGGTCCATCGCCCGGGCTTCCTTGTGGAATATGCCGAAGAACGGATAGTCGAAGCTTTTGATATCACTCAGGAACCCGCCCTGCATGGCGCGAGCCTGATCGGGGGCGGCATGGGCAGTCCAGTCCCACCGGTCGACGGGGATCGGGGCCACCGCATCGCGACCTTCGGCCAGAAGCGACCAGAAGGCGGCCATGCTGTCGGCACCGGGCATCCGGCAGGCGGCACCCACGATGGCGATATCGGGCCGGGGCGCGGCAAAACGGTTACCGCGCCGGGAAAGCGCTCTTGAGATGGTCTTTTCCGGGGAAGCCGCTGCCTGCGGGGCTACCGCCACCGCAGCGCCGTCGCCAGGGGCGGTCTGCACCTTGCCATTGGTCACCAGCCAGTCGGCCACCTCGGCGAAGGTCTGGCATTCGAACATCATCGTGGCGGGCAGCGGGCTGCCGCATTTGCCTTCAAGGAAGGCCACGATGGACGTGGACACGACCGACGAGATGCCGAACTGGTCGATGGGTCGGTGCCAGTCCAGCCGGTCTGCGGGGGTCTGGGTTTCCGCCTGCACCGCTTCGGCCACCCAAGCGCGGGCGCGGTCCACCGGACCGGGGCCGCTGGGCCGCGCGGCGGCCACGGGGGTGGACACGCGGACAGGTTGCGGGGCTGGGGCAGCCATCGGGGCCACCGTACGCAGCGCCAGCCCGTCCTCTCGGGTGGACAGCCAGTCGGCCAGCCGGTCGGGTGCGCCAAAGGTCACCAGTTGCGCGCCCGGCGCTTGCGTCACCAGCCGGTCGAACAGCGCAAGCCCAGTCGCAACCGGCAGGGGCTGCATCCCGAAGCGGCGGTCCATCACCGCCAGCATCTTCGGGTCCACTTGCATGCCGGTGTCCTTCCACAGCGGCCAGGAGATTGCGGCAACCCGCGTCGACCCGCTGAGACCGGCGGTCAGCGCCGCATCCATATAGGCATTGGCATAAGAGTAATCGCTCTGCCCCGGATTGCCGAGGAAACCAGAGATGGAGCCAAAGCTCGCCACCCACTGCGGCGCGAAGGGCACGATCAGGTCGATCAGCGCATCGGTTCCGGCAACCTTGGGCGCCAGCACCGCTTTCACGCGGTCGGCCTGCTGATCGACCAGCCAGGCGTCATGGGTGATACCCGCAGCATGAATGACCCCGTCCAGCCGCCCGAATCGCTGGCGGATCTGGCGGGCCAGCCGGTCGGCATGGGCCGGATCGGCAATGTCGGCGGCGAGGTAAACCGCCTCGGCACCCTGATCGCGCAATTCGGCCAGCAAGGCCCGGATGCCCGCATCGGCGGGCTTGCGCCCCACCAGCACCGGATGCGCCTTCCAGCGCCGCACCAGATGCCGTGCCATTACCCGGCCCAGACCGCCGGCCCCGCCGGTAATCAGCACCACATGGCCGGTCAGGTCGGCGGATTCGGCGTCGGTGACCAGGTCAGCGATGCCGGGCTTCTGCCAGCCGCCAGTATCTTGCCGCAGCAGGACGGAGGGCTGATCAAAGGCGGCGGCCAGCACCGCGTCCTCCGGCTGGTCCGGCCCGATCAACAGGCGACCGCGGAAGCCCGGGATTTCTTCGCCCACCGCGCGGAACCAGGCCGTCAACCCTGCCAGATGCGGTGTCAGCTCCGGCGCGGTGATCGCAAGATCAAATGCGCCCTGCCCCGCGGCACGGGCCGTGCGCAGCGCCTGCCACAGCGCCATCAGGTCCGGCAAATCGCCGCGCAGCACCAGCGCAGGCGTGGCCCCCGGCGCGGACAGGGCGGCGGCAAGGCTGTCGGTCGTCACAGTGGCAAAGACGCGGGGTTCCGATGCAAGCGTCATGGCGGCGGGCAACCAGGTCCGCGACACGACAAGGCTGCGGTCCAGTTCGACCTGTGCCACGCGGGCGGCCAGCCGGGCGCTGCCATGGGCCAGAACCTGCCCCGCCGCATCCTGCCATTGCAGGGTAAAGGCGGATTCCGTCGCGCTGATCCGGTCGGCACGCAGCACCACCCGGGCCACCGCTTCGCAGCTGTCCGCCCCACCCGGCCCGAAGGCCAGCGCCACCCGCACCGGCAGCCAGGCCAGACCGGCCCCGGCCAGCAAGGGGCGCGTCAATTGCAGCGCCGCATCCAGCGCGCCGACCGTCAGCCGCCCATGCCCGAAGGCATCGCCCGATGTCGCACTCAGGCTGGCGCTGACCGCGCCCTTGCCCAGGGCATAGCCTGTCACCGCCCGATAGACCGGGCCATAGCCATAGCCATCGGTTGCGAACTGGGCATAGAAGGCGGCTCCCTCGCGGAGTGCGCCGTCCACAACAGCCAGTGCGGCAGGCAGCGGCCCCGCCGCCCGGGCAGTACCGGTGGCGATCACGGCACCTTCGGCCTCAAGCACCAGATCCAGGCCCGACCGGCCCGGCACAATGGCGATATCGCAGGCCAGACGCCCGGTCACAAACCACGGGCGCTGCACCGAAAGTTCTACGGCCCAATCTTCGTCTGGGTCGGCTTTGGCCAGCGCCTCATGCACCAGCCGTGTCATCAGCGCGAGCGAGACCTGCAGCTTGCCGTCGATCAGATGATCGGCCAGCGCCGGATGGCCTGCAGGCATTTCCACATGATAGCTCTGGCGGATAAGGTCCGAGGTGTTTTCGAACCGCACCGCATAAGCCTCAAGCCCGTGGTCGAACATCAGTGCCACGCGGTTGAATACCGATCCCGGCAACGACAAGCGCGGTTGGCCGGGGGCAAACAGCGGCGTGAAATCCACCTCTACCCCGCTGGCCCAAAGCTGCGCCAACTTTACCATCCGCCTGTCGGCAACCAGAAAGCGCAGCATCTCACGCCCTTCGCTGTCGTCGAATAGGTCGGCCATGTCGGCACCTGCGCGGCGGGTGCCGGTAAACACGGTGGCGGAGCGGGTCTGGCCGGCCAGCCAGCCGCGCAGCTGGGTCAACAAATCAGCCAGCGAACCTGACACAAAAGCCGCCCGGCAGGCATGATCCTCCCGCCCCATGAGCAGCGTTGCCGACACCGCAGCAGGGCAAGCCTGCGGGTTGTCTGCCAGCCAGGCGGCCAGCCGCGCCACCTGCGCTTGCAGCGTCGGCTCTGCCATTGCCGACAGCGCAAACAGCCATTGTCCGGGCTCCACCACGGGCCGCACCAGTGCGGGCGGCGATTGCAGCACGGCATTGGCATTGCTGCCCCCCGCTCCGAAAGCACTGACGGCGGCATATTTGGTCTGGCCCGGGCGCCAGTCGGTCAGCTCGTGCACCAGATGAAAGGGCTTGCGGTCCAGATCCAGCGCGGGGTTCACCTGCTCGATATGCAGGCCGGGGGCCAGCTTTTCATGGCGGAACTGCAGCAGCACCTTGATCATGCCGATCACACCGGCCGCCGCCTCGGCATGGCCCATGTTGCTTTTGATCGACCCGATATGGCAGCCGGGGTGGTGGCCATCGGGAGCCAGGGCCGCCTGCAGCCCCTCAAGCTCAATTGGGTCGCCAAGGGCGGTTCCGGTGCCGTGGCATTCGACGTAAGAGATCGCGTCGGGCGACAGCCCCGCCGCCGCGATGGCCTGGGCGATCACCTTGGCCTGGGCCGAGGCCGACGGCACCGTGCTGCCATTCGACCCGCCGCTATGGTTGATTGCCGTGCCAAGGATCAGGCCATGGATGGGGTCGCCATCGGCCAGCGCTTTCGACAGCGGCTTGATCATCAGGCACGACGCACCTTCGCCGGGCACATAGCCATCTGCGCCGGCACCGAAGGCCGCGCAATGGCCAGCCCGCGACAGGAAGCCTCCGGCTGACAGAGTCAGATACTTGTGCGGATGCAGCGACAGGTTCACCCCGCCGATGATCGCCGCCTCGCAATCGCCCGCCGCGATGGCCTGCCGCGCCAGATGCAGCGCGGTCAGCGAGCCGGAACACATCGTATCCAGCGCAAGGCACGGCCCGGTCACCCCCAGCATGGCCGAAACCCGGCTGGCGGTCGAAGACAGCAGCGACACGCCGGTCATCTGGTCGCCCTGCAGCGCGGCCTCCAGCCCGAAATGCTGGTATTGCTGCCACATCGAGGCGACAAAGACCCCAACCGCGCGCCCCTTCAGCGCCTTGCGGCTATAGCCCGCGTCCTCGGCGGCGGACCAGGCGGTTTCAAGCAAGATGCGTTCGGCGGGGTCGGCCCGCTTGGCGTCGATCGGGGTCATCCCGAAGAAATCGGCGTCAAAGCCTGCGACATCCGAAAAGAACGCGCCATGGCCGCAGATATTGCCGCGCCGCCCGTCGGCATTGCGGAACAGCGTGTCGGGCCAGCGGCTTTCAGGGATCGGCGTCACCGCATTGTGACTGCGTGCCAGATTTTCCCACAGCGCCGCCACATCCTCGGCATCGGGGAAGCGCCCGGCCATGCCGATCACCGCCAGCGGCTCGGCATGGCCCGTTGCAGGCGCAGCTGGGACGCGGCGCAGGGTGTGAAGCGGGGCTGCGCGCGGGTGGTCAGGTTGGCGCGGGCGCGGTGCTGCGGCATCGCCCAGCAGGGCGGCAAGGCGCGGGCCATGTTCAGCGGCCAGCCAGGCGGCCAGATCGGTGATGCCCGCATGTTCGAAGAACAGCGATTTCGGCAGGGGGCCAAGCGCCTCTTCCAGCCTTGCGGTCACATTCATCACCATGACCGAGTCGACGCCCAGGTCGGCAAAGCGGTCATCGCGGCGCACGCGGTCCACCGCCAGACCGGATTCGGCGGCCAGCAACGCGGCCAGATGGTCGCGCAGCGCATCCGTCCGTTCGGGGATCGCAACCGGGACCGACGGGCGGGCGGCCCCGGGGCGTGGGCGCAGCGTAAAGCGCGCGGCTTGCCACAACAGGCCCCCCACCGCATCAGTCAGCGAGATCCGGAAGTGCCGGGCCTGCGGATCAGCCCCCAACACCGCGACATGCGCCCAGACAGCCATCGACGGATCGCCCGACCAGATCACCCCTTCAAAGCCAGCCGGCAGCCAGGTTGCATCATCCTTGGCAATGTCTGCCCCAGCCAATGCGACGGCTTGCATGGCCGCATCCATGGCGATCACCGCCCGGCGCCAATCGGCCGTCTGCGGCAGAGACAGCGGCAGCCAGAGGCCCGACGCATCGGCGACCGGCGCGCCAAGGGTCTGGAACAGCGGGCCATAGGCCAGCCCCTGCGCCGCGAACTGGCTGTAAAGTCGTGCCAGCGCACCTGACACGACCAGCGCGGGGGGGCGGCCCGGCGTGACGGCATCCAAATCGGCGGCGCCAGCAATGGCCTGCAGCACGATGGCCCCCGATCCGGCATGGCACAGTTCCACTGCACGGCCCGCGCCATGGGTGAAGGCCTGACCGCGCAGCATGGCCCCGGGCCGCCCCGCGAAGGGCGCACCGATCCGGGCAGACGTCAGCGCCACTTCGCCCTGCCCCGCCAGCATCCGTCGCGCGGTTTCCAGCATCAGGGCAGCGGGCATCAGAGGTTCCCCTCCGATCCGGTGCTGGGCGAACAGCGGTTCCTCCACCGGCCAGGCCATATCGGCCAGCAGGGCATCACCCTCGGCGCGGGTTGTCTGGAGCACCGGATCGGTCGGCATTGTCACCGGCTGCGGCGTGATCCAGAAGCGTTCGCCTTCAAAGGGATAGGTTGGGATCACTGCGCGACGCGCAGGGACCGCCAGAGTCAGCGCGCCGCCTGCAACGAAATCCGCCGCCAGCGCGTGATCCGCCGCATCAGCGCCCGGTGCGGCCAGCAGCGCCCCGGCCTCACCCTTCTCCAGCCAGCCCGCCAGCAGCGCCGCCGCCGTCGCGGCGTCAGGGGCTACCACGGCCAACCGCTGTCCGAACACCGCCCGGCCCGAAGCCGCCGTCGCGGCGATCGCCGCCCAGGGCTGCGCCGCATCAGGGCCCTGCAGGAAGGCGCACCAGTCCGCCGCATAGCGCCGCAACCCGTCCGCATCGCGGGCCGATATCACCAGAACCCCCGGCCCCCGCACACCGACCTGCACCCGCTCCGGTGCCTCGGTCACCACCACATGCGCATTGCTGCCGCCCGCCCCGAAGGCCGAGATGCCTGCCACGCGCGGCGTGTCCACCCAGTCTGTACCCGATGTTTGGATATGGAAGCCCGAGCCTTCCAGTCGAAGCTTGGGGTTCGGTTGCAGCGCATGCAGGCTGGGCACCAGATGGCGATGGCGCAGTTGCAGCACCACCTTGGTCAGCGCGGCAATGCCCGCCGCCCCTTCTAGATGGCCGATATTCGATTTCACCGATCCGATGGCGCAGCCCCGCACCGTCGCGCCGTCAAAGGCCAGACGCAGGCCTTCAAGCTCAATCGGGTCGCCCAGACTGGTGCCGGTGCCATGCGCCTCGATATAGCCGACATTGTTGCGACTGCCGGCCTGTTCATGCGCGGCAGCGATGGTGCGGGCCTGGGCGGCAGGGCTTGGCACTGTCATGCCTGCTGATTTGCCGCCATGGCTGATGGCCGTGCCGCGGATCACCGCCAGCACCGGATCACCATCGGCCAACGCTTGCGCCAATGGCTTCAGGATCACCGCCCCCACACCTTCGCCGGGCACATAGCCGGTGCCGCCTTCGCCAAAACTGCGGCAGCGCGCGTCTTCCGACAGCATCCGGTTCTGGCAGAGGAAGCGGAACTTCTGCGGATGCGCCATGATGTTCACGCCCCCCGCCAGCGCCATGTCACATTCGCCGCGCCTGAGGCTTTCTACCGCCAGATGCAGCGCCGTCAGCGACGAGGAACACATGCTGTCCACCGCAAGGCTGGGCCCGGTCAGGTTCAGCGCGTAGGACACCCGGTTCGCGATGGCTGAGAAGATCGAAGCCGCGACCGATCCGTCAGCATCCTGCCCCAGCAGCTGGTAATCGCCCCACATCGCACCGACAAAGACGCCCGCCCGGCTGCCGCCGATTGCGGCCGGGTTCAGGCCCGCTGATTCCACGGCCTGCCAAGCCACCTGCAGGAAGCGGCGTTCCTGCGGATCAAGCAACCGGGCCTCACGCGGGGGGATGTTGAAGAAAGCGGCATCGAACCGGTCATGCCCGTCGATAAAGCCGCCCTCGCGGGTATAGACCCCGCCCCGCGCGTTGCGGTCTTCAGTGAAGATCGCGTCATGGTCCCAGCGGTCGGCTGGGATCGGAGTGATGAGATCGTGCCCGTCGCGCAGGTTCTGCCAGAACTGCGCCAGATTGCGCGCGCCGGGATATTCCCCCGCCATGCCGATGATGGCGATGGCACCATCTTCCGGCCGTGCGGCAGGGGCGGCGGCATCCGCTGCACCTTCGGCCAGTCCCAGCCCGGCGGCAAGGGCGCCAAAGCGGGCGGCCCCGCCCGCGCCAACGGCCAGCGGCAGGGCCGAGGTCTCGCCCGATTGAACGGCGCTTGCAAAGAAGTCGGTCGCGGCGTTTGTGGCCAGCGGGGCAAGGCCCGTCTCGGCGGTCAGCCTTGCGGCGCGGGCAGCGTCAATCACCATGCCGCCTTCGGCCCAGAACGGCCAGTTCACGCACAGGCTGCCCCCGGAGCGTTCGCCCTTCGCCACCAGCCGCGCCCGGCGCGTCAGCAGCCCGGCCATGGCACCATTGGCAAAGGCATAATCCGCCTGCCCCAGATTGCCGATCACCCCGGTGATCGACCCGCAGGCCACGAGCCAGGCCAGCGGCTCGGTACCCGATAGCCGGTCCAGCGTCTCCAGCGCGCCCAGCTTCACCGCCAGCACCGCCTGCGCATCGGCCAGTTGCTTACCCTGAATCAGCCCGTCGCGCAGCGCGCCCGCGCAATGCAGGATGCTGCCCACGGCGCCGAACCGCGCCTTGACCTTGCGCCAGGCAGCTTCCAGCTGCACCGGATCGGCGACGTCGGCCTCGATGCTCTGGATCTCGCAGCCGGCGGCGGTCAGTGCGGCCAGCCGGGCGGCCAGTTCGGGCGGTGCGGAGCGGCGGGAGATCAGGGCAAAGCGGCGCTGGCCGCGCATCTGCAGGTCTTCCAGCAGGTGCAGCGCGATCGCGCCATGGCCACCGGTGATCACAACCACATCCCCCGGTACTGCAAGGGGCTGCGGCGCATCGACCGGCGTCAGGCGCAGCGCCTGACGGCACCGCCCCAGCGGCGCGGCGCGATGGCTGATCCAGTCAAAGCCCGGCACCCCGTCCGGCAGTTCGGACAGGGGTCGCGCACAGGAACCCGATACCACCCGCCCCGACAGGCGTGGCATCTCGCGCGACAGGCTGCGCAGGAAGGGCACCAGCGCAGCCGCATCGCTTTCGCACGGGGCCAGCACCAGCAGCCGCATCGGCTGGCCGGTGGCAATCATCCGCTGCGCAAGCGCAAGCGCATGCCCCAAAAGCGCGTCGGCTGTGATCGCTTCAGGCAGGGTCCAGACCAGACCGGGCACCGCTTCGCCCTGCCAGAGCCGCAGGTCAGGCAAGGCTTCGCCCACCCGTGCCCAACCCTTGGTCGGCACGGCAGCGGCGGTGGGGGCAGGCTGCCAATGCAGTCGCCCTTGCGCCAGCTCTACCGGTTCCCCCCCGGCTACCGGCACCGCAACCGGCGCAGCGCCCGGCACTGCCATACCCTCGGCCACCAGCCAGCGCGCCAGCGCCGCGACCGAGCCGTGTTCATAGCACAGCGTCGGATAGAAGCTGCGCCCGAAAGCGCCCTCCAACGCTGTCGACAGGGCCAGCAGCGTCGTAGAGCCCAGCCCAAGATCATAGAAGGGCAGATCGACTTCGGGCAGCTTGGCCAGCCCCGCCTCGCGCTTTACGAATCCGGCCAGCCAGGCCTGCATGTCCTGCGGGGCCTCTTGCAGCGCGGCGTGGGCTGTTGACGGGGCGTCGGCGATACGGTCAATCCCCTGTCCGCGCAACCAACCGGCCAGAGCCCGGGGGCTGGACTGTTCATACAGCAGGGTCGGGTAAAGGCTGCGGCCCAGCACCTCCTCCAGTGCTGCCGAAAGGGCCAGCAGGTCTGCCGATTGCAGCCCCATGTCGTAGAAGGCCAGATCCGACCCGGCCTCTTGCGCGACCCCGGTCCGGGCGGCGATGAAGGCGGCGAGGTCCACGTCCAGCAAAGAAGCGGCGGTAGCAGATGCCGCTGCCGCTGCTGGACGGGCCGCTTTCTTGGTCCCGGACAGGGTGGCGGCCGACCGGATGCGCTTCGCGCTCAGCCGTTCGATCAGGACGAGCGGCGCACCCTCCGCATCCAGCAGCCAGATGTCATTGTGCAAGATGTCGTCATTCTGGACGCCGTCTGCCGCCATGCGGCACAGCACGCGGGCCGCAGTGAACCCGGTGGACCACAGTCGCAGCCGGCGGATCGCCAAGGGAATCGCGGGCACCTTGTGATCCAGCCCGAAGCCTCCTGCGGCAAAAGGCACCACGGTCGCGGCATCCATCAGCGCCGGGTGCAGGGCATAGGGCTCGGCCCGGGCGGCATCGGACAAGGTGATGTCGGCCACCACAATATCGTCAGCCAGATAGGCCGTGCCACGTCCCTGCATCCAGTCGCCATGCCGGATGTCCAGCGCCCGCGCGCCTTCGTAAACCGCCGTCAGCGGTCGGGCGATCATTGCGCCAAAGGGCGGCACGGCGGGCAGCGCAGGGGCAGGCGGCAGGCTGGCGACGGCGCGCAGGATGCAACGGCAGTGTTCGGTCGTGCCTGTGGTTACGCGCACCAGCCCGGATGCCGCCTGATGCGCCACCACCACCTCGGCCGCCTCGCCGGGTTGCAGCGAAAGGGCGGCAGCGAAGACGATATCCTCCAGCGCCCAGTCGGTCGGGGTCAGACCTTCGGTCTGCAGCGCCTCGTGGATCAGCCCCAGCCAGGTAACCCCAGGCACCAGGGGACGATCATGCACATGATGGTTCATCAGCACCGGATGCGACCCGTCAAGGCCGAGCGTGAGGCAGAAATCGCGGGCGGTCGGGGAGGTCATGATCGGGGTCACTTTCGGATCAGGTTTTGCGAACAAGGCGGAACCCGGAACGTGCGGCGGGTTCGGCAGCCGGCAGGGGAAGGGCGGTATCGGGGCGTGGGTGCCAGGCCAAAGGCCCGTCGCGGGCAGGCACGGGCAGCGCCACCTTGGCCGGGGCATAGGCCAGCCGCAGGTGACGGTCGCTCAGCTGCAGATGGACATTGGTACCGCCAAAACCGAAGGCATTGATGCCCGCCCGGCGCTGGCCGGGGTCGGCAAGCATGGGCGTTGCTGCCTGGACCGGAAAGAACGGCGACTGGTCAAAGCGGAAGCGCGGATTGGGCGTGGTGCAATGCAGGGTCGGCGGCAGGATGCCGTGATGCAGCGCCAGCGCCATCTTGGCCGTGGCCGCCGCCCCAGCCGCCGACAAGAGGTGCCCCATCACCGATTTGACGCTGCCGATGCCGCAGGTGCCGGGGTCGGCCCCACCCAGCTCGGCAAAGACCTCAGCCAGGCCCTTCAGTTCCATCGGATCACCCAGTTGGGTGGCGGTGCCATGAGCCTCGATGCAGGTCATGTCGGCGGCCCGCGCCCCGGCCCGCGACATCGCCTTGCGGATCACCGCCTTCTGCGCGGCGGGGTTCGGTGTCGTTACCCCCATGGTGCGCCCGTCATTGTTGACGGCTGACCCTTCGATCACCGCAAGGATGCGGTCGCCGTCGATCAGCGCATTGTGCAGGCGTTTCAGCACCATAACCACCGCACCCTCGCCCGGCACGAATCCATCGGCCCCGGCATCGAAGGTGCGGCAGCGCCCAGCGGGTGACATGGCACCGGTCTGGCCCAGTATCTGCCAGGGCCGCTCATCCAGCAGGCATTCGCTGCCACCGGCAAGGGCGATGGTACAATCTTCGGACAGCAGGCTTTGGCAAGCGAGATGCAGCGCATAAAGCGACGAGGAACAGGCGGTATCCACCACCACCGCCGGCCCGCGCAGGTCAAGCCAGTGGCTGACATGGGCGGCGATGAAGTTCTGCGCCGTGCCCAGCACGGTTTCGCGGTGATAGTGCGGCAGCCGGTCGGCCCAGTTGGCAACGCGCGATCCCATGAAGACGCCGGCCTCGGTCCCGGCCAGATCGGTGTCGCGCAGGCCCGCATCGCGGATCGCCCCCCGGGTGGCCCAGAGCGCCAGCCGTATCAGCGGATCGGTCGCCTCGCCCGCGCCCGCAGGCAGGCCGAAATCGGTCGGCTGAAAGCGATCAAGGCCGGTGACGAAGGCGCCCCATTTTCCAACCGTACCAAGAGGGCCCGGCTTGAGGAAGAACTGCTCCACCGGCCAGCGGTCGGCGGGCACTTCGGTCACCATATCGCGGGCGGCGATCAGGTTGCGCCAATATTCGCCGGCGGTTTCGGCGCCGGGCAGCACGGTGCCGATGCCAATGATGGCAATGCCACGGTCGGACAGCGCCGCCTGCGGGCGGGCTACTTGCGGCGCAAAGATGGGTTCGGCGGCAGGCGGGGCCGGGACGGCAAGGGCACTCTGTTGCCCCGCCACCCAGCCTGCGAGGCTTTCCAGCGTGTCATGTTCGATCATCACATCGGCGGCGACAGGAGCGCCAATGATCGCTTCCAGCCGTTTGCCCAGCCGGGTCAACAGCACCGAATCCACGCCCAACGCGGCAAAGGCATCGCGCGGTGCCCAGGCAGCGGGATCAAGGTCAAGGACCGGCGCGAAGGCCTCGGCCAACCGGAGGATCAGCGCGCTGCGGTCGGCCTGCACCGGTAACGGCGCCAAGCCGGTAGCAACCGGCGCAGGGGCGAGGCTGGCGGGGCGCAGCGCGGTTTCCAGATGAAAGCCCGGCCCATGGCCGACGCCCAGGATCACCGCCGCGTCCGAGGCACAGGCGGTGTCGAACAGCAACAACCCTTGCGCATCACTTACCGGTTGCAGGTCCATCTGCGCCATCTGCGGCGAAGTGGAGGTGCCAAAGCCCGCACCCAGCCAGTTGGGCAGCATCAGGCTGGTCACTTTGCGCCCGTCTGCCCGGGCCGCCAGCGCCAACCGGTTCAGTGTGCCATTGGCGGCCGCATAATCCAGCACGCCCGCCGCAAGGCGCGGCACAGCGGCAGATTGCGACGACCCGAGGATCAGCGCCGTGTCGGGCATCGGGGTCAATGCGCGCAGCAGCGCCCGCGCTCCGGCCACCTTGGCCGACAGGATGCGCATCACGGTGGGATCGTCCTTGTCGGCCAGCATGGTGACCACAGGATCGACGACACCCGCCAGATGGATCACCCGTTCAATCGGTGCCTCGGTCGCAAGCCTTTCCAGTTCGGCGCGCAAGCTGTCGGAATCGGTCAGATCCCATTGCACCAGCCGCAATTCGCCCGGCAGGACCGAAACGGCCACCAGCCGGGCGCGCAGCGCCGCATCTGTGCCGGGGGCAAGGATCAGGGCGGGCCAGTCGGCGCGGGGCGGCAGGGGCTGGCGTCCGGTCAGCACCAGCCGCCGCGCCCCCCGCCGCGCCAGATGCGCCGCGAGTTGCAGCCCGATTCCACCGGTGCCGCCGGTGATGATCTGCCAGGCTTCGGCCCGGCAAGCCGCAGCAGGGGCGAGTGCCATGGGCGTGTAGCCAAACTGTTCCGCCCCTTGTGCGCCAAAGCGCAACAGGTTGCAGCCGGACAGATGGCCACCCGCGAAGGCCTGCCACAGCGCTGGCACATGATCGGCACACGCCTCTGCGGCAGAGGCCACGCGCAGGCCGGGATGCTCGGCGGGCAAAAGCCGCAGCAGATCGGCCAGCACCGGTGTGCCAGAACCCGCATACAGGTGCAGCAGCGCAAGAGGCGCGCGTTTCTGCGCCCGGTCCAGAAGCGAACGCAGGCGGCTTACCGGGGCAGCATCGCCAGGCTCGGCCGTCAGCAGCAGCAGGGACGGCACTGCAAGATCGGCAGGGCCCACGCCCTCCAGGGCGCGGACAGGCACAGGCGTAGCGCCAAACCGCGCGGCCAGTGCCGCCGCCATGCCCGCCGCCGCCGCGTCGTGCAGGATCAGCGCGGGCGGGGCTGCATCGGTGCCAGCGGCGACCGGCAGCCACTGTCCGGCAAAGGCCGACAGCTGCGCGGCACCCAGAGGTGCTTTTGCGCCCACCACGCCCTCAGGGCCCAGCGGATCGGCCAGCCAATGCCGCTGCGGGTCAAGCGGGCGGGGCGGCAAGGCGACGCGCCGTTCAGTCGGATGCGGCCAGAGATCGGCCAGCGCCACATCTGCACCGTCGCCCCATCGCGCCACGGCGCCTGGCAGATCACCGGGCGGGGCCTGCCCCGCCAGTGCGACGGCAAGGCCCTTGGCCAGCCCGGCGACGTCCGTCGCCATGAAGGCCGCCCGGGCGGGCAGAGGATCGCGGCCATGGGCCAGAGCATGGGCGATACGCGGCAAGCTGACCCCCTGCCCTTCACCCGCCAGCCAGGCAGCCATATCCGCCAGATGCCGGAGCAGCGCACCCGGATTGGCCGCCGAGACCAGCACCGGTCGCGGCAGGCCGTCGCCAGTTGCATCCTCGACCTGCGGTGCCGGGGTCACAATCACATGTGCATTCGCCCCGCCCGCCCCAAAGGCGCTGAGCGCC
The DNA here is from genome assembly GCA_031415015.1 of Paracoccaceae bacterium. Taxonomy (GTDB): domain Bacteria; phylum Pseudomonadota; class Alphaproteobacteria; order Rhodobacterales; family Rhodobacteraceae; genus JAUYQR01. Next base: position 25,297 of record JANOQT010000053.1, read on the forward strand.
ATGGCCTGACCGTCAGCCAGCCTGACAGGCTCCAGCCTGCGCTGGACACGGACGGCCAGCCGGTCCCAGTCGATATGCGGGTTTAGCCGGTCAGCATGGAGCGAGGGGACCAGCATGCCATGGCGCATCTGCAGCACGATCTTGTGCAGTCCGGCCAGCCCCGCTGCCGATTCCAGATGGCCGATATTGGTCTTGACCGACCCCACCCGCAAAGGCGCGGCACCACGCCCGTAGCTGCGCTGCAACCCCTCCACCTCGATCGGGTCACCAAGGGCGGTACCGGTGCCATGCGCCTCGACATAGACGATCTGTTCCGGGGCAAGGCCCGAAGACGTCAGCGCCGCTGCGATACAGGAATTCTGCCCCTGCGGGCTGGGCACGGTGTAGCCATGGGTATGGCCACCGTGGTTGATGGCCGAGGCGCGGATTACGGCCAGAACCTCGTCGCCCTCAGCCTGCGCACGGGCCAGCGGCTTTAGCAGCACCACGCCCACGCCTTCGCCCGGAACGTAACCGCTGCCACCTTCGCCAAAGGCACGGCATCGCCCATCACGGGCGGCAAATGCACCACGGCTGAGATGCAGGTACTTGGCCGGATGGCTGCAGATGTTCACCCCGCCCACCACCGCCTGTTCACATTCGCCGCGCTGCAGCGCGCCCATCGCCAGATGCAGCGCCGTCAGCGACGAGGAACACATGGTATCCACCGTCAGGCTGGGCCCCTGCAGATCAAGGAACCACGAAAGCCGGTTGGCGATAGAGGCGAAGGAGGAAGAGGCAATGTCGGGCGTGCCGCGCGCCGTCGCTTCTGCACCGTACAGTTGGTAAAGGCTCCACATCGCGCCGACAAAGACGCCGGTGCGACTGCCTGCAAGCGCAGCCCGGGTCAGGCCCGCGCCTTCAAGGCAGGCCCAGGCCTCGTGCAGGAACAGTCGTTCCTGCGGGTCCATCCGGCGTGCCTCGCGCGGGGCGATGTTAAAGAAACGGGCGTCAAACCGGTCGATCCCGTCCAGGAAGCCGCCCCAGCGCGAATAGACGCGGTCCTCGCGCTCCGGGTCGGGGTCGAACCAGGCATCGACGGGCCATCGGTCGGCGGGCACCTCGGTCACGCTGTCGGTTCCGGCACAAAGATTCTGCCAGAAGCGTGCCAGATCTGGCGCCCCGGGATAGCGGCCCGACATGGCGATTATGGCGATGTATTGCGGCGCTTCGGCAGGTTCGGGCGCAGCTTCCAGCCAGTCTGCCAGCCAGTCATCGTCTGCCGGTTGCGCCAGCGGGGCGTGGGCGACCGGCACGACGGCAACTGGTGACGGCGCCGTCACCACGGGCAGTTGGCCGGCCAAATGGGCAGCCAGCGCCTCCAGACTGCGGAATTCGAAGAACAGGCTGGTTGACACCCCATCCAGCCGCCCCTTCAGTGCCGCTGTCAGCTCCATGATCATCGCGGACGAGATGCCGAAGGTTTCAAGGGGCTGGTCGACGCCGATCCGGTCAGGGGCAAGGCCCGTCACCTCGGCCACCACGGCCAGAAGCTGGGCCAGGATGGCCTCGTGTGGTCGATGGGGGGATGCGACAGTCATTCGGGGCTTCCTGTGCTGTCAGGGTTGGGTGCGTTGAACCAGTCAACCAGTCGCGCGCCATCACCATAGGCGATGATGGCGCGGGCAGTCTGACCGGCGGCGGCAAGTGCCTGCATGCGGGCAAAGCCTTCGGCGGATGGCAGCGGTGCCATGCCGTGATCGGCCATCAGCCGATCCCGCAATGCGGCGGGCGGCTGCATCCGGCCATCGGCCAGCAGCGCCCAGTTCACCGAAAGCGTATGGCCGCGATGCGCCGGATCGGCATTGCGGCGTTCGGCAAAGGCATCAAGCCAGGCGTTGGCGGCGGCATAATCCGCTTGCCCCGGCGTGCCGATGACCGACGAGATCGAGGAAAACAGTACCATCTGGTCCAACGGATGACGCCCAAGCGCACGGTCCAGTGCGGCAATGGTCCCGACCTTGGCGGCCAGCACGGCGCGAACCTGTTCCGGCGTCTTGTGCTCCAGCCGGGCATCGCGGGTGATACCGGCGCAGTGATAGACCCGGTCGATCCTGCCAAAGCGAAGGGTCACCTTGCGGATCAGCGCCTCGGCTGCACCCGGGGCCGCCAGATCGGCACGGTGGCAGACCAGTTCGGCCCCTTTGGCGCGCATGGTTTCCATCCAGGCTGCTTCTTGCTGGGTGGGGGCACGGTGCATGACCAGCGCAAGGCGCGCCTCTTCGGTGCCGACCAGCCAGTCGGCCAGCGCCCGGCCAATGCCGCCCAGGCCCCCGGTAATCAGGCAGACCGGACGGTCGGCGCGCGACGCGGGCGCAGGCGCAGGCGTGACAAGCCGCCAGGATCCGGCGCGCGAGGCCATGCCCGGGGCACTGCGGCGCCCGCCATCATCCAGCACGCCGCGAAAGCCGAAATCACGGGCGACCACCCGGTCGCCCGTGTCGCGCGCTGCGACCCGGACATGCAAGCGGGGCTGTTCGGCATGCACGGCCCGGGCCGAGGCCGCCAGCACCGCCCCCGCCACAGAACCCGGCGCCGTCACGATCACCAGGTGGCAGTCACCGGGCAGGGCAGTCAGCGTTCTGGCGTGCAAAAGAAACTCCTCAATCAACTCGGCGGGGCCGGGCGCAGCCGGACGCCACACCCAATGCATGGGTGCGGGCTCCGTGCCGGGATCAGCCGGTGCCGCGGGCTCAGGGGTGGCGGGTCCGTCCAGCGGAAGCCTGTCTGCCAGGGTGCCGATCCGCGGCACATCCGTGTCAGGCAGAGCCCGTTGTTCTGGCTCCGCTTGTCGCGTCCAGACGCCCGTGGAACAACTGTCAGAACTTCCACTCGGGGGGGGCGTGGAGTTGCCCCCTGACAGAAGTACCAGTTCCAAGCCCTCAATCCGGGCGATGGCGCGGCCTGCAGGGTCGTAGACGGACAGCGACGCGGTCAGCCGCCGGTCCTGCCGGACGATGATCCGGGCCAGCACGACCATCCGGTCGGGCAGCGGTGCCAGCAGGTCCAGTTGTGCAATGCGCTGCGGGACGTAAAGGCCCGCGGCCGGGCAAAGCGCCACAAGGCTGTGCAGTGCAGCATCAAGCAGCACGGTCTGCGCCGCGAGCGACCCCGCAGCCTTGGCCTCTGCCGGCAGTGCCAGCAGGGCGACCAGCCGGTCGCCGTCGTGGCGTAGCGCCCGGATGGCGCGGAAGGCCGGACCGTACTCCAGCCCCACCTGCGCGCAGCGGTCATAGAACCCCGCCGCCGTCATCGTCTGCGGCAAGGAGCGCATCCGCGCCCTGAGCCGATGCGGCGGCAGGTCGCGCGGCAGGTCGCGCGGCAGGTCAGGCGGCAGGTCAGGCGGCAGGTCAGGCTGGGCAAGACTGGCCTGCCCGATCCGGACCCCGCCCGCGTTCCATTCGAGCAGACCGTCACGCGACAGGGTGACCACCTGCCCTTGCGGCGCAGGGTGGGTCAGGGCCCAATCCGTGACGCGCACCGGACAGCCCTGCCCTCTTGCAGCCAGTGCCGCCAATAGCAGGCCCGTTGCCGCCACCCATGGCCGCCCGGCAACCTGATGCTGCGCTGCCAGCAGTCCGGGCAGCTCCATCGTCAGCGGTGCATCAGGGACAATGGGCCCAAGCCAATAGCTCTGCCGGTCAAAGGCGATAGGCGGCAACCAGCAGAGTGCCAGCCCCGGCTCGGCCTCAAGGGCGGCAGCCAGCGGCGGGAGCACGCCTTGAAGGAACAGCGCGGCCAGCGCCTCGGCGGTATCGGGGCGGGACAGCAGGGCGGGATCCGCGCACAGGTCAGTTGCCAGCCGGTCAAAGGCAGGCAGCGATCGGACCGCACGTCGGCCTTTGGCCAGCACGGCGGGGGAAGGCCGGTCGTCCGCAAGCGCCTCTAGCGCCTCTGCCAGCGCCCCGGTATCGGCGGCAAGGATCGCCGCGCCTTCGGGAAAATCGTTCAGTCGCCGCGCCAGCGTCAGCGCCACGTCCCCCAAAGACGGCGAGGCCGCGCGCAGATGCCGGGCCAGATCGGCAGCCTGCAGGCGCAGGGCGCGCGCGGTCTTGGCCGAAAGCAGAACAAGGCGCGGCAGGTCGGAGTGGGCAGAGGCGGGCAGGCGGGCGGGTGCCTCTTCCAGCACCAGATGGCAATTGGTGCCGGAAAAGCCGAAAGCACTGATCGCCGCCCGGCGCGGCGAAGGTCCGTCGGGCCAGGGCTGCGTCTGCAGCGGCACCCGGAACGGGCTTTGCGCCAGATCGATATGGGCGTTGGGTGCGGTGAAGTTCAGCGTTGCGGGGATGATGCGGTGATGCAGCGCAAGGCAGGTCTTGGCAAAGCCGGCAATCCCAGCCGCCGCGATCAGATGGCCGATATTGGTCTTGACCGATCCCAGCCAGCAGGCCCCCTGCGCGGCACCCGACGCTTCGAACACATCGCGCAGCGCCTCGAACTCGATCGGGTCACCCAGTTTGGTGCCGGTGCCATGCGCCTCGATCAAGCCAATGGCGGCGGAATTGCCGCCGCTTTCGGCATGCACCCGCGCCAGCAGGTCGCGCTGCGCCAGTCCGTTGGGCGCGGTGATCCCGTTCGACCTTCCATCCTGATTGATGCCGCTGGCCTTGATCACCGCATAGATGCGGTCGCCGTCGGCCAAGGCCCGGTCCAGCGGTTTGAGCAGAGCCACGCCGCAGCCTTCGCCCTGCACAAAGCCATTGGCACCCTCTGAAAAGGCCGCGCAGCGCCCGTCGGGCGACAGCATCCCGGCCCGAGTATTGGCGATGTATTGCGTGGGCGAAGTGACCAGAGACACCCCGCCCGCCAGCGCCATCTCGGCCTCGCCCGACCTCAGCGACCGCACCGCCTGATGCAAGGCGACCAGCGACGAGGAACAGGCGGTGTCGATGGTGACGGCTGGCCCCCGCAGATCAAGGTAATAGGCTGCCCGCGCCGCAAGGATCGCATTGTCCAGCCCCATCAGCGACAGCGCATCGGGGTCGCGCCCGGCCTGCGCCAGCCGTTCGGCATAGTCGGACGGGCGGGCACCGGCAAAGACCGCTATCCGCCGTCCCCGCACCGCTTGTTCCGACAGGCCCGCATCCGACAGCGCGTGCCAGCAGGATTCAAGGAACAGCCGTTGTTCGGGGGCCATCACCTCGGCCTCGCGGGCAGACAGGTTGAAGAACTGCGGGTCGAACTGGTCTTCGCCGTCCAGAAAGCTGCCCCAGCGACTGATGCTGTGCCGGGTGGCGGCGGGGTTGGCCGGGTCATGGTCGCGCCAGTTCCAGCGCCGCGCCGGAATCTCCGTCACCGCCGATCGCCCGGCGCAAAGCATGCCCCAGAAGGCGGCAAGGTCAGGGGCCTGCGGCAGGCGCACCGCAAGCCCAATCACGGCAATATCGGCAGAAGCGGCGGCAACCGGCACCACAGCCCGCGCCGCAGGCCCTGCCGCAAGATGCGCAGCCAGCCGGGCAGGTGTGACGACATCGAAGGCGAGGCTGACGGGCAGCGTGCGCCCGGCCAAATCGGACACGCGCTGCATGGCATCGACGATACGCAGGGAATCGAGCCCGAGATGGCGGAACTCGGCCTGCGGGTCAAGCCGGTCGGGGGTGGTTTCCAGCACCGCCGCCAGCACCGCCATGATCTGCGGCAAGGTGGGGGCGGAGCTGCCTTGCGCGACCGGCAGCGCCGGGGTGGCCTGCAAGGCGACGGACGACACGGGGTCCAGCGCCGGGGTTTCGGCAAGCCGCGCCCGGGCCAGCTTGCCATTGGGCGTGCGCGGCAGGGCGGCAACCGGGATCAGCCGCCCGGGGATCGCCGCTTCGGACAAATGCCGCGCCAATTCGGCGCGAAGTGCTACATCGGGCAAGGCGCGGGCCGGATCATCCCAGACGATCCAGGCCGCCAGAACCAGATCGCCCCCAGACCCCGGCAGCGCCCCGCAGGCACATTCGGCAATACCCGGCACGGCAGCCAGCGCGGTCTCGGTCGCTTCGGCCTCGATGCGGATGCCACGGATCTTCAGCACATTGTCGATGCGGCCCAGCACCTCGATCTCACCCTGATCGGTCCAGCGGGCGCGGTCGCGGGTCCCGAACGCCCGCAAGGGTGCCCGCCCGGGCAAGGACAGCAGGCGAAAGCGGGCGGCGTTCAGATCGTCGCGGCCGATATAACCCTCGCCCAGACCGAGGCCCGCGATGTGCAACTCGCCCTCCATCCCTACCGGGGCGATCTGGCCTGCGGGCGTCAGCACGAAGGCCTGACAGTTTGGAATCGGGCGGCCTGCGGGCAGATAGCCGCTTGTCCCGGCGCGTGGTACCGCCATTCGGCCTGCCAGCACGCCATTGGTTTCGGTGCAGCCATAGTCATTCACCAGCTGGCAGCCGGGCAACATGGCGGCCATGCGGATAGCCAGCGCTGCGCTGACCGGCTCGCCTGCCGTCACGACAAGACGCAGACTGCGGCAATCGGCTGCCATGCCCGGCAGCGTCTCCAGCATCCGCCGCAAGAGTGAGGGCAAAAGTGCGATGCGCGTCACCCTCTGGTCGCGGATCACCGCTGTCAGGGCTTGCGGATCGCGCGCCGCCTGATCGTCCAGCACCACAAGCGGGCGCCCGGTCAGCACGCCACTGACCATCTCGGTCAGCGAAGGGATGAAGTTTAGCGCAGTACGATGGGCATACACATCCGTCAGCGCCGGCGGAAAGGCCGAAAGCCACCATTGAAAGCGGTTTGCCAGCGCGCGGTGGCTGTGGCGGATACCATTGGGCGTGCCGGTGGTGCCCGAGGTGAACATCACCGCCGCGACGCTGTCGGGGTCGACCGGGTGCGGGGCGGCGATCACTTCGGCGGGCAGCTCATCCAGCCAAAGAACCGGCAGTTCGCCTGCCTCTGGCGGGGCGGCCCGACTGGCCAGCACCAGCGCCGCATCGCCCAGGCGCAACATATGTGCCTGCTGGGCCAACGGCAGGCCGGGGGGCAGCGGCAGCCAGACCAGCCCGGCATGCCAGACGGCCAGCAGGGCGGCCACCGAAGTCGCCCCGCGTGGCAGGCTGACGGCCACCGCCGCGCCCGGGGCGCAACGGTCCTGCAGCGCCGCGCTGATCCGTGCCACCTCGGCCATCAGCCGGGCATGAGACCAGGCACCTTCTGGTGCGATAAGGGCCGGGGCGTCGGGCGCGGTTTCCGCCAAAGCCAGCAGGGCCGTCACAGGATCCGGCATCGGCTGGCAGGTGGCGGTGGCGTTGAAGGCGGTCAGCACCCAGCGCAACCCCGCATCTCCGATCAGCGGGATCTGATCCGGCCGCAGGGTGGCCAGCGCGGCAGAAGGCTGCACCACTCGGCGTAGCCAGCGATCAAGGTCGGCCAGCGCTGAGTCTGGGAAACGGCCCGAGGGGCTGGCCAGTTGCCAATCACCCGTCCTGCCCGTGATCAGGCAAAGGTCGGCCGCGGGGGGCGGCGCCTCCTGCCCCGCCACATGAAACGCGGCGGGGTCGGTGGCAGGCCCGGCCAGCGTAACGGCAGCCAGCGCCTGCGCAAGCGACAGGTCCGTTTGCTGCGGCAAAGCAACGGCGGAAAGGCCTGTCCCCAGGGACAGGGTCACGCAGGCCCCGGCACCGTCAATCTGACCTGCCAGCACGGCAAAGCCCGCGACGGCGGGCGGCAGCGCTGGGGAAGGGCGGGGAAGGGCGGCGCGGGAACGCAGGGGGTACATGGCCATTCCCCCGTCAGGCCGCAACGCGGTACGGCTGAGCCAGCACTGCGCGCAGCAATTGCGCGCTGCGCGCCCGGTTGCGCGGATCAAGAATGAACATGTGCCCGCCCTCGAACAGGTTCTCGCGCGAGGGCGGGCCGAAGAGATCGCGCCACAACGGCATCAGTTCCACCGGCACACGCGGGTCATCGACGGCAGCCCAAAGGCTGACTTCCACCGGCAGGGCGCTGCAGTGGCGGTGGACATGGGTCTCAAACGCCTCGAAATCAGCCTGAATTGCAGGCTGATACAGTGCCATCACGGCGGGATCGTTCAACAGCGCGTCGGGCGTGCCGCCAAGCACCCGCAATTCGCGGGTCAGCTCTTCCAGCGTCATACGATGCACATAAGGCGGCATACGATTGATGATGATCGGCAGCGATCCCGACAGCACCATGTGGAAAGGCAGCGGCAAGCCGCGCGCCTGCAGTGCCCGCGCCAGCTCATAGGCCACCCAGCCTCCCATCGAATGGCCGAAGAAGGCGAAGGGCCGGTCCAGCAGCGGGGCGATATGATCCGCCAGTTCGGCCACAATGGCGTCAAGGCTGGTCAAGGGCGGTGTGCGGCGCCGCGCGGCCCGGCCTGCCAGCTGGGCGCAGATCAGGTCCACGCCCTCAGGCAGGTCGGGCCAGTCGCGATACAGGCCGGGTTCGGCCCCGGCACAAGGAAACGCAAACAGCCGCACGGGCGCAGCAAGCGGGCTGGTCTTGGTCCACCAGCACGTGGCAAGGGTCGAGGACATGAGCACGGTCTTTCCATGGAAACCTGCCCATTCTCTAGACAGCAGGGAAGCACCGGCCAACTGGCAAGTCTGACAGGGTAAATCGCTTCAATATCTTGCGCGATGTGGGATCGCGGCCGTGCTTCGTCGGTGGAGACCCGCTCCACCCCTGCGGAATCATTCCGCAGGGGTGGCGGGCGGCGCGTGACCAACCCGGCTGGCGGTGATCCCGATGGCCCGTATTTCCAAAGTATCTGCGTCTTTCCCACGATACATCTTCCGCTATTGGCGCGGTTTGGACGGCTCATTTATCTTGACGACCCCCCCTTCGCCTGCCGCCTTGATCCCAGTGCAGTCGTTCGGCAAGTGCAGGGTGCCGGTGCGTTGGCGACAGGGGGCTGAAATCCGGCAGCGGCCATCCAGCCCGGCAAGCGCCAACAGACTTGCGACCAGTCTGGTGGTTTTCCGCATCGGTGAAGGTCGCAGATCGGCCCCGTTTGCTAGACGGCGCGGCCAACCACTCGGTCTCAGGGTCGAACCAGATCAGAAGCGATCCGCGCTGCTTCAGGGCGGAATTTTAGTTGCGCCAGTTCGTCGTGCGGCAGGTCGAAGGTGTCCTGAGCCTAAGTCATGTACGCAGGCAAGGTGGTTGCGGGCAGGTCTTTGGTGGTGCTTCCGGTCACATCTGCAAGCGCTGCACCAGCATCAAGATGGCTGTCTCGTGCGGGGTCGGCACAAAGCGCAGCCGCGCCTCGAACCCGATTGATGACACCGGGATCGGTCGTGCCATCGCCGCGGCGCCATCCTGCAGATAGCGCCAGCGGGCCGAAAGCGGCCGTACCGCACGGGCGATCCAGTCGGGCAATTGCCGGGCCCGGGCCCGGCTTGACATGGCCTGTGCCGCCATTCCCACCAACTCCGCGACCGAAACCGGCGCGGCCAGCGGCAGATGCAGCACGTGAAGGCCCGGCAGCACCGGGCTTTGCGCCAGCAGCATCAGGCCGCGTGCCACATCCTCGACCGGATAAAGCGGCTGCGGCACATCGACCGGCAGCGGAAAGGCCACCGCCCGACCGCGCCCGACCGCGCGCCAGACGGACGCGGGCAGCAGGCCGCCGCGCAAGCGAGGACCATAAATCTCACCCGCGCGCAGGATGGTGACCTCGGTGCCGTTGGTGGCGGCAAAGCGGGCCAGATCGGCGCCAAGCTCGGCCCGGCACCGCGCCGCGCCGTCATGCGGCAGGTAGTGCGTGCCTTCGCGGAATACCGGGGTCAGCAGACCGTAGGGCAGGAAATTGTCCAGACAAATCAACCGCACATTACGGTGCAGGATCCCTGCCATCAGTCCGTGCAGCCGGGCCGGCAATTCGTCCACTGCCGCAAAGGGCCGGGCCGCCACAGTCTGGATCACCGTATCGCCGGGCTGAACCAACCGCCGGACCGCCCGCATGTCGCGCATGTCACAGTCCCGCCAGCTGATCGGGCCCTCGCTTCCTTCGGCCCCACTCATGCGCACGGCTGTCAGCGGCTGCCCGATGGCCCGGAATTGTTCGACCACCGCCCTGCCCACATCGCCGGCGGCACCGAAAAGGATTACTGCCAAGAACTTGCCCCTTCAGAAGCTGCGTTTCCAGCCGACATAGAGACGGTCGGCATCTTCATAGGGCTCCATGAACCCGCCCAGACTGTTGGACCGGTAGTCCACCCATTGCACTGAAAGGGCATCCTGATCAGAGACGGCGAAATCGGCGGTGGCGCGCAACACGGTGGCGTCACCATTCGCCAGCATGGCCATTGTGAATTCCAGGTCCAGCCGGTCGTCCATGAGGTTGAAGCGGGCATTGGCAGCGGCCGAAGTGACATCGCGGTCCTCGCGCATGCCGGGCTGCCAGTCATGGATGCGGGTCTGTGACAGTTCGACCGACAACACGGTGTTCGGCAGCCCGGCATATTCCAGCCCGAGCACCCCGCGCGTCACATCGGTTTCAAAGCTGCCCGGCGCGGTTGCAGGGGCGGCATAGAAGCCCTGGTTGAAATAGCGCGCCCCCCTGAAATGCCCCAGATCGGCGCGGATCAGCCAGGCACCCATGGTCTTGGCCCCCGACAGGCCGGCAAATTCCAGACGCGGATGGGTGGTTTGAAGCTGCAGCCCCCCCGGGCCGACGCCCACGCCCTGCAGCACGGGCGATTTCTCATAGACCTCGCCCGCCATGACCGACAGGTCCAGCCCTTCGCCGAACCAGGCAAGGCTGGCGACCCATTCGGGCCGGTAGCCGCCAGCAGGGCCCTGCCCTTCGCTGATCACAGTGCCCGCCCGATCACGGATCAGATAGTCATGGTCCATCCCGGCATATGCCACCTGATCGGGCTCGAACCCTGCGCCAATCGACAGTTGTGTGCGAAAGGCTCCGAAATTTCCCACCAACTGCACGGCGGGCGACGGGATTGCGTTGCCGTCCGGCTGGTCGATCCCCCAGAGGTGATCGTACCGCGGATTGAACACATCAAGAATGGGGAAGGCGTCCGACGTGCCGAAGGGGATCTTCAGATTGCCCGCCCGCAGCCAGACCGCATCCGACAAGTCGGCATGCAGGAAAGCCTCGCCGAACCGCAGCCGTTCGCGCCGCCCGGCTGCCACGGAACGGCTGTGGTCAAACTCGGCCACCAGATCGACCTTCAGGCGCAGGCTGTCGGTCAGGCGGCTGTCATAGCCGAGCGTCAGCGCCAGACCCGCCTCCTCCACGCCTTTGCCACGGCGGGCAAAGCGGAGGTCGTCCTGACTGTGCAGGGCGTATGCGCCGTAGCCGTGCAGCGACAGGCTGAAGGCCGTATCGCGGGCGGCAGCTTCGGCTTCAGGTTCGGCTTCAGGTTCGGCGGCGGCGGGCAGGTCTGCCTCCACCTCGTCCCAGAGCGCGGCGGTGGTCTGGGCAGCCAGGGGCGCGCCCAGACCAGCTACCCCAAGCACTGCAGCGCCCAGCAGGAATGCGCCGGAGCTATGCATCAGTTGACCCCCTTGACCAACGCGTCTGGGGTGAACAGGCCGTCCGACAGGCTGTTATTGTAGGCCACATCGGAGAACGTGATGGTCGACCGGGTGATGACCTTGCCACCTTTGGTGGTGACCATCTTGATCGACCCGGCTGTCCAGATGCCGCTGATCTTGCGCAGCGATTGCGCGCTCATCAGCTTCACAGCGCCGGATTTCAGCGTGAATTCACCGCGCACAATGAAATAGCTGTCCTTGCGCACCCAGATGCGGCGGGCGGTATAGCCGGTCTCTGCCAGCACGCGCGACTTTGCGCCGGCTTTCGGCGAACTGATCACCACCCAGCAATCGGCGCCGTCCACTGGGTCGGATTGCGATTCAATGGCATAGTCCCAATCGTTCACATCGCTGCCGATGATGTCGGAATAGGAAAAATCGCTTCCCATGAAGCTGTCGGCCTGGCTCGACTGCGCCACTCGGCGGGTCTTGTTGACCGATGGCAGGAAGAGCCAGGCGTCGCTCTCTTTGCCGCCGCTGTAGTTCACCGACAGAAAGGCCGAACCCGCCACCTCGTCAGGGACCTTGAAGTAAAGCGTCATCGCCATGCGGTCGCCGTAGTCCTTGCGGTAGGATTGCAGCTCGCGCTTGCGGCGGTTGCCCTGCTTGTCCTCAAGCGTCATGGTCATGGCGGTGACGGCGGTTTTGCCTTCAGAGCGGTTTTCGATCGCCGCGACAATGGCGGCTGCATCCTGAGCATGGGCGGGGGCGGCCAGGCCGCCGAGGGCCAGCGCGAAGGCCAGCGCGGGCAGCGAGAACATGTTCCTAGTCATCTCTGATACTCCGGGAATTGGAAAAGGGGGCAAAGCGCGTCCATCCGCTGCCAAAGGGCCGCGCGGGTGGACGCAGAGTGTGGGGGGCGTGCAGCCCGGGCGCAGAGGGCAAGGGTTTGGCCCCGGCGTGCACCGCAGCGGCTGCCCCTAGCGTTCGCCTGTCTTGAGCCAGTGGGCGCAATCGGCACCCAGTTCGGCCACGGCGCGTGCCTCATAGGCGGCGCTGAGGTCCTTGGGCAGCACATCGCGCCAGCGATTGTTGGTTCCCTTGTTGATGAAGGTCTTCGGCCCGCCCTCCCAGAAGATGCCGCCCAGCGGCGCGGCCTTGGCGGCATTTTCCTTCATGTACTCAAAGGTGCTGTGGGCAAGCGCATCGGCTTGTTGCGCAGGGGTCTGCGCCACCCCCAGAAAGCGGGCGGTGGCGGCGATCTGGCCGGCGAGGTCGGATTTCAGTTCATTGAAGTGCACGAACCGCACATTCTGCTGGTCCCGCGCGGCCCACCAGCTGCGGATATTGTCCCAGAAGGGCCACCAGGGGTAACCGTCGCGCTCCAGCCACTCGGCGAAGTATTGCACGATGTCGTCGGTCGGGCGCTCCATAGGCGGGCCAACCCGGCCGGGCGCGTTGTTCAGCGCGTTGTACCAGCTCTCATTGGCGCGGGCATGGTGGTTGTACATGCTCCAGACCACGTCGCGGCCATCGCGGCCGACATACAGATAGCTGACCTTTTCGGACCACGTCAGCGCATCCGTGGGCAGATGGGTTTTCAGGAATCGCCGCCCGGTCAGCGCTGCGATCTGCGGCAGCTTGATGAGCTTGGGCGGAATGCGAAGATCGACCCAGGGCGAGACCTGCGCGATCTGCTGATCCGCCGCCCCGCCGGACAGAATCTGCCCGACGATCTGCTGCACCCAGGTGGTGCCGGACTTGCCCCAGCTGGCGATAATGATGTCGTCATCGCGCAGGGCGACTTCGTTCCAGATTTCGGAATCAAGCATATTGCTGCGCAATTCGCGGGTCTTGACGGGGGCAGAGGCGGTCACGTCAGTCTCCTGTTCATACCCTTTTGCATGAGGAAAACTTACGCCTTTCGTCCGGACCGGACAGCTGTCAGATGTGACAGCGTGGTCGCTGGGTCAGAACCTGGGAACCAGAATTCCCAGCAGGATCGCCTTGGAAATGGCGTGCTGGCGTGACGAAGCGCCCAGTTTCGTGGTGGCATTGGTCAGGTGGAACACCACCGTCCGTTCGCTGATCGACATGATCTTTCCGATTTCCCAGGCGGTCTTCCCTTCGCTGGCCCAGTAAAGCGCATCGATCTCGCGCGGGCTGACCTTTTCGGCGGCTTCCTTGCCGGGCGCGAGCAGGACCTGATCAATCCCCCTCACGCAATCCAGCAGGTGGTTCGATAGTATCGGACCATAGATCATCAGTTCGTCGCAGTTTTGCAGCGATGTCGGCGAATCGCCAGCAAAGCTGAGCACACCGAGGCAATCGGCGCTGCGGCAGGGAATTGAAACGCCGTAGCTCATCCCGAACTCCGCTGCCTGGCGCATCACGTCCAGCTGCTCGTCCGAGCAGTAATTGGGCATGGTCGGCAGGTCCTTCCACCGCACCGGCGTGTTGCGCTCCACGATGTATTTCACGATCGGATCGCGGCAGCGCAGGTTGGCCTTCATGTAGTGGTCCATCCAGCGATCAGCATTGGTGATCACATGGTGTCGCGGTGCCGTCAAACTTTCGTTGTAGCTGTAAGCAAAGATGAATGTGGACATGCCCAGATCGGCCGAAAGGTTGGCAAGCACTCCACGGGTGGCGTCGATTGTGTTGTTCTGCGCGAAGCGCTCGTGCAGTTTTTGGATGAATTCTGCAAGATGCCCAGGCAAGATCTTCATTCAACCACCAATCGAAAAGACAAATGTATTTTCACCCTAAAGCATAGCCAGACAGTTACCTAAGGTCAATCGCTGCGCCGCGGCGCAGCATGAAGATTTGACGACAGAGCGTTCTTTGCTTCGTCGCCACCTGGTTTGCATCCGGCCTTTGCCGTGTCAGCGCTAATTGCGCACGGGCAACCAACGGTTTCGCTGTCGACCGCGTCCTTCATTGGCCAGGGTTTCCAGAAAATTGACCAGATGCCAGATATCGGTTTCGGCCAGATTGTCGCGCCAGGCGGGCATGATCTCGCCCACGCCAAAGCTGATCCGCATGGCCATAACCGATGGCGGGCGGTTCAACTGGCTGAAATCGGCGGGTAGCGTCGGCAGATCATTGGCCAGTTCACCACGACCATCGCCCCGTTCACCATGACAGGCGGCGCAATGCGCAGCAAACAGCGCCGCCCCCTTGGCAACCGAGGCCGTATCGGCAGGCACCGGATTCCCGAGGATCAGAAACTTCAACCGCCCAAAGACCGGATCGCTCAGCGCGGCCCCGGTCGTCAGGGCCAGAAATGCCAGGATTGCAACCATGCGCCGGGTCATGCTGGTACCTCAGCCATAAAGCGGAACAGCGGGCGACAGGAAGGCCAGCTCAGACCAGCCCGCCAGAACTGCCGGGGCGGATCGCAGCTGCGCCAGGACACGGGCGGATTCGGCGGCGGCGCGCAGCTTCGCACCCCCGGCCAGCATCCCTTTTAGGGCCTGACCCAGTTGTGCCGCCGGAACCGCCCGCCCTGCCCTGCCCCGCCCGATCACCCGAATGTACGCCGGGTCGCCGTCGACCAGCAGGACCGGCAGTCCAGAAGCCAGCAGCCGCAGCGCAAGTGACGCGTCACCCTCAACAATGGCAAGATCGGCAATGCCGATGGCATGCGCCGGATCGAAGCCGGGTTTGAAATACAGGTGCGACCAAAGGCTGCGCGGCACGGGTCCGGCTGCGCTTTCTGGCGGGGGGCACCAGATCTGGTTGGCCTGCAGCACTGACGCGCCGTTCAGTGCCTTCCAGCAGCGACTGACGATGGCTGGTCCCGAAGGGCAAACCAGCAGCGTCGGCACGTCGCGGGGCATGGATTGCAGCCAGGCCTGCGGGCTTGTCCCGGCGGCAAGCCCGGCAGGCACCAGCGCCCGCCGCGCCCGGGCCGGTCTGGCGGTGGGCGGCAGCACGGTCAGGTCACGACAGCGATGGAACAGCCGCCCGGGCTGTGCCCCCAGCCGGGGCAAGGGCCCGATCAGCCGCAGGAACTGCGCCGCAGGAAAGCGCCGCGCCAACGGGCGCAGCGCCTGACCGTCATCAAGCACGATCAGGCAGGGCCGGTCAGTCCCATCGGGCAGCGCTGCGCCGGTCGGCATCTGCAAAACCGGAAAGCCCCGGTCACCCAAGGCTTTGGCCAGATCTGCAGCTGCCAACGCGCGCAATGGATCGGCCGGCAGAAGAATAAGTACGTCCATGGCCATGGTCCTTACGGGATAGGTTGGAAATCCGGGCCGCAGCTGCTGCCGCGACCCGGAAGGGGGCTCATTCCGCCGGTACAGCATCCGGTGGGGTGACAAGCTCGCGGCGGCGGTCGAATTGCTTGAGCAAGGCGGGCAGCAACATAAGGTCGGCCAGCAACGCCGAAATCATCACCACGACACTGATCAGACCAAAGTTGACCCCCGACTGCAGCGAAGCCAGAAGGAAGACCGAAAATCCGCCCGCAAGGATCACGGTGGAAAGCAGCATGGCCGGTCCGCTGGACCTGCCGGCCTCGGCAATTGCCTGATCCACATCCGCGCCGCGTTTGCGCGCGCCCTCGTAGTCCAGGATGAAGTGGATCGAGTCGTCTACCGCCAGCCCGATGGTGACCGAGGCCACGATCAGCGTGTTGATGTCGGGATAGATCCCCATCACCCGCATCAACGCCCCCCCAAGAAAGATCGGCAGAACGCTCGACAGCGTGGCGAAGAGAGTGTTGCGGAAGCTGCGGAACAGCACCAGCATGCTGAGGACGATGGTCGCGAACGACATGGCGAAAGAGCTTACCATACCTTTGGCCACCAGGATTTCGAGCTGGTTGAACAGCGCCAGATCCCCGGTCAGAGTGACCTTCAGGTCCGGCCAGTTGCGCGCGATGTCGCCCGACAGTGTTTCGATCAGGGCGTTGGTCTGGGTGGCAGACATGTTCTGCGCGCCGACCGAGATGCGCAGATGGCGCCGGTCAGTGCTCATCAGGTCGGTCAGGTTGCGTTCAGGGCCAGAGTTTTCATAAAGCAGCAACAGCTGCGCCGTCGCCTTTGCGCTGTCGGGCAAGCGACGGAAGGCTTCGTCGCCATTGTTCAGCGCGACATTCATCTGCTTGATGTATTCCAGCGCCGACCGCGCCTTGCCTATGCCCTCATAGCCCGGCAGCGAGGCCACCAGTGCATCGGCCTGAGCCAGAAAGGCGGGCTCGTGGATGCCGCCCTCGCGCCCGGAATCAAGGATGATCTCGATCGACTGGCCGCCCTTGAACTCGGTGTCGAAGTAAGCGAACGACTGCTGGAACTCTGAGTCCTTCTTGAAGATGTTGACAAAGTTGGTGTCCAGCTTCAGCGACAGCGTGGCCGCCACGGCCAGAACCGCCATCACACCACAGACCGCCACAATCAGGCGTGAATGCGCCCCGGACCAAATGATCAGGCGCGCCACCGCACCGGTTTGCGGGGCGGTGCTTCCCTGCGCCCAACGGGGTGCCTTGCGGACGGTGGACAGCATTGCAGGAAGCAGCGTCAGACTGAAAAACAGGCTGGCCGCCACCCCAACAATTGCCAGGATGCCATATTCACGCAGCGGCTGCAGGTTCGTTATGGCGATGCCCAGAAAGCCGAAGCCGGTGGTCAGGCTGGTGTACAGCATCGGCTGCAGCAGGTGTCGCAAGGTGGCTTCCAGCGCTGCGGGCGGTTCCATCCCTGTGCCCAGATTTCGGAAATAGGCTATCATCACATGAACCGAAATGCCGATGCCGATGATGATCACAAGGAATGGCATCAGCGCATTCGCGACCGTCGTTGGCCAGCCAAGCGCGCCCTGCACACCGTAAACCACCATCACGCTGTTCACGATCAGCATAAAGGGGCCCATCACCGCGCGAAAATCGCGGAAGACGAAAAGGCAGACCACCGCCGAGATCAGCGCCAGCAGCGGATAGAACAGCATCTGGTCCTGCACCGTTCCGGCGGTCAGCTGATGCGAGATATAGGGTCGACCAAAGACGTGCAGGTCTATCCCCTTGGCACCGTAGCCGCTGACGTCGATGAAGTCTTTCAGCGCATTGACCAGCGCGATGTGGTGATCGACGCGGCCCCCCTCGGCCAATTGCAATTCGGCCACCATCGCGGTGTGGCGCATGTCAGTCGTCACCATGTCGCCCAACACGATGGGTTGAGTTGACAGCAGGCTTTCGATCTCAGCAGGCGATTGGTCGGCAGGGATCAACGCAAAGGGCGGCGCGTCGCGGTCCAGCAGATCGACAATGGTCAGCGTGTCATCCTGCGACTGAATGATCTGGTAGTTCACCAACGACTGGACCTGGATCACCTCGTCACGGGCGGCAAGGAAATCATGCACCTCGCGAACGGCCTCCAGCAAATCGGCCTCGATCACGCTGCTGCCGTCGGCTTGTGAAAAACCGACCAGAAGATTCTGCGATTCCCCGAAATTCTCTTTCAGGGTCTGGTAGTCAAGGTTGGCCTGATCGCCCTCCACAAACCACATGTCCGGCGAATGGGCGAAATAGATATTCTTCGCCGGGGCAGTGGCGAAGAAAACGACCACGGGGGTCAAGGTGATGATGAGCCATCTGAAGCGGTGCAGCAGCCTGGCCCATACGGTGATGAAGTCTTTCATGCTTTTTCCTGACATGAATATGAAGGGGAAGAGGTGAAACGGGTCTGGCCGTCAGCTGACCGCCCTCAGACCGAACCGGTCCAGCGCCTGCATGAAATCGGCAACCAGATCATCGGCGGGTTCCAGCCCTACTGACAGGCGCAGATAGTTCTGCCCGGATTGCGCCATAAGATATTCGGCGGTGGCGCGATGCTCCATGGTGCTGCGCACCGATCCGTAGCTGGTTGTGTTCAGCCAGATCCGGGTCATCTCGCACAGGCTTTGGCATTGTACCGGGGTCAGCGCCATGTCGAGGCCGATCAGCGGACCGAAGCCGAAGTCCCGCAGGTTGCGCTGCGCGATTGCATGATCAGGGTGGTCGGGCAGCCCGATATAGCGCACGCCCACAACCCATGGGCTGGCGCGCAGGTGCCGCGCGATCAGCAGCGCCGTGGCGGAAGCCTGCACGGCGCGCGATTCCAGCGTCAGCAGGCTGCGTCCCAGCGCCTCCGAATCGCGGGCCGAAAGCCCGTTGCCCGACAGCCAGCGCACCCGCGCGAGCCTCTGCCACAGCGGGCTGTCACCGAGCGCGCTGATCGCGCCACCCATAAGATCATTATGGCCGCCCAGCATCTTTGATGCCGAATGGATCACGAAATCCGCCCCCGATGCGATCGGGCGCACGAGGGCCGGAGACAGGCAGGTGGCATTGACGGCAAGCTGCGCCCCCTCGGGCAGACCCGCCGCAAGCGCCGCCACATCGACCATGCGCAAGCCCGGATTGCCCAGCACCTCCACCCAGACCACGCTTATGTCAGGCGTCACTGCCGCCAGCAGGTCGGCGGCATCCAGACTGTCCACCCATTTCAGGCGCAGGCCGTAGCGGGCCGAAAACTCCTCAAGCCAGACGATCTGCGGCCAATAGATCTGGCGCGGCAGCACCACGCCCGCCCCCGCCGGCAATGCCTGGAAGAACGAAGTGATGGCGGCCATGCCCGAGCTGAACAGCAGAGCGGAAGCCGCCCCCTCCATCCGGGCCAGTGTCCGCTCTGTCGCATAACAGCCAGGATATTCCTGCCTGGCATAGATCAGCTTCTCGCCGCGCCGCGTGGTGGCCGCCCCCGCATAGGCGAAGGTTGTCGAGGTGATGGGCACCGCCGAAGTCGACGCCACAAGACATTGCAGATACCGTGCATCCTGGCCATCGCAATCGGAGATCATGGCTCAGGACTTCGCTTCGATGCGGCGGTGCAGATCGGCGCAATCGATCCAGATCGCGGTGCACCAGACCTTGCCCACCTTCATCGCCTTGCCGTCGCCCATGCGGCGGACCTGAAAGCCAAGCTTCTTGAGGATGCGTTCCGCCGCGCAAGAGGTGACAGCGACAAGGGCCGAGACATTTTTCTTGCGGGCAAAGATCTGGAAGGTGTTGAGCAGATCCAGCGTCAGCGCTGCCACGCAGTCGTCCTCGTTCAGCCCGCCATTGGCTTTGGCCATCTGTTCCACGCCAAAACGGCTGATTTCCCAGATCGAGGGATCGTTCGGGATTTCCTCGCCCCG
Organism: Paracoccaceae bacterium; assembly: GCA_031415015.1. Classification (GTDB taxonomy): domain Bacteria; phylum Pseudomonadota; class Alphaproteobacteria; order Rhodobacterales; family Rhodobacteraceae; genus JAUYQR01. The sequence goes on from JANOQT010000053.1 coordinate 44,959, forward strand.
CGCCAGTTCCGGGAAGATGTCGCGCAACATGTAAGGGCCGCTCGAGGGCATCGCCCGCCAGGTGCCGACAACCTTCTTCTGGCTGTTCTCGATGGTGATGTACCACGGGTTCATCAGGTCGTAGCGGTCAACCTCCATCCCGCTCAGCGACACGACCTGCCATTTCAACATCTCGGCGAAGACCTGGTTGCGCAGGGTGAAGACCTCCGAAAGGTATTCGTCCTCGGTCTTGTCGCTATAGGTCAGCTCGATCCGGTCATCTTTGGCGGCCCCTGCGATGCGACCCAGATCATGCTCGTTCAGCGCAGCCTCATAGCGGTAGCGGTTCAGCGCTGTGCGCTGCGCCGGGGCGCGATTGCTGTCGATCAGCATGTCAACCGGGGCCATGCCGTGCATCTTGAAGACGTTCCGGGCGAAGGCATTGTCTGAGTGGTAAAGGTGCAGCTTGCTCATCGTTCTCACTCGGCTGTTCGGGGTCCATCGGCCCCTCCGGCATCCTGTCCATCGGGTTCGGCGCGACCTTAGATCGCCCCTCCTGGCCAGTAACCTGCAAGATTTGTCAGCGCGGAGCGCATCTGGGCAATAAGTTCGTTGTAAATTAATGATTTACCCCCTGTTTTGGCTTTTTTGCGCAGGTCGACATTGGGTCACGTTTCCCTTTTCCGGGTACGGCTTCTTCCCATGCGACTCACGTGATCGGGGCTCCAAGGGCCGTGAAGCGGTTCAGGATGGCCGCGCGGATTTGTAGTTCGGCTACCCGGCGGTCGAAGTCGCGGGAGCAGACCCGTTGGTCGGGTATTCTGAAGCAGAGCGTCTTGGTTTCCGCCAGACTTCGTCGGCGGCAGACGCGCCAGCGTCGCCAGCCTTTTCGCCCGAGCCGGATGGTGCGCGGGTTGTCTGTGCGGGCATCGGCACCAGCGGCAGGCGTTGTTGCACACCTCTGGCTGGAGAGGATTCACAACGTGAATCCATGTGGTTAGGCGTGGCGCATGAGAAAGCCATCCCCCGCTCGCTACTGTATGACGAACTGGCCCAACTACAACGCGGCGCTGCGCAAGCGCGGCTCGTTGTTGATCTGGCTGGACAAGGCCGTTCCGGATTAAACGACCCTGTGCCGACGGCAGAAGACGCTCGCCGTCCAGATCCCGTATCTGCGCGCCGATGAACCTGCTCGTTGACAGCACCGATATCAAGGGGCTGGGTGATGGCGAATGGCAGGCGCGCAAGCATGGCGTTCAAGGCCGACGCCAATCGTTGCCCGGCAGGCGATTGCCTGCAATCGCCGAGAGGGGGCGCAGGGTGCATCTGGCCATGGACATCGCCGCGCCGGACATCCGCGCGGTGGAATATAACCCCGGCAGCGATGGCGACATTCCGGTCTTGCCGGAGCTGCTCGACCAAATACCCGAGGGCAAAGAGACCGGCACCGTGACCGCCGACGGCGCCTGTGACACACGCCGCTGCCACACCGCCATCATCGACCGACAGGCCACTGCGATCATACCGATCCGCAAGAACGGTCGGCCCTGGAAAGAGGACTGTCCGGCCGCATGCGCCCGAAACGAGACCCTGCGCACCACCCGACACTATGGCAGGGCGTTCTGGAAACGGTGGACAGGACACCACGCGCGCAGCCGGATCGAGGCGAAGATGCGCTGGCTCAATGCCTTCGCAGACCGCATAAGCGCCAGAGATCCGGACCGCCAAACCGCCGAAATCCAGACCCGCATCGCACTTATGAACCGCTTCTCGGCCCTCGGCACCGCCGAAATCATTCGAGTGCTCTGAACCCAACGGGGAAAGGAGTAGTCACACCCCAGGCTGACATTACGCAACAACGCCGAGTGCCTTTCAAAATGACGGTCAGAAGTCTGGGCAAGATACCCGTTCAAGTTGATTATCTTTCAGTGCGATCTGCCTGCAGCAGACCCGTCAAGATCTTCCGCTGTGCCATCTGGATCAACACGACCGCCCTCAACACGCCTGCTGGCATCGGCTGAGATGAAAGTTTCTTTAAGCTCTTATGGGATTGCCAGGCCCCAGAAACGCCAAGCCCGCTAAACTACTCCCCTTTGGTTGGCCAGTTTCCGGGGTAAGGTACGCTACTTGTAACGCCTGCTGATCGGGTTGGTTTGCGGTGATGTCCCGTTGATCGAGCCCGGCGCGCGGGGTGCCGCCAAGGGATGAATGCGGTCGGCGGTGGTTGTAGAATGTCTAGTGACGAACTTGTCCCATAGTGCTTCCCTCCACTCCCGAGAAAGGATCGCACCGTCAAACCGTGGGATCACACAGCTAGTGACAGGATGGTTCAGCCTGCCCGCCAGTACCTTGCCATTTACATTGACCGCCGTGTTTCTCTTCAGCTTGAGAGACGCATTCAAACTTTTCCGGCATGACGCACCTCCTTTGGCGAAGTCTTCGGCACTAAACAGGCGCAACGCCGGTCATCGTCATCGCCAATCTGGGACGGTTCTGCGTGAGCGAAGCCTGCCTCTTTGCCCAGCGTGACAGTCGGGATCAGGGCGCTGATGGCTCGGTCCGAACGCAAAGTGATCTCGCTGTGGACAAAGGACAGGCTTACGGTCGCCAAGGCGCTTGGTGGCCCGACGGGGTGCCAAAACTGACCCGCAGCACTTCTCTCGCTGGACAGCGTAGTCTTGTTGCTGTCTTCTACCCAAGAACAGGTTTCTGTCGGAGACCCGTTTGAATTCGCCTGACAGGGCAAACGCACGTCCTTACCACCGTGCGCCGCGTCTGGATGCAGTCGGCAACTTCGTGCCGAAAGTGCGGCCACCAGGTGGCAACTGGGTGTTGATCCGTCCACTATAGGCAGATGCTGAAGTGCGACCAGACAGGTTTCCCGCAGGTCAGGGTCTTCTCGGGTTTCAGCCATCAGGAAAGTCACGGGGCAAGGCCGTTAGAGTTACCCAAGGCCCAGGGACCGAACTTTTTCTGGTTGGTTTGATTGCCCGGAGGGTTTGGGCAAAGCGCCGCCTCTGTGTTGGCCTGTTGGGCGAGTGTGAAAGTGTAGAAAAACGCATCCTGTCGGAGAAAGTCTCGATGTCTGGGCAATTCAACCATCCTACGCCGGCAAATTCCACCGTTCCACCGGAAAGCCAGCCGAGGCAGATGTCGGGTCAGGCAGCGCAACAAGCGATCCCCGCCGCGTCCGTCAGGAATTTGGTTAAACCCGATGCGCTGATCCTGAATCGTGTGTCAGATGCAGACAGCAGCGCGCGCGCGGCCACCTCTGGTCCTCAGCCATCCGTCCTTTTGCCGACAAAGCAGGTTCCGCCTCCGGTGCCTGCCGAAGATGCTTTCGCCACCTACGGCGAGGCGCTGGCTGCGATCCGACCTGCCTTGGTCTGGGCCTTCGTCTTCTCAGGTCTGCTCAACGTCCTGCTTTTCGCGGGGCCACTCTTCATGTTGCAGGTCTACGACCGGGTGCTTGCGTCGGGATCGTCAGCAACGCTTTTCGGGCTGTTTGTCATCCTTTTGGCAGCCTACGCCTTTTTCGGCATCTACAGTCTGCTGCGCGCGCGCATTCTAAGCATTGCCGCGTACCGGTTTGACTCCGGGCTAAGCGCGCGGGCCTTGGCCGAGACTATGGTCGCCCGCCGGGCCGGAAACAAAGCGGACACCGGGCCGGATCCCGTCCGGGAGCTGGCCATCGCGCGGCAGTTCATGGCCGGGGGCGCGCTGCCTGCACTTTTCGACCTTCCCTGGGCGCCGTTGTTCGTGGTCGTTGTGACATTGATCCATCCGGTATTAGGCGCCCTGACGATCGCAGGCGCCGCTATCGTGACGGCGGCCGCGATCTGGAACCACCGCGCCACGCGAAAGCCTCTGGCAGAGAATGCCGGATTGGAATCGTCCACACAGCGGTTTGCGGCCTGCGCTCAGCGCGACCGCGAGCTTATCCACGCTTACGGCATGGCCGGTGATCTGGGCGCCCGCTGGACTGACGATAAACGCAAATCGCTGCTGCTGTTGCAGAACGTCGGAAATGTTGGTGAGCCGGTCTCGGCCTTCTCCAAAGCCTTCCGGCAGTTCCTGCAATCAGCCCTGCTTGGGGGTGGGGCGTACTATGCGATTCAGGGTGCGATCAGCCCCGGCATGATCATCGCCGTGTCGATCCTTGCCAGCCGCGCGCTGCAGCCAATTGATCAGATCGTCGGACAATGGAGCAGCATCTCGCGTGCCTACCTCGCCCATCGTGCCCTGACCGAATCGCTCGGTCAGCCCCTGCGGCAGAAAGGCGACGGGTTCGCCTTGCCGCGGCCATTGGGGCACCTGACCCTGAACAACGTCACGGTCCTTGCGCCTTCGACCGGAGGCGAACCCCGGCATTTGCTGCACAAGGTGAGTTTCGAGCTTGAACCCGGCGCCGGACTCGCCGTCGTCGGTCGCAGCGGATCAGGCAAGTCAACGCTTTTGCGGGTCATAGCAGGGGCCATCGTGCCACATGAGGGGCAAGTCCTGCTGGACGGCGCCACGTATGATCAGTGGCCTGGCGGCACGCTTGGCAAGCACGTCGGCTGGCTGCCGCAGCGGGTTGACTTCCTGCCCGGAACCGTGGCCGAAAATATCGCCCGATTTTCGCCTAATGCACGTGACGACGCCGTCGTGACTGCGGCCAAAGTTGCGGGCGTTCACGAGCTTATCCTGTCGCTTCCGCGGGGCTACGCAACAATGCTGGGCACGCCTGATCAACCGCTGTCTACGGGTCAGGCCCAGCGGCTTGGACTTGCCCGGGCGATCTACGGTGACCCCGCGTTGGTCATTCTTGACGAGCCGAACGCAGCGCTTGATGCGACGGGTGAAGAGGCGCTGAAAAACCTGATCCGACATCTGCGCACAAGCGGAACGACGGTGGTCGCTGCCGTTCACCGCGCATCAATCGTCGACACTCTGGATTCCGTGCTGATCATGAACGAGGGCAAGGTCAACGCTTTTGGCCCCCGCGCGAAGCTTGTGGCCGCTCCCGTGGCAAGAGAGTCCGCACCGGTTCCGGCCCATTCCTCAACAAGTTGATCCGAGAGCAATTGATAATGCAGCCATCCAACACTCGCGCAGCAGCGCTTCCGGCGCTTGACACCGACTTCAGGCGCGTCGGCCTGATCGGTGGCCGTGCTGCTTTCGCCGCTTTTGGAATGTTCATGCTGCTGATGATTGTTGTCCCGATCTCGGGCGCGGTCATTGGTGCCGGGGTGATTGAAGTCGAGGGAGATCTGGCGCCTCTGGAGTCAATTGATGGCGGGCGCGTCGGCGAGATTCTGGTCGCTGATGGTGACCAGGTCGGGGCGGGTGAACCGCTTGTTGTTCTGATCGCCCCTGCGGTCACGGCCGAGCTGGGCGTATTAAAAAACCGGCTTCTTGAAGTCACGGTGGAAGAGCGCCGCCTGCGCGCCGAGATCGAAGGCGGCGATATTTCGCTTGAGGGAATCGATCCGTCCTTTTCCAGCCCCGACGTCAGCCGCGTTGCGACCGAGCAGCTGGCGATGCTGGAGGTGCGCCGGGATGTCCACGAGAACGGGCTGTCCCGCCTGACTGAAATACGCGCGCAGCTTGAAGCGCAGAAAACCGGCATTGCCGGTCAGATCGCGGCGCTGAGCGAACGCGCCGATCTGGCCGCGAAGGACCTTTCAACCGTAGGCGCGCTGGTCGACCAGCAGCTTGTCACGCAAAGCCGGATGCTGGACGCGCAGGCCCTGACCGCGGATCTGCAAGGGTCGATCATTCAACAGAAATCCGAGGAAGAGCGCATCCTGCGGTCAATCGCAGAGTTGGAGTTCCAGATCTCGGAATCGAGAACCGAGTTTCGCGAGCGGGCCGTAACCGAGTTGCGCGAGACGTCGCTGCAGCGCGACGAGCTGGTCCTGCAGGTTGCCGAGGTAAAGGAGCGACTGGAGCGGCATATCCTGCGCGCACCCAAGGCGGGCTTTGTTCACGACCTGAAGGTGACCTCGGTCGGCGCGATCGTGCCGCCCGGCGAGCCGATTGCGATGATCGTGCCAATTGGCGGTGCGCCAAAGGTGGCTGCCAGAATCTCGCCGACGGATGTGGACGATGTCGAGCCGGGACAAGCGGCGCGGCTGGTCTTTCCGACCTTCAATGCGCGCACGACGCCAGAGATCAATGGCACGGTCGAACGTGTTTCTGCGACGTCCTTTACCGACCCCGCGACGGGCCAGGCATATTTCAAGGCGGACATTGCTGTTACGGAAGACGAAATCGCGCGACTTGGGTTGGTCAGATTGGTGCCTGGCATGCCGGTGGAGGCACGGGTCACGACCGGGTCGCGCAGTGTGATGAGTTATCTTCTGAGGCCGGTCGTCGACCAGTTTGGCCATGCCTTCCGCGAGAAGTGAAACGGATTGGCGCTGGTGCGGATCCGGGGTAAGCGGTGCCCTGACCGCGTGGACAACAACCGAACGACACAACTCATGGTCACAATGCCATCACCGACCCTCGGCGGGTATAAAGGACCGATGGTGGTGAAAAACTCTTCGCTTGATCTGGGCCTAACCGACTGATTCAATTGGTTCAGGCGGGTTGGAGGATCAGGCGATGATGGGTCGGCAAGAGGTTCAGGAAGCGCTGTTTTACCGCTTCCGCATCGAGGATCAC
>JANOQT010000054.1:0-43964 GCA_031415015.1 Paracoccaceae bacterium
GAGGGTTCCCATTTCAGCGCAGGTCCCAGCGTATCGGAATTGAGAGCCACCAGCACCAAGTCGCTTTCGGCGACGAAGTGCCTGGAGGCGGTTTCGGCCACCTGTGCGGCGGTGGAGATGTGGATGTAGCCGTCGGCCAGATCAATCGGCGCGCCAAGGGTTTCACCGGCGGCGCGGAAGGCATCCCATTCGGGGCGGCGGAAGATCTTGTAGATAAGCATGGCGGGCTTTTGCCGCTTTGCCGGGCGCGGGTCAATGCTTGCCGTCATCCAACTGTGCCAAAGCAGTGGCAGCCAAGGAGCAAGGCTTTGACAGGCCCGCACAACTGGCGGCAGTCTGTGGCCAGTGCACCAACCATATTCAAAAGGAGAATCGCCATGATTGTTCACAGCAAAACTCTGATTCCTGCGTTGTTGAGTGCGGCAAGCGTCTTCGCCGTCGTCGCGCCGCTTGGTGCTGAAACCGTCAAGCTGACGCTGCTGGGTGTGGGCGATGTCTACAATTTCGAGGAAGAGGATGGGCGTGGCGGGTTTGCCCGGTTGAATGCAGTGGCCAAGGCGGAGCGGGCGGCGAACCCGAACACGATCTATGTGTTTGACGGCGACATGCTGTCTCCGTCGCTGCAATCGGGGTTCGACAAGGGGCAGAACACGATTGATTTCACCAATCTGGTGCCCTTTGATCTGGCGGTGCCGGGGAACCATGAGTTCGACTTCGGCCCCGAGAACTTCATGGAGAAGATGAAGGCATCGAAATACCCTTGGGCGGCGATCAACATCACCAATGCCGACGGCTCGCCGATCCAGGGGCTGGGCGGGGTGATGGTCAAGGAGGTTGGCGGGTTGAAGGTGGCGCTTATTCCGGTGGCGCAGGACACCTCGCCCGAGGTGAGTTCAACCGGCAGCCTGAAGTTCGGCCCGACCGTGGAAACCGGGGTCGCTGCGGCGAAGAAGGCACGTGAGGACGGCGCGGATATCGTCGTCGGCGTGGTGCAGACCAACATGGCCAACGACCGCGAGTTGATGGCAAGCAAGGCATTTGACGTGATCCTGTCGGGCGACGACCATTCCTACGCGACAGCCTATGACGGGGTAACGGCTTATGTGGAAACATCGATCGACGGGCAGTATCTGACACCGGTGGATCTGTTGGTCGAGATCGGTGATGACGATGGCAAGCGCACGATCAGCTGGACGCCGATCTTCCGGTTCATCGACACCGCGACGGTAGAGCCCGACCCGGAATCCAAGGCACTGGCGGACAAGTACCTGGCATCCTTGGACGAGACGCTGAATGTCGAGATCGGGACGGCAGAGACAGCGCTGGACAGCCGCCGCAACATGGTGAGGACAGTCGAGACGACCATGGGCAACCTGATCGCTGATGCGATGCGGGACGCGACGGGCGCGGACATCGCCATCATGAACGGCGGCGGCATCCGGGGCGACCGGACCTATGGTGCCGGGGCCAAGCTGACGCGCCGGGATATGCTGACCGAACTGCCGTTCGGCAACGTGACGGTGCTGACCGAACTGCCGGGGTCTCAGGTCCTGCTGGCCTTGGAGAACGGTGTCGGCCAGGTGGAAAAGGGTGCGGGGCGGTTCGCGCAGGTATCGGGGCTGACCTTCACGATGGATCCGACAGCCCCTGCGGGATCGCGGGTGTCGGAGGTCATGGTGGGCGGCGCAGCTTTGGAGGCGGACAAGGTCTACAAGGTCGCGGTCAACGATTACATCCTGGGCGGCGGTGACGGGTATGACGCGCTGGGCGGCGGCAAGATCGTTACCGATGGGCCGACAAGCAGCCTCGTGGCCAATGACGTGATGGCCTATGTCGAGAAAATGGGCACGGTAAAGCCCTCGGTCGAAGGGCGGATCAAGATCCTCGGACAGTGATGCTCAGGGCCGCGCGACGGCGTGAAGCGCCAGGTCTCGGCCCTCGTCATCCTTGAAGAAGGCCATCCAGTCCTCGCTGCCATCCGGATGTCTGTGAATGAAGTGCGGGGCGCGGGTGAAAACCGCGCCCCTTGCGGTGAGGTCGGCAAGTGCCGCGGCAATGTCGGGGGTGGCAAAGTACAGGATGTCAGCCTCGTCCCGGGTGCCGGTTTCGCGCAGCATCAGGCGGGTGCCGGCAAGGTCGAAGAAGGACAGGCCGGGAAAGGCGTAAAGTTCGGTCAGGCCCAGCGTATCGCGGAAGAAGGCGCGGGCGCGGGAGAGGGTCTCGACCCGTCGGGCGATCTGGCTGATCTGACCGGTCAGGGGCATTTGGTCCTCGTGAGCAAGGGCTTTGGTGGGGCGCAATCAGGACGCTTGCGGGAATATTAGCGCAGAAGGGTGCGATTCTTACCACTCCCAATGGCATGGGCGAAAAGGGGGCCGGTCATGCCGCACGGCTGAAAGATGGACTGGCTTGGTTGGAAGGGCGCTTTGACCTATGTTGGGCGCATGTGCGGCCGCTTTACCATCACCCATCCGAATGAAGCGCTGGCGGCGCTGTTCGATGCCAGCCCCGGCAACGACCTGCCGGTGGGACCCAATTACAACGTCTGCCCGACAAATCCGGTGGCTGTGGTCACCTCGGACGGTGGGCACAGGCGTTTGCGGGCGATGCGCTGGGGGTTCATCCCGACGTGGTACAAGGCGCTGAATGACGGGCCGCTGATCATCAATGCGCGGTCGGATACGGTGGCGGCAAAGCCAGCCTTCCGCGAGGCGGTGCGGAGCCGGCGCTGCATCGTTCCCGCCAGCGGGTTTTATGAATGGAGCGAGGGCGACAAGGGCGCGCGGCTGCCATGGTATTTCACCCGCACGGGCGGAGAGCCGATGGCGCTGGCCGGTATCTGGCAGCGCTGGCAGGATATCGACACTGTGGCAATCGTCTCGACCGAAGCCGGGCCGGGGATGGTGGCGCTGCACCACCGCGAGCCGGTCGTGCTGGAGCGGTCGGACTGGCCCTTGTGGCTGGGCGAGGCGGGGCACGGCGCGGCGGTGCTGATGCGGGCCTCGGCCACGGGGGTGTTCTCACCGCCCTACCGCGTTGATACGGCGGTCAATTCCAACCGGGCGGCCGGACCGGACCTGATAAGGCCGCTGGCGGCCTGACCGATGGGTCAGGAATAGCCTACCCGCCCGGACAGCCGCTTGATTTTTTCGGTGTTGGGTGTAGGATCAACTTACGGATGAAATTGCTTCCTTGGCTTTTGTTCTTGTGTTGTCGATAGCTGTTCCCATTGAAACCCCTCGTCGCTTGAATTTCAAAGATCAAGCGACCTGTTACCTTCAAATGGCCGACCGTGCTGCGCTTTTTTGCGCGATCTGGTCGATTGTGGAGTGTTCCTGAGTAGTTCTCTTCACCGTCGGATCGGTGGGGGCTGGCGGATTGTGCGCAATTTTGGCCTGCAATCCGCCAGTGGAATTGACTGTGCCGTAAGGCTTTCATCGACTGCGCGATTTGCGCACCGTTTTGTCATGTGAATTGAACTGCAGGAGATATCCATGGCGCGTGAGACGATGGCCTTTGCCCGTGTGACCGGCAGGCGGATGGTTGACCCCGCCGCGATCGCCGCGGTTCAGATCGACGCGCCGGTTACGATGCTGGTGGCGCGGCCAGTGGCCGAAGTGGCCGCCGCCCCGCCGGTGCTGGCACGGGAGGCGATGCTGTTTCCAACCGCGCGGCTGGAAGAGGCGCGGGTCACCAATCCGGAGTTTTTTGAGCGGACCCGCAAGATGCGGGTGCGGCCGGGGCTGATAAAGCCCGTCCGACCCGGGGACGTGCAGCCCGACACTGGTTCGACGCGCGCCGAGCTGGCCCTGCCGGTGTCGGCGGCTGATCCGGTTGACCCGGATCAGGTCTTTGCGTCGGCGGATCAGACGCGCGGGCTGTACCTGCCGCGCTATGCCTTGGCGCAGCGCGTGGTGTCGGGTGCGGCGCAGTACGAGATCCGCATCGCGGCGGGTGCGGACGGGCAATGGGCGCTGCGGGCGGGGCTGGTGCGGTCGCGGCCGCCGGGGGTCACGCCAGAGGCGGCGGCGGGCGAGATTGACCACGAGGTGATGGTCCAACTGCGGTATCAGGTGCTGAAATCTGACGGCGGAACGATCACCAAGACGCTGGATTTCACCGAAATTGGCACGACGGCGGATGGGTCGGCGGTGATTGCGCAGTTGCGGCTGGCCACACTGGCCGAGCGCGATCAGGTGGTCAGCGCCATCACCACGGCAAACTCCGCCTGCGGGATCGTGGTCACGCGGTCGGTGCGGGTGGCGGTTCCGGTGGCGGGGCAGGTGGACCGTTTCCGGGCCGTGACGCGCGGGCTGATGCAGGCGGTGGAGCCTGATCCCCTGTTCCTGAATCCCGCGCTGCACAGCTATTTGATGGACGGGGTCGCGGTGCCAACCAGTGGCACCGGGCCGGGGCTGGTGGCGCGGCAGTTGCAGTTCGAAGGCAGCTTTCACGATTATTGGGAGGACGCGGTCGATCCGGCCTGCATCTATTACCTGCCGGATGCGTTTCGTCTGGCGCGGCGGGACAGCCCGGCCCCCTTCCTGCCGATGATGACGGTGCGGGTGGTGCCGGGTGCCACGCCCGAGGCGGAACCGCTGGCGACCCTGGAATTTGCTGCAACGCCCTGGAACAACCTGCGGCGGCTGGACGCGGCCCGGCGCGAGTTCGCCAAGAAGCTGCCGATGCAGCCCGGCGATGAGGCCCCAAAGACGGTGGTGCCGGAACTTGGTGGCGAGTTGGGCGGGGCGCTGGGCGGCCTGCTGGGCGGTCTGTTGAAGAAGAACAAGGCGGCCCCGGGTACACCGTTGGGCGACGCGCTGACCGATGCCTTGGGGCTGCAGGTGGAGGACGCCCGGGTCGGGCGGGTGCGGATGGAGCCCTTGCCGGTGGAGAAGGCCGCGCTGTGGCTGGCGCTTCCGGGTGGTACGGGCGGTGGGTTGGTGGAACGGACGGCGGCGCAGATTGATTTGCGCACAGCGGTTGTGGTGTCCGAGACGATGCCGCTGACCGAGTTCCAGTTGATCTATGACGCGCTGATGGGCGGATCGGTGTCGCTGATGCGCGGTGAGTTGCGGGTGGAACCGGGCGGCGGCGTGGTCAAACGCATCCCGTTCGAGACGCGGTTCGACCGGATGAACGGCCCGATGTTCGAGACGGAGGTGACATCGGGTGGCAAGCCGGGGCATTTTTCGATCCGGCTGACCAATGGGGTGGAAAGCCCGGTCTTGGTGGCGGGGATTGACGGCTCGTTGCTGATCGATGGGCACGAATTGCCGACGACCGAGACGGTGTCGCAGGCGCTGCCGGTGACGCTGGCACCGGGGGAAAGCATGGTGGTGGGGCTGGTGCCGAAGCGGGCGCTGGCGAACCTGCCGGGTGGACCTGTGGCCGTGCCGATGCTCGACTTCGGCAAGGTGACATTGCAGCCTGACAGTGCGGCCTTGTGGGCGGCCATTCTGGATGCCGATACGACCGCCGAGGCACGCCGCCGGGTGCGGGTGAAGCTGTTCCCCGGCATGTTTGATGCCGCGGACGGCAAGCCGGAGAACCGGGCCTTTGCGGTGATCGTGCAGTTCGAGGGCGGCCCCAGTCTGGAACTGACCCCGGACAAGCCGGAGGGCGAGGTGGTGCTGGCGGGCGGGTCGGTGACCGATCTGGTGCTGCGGCGGGCGGGGACCGGCGGCTATCGCTACCGCTGTCAGGTGATCCGCCGGTCGGCGCGGGTTTCGGATGCGGAGTGGCGCGAGGATACGACCGATCTGCTGATCCCCCTGTTGCCGGAGGGATGAGGATGCGTGGTCTGCCGGATTGGGGACGGCCTCTGGACAACGGCTATGCCGCATGGGCGGAGGATGCCTTCCGGCTGACCTTGCCCGATGCGCTGGTGATCGCGCAGGGACCGGGCGGGGTGCCCGAGTTTCACCTGTCGGCCTGGCGGCCAGAGGTCCCAAGCCCCACATGGCGCGGATACGGGCGGCTGGACATGACACTGGCGGTGCAGGCAACTGCGGTCACGCCGGATGGCTTGGTCCGTGCGGTGCCTGCATTGCGCGGCTGGCTGCAGCTTGGGGCCGAGGCGCTGGCGCTGCCGGAGGAGCTGCGCGCGCCGCTGGCACTTTCCTGTTCGGGTACAGGGGCTGTATCGTTGGTGTTGCCGTTGCAGCCCGAAAGCGTCGGGTTCATCGAGCGGGCGTTGGCCGAGGGCGCCTTGCCGGTCCTTGCCACCGCTGATCTGGAGATTGCCGGTGTGGCGCGCTGTGCCGCGGGGCGCGCTCTGGTTGAGACGGACCGGTTGCGCGAGGCGGTAGCGGCGGGGCTGACGCCGGACGGGTTGCGGCAGGCGCTTGTTGCCGGGCCGGTCGCGCTGGGTGTGACGCTGGAAAGCGACGATCCGGCAGTGGCGGAGGCGGCGGCGGACCATATCCGCGCCAGGCTGTGTGCGGGCGCGCTGGTTCCGGGGGCAGGTGGGCTGATGCTGGTCTGGGCCGACGGCGGCATGGTGAGCGGCCGTGCGGCATTGGATCTGGCGCAGCCGGTGGTGGCTTCGCGGGCCCGGCGGCTGGTGCTGGACCCGTTTTCGATGGCGCGCGATCTGGCGTCGGGGCCGAAAGGTGTGTCGGCACTGGTGACGAAAACCACGTCAGGCCTGGTTCAGGCCGGGCAGCACCGGATCACTATTGATGCGAACCTGCCGCAGCCCTTGGCAGGGCCGCTGGCTATGGGTGCGCGGCTGGTGTTTGCACCGCACCCGCCCGCGCGGCTGCACGAGATCAGCGAAGAGGTGGAATTGCCCTCGGATGGCGGATCGGTGTTGCGGTCGGTTCGTCTGGCGATGGGCGAGGCGTTGGATTGGGTGGTGACTGGCGTCGCTTACATGCCCACGGCGAATGGGCGCGGGGTGGTGCTGAGGTCAGGTGCGCCGCGCGCCGGTCACGGGCTGCGCGTTGTTCTGCAAGGGGACGATTTTCCGCTGCATATGGTGCAGGTCGCGGCGGGTGCAGCGCTGCTGGCGCTGGCGGATGTCGAGGTGGACCTGGCCAGCGGCGGGCCGGTGGCGAAGGCGCGGCTGACCGCGGTAACCCCGGCCCATGCGCTTGCGCTGGAGGACCCGGGGGGCACGCTGACCGCGCGGCTGGTCGCACATGACGGGCAGGTGTTGGCGTTGCAGCCGCGTCCGGCGGCGGACTGGCGGATCGAACTGACGGATGTGCCGGGCTACGGGGCGCGGGTGATGGAAATTGCCGTCGATTTCCCGGACCGGATGCTGTTGCGCGCGCTTGAGGTCAGGCCAGAGGGCGAGGCCGTACAGACGCTGGCCTTTACCCCGGCAAAACCGGTGCGCGAGGTACGCTGGTTCTGCCGCGATCCGTTCCGGCCCGGGCTGGCCTGGCGGTGGCATGACGGAGAGGCGGCCTTCTCGGCCCCGGTCATTGGCGACCGCTTGACACTGGATGCGACGGAGGGGGCAGTGGCATGACTATCGAACCGGGAATGCGGTTTGGCGCGGTGTGGGCCTGGCCCGAGGACGGCGGCATCTGGCGCTATCTGCCTTGCGGGCCGTCCGCACAACGCGGCGATACCGGGCGGCCAAATGTAACCGTGATCGAGGCGGGAGGCATGCTGATGCTGACCGTCGGTGCGCGCCTTGGCGTCGATCCGGCCGATCTGGTGACAGCGCAAAAGGCGATCGCGGCGCAGCAGAAGGTGGCCGAGACGACAATTCTGCTTCGCCCGGCAGAGGCCAGCGTAACGGCGGCCAGCCTGCGTATTGTCGAGCCGTCAGGCGAAGGCGTGGAGCTTGCGACGGCGCGCCCGTCGAACCTGCCGCCCTATTCCGCGGCCTTCTCTGCGATGCTGTCGGGCGATGCCGCGACGGCGGCCAAGACGGCGATGAGCGAGGGCAGGCTGGTGGTTCGCTATGACGTAGGCTTGCCGAGGCGGTTGATGGTTAGGGCAACGGTTCGCGGTGACTGGACCGGTGAAGGCAGCCTTGATGCAGCGTTGGAGACGGCGAAGCTGGTCCTGGAAATGCAGGCGGATGATGGCGCGTCGGAGGCTCTGATCGCCAAGGCCCTGCACCGGGCGCGGCAAGAGGCGGTTGCGACGGCGGCCCGGCTGCGTTCGGGCCCGGACGCTGCCGGCTGCGCTTCGACGGCAGGAATTGATGTCGAAGTGATGGAAACCGAAGCGGTGCAGCAGACGCTGTCGCTGCAGAGTGACGTTGCCAGCTGGTTGAAATAGAGGCTGGCGGAATAGACTGAAATGATTTTTCAAGGAGACGGATTATGCTGAAACTCGACAGTCAGGACGTGGTGGGACAGACCGCCTATTGGGCGGATGATCAGGACCCGTTGCAATATTATGCCCTGCCGGGCGAGCCGACGCTGGCGATCCGCGACGGCAAGGCTGTGTTCAAATACATCAAGTACCGCAACCCGATTGATCGCCCCGGCGGGGTGAAAGGTGGGGGTCTGCTGGTGATGCAGGCCGAACTGGCATTGCCCGCCAAGGACGAGGCCGAAATCCGCCAGCGGATCGAAGAGCGTTTGCGCGGGATGGGCATTCCGGTGTCGCAAGCGGCGAATGTGCGGATCGGGAGGCCACTGATCACCCGTGGCAAGGTGACGGTGGCGGTGATGGGCGAAAGCGGCAATGCGCTGGTGCAAAAGGTGATTGTACCGTCGCCGCCTTCGCTGTTCGGCAACAATGCGGTGTCGATCGGGGTGGAGCTGAACGAGTTTGGCGCGCCGGTCTTCGAGGCGGCGCTGAAATCGCAGGGCGCTGGGCTGGTGATCGTCGGATATGAGCTGGGCTATTCGGCCAAACTGCCGATGTCGCACATCGTCGGCTCGTGGGATGCATCTTCGTTCGCGCATTTCAGCCAGACGATCAACGAGGACTGGAGCTACTTCGGTGAAGACGACTATGAGGAAAAGATCAGCGACACGCTGCAAAAGAGCGATACGCAGAAGATCGAATGGATCCAGCAGCCGTTGCCCGCCGGGATGGATGCGGCAGCGCAGCAAAAGATGATTGCCACCATTGAGGATTCCGTGCGCCGCCAGCTGGACGAGGGCATCAAGCGCAACGTGCTTGAAGCGATCCCGCCGGAAAGCCGCGATGTGGAAAAACTGCGCGAGCGCGGGTTCGAGGATATCAAACGCACGGTCGACACCACGCGGATCGCCTCAGTCCGGGTGGAGTACAAAGCGGCGGCGGTGGTCGAGATGCCGGCCAATCCTAACGCGCCGCTGCCTGCCTTCGGGTCGATCATGGTGGGTGGCAAGGCGCTGAAATGGGACGATTATGCGCTGACGGTCGATGCAGATGACCCGTTCTTCAAAAGCTTTGCCATCGTCTTTATGGTGAACGCTGATTTTGCCGATCTGCCGATCTCCAGCGTCATCGTGCAGGTGTCTTACAAGGGCAAGACCGGGCAGGGGGCGGCCAAGACCTACACGTTCCGCAAGCCTGAGGACATCTACCGGTTCGAGGCGTTCTATGACGGCGGCGACGGCGAGGTGTCCTACAGCTATGTCGTCAACTACAAGGGCGAGAGCAAGGTCTACACCTCGCCGCCGCTGAAATCGAAATCCGACGTGTCGATCAACGTCGGTGACCTTGGCATCTGGAAAGTCGACATTGACGTCGGTGATGTCAACTTCGAGGAGGTGGAGCAGGCCCAGCTGAGCTGCACTTACAAGGAGGGCGGCGTGAATGTTGAACGTCAGTTCACAATCACCAAGGACAGCAGGTCGCACCAGATCCGTGAAGTGATCTTCACCCCGCGGACGGCGGCGTGGAAATACAAGCTGAAGTACTTCATGAAGGGCGGACGCGAGATCACCGTCAAAGATGAAAGCTCGGAAGGAGAACAGCTGTACGTAAACGATCCGTTCTCGGCGATCCGTCAGGTTTCGGTGCGCACCAAGGGCGACTTCGACACCGTCATCGAGACGCTGTTCCTGGATTTCGAATACGAGGATGCAGCGAACGGCTATCGCCAGACCCAGTCATTTGCGTTTTCCAAGGACGGCAAGCGGTTCGAGGACTGGGCTTTCCCGGTGATCAACGAAAAGCAGGGCACGCTGAAATACACCGGCAATATCGTGTACCGGGATGGTCGCCCGCCGCTGGAGATCGCGGAGAAAACCGTAACCGGCAACACCGTTCTGGAGGGTGAGGACGTGCTGCGGCTAAACGTGGAACTGGTGACGGACCTGCTGGACTGGTCTGCGCTGAAGCTGGTGATGGTGACGCTGAAATACGAGGACGGGCAGAACGGCATCGCCGAGACCGACAGCTTCCGGTTGGTCGAGACCGGGGCGACGCCGGAACCCTGGGTCGTCAACATCAAGAACAAGGCCAAGACCGATTATGGGGTGACAGCCAAGTTTTTCCTGAAGGACGGCAGCAAGAAGGAAGCGGCATTCTCCGCAACTGACGAGGCGCTGGTGCTGGAAGTTCCGGCCTGAGCCAAGCCTTGGGGCGTGCCGTGCGGCGCGCCCCGCTGATACCCATTTTACCAAGGTCATTGGATCATGCTTTACCTCGACGCGCCCTATTTCTTTATCAACGGCATCTCGGTGTTTCGGGATCATGCGGACCCCCTGCAATACTATTACGCGCTGGCCCAGCCCCGGTTGCGGACCACCAAAGATGCGGCGACCGGCAAGGACGTGCCGCGGATGCAGCTGATCAAGTATCGGTCATTGGTGGCGGGCAAGGGCGGCTTCCTGACCTTTGAGGTGCATCTGGGGCTGAGTGACGCCGAGATCGACAATCTGGCGTCGGAGATCCGCCAGCTGGCTCGCTTGCCCCGGATGCCAAGGGTGGCGCCGATCCAGCCGATCAACGGATCGGTGCGGCTGATGATCCTGGGCACTGATACCGGCGCGGTCGCACCCCCGGCCCGGCCCGGTGCGCCGCCCTCGCCGCCACCCGAGCAGCGGTTCGTCGTCAAGGCGCAGCATTTCGCCAAACCGGCGCTGTTCGGTGACAATGGTGCTGCGTTTTCGGTGGAGCTGGATGCGGCGGGGACCGCGATCATCGAAGCGGCGATGAAGGGCGAGATCACGCCGATTGTTGTGGTCTACAGTGTTGATTTTGCGGGGCTTCGGCCAGCCTTTTCAGTGCGCCTGCACATCGACTGGGACCGGGTTCAAACCTCGATGGATGAGAGTTTCGGGCACGAAAGCTACTTCACCTCAACCGAAATCAGCAAGGCGGTGGACAAGCTGATCGAGACCCAGGTGATCACCATGGAGGCGGATAATTTCGTGCCGGACGCGGGCGACGCGGGCAAAGCGGTGGCCGAGCGGTTCGAGGATGCGCGCAACCGGGTGCAGGAGATGATCACCGACGCCTTCTTTGAGGGCAGCCTGCCGCCGAACCGTGAACGGCCGGACGGCTGGGACCGGGCCATCGACACGGTGCAGGATTTTGGCAGGCAGGCGGGGATGATGGCCGCCACCGGCGGGATCGGCGGGTTCATCGGCACGTTCAGTTACAAGAAGACCGATTACACCCGGATCGACCGGCGCAAGCTGGATGTGGAAATCTCGGAACGGTCGGCCATCGTGCGGACGATCTATCCGCAGGGCACGGTCAGCGGATTGTTCCGCGCGCTGGGCGACGGGGTGGATCCAAAGCGGTTCATCCTTGAGGTGGACGCAGATGATCCGTGGTTTGCCGAGCGCACGATGCGGGTGATCAACCGGGGCGAGATGGCGCGCGACGGGTTGGCATCCATTCAGGCGGTGCTGGAGTATGACGGGCAAGTGCGCACGGTGGTGCTAGAGGAGACCGGCAAGGATGCGTCGGTGAAATGGGCCTCGGCGCTGGATAACGGCGCGATGCGGCGGCCAGTGGATGCGGACCTGACGGTGCGGTTCAAGCCGGATGCGGGGGGCGAGCGGCCATTGGTTGTGACGGCGGCCCGGCAGGTGTTGCTGGGCGATGTGTTCGAGGTGCAGCCGGCGGAGTTGTATGCAAGGGTGACGATCCCCATCGTCGCCTCGCCTGCCTATCCGTGGGACAAGTACCCGCAGGTGCAGGTGATGCTGCGCTATGAGGATGCATCCAAGGGCATCAAGACCGACGATACGCTGATCGTGAAGAAGGATACGCTGGCGACGGCCAGCTGGACATTCATTGCGTTGGACAAAACCAAACGGTCGTTCGCATACCGGCTTTTGCATCAGGCGGCGAACCATGAGGATGTCGATACCGGCTGGTTGCCGGGGGACGGCGATCTGGTGGATGTCCGCGATCCGTTCGGCGCGCTGCGTCTGGCGGTGGATGTGGTGCCGGTGGTGCCGCGCTGGGAAGATGTCGAGCAGATCTTTGTCGATCTGAGCTACTCTGACCCGGAGAATGGCGTGGAGGAAACGGCCAGTCTGGCGTTCTCGCCCACCGAAAAGGCTCCGCAGAAGTTTGTCATCGACCGCAAGGACCGGGCGAAAAAGCTGGTGTCGTTCCGGGTGACGACGATCCTGGCCGGTGGCATGGTGATGGAGGTACCGGAGTCTTTTACCGAAAGCCCGCGCATCCTGATCCGGCCAGACATGAAGGGCCGCCGGATCATCGCGGTGACGCCGCCCGTCGATTTCGCCAAGCCAAAGCTGGAGCGGGTGGAGGTGGAGCTGACCTATACCGATCTTCAGGCCGGGGTGGATGTGGCCGACCGCGCGGTGTTCGAGGCCCCCGGTGGGCGCAAGACATTTGAGTTCGATTACGTGGATACCAGCCGCCGCGCCTATCGCTGGAAGGCCAAGTATCTGTTCCGAAACGGCATGACGCAATCGACCCAATGGGCTGATGCCGAAGCCGACACCCTTGCCATCAAGTTGCCCTGAAGGAGGACGCGTCAGATGCTGATGCTCAATTCACAATCCTGGACCATCGAAGGCATTCAGGTCTTTGCTGACCACGCTGACACCAAGCAGTTCTGGTATCTGCCGGGCCCTGTTCGGCTGACCCGGCGGCGCGAGGATGGCCGGGCGGAGTTTACCTTCATCAAGGTGCGCGCGGCGACGGCGGGCACCGAGGCGAAGGGCGGCGGATTCCTGACATTCAGCGTGGACCTGGCGCTGGACCCTGCTTTGGAGCGGCGGATTCTGGCGAAACTGGCGTCAATGGCGCGGGGCAAGCCACGGCTGTCGGTGGTGCCGTTTGACGAAGGCACGGTGCGGGTGATCGCGCTTGATCTGGACAGCGGGGCGGCGGCGACGCGTGCCCCGGTGCCCGCTGGCGGCTTTCGCGCGGTGGAACAGGCGCTGGGGGCCACGGTTCCATCGCTGGATGCGGTGAACCGGGCCAGTTTCAGCCTGACCCTGACGCAGGAGGGTGCCACCATCCTGGACGAGGCCTTTGCCAAAGGCGGCACGCCGGTGGGAGTGATCTATGACCTGAAGTATTCGGGGATGCGGCCCGCGTTGGATGTGACGATCACGGCGGATATGTCCCGGGTTTACAAGCAGTTTTCCAGCAGTTCCGAAGGCCAGGTGATGTTCGTGCGCACCGGAATTGACCAAGGGTTTGAGAGGCTGGTTCAGGATGGCGCGATCAAGATCAAGGTGAACAACTTCACCGGTGCGGCGGATCAGGATGCGAAGGAAACCTGGGCGCTGAACTTCTTCAAGGACAACCTGCTGGCGACGCATTATACCCCGTCACTGACAGTGGGCACGATCACCGGCGGGTTTCCGCAGGCCGAGGCGCTGGATACCGTGCGCACGCGCGGCGATGCGATGCGCCCGCCCGCAACGCCAGCGCCTGCGCGGCCTGCTGACGATGATCCGCCAAGACCGGGTCCGGCCGCCGACCCTGAAGACAGTGCCACGGTAGGCACCGGGCGGGGCGGCAAAGCTGCCGGAACCGTTGGCGTTCCGGCGGCGGGTGGCGAGGGTGAAAGCGCCACCGAAGGCACCGGCGAGGCGGCTGGGGCGGCCACCGCCGCGCAGCTTGGCTCATCGGCGGCGTCAGGTGTGGTTATCCCCGCAGCGGCGGCACCGGGTGTGCCTGCGGGTGCGACCCCGGGGGCTGCGGCGGCGACCCCGGCTCCGGCAGGCGATGCTGCGCCACAAGCGGTGGCCTCGTTCCGCTTTCGCGGCATTACGCAAGAAGAACGCAAGACGATCACGCTAAGCTACAGCCGGGCCGAGGCGGCGCAGCGTGCTTACGCGCCTCAGGGGTTCATCGGACTGCTGGCGGGTGATCTGGATAAGGCCAGCCATTTCATCGAGGTCGATCTGGATGACGCGTTCTTCCGGGTGATGGACCTGAAGGTGAACACCTTGCAGAACATGTCCGAAATCGGGCTGAAGGCGGTGGAAGTGTCGCTGAGCTATGGCAGGCCCGCCGATCCGGGCGGGGTCAAGACCCATGACATGCGGTTCGAGGGGGACGCCCCGGCGGAACAAGGCTGGAAGGTGTTCCAGAACGACGGGGACGTGCAGGAGTATGATTACTCTGTGCAGTACCACTTCGATCCGGCGGCGGGGTTCGACGGCAAGGCGCTGAGCTATTCCTACGGGCCTTTCCGGACGGCGGACCGCACTTTGGTGCTGAACCCGCATGACCAGATCGGCATTGCGACGGTGGAGGTGGCGGCCAATCAGGTGGATTGGGGGCAGGTGACGCGCATCGACGTGGCCATGCAGAACGGCAGCCGCAAGAAGGTGGTGGCGCTGACCAAGGCGGCCCCGGCCCAGACGTGGAAACTGCGGCTGGACGATCCGGCGGACCGGGCGATCAACTATATCCCTAGCTTTGTGATGAAGGACCGCAAGGTGGTGCCGGGCGTGGCGGGGCAGACCGGGACCACTTCGGTGCTGATCGACGATCTGTTCCCGGAAGGCTTTGATCTGCAACTGATCCCGATCCTGGATGCGGACCGCACCCGGATGGCCTTTGTGGATTTCAACTATGCCGACGCCCGGCTTGGTTACAAGCGCAGCGAGCGGTTCAAGGTGACGCCGGCGGATCAGGACCAGACCGTGCGGATCGGACTGCCCGCCGGGGCGGTGCAGACCTTTGACTACAAGATCACCATCGTGCCGGTTTCAGGCGCGATGCAGAGCACCACCATTTCCGACACGACCGAAACATTGATTGCCATCGCCGATTGAGAAGGACCATTTCAAATGACCAAACGCGCCGTTGTCGTAGGCATTGACGACTATTCCGTGCAGGGGATCACTTCGCTGAGCGTCTGCACCCGTGATGCCAAGGCCTTCTACCATCTGCTGGTGGATGCCTTTGATTTCGAGCCTGCCAATATCCTGACCTATCTTGATAAAGCGGCGAGTTCGACCGCAATCCTGCAGGCGCTGCGCTATTGCGTGACGCAATCGCAGCCGGGGGATGTGATCTGCTTTTACTACTCCGGCCATGGCAGCCGCTTGCCGCATCCGCGGCAGGTGGGGCGAGCGTATGAGACGATCATCCCGGCCTCGGGCCGCTGGATTTCCGACCACGAGCTGTTCCTGATCGCGGACGGGCTGGAGCCGTCGCATGTGAATTTCACCTGCTTTTTCGACAGTTGCCATTCCGGCGGCATGAGCCTTGAGGCCGAGGTGAAATCACCGGCGATGGAGCAGACGCTGGTCGATCTGATCGTGCAGACCACGCACACGCTGATCCCGTGCGGATCGTTGCTGTCGCCGGAAGAGCGGTTCGTTTGTGACAACAACGTCAGCAACCTACGGCTGGAGGGCGGTCGGATCGACCTTGATCCGGCACCCAACTTTGCGACGGTTAAGCAGGCGAAGACGACGCTGATTTCAGGCTGCGCACCGGATCAGTACAGCTATGAAGCGCCGGCAGCCTCGGCAGTGAAGAACAGCCTGATGACCAAGGCGATCATGGATCTGGTGAACCAGTCCAGCTTCAGCATCGACCATCGCACCTTGGTGGATGCCATCGGCACGGGTGTTGCCGGGCTGGTTTCAACGCTGATGCCTGGGTCGGGGATTGTGCAGACGCCGCAGCTGATCGGGCAGGACAACCGGATGGGGCAGGACTTTCTTGCCGGTTTCACCGACAGCCGCTGAGAGGGAGAGACCAGATGCAACAGCTTGGCACCAAGACGCTGACCGTGGACGGCGTGACCGTGTTTTCCGATCACGCTGATCCGAACCAGTTCTGGTATCTGCCTGCCCCGGTGGCGTTGGCCAAACGCGCGCTGGACGGGCGGCCTGCGTTCACGATGATAAAATGGCGACCGGCGGCGGTGACAGCAGGGGCCAAGGGCGGTGGGTTCGCCACGTTCGAGGTGAACCTGAAGCTGCCGGAAAATACCGAGCGGTCGATCCGTGCGCAGGTGCGCAGCATGCCGGGGGTCAGCGGTGCGGTACGGCTGTCGGCGATTCCCTTCGACGAAGGCACGGTGCGCTGCATCGCGCTGGATCTGGACGGGCCGGGCGGCACGGCTGCCCCGGCCAACGCCCCGCCGGGCACGTTTCGCGCGGTAGAGACGATCCGGGGGGCGGCGCAGCCTTCGCTGGCGGGGGACAATACGGCGGCGTTTTCGCTGACCCTGACGCAGGAGGGCGCGATCATTCTGGAGCAGGCCTTTGCGCAGGGCACGACGCCGGTGGGGGCGGTCTATGACCTGAAGTATTCGATCCTGCGGCCTGCGCTGTCAGTGATCATCAAGGCGAATTACGAGGATATCTTCCAGCACTTTTCGGCGGGCCTAGAGGCGCAGGTTTATTGGGTGAAGGCCGGGATCGACGCCGGGTTCGAAAAGATGGTGTCGGAAGGGGTGATCGACATCGAGGTAATCGACTTTACCGGCGAGGAGGACAAGGCCGACAAGGAGCAGTGGGCGCTGGATTTCTTCAAGGACAATCTGCTGTCGAAGTGGTTCGAGCCGTCGATCAGCCCGGCAGATGTGGAAAGCCGGTTGGCCAAGCCCGAGGGGTTGGATGCAGTAATGAAGCGGGCGCGGGAAATGAACCCGACGCCACCTGCTGTGACGCAGCCCGCGACGACGCAGCCGGGCGTGGCACAACCCGGGCAGCCGGGGGTGGCGCAACGCCAGCCCGCGTCACTGGCGGTGGTGCGCAATCCCGAGCCGCCGCCTGCCGGGCAGGGATTGCGGCTGGAGCCGGGCAGCACCGGGGATGAGGAAAGGCTGGCGGTTGACGGTCCGCCGGGCTGGACAGCGACGGTGGGCGGTGCGCCAGCGGTGCTGCGCGATGGCAGGATCGTGCTCAGTGTTCCCGGCGGGGGTGCTGCGCAGACGGTCAACGTGGTCTGGCCGGGGTCGGGTGGGGGCGGGGGTGGTCCTGTGGCCCCAGCCGTGAACCGGCAGTTCAAGCTGTTCTTCGAGAAGGACAAACCGTTGGCGGCGGGCTTTGCCAACACAACGGTGCTTTATGCAACTGACAGGACAACCGATCAGCGGTTCAAGACCGCCAGCGGCCCGGTGGGTGAGCCGCCGCCGCCCGGCGGGTTGCAGGGGGCGGCGCTGTTCCGCGCCTGGGTGAACACGCTGCCCGATCCGCGGAACATCAATTTCGAAGGCAATGCAAGTTACGAAGAGCTGACCCCGGATCCGCTGGGTCCGCCCCCGGCGCGCGAAAACCACGACATAGCGCTGTCGGGTCGCCGGATCGAAGTGGCGCGGGCGTCAATGCAGGGCCGTGGCAGAACAGGTACGATTACGGCACACGGGCACGCGGCCGCACAGGCGGCCCGGCGACTGGATCAGCCGGAAGACCGCTACGTGGTGGCAACCTGGGTTGGAGGTGTTGCGCCGCCGGTGCCCCCGGTGCCTGTGGTGGCCGAGGTGCGTGTGACCGGGGTGATCCAGCGCGCGGCGGCGGTGGTGCCACCTGTGGTGCCGCCAGTCGTGCCGCCGGTGGTTCCCCCCGTGGTACCGCCGGTGACGCCTCCGGTCATCCCCTCGATCCCGATCCCGTCAAGCATGCCGGCGCTGGTGTCGTTCAAGTTGAAGTTCATCCAGAAGGAGGAACGCAAGTCGGTGACCCTGCGCTATCACCGCACCGAAGCGGTACAGCGGACCTACGCGCCGCAGGGCTTCATCGGGCTGATGCTGGGCGAGATCGACGATCTGTCGAAGCATTTCGTCGAGGTCGATCTGGACCACCCGTTCTTCCGCAACTTTGAAGTGACGGTGGATGCGCCGGTCGATTATGCGCGGATCGGGCTGAACTCGATCCAGGTGGCGGTGGATTACGGCAATCCGGCGGATCCGGTGACGCTGAAGCACAAGGACATGATCTTTGACCCCGCAACGCCGACGCGGGATACCTTTACCACCTTCATGAGCCCTGCGCTGGATGTGGCCTACAGCGCCGGAACCCAGTTCCACTTCGACGCCGAACAGGGGTCTGGCTGGCAGGGTGAAAAACTGAGCTATGAATTCCCCGCCGTGCAGACCATCGACCGGACGCTGATGGTGACGCCGCATGCGCATCTGGGGTTCATCGAAGTGTCGGTGATCGCCAACCGCATCGACGCCGAGATGGTCGAGCGGATCGTGGTCGATCTGCGGTTCGAGGACCCCTCGGGCTGGGTGGCGACCAGGACGATGATCGTGCGGGCGGGCGACGCGCCGCAGCCGTGGAAGGTGCGGACCTCGTCGCCGGATGCGCGGGAATACAGCTATGTGCTGACGCATCACCTGAAGGGCGGCAACCCGCCGGTGGTGGATGACCCGGTGGTCAGCACGGCGAATGCGGTGGCGGTGGACGATCCGTTCCCGGATGCCCTGGACCTTGACCTGATCCCGATGTGGGATCCCGCACGCGTCAGGATGGTGTTCGTGGACGTGACCTACACCGATGCCGCCAACAGGATCGAGCGGGCAGAACGTATCGAGTTCAAGGGCGATGATCAGGACGTGCGGCGTTTGCGGATCACCCTGCGCAACCGTCGCGCGCGGGAGTTCGGCTGGAAGGCGCTGTATGTGCTGCGCGATGGCGGGCGGTTCGAGCGGCCGATGACGCTGACGACCGAGACGCTGGTCGAGCTGTCGATGTGACCCGCGCCGCCTTGGATGCCGTGCTGGACCGGCTGGCCGGTGAGGCCCCCGGGGCGGTGGCGCGGGGCCGGGTGGCACTGGGTCGGGCGTTGAGGTGGATGGACTGCACGGTGTGGCCGGAGGCCAGCTGGCGGTTTTCCGGTCTGGCGTCCGGCGCGCCGGTGGAACTGGTCTGGCGACCGGGGCGACGGGGGTTGTTCTGGACGGCCGACCCGGCTGCGCCCGAGATGGACCGTGCGCGCAGGTTTCACCGGGGGTTGGCGCTGCTGCGCGCCAACGGCGCAGGGTTGTGCGCTGCCGACCGGCGGCTGGCGGCACGGGCTTTTGCGATGACCCGGGCGGAGTGGCCGGTGTTTGTGGCCGGGCGCCATGATGGGGCGGGCGATACGGGCAAGGTCTATCTGCATGGCAGTACGGTCCCGGACGGGTTTGGTGATCTTGCAAGGCAGATCACCGGGGCGGATGTGCCGATGATGACAGGTGTATCCAGCACCGGCCTGCGCGAGTTGTACTGGCATCGCCAACCACGGCGGGCCGGTGATCTGTGGCGGATGCGGCGCGACCCGGCGCTTGCCCCTTTGGCCGAGGCGCTGGATGCGCTTTTGACCGACTGGACCGGGCAGGGGCTGGACGGTGGGGGCCGGATCGGGCTGAGCCTGACAGCGGGCATGGAGGGTCGTCCGCTGGCGCTGGCGGCGTTTGTGTTTCTGCGGCAGGCGGGGGGCGAGGTGGTCGTGCGCAACCGCCTGCTGCGCGAGGGGGGCGAGGCGAACCCGGCGATGGCAGAGTTGTGGGCGGAGGGCAGGCTGAGGCCGATGCTATTGACGCTGGGGGTGACGGCGGCGGGGGCGCAGGCGGCGCTGGGGCTGCGGCTGGCTTTGCCGGGGTGATCCGGCGGTCAGCGGGGTTCGCACAGGCTTGCGATGGCACGCTGTGCGGCGGCAGACATCGGGTCGATGGTTTCGCGCAGGATCTGGATGCGGTCGAACCGGTCCGGATCGCGGGCGACGGCTTGGCGCAAGGCATCGCCGAAGGCCATCCGAAGCTCGGTGCCGATGTTGAATTTGCAGACAGTGGTGTCCCTTGCCAGTTGCCGCCGCAGCGCCGGGGGCAGCCCGGACCCGCCGTGCAGCACCAGTGGCAGGCTGGGGGCGGCGGCCTGAATGGCGCGCAAACGCGGCTGGTCTACCGTTCCGTCCTGTGAGGTCATCAGATGACTGTTGCCGACCGACACCGCCAGCGCGTCAACGCCTGTTTCACCTGCAAAGCGCGCCACTTCGGCGGGATCGGTTCCCAAGGATGCGGCACCGTCATGATAGCCGACATAGCCCAGTTCCGCCTCGACCGAGACGCCGTGCCGGTGGGCAAGGACAACGATGTCGCGGGTAAGGGCGATGTTTTCCTCCAGCGGCAGGGCGGACCCGTCATACATCACTGAGGTAAAGCCGCAGTCTATCGCCACCTGGCAGATCGCTGCGCTTTCGCCGTGGTCCAGATGCGCCACGACCGGGACCGATGCGGTTTCGGCAAGGCAGCGGAACATCGCGCCAAGGACGGGCAGGGGCGTGTGCGCGCGGCAACCGGGACCGGCTTGCAGGATCACCGGGCGGTTCTGGGCTTCGGCAGCGCGCACGAAGGCCACGGCATCTTCCCAGCCAAGCACGACCAGCCCGGCCACCGCCGTGCCGTCGGTCAGACAGGGCGTCAGGACCTGCGACAGGGTGGCGAGGGTCATTTGAACTTTGCGATCATGTCCTTGATCCCCGGGATCGTTTCGATCTGGTAGGCATGGCTGGGCTGGAAATACTGGACCAGCGAGCGTTGGGTTTGCCCGGCGAGGATGGTGAAATAATACATCTCATAGCCCGGCAGCACGCAGCAGGGATGATAGCCCTTGTCGATGGCGACCGTCGATCCGTCGACGATGTGATAGGCGTCGCCCGACACCCCGTCCTCACGTTGCAGCATTTGCAGGCCAGACCCGTGGGGCGGGTTGAAGCGGAAGTTGTAGGCCTCGTCATGCCGCGTCTCAAGGGGCAGGCGGTCGGTGTCGTGCTTGTGGCTGGGAAAGCCCGACCAGCCGCCGCTGCCCACGGTGTACAGTTCCGACACCAGCAGGCGACCGACGCGGCCATGATATTTGGTGCCAAGGATATGCTTGATCTTGCGGTGGGTCTTGGTGTCATCCGATCCGTATTGGACCGGGTCGACATCGCCCGCGCGCATGGCGAAAGGGGTCAGCACCTGATCGAACCGGGCACCGGCCACGAACACCTCGGCGCGGTCCGACAGGCAGGTGATCTGCGCGGGCGTGCCGGTGGGGATGTAGACGCCTTCGGGTTCGCCGTCCCAGACGTTGAGGCGGCGTGTGCCGATATTGGCAAAGGTCTCGCCGGCGGTCTGCACGTCGATGGTGCCGGTGGCGGGCACGATGCAGGTCTCGTACCCCGGAACGGTCGAAGTATGGGTTTCGCCCCGCGCCAATTTCACGATGTTGAAATAGACCAGCGGCACCAGCGGGTGATCCGCGCCGATGATCGCGCGGTTCTGGTTGTCGAAGGGTGCGATGTGCATGGTGGGCCTTTCGGTCGGGGCTTAGCTCGGGGCTTAGTAACAGGCGATGAACTGGTCGAGCGTGGTCACATCGGGCGAGGCGGGTGCGCAACCGACGCCCGCCACGATGATGGCGGCGGTGGCTGCGCCGCGCTGGACCGCCGTTTCCAGCGGGTGCCCCGTCACCAGCCCGGCCAGCAGGCCCCCCATGAAGCCGTCGCCCGCGCCCATCGGTTTCAGGGCGTTGATGGGAAAGATGCCGGTCTCAAAGCTGGTGTCGGGCGTGAAGGTGACCGCGCCAAGGCTGCCGCGTTTGTAGACGGTAAAGAGGGCGCTTCTGGCCAGCGCCTTGGCCAGATCGCGCCCCTGATCATGGCCGCCCGCCAGCAGGCCGAATTCATCGTCATTGCCGATGATGATATCGGAAGCCTCGGCGGCCTGGCGGCAGATCAGCGCGGCCTCGGCGGGCGAGGGCCAGGAATAGGCCCGGTAATCCACGTCCAGGACCACCAGCGCCCCGGCGGCGCGGGCCAAGCCAATAGCCTCACGCGTCGCACTGCGCGAGGGTTCCGCAGCCAGCGCCGTGCCAGTTATGACTAGGGCTGCAACGGCGGAGTAATCCACCGCTGCGACATCCGCCACTGACAGGGCAAAATCGGCGGCACCGTTTCGATATAGGACGCTTTGGCAATTGGTTGCGATGGTTTCCACGATGGCCAGCGAATTTCGCGCCTCGCCACCAACCGCCCGCACATGCCGGGCATCGACGCCGTACCGCGCCAGTTCGGTCAGGCAGTAGCGCCCCACCGCATCATCGGACACACAGGTCAGCAAGGACGCGGTAGCACCCTGCCGGGCCAGAGCCACGGCGATGTTGCCCGCAGAGCCACCGATGGCAGCGGTGAACTTTTGCGCCACCTCGATCCGGGTGCCGGGGGGATCGGCGTAAAGGTCCATGCCGACCCGACCCAGAATGACAAACCGGTTCAGGCGCATCCGGTCAAGCGAGTGCGGCATCACAGGCCAACCCGCTGTCTGGCGCGGCCTGCCTCAATCCCCGCGCGGGCGGTGGCGATGCCGGGTCGGGTGCTGATCTCAGCGGTTCCCACCTCCCACCAGGCATGGCCTTGTTCGGTCCAGCCGTCATGCGGATCGACGCGCATGACGATGACGCTGGTACGGTCGGCGGCGCGGGCGCGGTCGAAGGCAGCGCCCAATTCGTCAATCGATGACACCTCTTCGGCAATCGCGCCCATGGCGCGGGCGTGGGCGGTGAAATCGACGGTGAATGGTTCCGGGATCGTGGGGCAATCGGCAATCAGCGTATTGAAGCTGGCGTTACCGGTGTTCTTTTGCAGCTTGTTGATGACGGCAAAGCCGCCGTTGTCCAGCACCAGAATGATCAGTTTGTGCCCAGTGAGGACCGAGGAATAGATGTCGGAGTTCATCAGCAAGTACGATCCGTCGCCGACAAACACTACGGTTTCCGCATCGGGCCGGGTTTCGGCCTGCGCGATGCGCGCGCCCCAGCCGCCGGCGATTTCATAGCCCATGCAGGAAAAGCCGAATTCAACATCCACGGTGCCGATGCCAAGACTGCGCCAGTTGGCGGTCACCTCGGCGGGCAGGCCTCCGGCGGCGGTGACGATGCGGTCCTGCGGCGTGCAGCGGTCGTTGACCGCCCCGATGGCCTGCGCATAGGTCGGCAGGCCGTTGCGCGGGGCCACATTGCGGGCGACGTAGGTGTTCCATGCCTGGCGCTCGGCCTGTGCAAGGGCCGTCCAGTCCGGCGGGGCGCGGTAGTCCCCAAGCGCCCTGCCAAGCTGCGCCAGCCCGGATTTCGCGTCGCAGACCAAGGGCAGCGACAGATGCTTGCTGGCGTCGTGGCGGCCTACGTTCAGGCCGATGATCCGGGCGTCAGGCGCGAAGGCCGACCATGAGCCGGTGGTGAAATCCTGCAGTCGGGTGCCGACGGCCAAAATCACGTCGGCCTGTGCCGCGACGGTGTTGGCGCTGTCCGATCCGGTGACGCCGATCGGGCCCGCGTTCAGGGGGTGATCCCAGATCAGATTGGCGCGCCCGGCGATGGTCTCCACAACCGGAATGGCGTGGCGTTCGGCAAAGGCGGTCAGGTCGGCCACCGCGCCGGAATACTGCACCCCACCGCCGGCGATGATCAGCGGGCGCTTTGCGTTCGTCAATGCCACTGCGGCGTCCTGAACCTCGGCCATGTCGGGCGCGGGGCGGCGGATGCGGTGCAGGCGCGGGGCAAAAAAGGCGGCCGGGTAATCCCACGCCCAGCCTTGCAGGTCTTGCGGCAGGGCGAGGAAGGCCGGGCCGCAATCGGCGGGGTCGAGCATCGTGTTCAGCGCGGCGGGCAGGCTGTTGAGGATTTGCGCCGGATGGGTGATGCGGTCCCAGAAGCGGCAGACGGATTTGAAGGCATCGGTAACCCCCAGCGTCGGATTGCCGAAGTGTTCCAGTTGTTGCAGGACCGGGTCCGGCAGGCGGGTGGCAAAGTTGTCGCCGCATAGCAGCAACATCGGCAGGCGGTTGGCATGGGCCAGTGCGGCTGCGGTCAGCAGGTTGGCGGTGCCGGGACCGGCGGAGGCGGTGCAGAACATGAAGCGCCGCCGCAGATGCGTCTTGGCATAGGCGGCGGCGGCAAAGCCCATGCTTTGTTCGTTTTGCCCCCGGTACAGCGGCAATTCGGCGCGGGCCGCATACAGTGCTTCGCCGAGGGAGGGGGCATTGCCGTGGCCAAAGATGCCGAACCCGCCGCCACAGATGCGTTGACGGATGCCGTCAACCTCGATGAACTGGTTGGCAAGGAAGGCGACGATGGCCTGCGCCACAGTCAGCCGCAGGGTCGCTGGGGAGGGGTCGGTGAGTGCCATGGTGATGCCTGTTGTCGCGGGGGTCGAAATCGCATTGACGATGTCTTGCAAGATACGTTATCAATTTTGCAACCGGTTGCAAACCCTTTTGAAGGATCGCTGAGATGCGCCAGATCGGCATCGGAATTGTCGGTGGCGGCTATATGGGGAAAGCCCATTCGGTGGCCATGGCGGCGGTGGGCGCAGTGTTCGACACCGCGCTGCGGCCCCGGCTTGAGATGATTTGCGCCACCTCGGACGCATCGGCTGAACGGTACCGCGCAGCCTACGGCTTTGCCCGGGCCACGGCTGATTGGCGGGTGCTGGTGGCGGACCCGAAGGTCGAGGCGGTGGTCATCGCGTCACCGCAGGAAACCCACCGCGCCATTGCCGAAGCGGCGTTCGCGCTGAAAAAGCCGGTGTTCTGCGAAAAGCCGCTGGGGGCGACGCTGAACGACAGCCGCGCCATGGTGGCGGCGGCTGACGCGTCCGGTGCGGTCAACATGGTGGGGTTCAACTACATCCGCACCCCCGCCTCGCAGTTCGCCCGCGCCTTGGTGCAGCGCGGCGAGATCGGGGCGGTGACATGGTTTCGCGGCGAGCATACCGAAGACTTCGACGCCGATCCTGACAAGCCCGCCTCATGGCGGAACTTTGGCGCGGCAAATGGCACGATGGGCGATCTGGCGCCGCACATGATCAACGCGGCGCTGGCGCTGATCGGGCCGATGGCGCGGCTGAGTGCGGATGTCGGCACCGTCCACAAGGCGCGACCGGGTAGCGCGGGGCGCGCACTGAACGACGACATCGGCCAGTTCATGTGCCGGTTTCAGAACGGCGCGATGGGTCATCTGTCGTTCAGCCGCGTCGCGATGGGGCGGAAGATGGGTTACGCCTATGAAATCACCGGTACCAAGGGGGCCATCCGTTTTGATCAGGAAGATCAGAATGCCCTGTGGCTGTACCGCGCGGATGACCCCGAAGGGATGCGCGGCTTTCGCAAGATTCTGACCGGACCCGAGCATCCGGATTATCTGGCCTTTTGTCAGGGGCCGGGGCATGGCACCGGCTATCAGGACCAGATCATCATCGAGGCGCGCGACTTTCTGCACGCCATTGCAACCGCAACTTCCGTCTGGCCGACATTTCACGACGGGATGGAGGTCAACCGCATCATTGCGGCGGCCCATTCCTCGGCGGTATCAGGCACCTGGATTGATTTGTAAAAGGAACCCGACCGTGATCAAGATTGGCAATGCGCCCTGTTCCTGGGGCGTCGAATTCGCGGACGATCCGCGCAACCCCGACTGGCGCAGGGTGCTGTCCGACTGCGCGGCGGCGGGGTACAAGGGGATCGAGCTGGGCCCCGTCGGCTTCATGCCCGAGGACCCCGCCGTGCTGGGCGCTGCGCTGGCCGAAAACGACCTGACGCTGATCGGCGGCGTGGTGTTCCGCCCGTTTCATGATGCCACCCTGTGGAACGAGGTCTGGGACGCAGCACAGCGCACCTGCACGGCGCTGGTGGCGCACGGCGCGCAGCATCTGGTGCTGATCGACAGCATTTCGCCCCGCCGTGCCCCCACCGCCGGACGTGCCGCCGAGGCGGAACAGATGGCACCGGCGGAATGGTCGGGCTTTGTGGACCGCATTCGCCGGGTTGCGCAGCTTGGCGTCGATCACGGGCTGACCGTGGGCATTCACGCCCATGCCGCAGGGTTCATTGATTTCGAGCCGGAGCTGGAGCGGTTGTTGTCTGAGGTGGACGAGAGCCTGCTGAAAATCTGCTTTGACACCGGCCACCATTCCTATGCCGGTTATGACCCAGTGGCCTTCATGCGCCGTCATATCGGGCGGATTTCCTACATGCACTTCAAGGACATCGACCCTGTGGTCAAAGCGCGGGCCGTGGCCGACCGCACCGGGTTCTACGATGCCTGTGGGCAGGGGATTTTCTGCAACCTTGGCAAGGGTGACGTGGATTTCCCGGCGGTGCGGCAAATTCTGCTCGGCGCGGGATTTTCCGGCTGGTGCACTGTTGAACAGGACTGCGACCCCGCAGGCGGCACCTCCCCCATCGACGACGCGCGCGCCAACCGCGCCTATCTGTCCTCCATCGGCTTTTGAGAAAGGCTTAGACCATGAAACGACTGAACTGGGGGATGATCGGCGGCGGCAAGGGCAGCCAGATCGGCCCGGCGCACCGGCTGGCGGCAGGGTTGGACGGGCTTTTCACCTTTGCCGCCGGCGCGCTGGATCACGATCCGGCAGCGGGGCGCGAGTTTGGCCAGACGCTGGGCATCGCCGCAGACCGGTCTTACGGCGATTGGCGAGAAATGCTGGCGGGAGAGCGGGACCGCCCGGACCGGGTTGATCTGGTAACGGTGGCGACGCCAAACTCGACGCATTACGAGATATCAAAGGCGTTTCTGGAAGCTGGTTTCAACGTGTTGTGCGAAAAGCCGATGACAGTGACCGAGGCGGAGGCGGAGGATCTGGTCCTGACCGCCCGCGCGGCAGGGCGCATCTGTGCGGTGAACTACGGCTATACCGGTTATGCGCTGGTGCGGCACATGCGGGCGATGGTGGCGCGGGGCGATTTGGGTAAAGTCCGGCTTGTGGTGGCGGAATTTGCCCACGGCCACCATGCCGATGCCGCCGATGCCGACAATCCTCGGGTGCGCTGGCGCTATGATCCGGCACAGGCGGGCGTGTCGGCGCAGTTTGCGGACTGCGGGATTCACGCGCTGCACATGGCCAGTTTTGTGACCGGGCAGGAGGTTGCGCGTTTGTCGGCAGACTTTGTGTCCTGTCTGCCAGTCCGGGTGTTGGAAGATGACGCGATGGTCAATTTCCGCATGGACGGCGGCGCGGTCGGACGGCTTTGGACCTCGTCCGTCGCTATCGGGCGGCAGCATGGCCTGACGTTGCAGGTGTTTGGCGAAACCGGCGGGCTTCGCTGGTCGCAGGAACAGCCGAACCAGTTGTTCTACATGCCACTGGGCCAACGCCTGCAGGTGATCGAGCGGGGCGAGGGCGATCTGTCGCCGGAAGCGGACCGCGCCTCGCGCGTGACGGTCGGGCATGCCGAAGGGATGCCGCTGGCCTTTGGCAACATCTACCGCGATCTGGCGGAAAGCTTGCTGGCGGGCCGGGAAAACCGCGTGCCCGACCCGGCGATTTCGCTGTTTCCGACGGCTGCGGATGGTCTGCGATCCATTGCAGCGATCCATTCTGCGGTGGCTTCGGCAAAGGCACAGGGCGAATGGGTGGATGCGCGGCCAATGCTGTTCCGCTAGGGCAAGGGTCTGAGCGTGCCACGTTCGACAATGTGACACGGAAAGAGCAGGGCCCCGGGCAGGCGTCCGGGGTCTGCAAAGCTGGCGACCATCAGGTCAATCGACGCGCGGACGATTTTCTCGAAGGGCTGATGAATGGTGGTCAGGTTGATGTTGGCCCAAGCCGACATCTCCATATCGTTCAGGCCGATCAGGCCGACGTCGCCGGGCACGTGCAGTCCGGCCTGCTGCAAGGCCGACAGGGCCCCGATGGACAGGACGTCATCGCCGCAAAAGTAAGCGTCGGCATGCGGAAGTTGCAGCAACCGCGTCATTTCGCTGCGCCCGTCGTCAAAGCTGTAGCTGCCCGCAAAACTGACCGTGGTCTGGACGGCGGGATCGCCATTGGCGAAACTTAGAAACCCGGCGAGCCGGTCCTGTGTCGTCGAGGCGCGTTCGGGACCGCCCAGAAAGCCGATACGGCGATAGCCACGTGCGATCAGCGTTTCAGCTGCCATCCGTCCCGCAAGAACGTTGTCGATCCCGACCACATGCACATCTGGTTCGGCGGTCGCACGACCAAACGCGTGGACGACCGGCATCCCCGCATCGCGGAAGGCGCGCGCAAAACCGTCGGCGACATGCGAGGATGCAACGATCACGCCATCCACAGAGTATTGCTGCAGAAGTTTGACTGACCTGGCGGGATCAAGCTCGTCCGACAGGTTGACCAGCAAGGGGCGCAGGCCTTGTTCCTGCAAACCCCGGGTGAACAGATCGAAGATCCGCAGAAAAACCGGGTTGTGAAAGTTGTTGGACACGAGGCCGACAAGCCTTGTCTTCTTCGTGGTCAGACTGCGCGCCAGCATGTTCGGGCTGTAGCCCAGTTCTGTTGCGGCCTTTTCAACCTTTGCGCGGGTTTTCGCGGAAACGGATGCGCCGTCCGTGAAAGACCGCGAAACCGCGGCGCGTGAGACGCCCGCCCGCTGGGCCACATCTTTCAGGGTGATCGCCATCCAGTTCTTAACCTTTCGATTTCCAACGGCACATTTTACATGCGCGGGCGCGTTTGTCGTGGAATGATCCTGAACGGGTCTGATGATTTTCGACCAAGCCTGTGGGACATGCCCTTGGCAGCGTCAGGTCGATGACGCCGACTCTGATTGGTCGGGCGGGCAGAACGCCTGCTGCAGGGCGCGAATGATGATCACCGTTTCCGGGCGGCCAAGAACGTAGCGGATACTTCTGCCGTTGCGATGCGCGACAACAAGGCCTTCTGCCCGCAACCGCATCAACTGTTGAGAGACAGCGGATTGACTGAGGCCGAGAATTGCCCCGATCTCGCCGACTGTGCGTCCGCCGTTGACCAGAAGGCACATGATCTCAAGCCGCCCCTCATGGGCGAGCAGTTTCAGGAACGACGTAGCCCGGCCAACCGCCAGATGGGGCGAAGCCTGTTCTGCAGTGAGGAATTGTTCATTCGTCATGCCGGAGCGTCCAGTTTCGCAAGAATTGGTTCACCCCGGACTGTGACGTAGATCGCAGGGATGACAAGCACTGTCAGAATCGTGGACGACAGCAAGCCGAACAGCAATGAGATCGCAAGGCCCTGAAAGATCGGGTCTGACAGAATTGTCACCGCACCGATCATCGCAGCTAGTGCGGTCAGAAGGATTGGCTTGAAGCGGATTGCGCCGGCTGCCAGCAAAACGTCAAGCATCGGGCGGCCAGAATCCTGTTCATGGCGGATGAAGTCCACAAGCAGGATGGAGTTGCGCACGATGATGCCAGCAAGCGCGATGAAGCCGATCATGGATGTCGCCGAAAACGGCGCGTTGAAAAGCCAGTGCCCCACCAGAATGCCGATCAGGGTCAGAGGTACCGGCGTAAGAACCACGAGCGGCAGCTTGAAGGACCCGAACTGCATCACGACCAGGATGTAAATGCCGACCAGCGCCACGCCGAAGGCAGCCCCCATGTCGCGGAAAGTGACCCAGGTCACGTCCCATTCGCCGTCCCACAACAGGACAGGGGCTGCAGTGTCATCCGGCTGACCGTGCTGAACGATTTTTGGCTTTGGCACATCGCCCCAGTCCGCGTCTGCTATGGCGCGGCTGACGGCGATCTGGCCGTAGAGCGGCGCTTCGTATGCGCCGGCAAGTTCGGCGGTGACCATCTCGGCGGGTTTGCCGTTATGCCGGAATATTGGGAACGAGGCGGTCTCGGAGGTGATGTTGACCACATCGCCCAGCTCGATGACCGAGCGGTCGCCGGGAAGAAGATTGGCAGGAACCGGCGTTGCAAGGGCGCGTTCGTCAATCACGCGGTCGGCCTTGGACGGGGCAAGATGGATGGCGATGGGGGCGCGCCCGTCAGCGCGGTGGGAATAGCCCACTGTCGCCCCACCATAGAGCAGCGCAATCGTACCGTAGACATCGGCGGGTTCAACTTTGTGGAAATCCAGGTTCGCATCGTCGAGCGTCAGCCGGAGTCGCGGTGCAGGGCTGCCGAAGCTGTCGTCGATATCGACGATGTAGGGAACCGAGGCAAATGCATCGCGCACCTTGCTGGCGACGGCACGGCGGGTTTCGGCATCCGGGCCATAAATCTCGGCCAGCAGCGTGGCCATCACCGGCGGGCCCGGTGGAGGTTCGACCACCTTGACAGCAGCGCCGTCCGGCAGTGAAAGTGCCGAGATACGTTCGCGTATTTCCAGCGCTATCGTGTGGCTTTCGCGCGACCGTTCGCCCTTTGGCAAAAGGTTCACCTGAAGATCGCCCATCTGTGGCTCTGAGCGCAAGTAGTAGTGGCGGACAAGCCCGTTGAAGTTGAAGGGCGCAGCGGTTCCGGCATGAGACTGGATTGCGGCAATTTCGGGGATCGGTGCAAGGATCGCCGCAAGGTCGGCAAGCGTGCGGCCAGTCTCTTCGACCGAGGTGCCGCGCGGCATGTCGAGAACGACCGCCAGCTCGGATTTGTTGTCGATGGGAAGAAGCTTCACCGTGACGGCACCGGTGTACAGAAAACCCATCGAGCCGATTGTCAAAGCAAGCACGCTCAGCAAGAAGGCCCAGGAACGCCCACGAGAAACGAGGACCGGGCGCGCTATGGTGCGATACAGACGGCCCAGCATCCCGCCGTCGTCCACTTCGGCGGCGTGACCCGTGCCGGAATGCGCCTTGCCGAGTTTCAGCATCAGCCAAGGCGTAATCATGACGGCCACGAAGAACGAGAACACCATTGCGGCCGACGCATTGGCGGGGATGGGGCTCATGTAGGGACCCATCATTCCTGATACGAACAGCATGGGCAGAAGGGCCACGACCACGGTGAGGGTTGCGACGATGGTCGGGTTGCCGACCTCGCTTACCGCATCTATTGCGGCGGCGCGGCGGCTGCGACCGTCCTGCATTCCCCAGTGGCGGGCAATGTTTTCGATAACCACGATGGCGTCGTCGACAAGGATGCCGATGGAAAAGATCAGCGCGAAAAGGCTGACGCGGTTCAGCGTGTAGCCCATCAGATTGGCGGCAAAGAGCGTCAGCAGGATCGTCACGGGGATGACGATCAGCACCACCAGCGCCTCGCGCCAGCCGATGGCAACCCAGACAAGCGCCACGATGGACAGCGTGGCAAGGCCAAGGTGAAACAGGAGTTCGTTGGCCTTTTCATCTGCAGTCTCACCGTAGTCGCGGGTGATGTGAACCTTCAGGCCAGCGGGGATCAGGGTACCTTCCAGCCGTTCGATGGCGTTGCGGATTTCTTCTCCGATCGTTACGGCATTGGCCCCCGGACGCTTGGCGATGGCAAGCGAGACTGCGGGCACGCGCGAAAATCCAGCTTCTGTCCGGTCCAGCTGAAAAACCCGGGCCTCGGACGTATCGGTGGCAAGGGTCACCTCGGCCACATCGCGCACGTAGACGGGGCGGCCGTCGCGGGTGGTGACAAGCAGGTTCTGGATCTCGGTCAGATCAACCAGCGTGCGACCGGCGGTCAGGCCGATCTGGCGACCGTCCTCGCGAATGGTCCCGACCGAAAAGCTGCGGTTCGCACCTTCGACCTTGGCGGCAAGGGCCTGAAGCGTCAGACCTGCCTGCGCCAGTCGCTCGGGGTCGGGGCGAATGCGGATTTCCTCAGGCGTCTCGCCCACAATATAGGTCAGCCCGATATCCGGAAGCGATGCAATTGCCGTCTGTACCTCGTGCGCGACACGGGTCAGATCGGCGGAGGTCCAGCGGTCTGCCACCTCTGCGCTGGGTGCCAGCGTCAGCACCATGATGGCGACGTCGTCAATGCCACGACCGACGACAAGTGGTTCGGGTATGCCTGTCGGGATGCGATCCATGTTGGCGCGCACCTTTTCATGGATCCGCAAGATTGCGGCATCTGACGAGGTGCCCACCTCGAACCGCGCCGTCACCATCACACCGTCATCTTGCGTCTGCGAATAGACATGCTCGACGCCGGGGATGGACTTGACGATGGTTTCCAACGGTTCGGTGATCAGCTTCACGGCGTCTTCGGCCCGCAGCCCGTCCGCGCGGACATGGATATCGACCATCGGGACGGAAATCTGCGGCTCTTCCTCGCGGGGCAGGGTGATCAGCGCAACGACCCCAAGCAGCAGGGCTGCAACCAGCGCAAGCGGCGTCAGTGGCGAGGAGATGAAGAAGGCGGTCAGCGCGCCTGCGATGCCGCGTTTGGCGGGGGGTGTCATGGCACGATGACCATGTCGCCGCTGCGCAGGCCGGACAGGATTTCAACCAGGGGGCCTTTGGCGGTGGTCACTATCGCGCCCGGCACGACCGCGACCGAACGCGTGACATCGCCCGCCACAACGTTGACCAGATCAAGACCCGCGCTGCGTTGAACCGCCGCCTCTGGAACGGCGAGGGTCAGGCGTGTCCCGATCTGGACACGGACAAGGACACGTTGGCCGATGAAGGTGTCCGGCAAGCCTTCGACAGCGACATCGACCGTGACGCGACCATTTTCGATCAGCGGGAAGATCTTCTCAACTTTGCCCTGGCGCGGTGCGGCGTCGTCGCCGATGTCAACTGCCGCGCCAACGATCAGTCCTTCAGCGTGCCGCTCGGGGATCGCAAGGCGCAGGAAGACGTTTCCGCCGGCAATGGCTGCAACCGCTTCGCCTGCCATCACAACTTCGCCCAGTCGGGTCGGGACCGACAAGACGCGACCGGCTGACGGGGCGATCACGTCGCCTTCGGCCATCTGTTGAAGGATCACTGCCCGGCCCGATTCAAGTTCGGCCACCGCATTGCGCGCCACAGTCAGACTGGTGCGGATCCGGTCCACGGCCTGAGTGGTGGTCGCGCCGCGGTCGAGAAGGGCTTCGCTGCGTGTCAGTTCGGCCTGGGCGTTTTCAAGCTCCGACTTCGCGGCAGCAAGGCGGGCATCGGCGGCAACCAGTTGCAGGTCAAGTTTTTCATCCACGATCCTGGCAATTACTTGTCCAGCTTCAACCGTGTCGCCTTCGGAAATGTCGAGCGCGGTGACCGTGCCGCCGATCCTGCTGCGGGCAGGCACAACAAAACGGCTTTCGATCTGGCCGAACAGGGCTTTTGTTTCGGTCACTTTGACGGGCGTGAGCATCATTTCGGCGGCAAGGGCGGGGCCCGTTGCGGCCAGAAGGCTCAGGAAGACCAACTTGCGGATGGCTGGCATGATCATCGGTCCCGTTCAGCTCGCTTTGCCATCGCCGAGGCCAAGCTTGCGGAAGATCGCGGCGGCAGGGCAGAAGCCGGTGAAGGCCGACTGCAACAGGTTCGCCCCGACAAAGCCCGTCAGCGCCAGGAAATAGGGCGTGACTGCCCACGCGAGCAGCAGCGACATCAGCACCATGAAGCCTGCAAAGGCGGTTACAGCTTGATTGACGGTCATGATGCTTCTTCCGGTTCGGTGTGGGTTGATTTCAGCTTGTCGATGCCAAGCGCCTGCAGCGCCAAACGCTCGTAGAACGGCTCTGACTTGCCCATGCGTATCTTGCGAAGGAAGTACTTTTCAAAGCCGATCTTGGCGTAGTGCACCCATTTGCCTTGCGACGACCAGTTGACGTTACGTGGCGGGATTTGCGGCGGGGCGACGAAGGCCACGCCGCCATCACCGAAATCGGCCAGACAAACGGCGTTCCATGTGGCCACCTCTGCGGGCTCTTCTCCCTTTAACAGGCTGGCGATGTTGTGGGCTGTGGCCGTGACCATGCTTTCGATCATGAAGCCGGTCTTGGGCACGCCCACCGGAACCGGGGTTGGCCCGATCGGAGGGATTGCGACGCCCACACCCACCGCAAAGACGTTGCAGAATGTCGGGTTGCGCTGGTATTTGTCGACCAGGATGAAGCCTCGCGGATTGGTCAGCCCCTCGATGCCGCGAACCGCCGGAACACCGCGGAAGGCGGGCAGCATCATCGAAAACGCAAAGGCAAGGTCGTGCAACTTCCTGGTTGTGCCATCTTCGTTGACCTCTTCGACATGCATCATCCCCGCCTCCACGGATTTGACCTTGGCATTGGTGATCCACTTGATGTGATGCGCTCGCATCTGGGATTCGAGCAGGCCCTTGGTGTCGCCAACGCCATCAAGGCCGAGATGCCCGATGTAGGGCTCCGAGGTGACGAAGGTCATCGGCACCCGGTCGCGCACCTTTGCCCGGCGCAGTGTGGTCTCGAGAATAAAGAGGAACTCGTAAGCAGGTCCAAAGCAGCTGGCCCCCTGAACCGCACCGATGATGACCGGTCCGGGGTTGGCGACCAGGTCCTTGAACGCCTGCCCGGCCTTGATCGCATGATCAATATGACAGACCGACTCGGTATGGCCGTCTGGTCCGAGCCCCGGGATTTCATCGAAAGCAAGGTCAGGTCCGGTTGCGATGACCAGGAAATCGTAAGTGACACTTTCGCCATCGGCCAGGTCGACGCGATTCTCGGCGGGGTGCACGCGCGTGGCACCTTGCGATTTCAGGGTGATGCCGCGCCGCGCCATGGTTTCGCTCAGATCGACCTCGATCTCTTCGCGGTTTCGCCATCCGACCGCAACCCACGGATTCAACGGCACAAAACTGTAGTTCTTGCCCTTGGTCACGACCGTCAACTGGTCGTTGCTGCCCAGTTGATCCTTCATCTCATAGGCCATGATAACGCCGCCAAGGCCCGCCCCCAACACCACCACATGTGCCATCGTCAACTCTCCTCCCGGTCGTGAAAGTCAGACCCTCTGGCAGCCACAATACATTAAATTATTTGAACATTCAAATATAAAAACAACCGAAGTGCCACGTCGGGATGCGGGCAGTCACAAGACCCGGGAAGGTTGCGCTTCCGGCATCAGAAATGTCAGCGCGACGTTGGGCCAATGGTCGGGATTTTGGGTTGCCGAACATTGAGATGGCCCGAAAAAGGCCCGTCGCAGCCTTCTGTTTCTTGCCAAGGGCGCTGACGTCAGTGGACTGACGCCGGACGCTTTCGCGCCGGTCACCCCGCGACATGGGGCGCTGAGCCAAGGCACAACGATGCGGCAGTCCTCGATGCAAGCAGACCGCCGGTTGGCGTCGCGCGACACTCCGGCGGAGTTTCCGGTCAGCGTCATCCGCCCCTCCAGCATGCAATAGAGCCGGTCGGAGGCGGATTTCGCAAAGCTCACATGGCGATCGACAAGCACCAGTGCCGTACCCGCCTGCCGGATGGATGGCAGGGCTGCATAAATCTCGCGGATCACCTTGGGGGTCAAACCAAGGCTGATCTCGTCGGACCGCAACGCACACGGCTGGTTCAGCAGCACCCGCCCGATCACCACAATCTGATGCTGCCAGCCCGACTGGTTCAGCACCGCAAACCGCCGCTTTTCGCCAAGGATCGGGAACAACGCGCTCACCCGCTTCAGCGTGCCGTCGCCTTTGTGGCCCGCACGGTCCATCGCCACACGCAGACTGTCCTCCTCCACCGACATGCCTGCAAACAACCGCCGCCCTTAGGGCACGATGGACACACCTGCCTGCACCATTTGGTGCGGCGCCCCACCCAACGGCTTATCGTCCAGCCGCACCATATCGCGGCCCACCGGCAACAGGCCCATCACCGATTTCAGAAAGGTGGATTTCTCCGCGCCATTCGTCCTGATCAGCGCCGCGACTTCGCCCGCCGCAAGGTTGAAATCAAGGCAGTTGAGTGCCTGAAAATCGACATATCGGGCGACAAGGCTGTGGGTGGACAGCACGGCCATCCTTCGTTCCCGATATAGACCCGCTTGACGTTGGGGTTGTTGATCACATCCACGGATTTGCTGATCCCCTTCGTCTTCGGAAGAACCGCTGAACCGCTCGATGCCGTCTCTGTCATGCCCTCAGCCTAAGTTTGGCTGCTTCATCTTCTGCTCTGGCCCGACCAGCTTGTTGACAGTGTTGTC
The DNA here is from genome assembly GCA_031415015.1 of Paracoccaceae bacterium. Classification (GTDB taxonomy): domain Bacteria; phylum Pseudomonadota; class Alphaproteobacteria; order Rhodobacterales; family Rhodobacteraceae; genus JAUYQR01. The sequence continues at coordinate 36,143 of JANOQT010000054.1, forward strand.
GACGATCTTGAGGTCATACCTCCACTTCTCGCCCTTCACCCCCTGCCCGCCAAAGATCGGTGTGGTCGAGATGTTCTGGTGCGGGGCGTTGGGAAAGTTGACGTTGCCGATCAGCGCGTCGATGTTGGTAGCCTTCATGCTGTCGCAGTTGGCGGCGCGGTCCAGCGGGTTGGTCGACCGCTTCAGGATATTCAGCGCCACTTCCCAGATCGCGTGGCTGTAGCCCAAAGGCTGCGCCCTGACGCCCGGTTTTCGCCTCCCACGCATCCGCAATGTCGCGGCGGACTTCGCCGGTCAGGGTGGATTTGACCGGGAAGGCGGGGGTCCACCAGACCTCGGACCACATGCCGTCGCCCAGGTTGCCAACTGAATGATCCCGCCTGGGAACAGCAGCGCCGCCGCCACCGTCATCGCCTTGGGCTTGTAGGCCTGCCGCGCATTGGATGACGGGGGCCTTGAAAGCGTCGGGGTAGGTAATGCCGCCAACGATGTCGCAGCCACCGTCCTTGAATGCCGCAATCTGCGCCGAATAGTCATTGGCGCGGCTGCAAAAAGCCCGGCACGGAGATCTTGTACCCCGCCTTCTGGGTGGGCACCCGCAAGCCGTAGTCGTTGTTGCCCCGGGTCTCGCCATCGGCGTTCTGCGGGCACAACATGCCGAGGTTCCTGTTGGTTTCCAGCGCGTTCCACAAGCCAACAAAAGTATTCAGCGCCTCGTCCAGACCCCAGAAGAAGTGATAAGTCAACGCGAACCGCTTTTCGCCGCCACTGCGCGGAAAGATCACCGCCTGCCACGGCGCACCCGTCAAGAGGCAGGGCACGCGGTTCAGTTCCGCCTGACCCGCCACCGGGTTCACCGTGTCGGTGGTCGAGGCTGGGCCGCCGAAGGTCACACCCATTGCCGGGTGATCGGCAAGCCCGCTGATGTCTGAGGCGAAGATGACTCCAAAGTGGCACTGTTTCGCGCACAGGTCGTGCCACCCGATCTTTCCGGAATAGAACTCTCAGACCCGTTGGCCCGCACAGATGCAAGGTGGCCTAACGCCGCAAACCGGAACGTGAACGCAGCAGATTGCCACCCGGAGGTTCTGCAACCAAACGAGGCGCCCGACCTTATGCCTCAGGACCGGCTGACTGCTGCCGAACCGCGGCAAGCCTTGTCGGAGATGCGCAACGACTGCCTTTCGACCCAGCGGCCCTGCGTCGGGTGGCCTGCGTCTGTGTCGCGCTTCGAGGAGGTCGCGCTTACGTACGACATGGCGGACGTAAGGCACTTGGCGAGCCGGATTGCATCATTGAGAAGCCCAGGACCTGTGAACGCGCCCTGCTCAAGTCCTGCGACGGCGTCTGGGCGAAAAAGGATCGTTGGCCCTGCAGCCCCCAGCGATCAATGCTGACGACGCCGCGCACCATTATTCCTCCTTGCCAACGCCCCATTCTCGCCACCATCCTTAATCAATCTGCGGTAGAGTAGTGTGTCCTTTGGGAATATTCCTGCATTTTCTGGTGAGTCTCCGCAACCGCACCAAACGTAGGTAGCACGTGAAAGAACCTGACATGGCACATCAGAATGTTGTTGATCTTCCATCAGACGCTTTTGCTGAAGAGCTCGATGAGCTTCAGCCTGGGACCAAGCTTCTCAAGGGTCAGTATACGATCACTCGTTTCCTGAATAATGGCGGGTTCGGCATAACCTATTTGGCCAAGGACAGCCTGAACCGCTCCGTCGTGATCAAGGAGTGCTTCCAGAGCATTTCCTGTCGCCGGTCGAAGGACGTCGTGATGGCCCGAACGCGTGCTTATCAGGCCGAATTGCAGTCGATGGTGCAGCTGTTCATTTGCGAAGCGCAGAATTTGGCACGCCTGGCGCATCCTAACATCGTATCCGTGCATCAGGTTTTCGAAGATAACGGAACAGCCTATATGGCGCTCGATTACATCGACGGACGCGATCTTCTGCAGGTGATCGAGGGCGACTCAGCGAAGTTTGCGCCTGAAGAGGTTGTCAGGATCACCGAGAAACTGTTGTCGGCGGTGAAGTGTATTCATGAGAACGGAATGCTTCACCGGGACATATCGCCGGATAACGTGTTGATCGGTCCGACCGGTGAGCCGATCTTGATTGATTTCGGTGCGGCGCGGGACGAAGCGGCCCATCAAGGCCGGGCGCTGAGTACAGTGCATGTTGTCAAGGACGGCTATTCCCCGCAGGAACTTTACGTTTCGGGTTCCGCGCAGGGGCCTTTCAGCGATCTCTACGCTCTTGGTGCGACGCTATATCACCTCATCGGGGGCGAAGCTCCGGTCAATGCGCAGGTTCGGCTGGCCGCAATCGCCGAAGGTCGGCCAGATGTGTACAAGCCCCTGTCGGGGCGGTTTTCCGGGTATCCAAAAGGGTTTCTCGAGGCCATCGACACAGCGATGAAGTGCTTGCCCAAGGATCGCGTCAAAACAGCGAGCGATTGGCTCGCCCTCTTCCGGACTCCGGGCGTACTGCCGATTTACCCGCAACGCCACGGGGCTGCGGTTCCGCAGGCGCACACGAAAACCGCTGCGACGCTGACCGAAACGCAGCTTGAATTGCCTGACAAGAAGGCTGGCGCTGAAGCAACACCTGCACCGAGAAGAAGCGGCGGAATTATGGTGGGAGGCTTGATTGCCGCCGTCGTCGCTGCTGGCCTTGTCTTCGTCCTTAACACCGGAACGAATGAGACCACGGCGGAGATCCTTTCGGGACCAAACTCCCCGTCTGAGACTCGGATTGCCGACGTTGCGGGGGACGACTTAGGTGCGGCCACGTTGTCGTCTGCCGAGAACGCTGTGGTCGCCGAACCTGAAGCTTCGGTCTCTGAACCTGCTGCGGAACCAGTCGCCGAGATTGCTTCTGCCATGACTGATGCCGATGTGGAACCGGTCGCTACGGCTGATGCCGTGGCACCTCCGACCGCTCCGCCAGTTCAACTGATCGATGAGCAGATCACTTTTGCAGTTTGGGACGTCCGGATGCCGTTCTTCGAAGTCAATCGGATCGTCCAGGGCAAGCCCTCGGTGGTAGTGTCGCGGATCAATCCGACGGCGGACCTTGCGGTTGCCGGCAACTGGCTTCAGCCTGGGATTACAATCGTTTCCGTTAATGACACGCCTGTTACCCCCGGTTCTTCGGTGGCTGGCCTTGTGCTGAGCGATCTGACTGTAGATCCCGACGGCTATGCGCGGACCGCTGTCCGCTATCTAGATCAATCCGAACAGACTCAGACTGGACTTCTGGCCGTGAAGGCCGTGCGTTTGGTCAGCCTTGCGAACGGTATCGACCTGGTGAGCGAGTACGAAGAGGGCAGGTGGATGATGAAGGTAAAGTCCATCTCCGACGGTGCCGCGACGACGTTGCAGGAGGGCGATCTCATCTTCCGCGACAAGTTCACGGGCGCTGCCATCGACGGCCCGCAGTCGCTTGAGGCTGTGATGCCCGCTCATATTGAGCGCAAAGTAGGGACGGTCGAGTTTGCCGTGATACGCGACTCCAAACTGGAGACGGCCTACATGCAACTGGCGGTTGCTTCAGAGACACCAGCGGTTGACTAAGCTCAGGGTGTTTGCGACGTGAGCACCCTGAGCTTATGGCTCCGGCTCCATTTTGGTGGCCAGTCAAGCTCAGAAAATCAGTGGTGATTCTCATGGCCCAAACTCAGGAGGTCCGAGGCGATCTATTTGCCAAGGCTCTCCCCAGAGGCAAGTGCAACGTGAAGGCGAAACTATGCACAAAAATCACCCCAATCGTGCCCCAAAGGCGCCCTTTTGCAACCTTAAGTGTTTACAGTGTCGAAGGAGGCAATCAATGCTGAGTCAATCCAAAGTCCTGAAGGCAAGCTGCCTGACATTGCTTGTGTCCGGGACTGCTGCAATGGCTCAGGAGGCTTGCCAACAATACACGGTCCTGGCCGGGGATAATCTGCGCAGCATTGCGCGTTTGGCCTATGGTGACGGAGACATGTATCGCGTCATCTTTGACGCCAACATCACGATTATCGGGCCAGAAGCCGACCTGATCGACGTCGGCGAAGTTCTGACGATCCCCTGCGATCCCAATACGCCAGCCGTCCTGACCGCAGCGGCAGAACCTGCTCCTGAATCCAAAGTACTGACGGTGCTGCCTGAGCCTGAGCCTGAGCCTGAGCCTGAGCCGGAAATAGCTCTCGAAGTACTGACCCCCGCTGCGGCAGCCGCACCCAAAGCGGTATCGGGGGAACGGGCCATCGGCCTTGTCACCGGCAACGGCAATGCTCCCTTTTCCGACGAGATGCTGCCTGGCGGTGGAATGATGACGCAACTTGTGGAAATGGCGGCATTTCGGGCCGACCCTTCTTTGCCCTACACTATCACGTTCATCAACGATTGGCAGGCTCATATCGACGCACTTCTGCCTTCGGGGGCGTATGATCTTAGCTTTCCGTGGCCGCGCCCAGATTGCGATGCGCCAGAGACACTGACTGCCGGGGACCTGAGCCGGTGCGACAATTTTGTCTTTTCCGATCCGCTGTTTGAAATTGTGGAAGGCCTTTATGTGGCCCGCGATGCTGGTCTGGCTGACGCCGCCCGTTATGATGCATTCTTCGGGAAACGCATTTGTCGGCCAGAGGCGCGTACCACTGGTGTTCTTGATGCTGTCGGCTTGACCCGGGGCGCGGTGGATCTGATGCGTCCGGTGACTGCGGACGAGTGCTTCCTGGCGCTTGCGCAGGGCAAAACTGATGTGGTGGCGATGGACGTAGATGCCGCGGAGGCAATAGTCGCCCGTCTGCAACTTGGCAAAACCATTGTCCAGAATCCCCATCTCACCACGGTGCAAACTCTTCATGTTATTGCCCACAAGTCCAATGACCGCGCTGTGAAAGTGGTCGAAATGCTGAATGAAGGGGTCACCGAAATGTACCAGTCTGGCGAGTGGTATGACATCGTTTCAACCGCACTTGCGCAGAGCAGGCTGTGAAAATTGCTGCCGATATTTTGCCTTATTGGTGCCATGCGCCTCGGGCTTTGTTAAGAAAAATGGGACTTAGTCCAAAAATTGGCCGCATCGTTGCGCTGCCATCAACAATAGTCAGAAGGACGAAAGAGATGAAAGCAGTACGCAAAGAGACCCGTTTGTATGCGTTGGTGACGGTCGTATCGGTCTTGCCCGCAGCCGCCTTTGCGCAGGAGGCCTGCACCACTTATTCGGTTCAGGCCGGCGACACGCTTGGCACAATTGCGCAGGCGGCTTACGGAACCTATGACTATCAGATGATCTTCAACGCCAACCGCGATGCCCTGGCCGAGAACCCCAACAACTTGACCGCTGGCCTTCAGTTGATCCTGCCCTGCGAGGACGGTCGCCTGACGCCCGATACCGAGTTGAGCGCAATCATTGAGCAGGAAGCCGAAAAGCAGGAAACCACGCGCACAAAGAGCAACGCCTACGAGCCGCCGCTCAAGTTCGTGTCGTCGAACGGATGGATGCCCTTTGCCGATGAGTCTTTGACCGGGGGCGGAATTTTCGTGCGCATGGCTGCTACGGCCATGCAGCGCGGCGGCAACGACCGCGGCTATGAGATCGACTATGTGGATGACTGGATGTCGCATATCGACGTTCTGCTGCCAACCGGAGCGTTCGACGTGTCCATCGCGTGGGAAGCGCCGGACTGCACCAAGCTGGATCTGCTTGGCGAATTCTCCGTCCAGATGTGCACGGAGTTTGATTTCTCGCTGCCGATCTATGAAACCGCATATGCTTTCAACACGTTGGTCGACAGCAAATACGCTGGTGCCCGGGCGTTCGCCGATTATGCCGGTGCCAGGATATGCCGCCCGGAAGCTTGGCCGCTGGGCGACCTGGAAGTGCAGGGGCTTGCCCCGCCGGTTATCCAGTTGGTTCAGCCCAAGAGCCCGCTCGAATGCGCCGAAATGCTGCTGGCTGGTGAAGTCGATCTTTACTCGATCGAAGCCGAAACCTCGACCACCAACTTCGCTGAGCTGAAGGCGACAGACAAGGTCGTGCCGAACCCGGCATTGGCGACGTTTATTACGTATCACTTCCTCACATCCAAGAGCAATCCGCGCGGGCGGGTCTACATCGCCATGCTGAACCGCGGCATTACCGAAATGCGCGAGTCGGGGGAATGGTACGACATCGTCGCCACCGGGCTTGCCGAGTTCAACAAGGTGAGCCAGTAATTCTGGGCACCCGTCCAGGATTTGGCTGAAAAAAAATGGACCAGAGCCATTGCCAGTTGACGCGCATGCGGAACGTGTCAACGACTTTGAGACAGAGTGTTTTTGAGTTTAGGCTTGGGCTGGCTCCGTTTTCTTGGGCGGGTTGATCCAGACGGCAGTCGGGATTTGGGGTGGTTTGGGACGCTGGCGGACGAACCGCTTCGGGGTGTTAAGAAACGCAGCGTCGAGCCCGGTCTGGCGGTCGACGTTGATTGTGTCGGTCTGCCCGAAGTGGATCTGGTTAGGTGTCATCAGGCCGAAGCCTGCGTGACGATGATCTTCGTTATGCCAGGCGAAGAAGCGACGACAGAACGTGCGGGCCTCGTCGATGGTTTGGAACCGTTTGGGGAGTTCCGGCTGATATTTCAAGGTCCTGAAGTGGGCCTCTGAGAAGGAGTTGTCGGTCGAGGTGTGCGGCCTGCTGTGGGAACAGACCACGCCATGATCGGCGAGCATCAGGTCTGTCGCCTTGGCCCTCATGCGCCCCCCGCTATCCGCATGCAGCGCCAGCTGGTCGGGCGGCAAGGCATGTTTTGTCAGGGCGTCCTTGAAGAGGGTTTCGAATCGAATGGCACTTCCGGCATGCTCGATGCGCCAGCCGGCCACGCGGCGGCTGAAGATGTCGAGAATGACGTAGAGGTAGACGTAGGACCATTTCACCGGCCCCATCAGTTTGGTGATGCCCCACGACCATACTTGATTGGGCCCTTCGGCCAGCAGTTCGGGTTTTTGATAGACCGGGTGGCGACGCTGGCGGCGCGTTCCGCAACCTCACCATGAGCGGCGCGGATGGGATACATCGTTCGGACGGAGCACAAATAGACGCCTTCATCAAGCAATGTTGCATAGACTTTGGTCGGGGTCTGATCCGCGAAGCGGGGTGTGTGCAGATGGGCAAGAACTTGATATCTTTCATATTCCGGCAAGGCACGTGCGACGGGTGGCCAAGGTTTTGTCGCGCGTTGCGGGGCGGTCAGGGCCTTGCGATGCCGTTGCACAGAGGCCCGCGATACAGCAAGGGCCGCGCAGACGGCCGTCGACAGGCCGCTGCCCGGGATCAACGCCACGACTGCGGCCATCACGATTTGCCGTTGCTGCCGGACGCCTGGTCCAACTCGTCCAGCAGCGTTGCCACTTTTTTGGATGGCAATAATCGCCTCCGCGTGATCAAGGCGGCGGCGCAAAGCGGCATTCTCACGATTGGCCTTGGCCAGTTCAGCCTGCAACGGGTTCGTCGCAGCCTTTTCCGGACCGCGGGGGCGGGGCTGCAATGCCCCAAGGTGCCGGCTGCGCGCTGACCCCGCCATTCGCTCAAGGCCGAGGACTACAGGCTCTCCCGCCGCAGAATGGTCGAAATGCCGCCCGTCTCGGCGGCGCGGTCAGTTTCCGCCAGATTCTGCAGCTCGTATTTCGCCGTGAAGCTACGCCGCTTCGTAACCGTCCGGTCTGACTGCCATTACCGCAGGTTCCATGGCAGCAGGTCATTGATCCGGTTGATCTTGTGGTCTGGAATGCGGGCGAGGGTGTCGACGAGCCAGGCTTGGGGATCGACGCCGTTGAGCTTGGCGGTCTC
>JANOQT010000055.1:0-8166 GCA_031415015.1 Paracoccaceae bacterium
AGATGAGCATGGCCAGAGCCTAGGATGAGTTCCAGGCGCTGGGGGTGATGGGCTGCGTGGGGGTGGTTGAGTGTGTTTTGTTCTTGGGTGATTGGGGGCTTTTGCTGTTTATGGGGGTGGGGGGGGTTTCACACCCCCCGCACCCCCCGTGGGATATTTATGGACAGATGAAAGTCTTAGCGTTCCTTTACATAAGGCTCACCGCCCGCGCGGGGCGGGGTCGCCTTGCCGATGAAGCCAGCCAGCACGACGACGGTCAGCAGATAGGGCAGTGCGTCAAGGAAGGGGACGGGGATCTTGACCCGCACCACCGCCTCGACCACATCGGGCCGCAGCGCCAGCGCCTGAAAGAACCCGAACAGCAGGCAGGCCCAGAGCGCCGCCACCGGGCGCCATTTGGCAAAGATCAGTGCGGCCAGCGCGATGTAGCCCCGCCCCGCCGTCATCTCGCGCCCGAAACCCGCTTGCAGGGCGGTGGCCATGTAGGCCCCGGCCAACCCGCACAGCACGCCGGTGATCGCCACGGCGGCAAAGCGCAGGCCCACGACCGACACCCCGGCCGTATCCACCGCCGCCGGGTTTTCGCCCACCGCCCGCAGGCGCAGCCCGAACCGGGTGCGGTACAGCACCCACCAGGTGATCGGCACCAGCGCGATAGCCACATAGACCAGAAAGGAATGGCCCGAGATCACGTCATGATAGAGCGGCCCGAGGATCGGCACATCTTTCAGCGCATCCGCAAAGGGCAGGGTGATCGGGCCGAAGCGTGCATCCCCGGTCAGGGGCGGCGTGCGCCCGCCCTGCCCGAACAGGCGTTGCGCCACCAGCACCGTGATGCCGGATGACAGGAAGTTCAGCGCCACCCCCGCGATAAGCTGGTTGCCCCTGAAGGTGATCGAGGCGAGGCCGTGGATTGCAGCCAGAACCAGCGACGCGCCAATGCCCGCCAGCAGGCCCAGCCAGACCGACCCGGTCAGGAACGCCACCGCGCCCGAGGCCATCGCCGCCATCAGCATCTTGCCCTCTAGCCCGATGTCGAAGACGCCCGCCCGCTCGGAATACAGCCCCGCCAGACAGGCCAGCAGCAGCGGCGTCGCCAGCCGCAAGGTCGAGTCGAGGATCTGGAGCAGGGTTGCGTAATCCATCACACGGCCCCCAGCTTGCGGCTTTGGAACAGCCCGAACGCCTTGGTCAGCAGCATCCGCACCATCACATCCAGCGCGCCAGTGAACAGGATCACCAGACCTTGTACCACGATCCGCATCTCGATCGGGATCGAGGTCCACAGGCCCAGCTCTGCGCCGCCCTGATACAGGAACCCGAAGAGCAGCGCCGCCAGCACCACGCCCAGCGGATGGTTGCGCCCCATCAGCGCCACCGCGATGCCGATGAACCCCGCCCCTTCGGCCGAGTTCTGCAACAACCGCTCCGCTTCGCCCATGACGTTGTTGACGCTCATCATTCCGGCCAATGCGCCGGACAAGATCATCGTGATCATGATGATCCTCGTCGGGTTGATGCCAGCGTATTTCGCCGCCGCCTCGGACTTTCCAAAGGCGCGGATCTGATAGCCGAGGCGGGTGCGCCACAGGATCGCCCAGACCACGACGGCCATTGCAAGGGCGATGAACAGGGTGACATTGGCGGGAACCGGTTTGACAAAGAACAGATTGAAACCGGGGATCAGGTCCAGCGTCGGCAGTTTTGCCCCAACCGGAAAGCGCGCCGTTGCCGGGTCCATCTGCCCGGCCGGGCGCAGCACATCGACCAGAAGATACACGATCAGCGCCGCCGCGATGTAGTTGAACATGATCGTGGTGATCACGATATGGCTACCGCGTTTCGCCTGCAGATAGGCCGGGATCGCGGCCCAGACCGCACCGAACGCCGCCGCCCCAACCGTCGCCGCCAACAGCGCCAGCGTCCAGTGCGGCCATGGCAGCGCAAGGCAGACCAGCGCCACGCCAAGCCCCCCAAGCTGCGCCTGCCCCTCGCCACCGATGTTGAACAGACTGGCGTGGAAGGCGACGGTCACCGCAAGGCCGGTAAAGATGAAACTGGTGGTGTAGTACAGCGTGTAGCCCCAGCCATAGGCCGACCCCAGCGCGCCATCCACCATCACGTTGAACGCCTCGACCGGGCTTTGCCCGATGGCCATGAGCACCAGCGCCGAGATGATCGCGGCCAGCAGCAGACTGATCAGCGGCACCAGGGCAACGTCGGCCCAACGCGGCAAGCGGTCCATCACGCGGCCCCTTTCTCGGCGATACCCGCCATCATCAGGCCAAGTTCGCGTTCATTGGTGGTTTCCGGGTCACGAAAACCCATCAGCTTGCCGTCGAACATCACCGCAATGCGGTCACTGAGGCTCATGATCTCGTCCAGCTCCACGCTCACCAGCAAGATCGCCTTGCCCGCATCGCGCAGGGCGACGATCTGGTTGTGGATGAACTCGATGGCCCCGATATCCACCCCCCGCGTTGGCTGGCCGATCAGCAAAAGGTCCGGGTTCCGCTCCATTTCCCGCGCTACGACGATCTTTTGCTGGTTGCCGCCCGAGAACGACTTTGCTGGCAGCCAGCAATCCGGCGGGCGCACGTCATAGGTCTTCATTTTTGCCTGCGTGTCGGTGCGCAACGCGTCGTTGTCCATGAACAGCGCATTCTTCTGGTACTTCGGATCGTTGAAATAGCCGAAGGCCACATTCTCCCAGGCGGTGAAATCCATGATCAGGCCCAGATGCTGGCGGTCCTCCGGCACATGGGCGATTCCTGCCGCGCGCCGGGCCTGACCGTTGGCCCCCGCCCCGGTCAACGGCAGTTCCACCCCGTTCAACACGATACGCCCGGTGGCCCGCGCGATCCCGCCCAAAGCCTCAAGCAGTTGCGACTGCCCGTTCCCGGCCACCCCCGCGATCCCCAGAATCTCCCCGGCCCGGATTTCAAAGGAAACACCCTTCAGCCGCTCCACCTTGTGTTCGTCGCGCACCCGCAGGTCTTCGACCTTCAGCACCACCGCCCCCGGTTTCGCGGGCCCCTTGGCCACCTCCAGCAGCACCTTGCGGCCCACCATCAACTCGGCCAGCGCTTCGGGGCTGGTCTCGGCGGTCTTGACCGTGCCGACCATGGTGCCGCGCCGCATGACGCTGACGTTATCGGTCGTCTCCATGATCTCGCGCAGCTTGTGGGTGATCAGGATCACCGTCTTGCCCTGATCGCGCAAGCCCCCAAGGATGCGGAACAAATGGTCGGCTTCATCGGGGGTCAACACGCCCGTCGGCTCATCCAGGATCAGGATATCGGCGTGGCGATACAGCGCCTTGAGAATCTCCACCCGCTGCTGGTGGCCCACCGACAGATCCTCGATCAGGGCATCGGGGTCCACGTCCAGTTCATATTCCTGCGCAAGATCGGTCAGCGCCCGCCGCGCCTTTGCCAGCGAAGAGTTCAGCAACGGCCCGTCCTCGGCTCCCAGAACCACATTCTCCAGCACCGTGAAATTCTGCACCAGCTTGAAATGCTGGAACACCATGCCGATGCCGGCGCGGATCGCGCTCTGGCTGTCGGGGATGGCGGTCTGCTGGCCATTGATGAAAATCTGTCCTGCGTCGGCTTTGTAAAAGCCGTAGAGGATGCTCATCAGCGTCGATTTGCCCGCACCATTTTCGCCGATGATGCCGTGGATCGTGCCCTTGGCGACGGCGATATTGATGTCCTTGTTGGCCTGCACCGGGCCAAAGGCTTTCGATATGCCTTTCAGTTCAATCGCAAAGGGGGCGGCAGTTGCCTGCCGCCCCTCTGTGACATTGCTGTCCGCTGCCATCAGAACGTGGCGGCAGGGCAGGTGTTGTCGGACATGTAGTCATGCACGACCAACTCGCCCGATTTGATCTTCTCTGCCGCTGCGTCGACCGCTGCTTGCATTTCCGGGGTCACCAGCGCCGCGTTGTTGTCGTCCATCGCATAGCCGACGCCTTCGTTCGCCAGACCCATCACATTGATGCCGGGCTTCAGGTCAGCGCCTTCCTTGAACGCGTCATACACCGCGTTATCGACGCGCTTCAGCATCGAGGTCAGAACCTTGCCGGGGTGCATGTAGTTCTGGTTGCTGTCGACGCCGATCGACAGGATGCCCAGATCAGCCGCCGTCTGCAGCACGCCGATGCCGGTACCGCCCGCCGCCGCATAGATCACGTCCGCGCCCTGGCTTTGCTGCGCCGTGGCCAGCTCCGCACCTTTCACCGGGTCGTTCCACGCTGCCGGGGTTGTGCCGGTCATGTTCAGGATGACTTTCGCCGCCGGGTTGGCCGCGACAACACCCTGTGCATAACCGCAACCAAACTTGCGGATCAGTGGGATGTCCATGCCGCCGATAAAGCCGACGGTGCCGGTCTTGGATGCAAGGCCCGCCATCATACCCACCAGATAGCTGCCTTCATGCTCGTTGAAGACCACCGATTTGACGTTCGGCTGATCAACAACCATGTCGATGATTGCAAACTTGGTGTCCGGGAAATCCGGAGCGACGGTGTTCAGCACGTCGCCAAAGGCAAAGCCGGTCATGACGACAGGGTTTGCGCCAGACTCGGCCAGACGGCGCAGCGCCTGTTCGCGCTGGGCTTCGGACTGCATTTCAAGTTCCTTGAACGTGCCGCCGGTCTCGGTGGCCCATTTGGTGGCACCGTTGAAGGCGGCCTCGTTGAAGGATTTGTCGAACTTGCCGCCAAGGTCGAAAATGATCGCTGGGTCGGCCAAAGCGGCCCCCGCGGTCAGGGCCAACGTGGCAGTTGCGCCATAGAGGGATTTCATGAAGGTCATCGGATGCTCCCGGTCGATATTGTTGATTTTGGCCGACGGTTGCCAAAGGCGGAGTTGCCCCAGACTCAGGCCCATCGGATCGTAGGCAAACTTGGGCGGAGTTGCTTGGGCCGGTCAAGGGATATTCGGCGCAGCGCAAGCTGATTTTTGACCGTACGGTCAGGTTGATGGTTTTGCCAGCGCCCGGCGCAGGATCAGCGCATCCTCTGCCTGTCCATCGGGGTGACGGTAGTAGCCGCGCCGCAGCCCGGCATCGGCGAACCCATGCGTCCGGTACAGCGCCAGCGCAGCGGTGTTGCCCGCCGCCACCTCCAGAAACGCCTCTTCGGCCCCGCGCAGCCGCGCCTGATACAGAAACCGCGTGACCAGTTTCGCCCCCAGACCCCGGCGACGTGCCTGGGGTGCCACCGCAATGGTCAACAACTCCGCCTCGCCCGCGACCGCGCGGCCGACAAGCAGACCCTCAGCTTCGGTCAGGGCGAATACCAGCGGATCGGCCAGCAGCCCCGCGAATTCCGCCGCCGCCCACGGCTTTGGCGTGACAAAGCACAACCGGTGCAGCGCCGCCATGTCGTCGGATGTCACGGCAGGATCACCGGTGGCGGGTCGGACGGCGGGGCCGCATCCGCTCCGCGCAGGTAGAACGGGGCAGGGCGGGGTTGCGGGGTGGCGGCGCGGTCTGCCCCAATCCGCGCAATCGCCTCGGCAAGTGCACCGGCGGGCATGGGAGTAAGAGCTTCGGCCTCAGCCATGGGCACTACACGCGCATGCCCCGGACCCTCCAGCGTAAACTCCTGCACATACACCTCGCCCCGGCGCGCATCTTCGATGATCGTCACCGGGCGCGGCAGCCCATACGCCAGCGCCTCCAGCCGCGTCACGCCCACCGCCGGAATGTCCAGACCCAAAGCCAGCCCCCGCGCCGCAGCCACTGCGATCCGCACGCCGGTAAAGTTCCCCGGCCCAATCCCGACCGCAAGCGCGCGCAGGTCACGCCAGCCGATCCCACCTTCGGCCAGCACCTCCTCCAGCATCGGCATCAACCGCTCCGCCTGACCCTTTTGCATCGGCTCGTCGCGCAGGATGATCCGGTCAGGGAACACCAAAGCGGCCGCGCAATGCGCGGCCGAGGTGTCAAAGGCCAGGATCGGCAGCAAAGCGTCAGGCCGCAACAGGCCGCACTTCCAGCACTTCGGGGATGTAATGGCGCAGCAGGTTCTCGATCCCCATCTTCAGCGTCAGCGTGCTGGACGGGCACCCCGCGCACGCGCCCTGCATGTGCAGGTACACCACGCCCCGGTCAAAGCCGTGGAAGGTGATATCGCCGCCATCCTGTGCCACAGCGGGGCGGACGCGGGTATCCAGCAGTTCCTTGATCTGGCGCACGATGTCGCCATCCTCGCCGGTGTGCTCGGCATGGCCCGACGCGGCCTGCTCACCCTCGATCACTGCGGCACCGGATTGGTAATGCTCCATGATCGCGCCCAGGATGGCGGGCTTGATGTGCTGCCAGTCGACAGCGTCAGCTTTGGTGACCGTGACAAAGTCGGTACCGAAGAACACGCCGGTCACCCCGCCCGCCGCAAAAATGCGCCGCGCCAACGGCGATTTCTCTGCCGCCTCGGCGCTGGGGAAATCCGCGGTGCCCAGATCAAGCACAGTCTGGCCGGGCAGGAACTTCAGCGTTGCGGGGTTTGGCGTGGATTCGGTCTGGATGAACATCATGGGTCTCCGACTATTCCAGTCGGATATGCGCTTTGCGCCCCGCGCTGTCAAGGTTTGGAATGATTCTAAGGCCGCCGACCGCAACCGGAGATGGGCAGATTGCCCATCCTACCAGATCACCACCCACGCGGCATACAGCCCCACAGCCACCAGCACGCACATCACCGCAAACGACCCCATGTCCTTGGCCGCCTTGGCAAATTCTGACCAGCCCGGGGATGCGTTGTCCACCAACTCCTCAATGGCCGTGTTCAATGCCTCGACCGCCATCACGATCAGCGACAGTACCGCCAGCCCCAGAAACTCCGGTACACTGGCCCCCACGGCGGCAAAGATCACCATCAGTCCCGCCAGCCCCAGCACCTCCTGCCGGAAGGCCGACTCGGCCCACAGACGCCGCGCACCGCCAATGGAGTACCCCGCAGCCGCAAAGAAATGCGCGATCCCGGTCTTTCGGGCAGGTTTCAGTTCGGCCATGGTTCAGCTCGGCCTGACCCGGCAGGGGTCAGCCAGATCCAGCGCCTCGTCTTCGGCGACCGTCACCACATCCAGCAAGTCGATCACCGTCGAGAACATGTTGTCCTGGCTCACTTCGTCCTCCGTCCGCCGGGCCATGCAGCCCTGATCCAGCCCCAACGTCGCACGGAACCGCTCCGACATCCAGATCACCATCGGCACATGGGTCTGATAATCGGGCGCCATGAAGTAGGGCGTGCCATGCAGGTAAATGCCGCCTTCGCCCAGACTTTCGCCATGGTCAGACATGTAATACATCGCCGGGATCACCCGGTCTTGCGCGTCCAGCTGGTCAATCACCTGCGCCAGGAAATAGTCCGTGTAGGCAATGGTGTTGTCATAGGCGTTGACGATTTCCTCGGTTGTGCAGTCGGTCAGTTCCGGCGTCTTGCAGGCCGGGCTGAACACCTCCCGCTCGGGCGGATAGCGCAGCCAGTACGACGGGCCATGACTGCCGATCTGGTGCAGCACGATCACCGTGTTTTCGGTCATTGTCGCGGCCTTGTCCGCCAGCGACTTGAGGAACACTCCGTCGATGCATTCCGGCTGGCAGAACTCGGCCCCGTCCGCCGCAGCCATGAACCGGGACGGCACCCGTGCGGCAACATCCTTGTCGCCGGTATTGTTGTCCCACCACTCCACCTTGAACCCGGCATGGACCAGAACATCCAGCAGGTTCTCGTTCGACAGTCCCCCCTCGTAGGAATACTGGTCCCGGGTCAGGGGCGAGAACATGCACGGCAACGACGTTGCCGTTGCTGTGCCGCAACTGTTGGCGTGCGAATAATACAGTATATCGCGCTGGGCCAGTTCCGGGTTCGTCTCACGCCCGTAGCCGTTCAGCGACCAGTTCGCCGCGCGTCCGGTCTCGCCGGCCACGATGACCATCAGCACCGGCTTTTTCGCCGCCGACAGAAAGCTTCCGGGGCGTGCATCTGTGCCGGTCTGCACCAGCTCGATATTCGCTGATTTGAACATCATCTTGGCATAGCGCAGCGCCCCACTCATCGGCGCAAGGGGCTGCACCGATCCCATCAGCTCCTTATCGGCGCGCAGCACCGTGGAATAGCTTTTCAGGTTGGTGAACAGCAGCCCCACCACCAACGCC
>JANOQT010000056.1:0-33016 GCA_031415015.1 Paracoccaceae bacterium
GATCGTCGCAAACCCACCCTCGTGCAGCTTTTCGCCCAAGGTGAAGCCGTCGATCTGCAACCCCGGCCGCGGTCGCATCTGCATGTCATTGCCCCTTGATCAAACGCAGGGCAAGCGCTTCTGGCAGCCCCGCTGCGCGTATCTTTTGCACTGTGGGCCCCATATCGTAGGGCACGCGCAGAAAAGTCAGTTCATTGGCGCCCGTGTCCAGCAGCGCGTATCCAGCCTGAGCCACCCCGTCGCGCGCCTGCCCGACCGACCCCACCACTGCCAGCCAGCGCCGCGACCGGATCAGCGGCAGCGGTGATCCGATGCGGAACGGTTGCTCGCGGACCATTCCGCCAATGTCGCAACTGGCCAACAGCGGCACATGGACATGCCCGCACAGGATGACCCGTGCGCTGCAGGCCCGGAACGACGGCACCGCCCGGGTGTCGGAGGTCACGTAGTTCCATGCCCCCGGCTCATCGGCCGAGGCATGCACGAACAGCACATCGCCCTCGCAAACCTGCATCGGCAACGCCCGCAGAAAGGCCTTCTGGGCATCAGTCAGCCGGTCCCGGGTCCACTCAATTGCCCGCTGCGCCGTGCCGTTCATCGGCTCGATGCCGCCCGCGGCCGCATGATCATGATTGCCCTTCAGGCAGACAGCCCCTGCCGCCACCAATGCCGCGACCTTGTCGGCGCACCAATCCGGATCCGGGCCATAGCCCACCACATCGCCCAGGATGACGATCCGGTCGAATCCCCGGGTGCGGGCGTCAGTCAGGACCGCTTCGAATGCTTCCCGGTTGGCGTGGATATCGGTCAGGACGGCAAAGCGCATGGGCCCTCGCATGGGGTTTCATAGCCGCATCCTATACTGCGGCGCTTGCGCACTACCATGCGCAAGATCAAGGAAGACATCCGTCAATCCTCACATCAGCGAGGTCACCCACAAGACCGTCGCATCCTCGTCAGACAGGCTGACCACGTTGTGCCCCATCGCCGCATCATAATAGGCGCTGTCACCGCGCCGCAAATCGACCGGCTCGTAGAACTCGGTGTAAAGCCGGATCACGCCCGTCAACACATACAGGAACTCTTCG
The DNA here is from genome assembly GCA_031415015.1 of Paracoccaceae bacterium. GTDB lineage: Bacteria > Pseudomonadota > Alphaproteobacteria > Rhodobacterales > Rhodobacteraceae > JAUYQR01. The sequence goes on from JANOQT010000056.1 coordinate 1,089, forward strand.
CCATCGTGGCGGACCCATCCGTCAAACTCCGCCACGTCCCGGGCACGGATGGTGGCACGGTAGGGCAACATCTGCTTGCGCGACAGGCTGCCCGCCAGCAACTCGTGTTCATAGGTCGCCGTCGCTTGCGCCAACCCCGTACCGGCCTTGGTGACAGCGATCCGCCCGATGACCTGCGCCTTTGAAGGCGGAGTAAACAACTGCGGGACCGATATCGCCAGACCGCCGGCCAATTTCTTCAGGGCGTCATAGGTTGGGCTCATCTGCCCGTTTTCGATCTTTGACAGGGTGGACCGCGCCAGTCCCGCCCGGCTTGCCGCCTCTTCCAGCGTCCAGCCCCGGCTTTTGCGCAAACCGCGGACCCGTTCACCCAGGTTCAGCGGTTCGACATGCGCCTCGTCACCCGCTGCGCGGGCGACGCGGATCATGGACTTCGGATCGGTCGGCTGCATAGCATTGCGATAGACGACGGTGGCCTGCCTTGCAACTGTCCTGCCCGCTGGCTGGCTACGCATTACAGAGGCTGTCCGTGATCGACACACCCGCGTTTCCGACCTAGCCCGCGCGGATGAACCTCGCCGGGGATGTGCTGGCCTGTGGGGCCAAAAATCCCGACAAGCCCGCGCTGGAAATCCTGTCGTTGGACAGCGCCGAAGTGGACAACTGCTTGCCTGATTGCCGCAGTCCGTGGCTGCGGCACGGCCCGGCTCGAACGGGGCCTCTTTCCCCGCGACCCCGTCCTCCTCCGGCCTGGCAACAGCGCAGCCTTTCCGGTGGCTTACCTTGGGGCAATCGCCGCTGGTCTGGTCCCCGTCGCCACCTCTGCCACGGCAGTTCAGCGGGCGAGGCGCTTGGCATCTCCGAACACCGGGCAATCTGCGTCCTTGGCCGCATCGCGAATATCCGCATCCCCGGCTCTTTCACCGCCTTGACAAGCTGCCGCGTACGGCCAATGGCAAACCGATCTGCCGCGCTGTCGCAGGCCTGGCCCCTGAACCGGCTCTTGAACTGGCCCCGAACTTGTCCCCGTAGGAGGGCAGATGATCCGCCTCGACATCTTTTCCGATCCCGTCTGCCCGTGGTGCTACATCGGCAAGGCAAACCTCGACCGCGCCCTGAAAGACCACCCCGATCATCCGTTTTCGGTCCAGTGGCATCCGTTCCGGCTTAACCCCGACATGCCGCGCGAAGGCGTGGCCAAACGCGCGTATCTGGAACAGAAGTTCGGCGGCAAACCCCGCGTCGATGCCATCCACGAACGCCTGCGCGAGGTGGCAAAGGCGGCGGGCGTGCAAATAGACCCTGACAAGCCGCAACGGATGCCGAACACGCTGGATGCCCACCGACTGATCCACTGGGCCGGGATCGAAGGCGTTCAGCACGCCGTCACCTCCGCGCTTATGCGCGCCTATTGGACCGAAGGCCGCGACATTGGCGACACTGACACCCTTGCCGACATCGCAGGCGAGACCGGCATGGATCGCGCGGCCACACTCAGACTGTTGCAGACCGACGCTGATGCCGATGATATTGCCGCCCGCGATGTCGACGCCCGCACGAAAGGGGTGACGTCAGTGCCGACCTTTCTGATCGCGCAGCAATACGTGCTGACCGGCGCGCAATCGCCGGAACTCTGGGGACAGGTCATCGCAGAACTCGCGGCAAAATGACCGCCAAGTCACCGTCGCAAACCGAATTCGTGGCGATGATGGCGATGCTGTTTGCCACCATCGCCTTGTCGATCGACACCATGCTGCCCGCCCTGCCCGCGATTGCCGCCGAACTGACGCCCGACGACGTCAACAAGGCGCAGCTCGTGGTCTCCAGCTTTTTCTTCGGTATGGGATTCGGCACTTTGATCGCAGGCCCGGTATCGGATGCCTTTGGCCGCAAGCCGGTGATCCTCGTTTGTGCTGCGATCTATGTGGCAGCAGCGGGCCTTTGCTATCTCGCCCCCAGTCTGGAAACGCTGCTCATCGCACGCGTGCTGCAAGGGATCGGCGCTGCGGCCCCCCGCGTCGTCGGCATGGCCATGGTGCGCGACCTCTACAAAGGCCGCGATATGGCGCGGATCATCTCTTTCGTGATGATGATCTTCATGGTGGTGCCCGCGATGGCCCCGCTTCTGGGACAAGCCATCTTGCTGATCGGCGACTGGCGGGCGATCTTCGGCGCCATCGCCGTCGTTGCCCTGATCGCCAACACCTGGGTCCTGTTGCGCCAGCCGGAAACCCTGCCCACCGATACGCGCCGCCCCTTACGGGTTGCAGTGTTGTGGCAGTCGGCCAAAGAGGTCTCCCGCCACCGGATTGCCGGGATTTCCACATTGTGTCAGGCACTTGGAACTGCCTGCCTTCTGGCGACGATAACCTCGCAACAAGGCATCTTCGCCGAAACCTTTGGTCGTGCCGCGACCTTTCCCCTGTGGTTCGGTTTCATCGCGCTCTGCGCCGCCAGCGGCAGCCTGCTCAACTCCCGCATCGTGATGCGGCTGGGGATGCGGGCGGTGATTCTCGCCAGTTATCTGGCCCAGGTCAGCTTTACGCTTGCCATCCTGCTCTTGGACGTGACGGGACTGATGCCGGCCGATCTGGTGTTTCCCGCGCATATCCTGTGGTCGATCAGCGTCATCGCGATGATGGGCCTGACGCAGGGCAACCTCGCAGCCTTGGCGATGGAGGATCTGAGCCACGTCGCGGGCTTTGCCGCCTCGATGATGACGGCGGTGTCGACGGTTCTGGCAGTGGCGCTTGCGGTGCCGGTGGGCCTCGCCTTCAACGGAACGCAAATTCCACTGATGGTCGGGGTTGGCGCGTTCTGCGTGATAGCCTTGGCGCTGATCCTGACGGTCAGGAAACGCCCCGCCTAAACTTTCTTCGCAGCCTTCACCACCTCGGCCAGATCGCGGGCGATGTTGAAGGCACCCTTGATGCGGTCAGATTCCGTCTTCATCTCGCCCTGGAGCACGATCTTGTTGCCGTTGACCCGCGCCGCACCGCCCTGCGCCTTAAGGAAATCGACCAACCCGCCGGGATTGGCGAACTTGTCGTTGTGAAACTGGATCGTCGCGCCCTTCGGCCCCGCGTCAAGACGGCTGATCCCGGCGCGCTTACACATCGCCTTGATCCGCACGATCAGCATCAGGGTGTTCACCTCTTTCGGCAGCGGCCCGAACCGGTCGATCAGTTCCGCCGCAAAGCCTTCCAGCTCCACCTTGGTGCCAAGCGATGACAACCGTCGGTAAAGGCCAAGCCGCACATCCAGATCAATCACATACCCTTCCGGGATCATCACCGGCACGCCCAGATTCAACTGCGGGCTCCACCCGTCATCGACTGTGGTCAACCCTTGCAACTCGCCAGATTTGATCTTGGCAATCGTTTCTTCCAGCATCTGCTGGTACAACTCGTAGCCCACTTCCTTGATATGGCCGGACTGTTCATCCCCCAGAAGGTTCCCCGCCCCCCGCAGATCAAGGTCATGCGAGGCCAGATTGAACCCCGCCCCAAGGCTGTCCAGACTGCCAAGCAGCCGCAACCTCTTGGTCGCCTGCGGAGTCAGCGGTGCGCGGGGTTTGGTCGTCAGATAGGCATAGGCCCGCGTCTTCGACCGCCCCACCCGCCCCCGGATCTGATAAAGCTGTGACAGCCCGAACATGTCCGCCCGATGCACTACCATCGTGTTGGCCGTCGGGATATCGAGGCCGCTTTCCACGATGCTGGTCGCCACCAGCACGTCATGCTTGCCGTCGTAGAACTGGTTCATCCGGTCATCCAGATCGCCCGCCGCAAGCTGGCCGTGGGCAATAACGTAACTCACCTCCGGTACATGGTTTTTCAGGAAATCCTCGATTTCATGCAGATCGGAAATCCTTGGCACGACATAGAAACTTTGCCCACCCCGGAAGCGTTCGCGCAGCAATGCCTCGCGGATGGTGATCGTGTCGAACTCCGACACATAGGTCCGGATCGCCAACCGGTCGACCGGCGGTGTGGCGATGATCGACAGATCGCGCACGCCGGTCAGGCTAAGCTGCAAGGTACGCGGAATTGGCGTCGCGGTCAGGGTCAGGACGTGAACCTCCGCCTTCATTTCTTTCAGCCGCTCCTTGTGGGTCACGCCAAAGTGCTGTTCTTCGTCGATCACCAGCAGGCCGAGGTTCTTGAACGTGATGCTCTTGGCCAGCAGTGCATGCGTGCCGACAACAATATCCACAGTGCCATCCGAAATCGCGGCGCGCGTCGCATTGGCGTCCTTGGCGGTAACAAACCGCGACAAAGGCTTGACCGATATGGGAAATCCGCGAAACCTTTCCACAAAGCTGCGGTAATGCTGCCGCGCCAGCAGCGTGGTCGGGCAGATCACCGCAACCTGCATCCCCGACAGCGCCGCCACGAACGCCGCGCGCATCGCCACCTCGGTCTTGCCAAAGCCCACGTCGCCCACGACCAGCCGGTCCATCGGACTGCCCTTCTCAAGGTCCGCCACCACATCGGCAATTGCCGTCAGCTGGTCATCCGTTTCCTGATAGGGGAACCGCGCCGCAAAAGCCTCCCAGATGCTGTGAGGCGCCTCCAGGATAGGCGCATGGCGCAGCGCGCGTTCCGCCGCGATCCGCATCAGGCGGTCGGCAATCTCCTTGATGCGTTCCTTGAGCTTGGCCTTCTTCGCCTGCCACGCCCCTCCGCCCAAGCGGTCCAGCAGGCCTTCCTCATGGCCGTACCGAGACAAAAGCTCGATATTCTCCACCGGCAGGTAAAGCTTTGCATTCTCGGCATATTCCAACGCCACGCAGGCGTGCGGCGCACCCAACGCGGTGATCGTCTCCAGCCCCAGATAGCGCCCCACCCCATGCTCGACATGCACAACCAGATCGCCCGGCGTCAGCGTATCTACCTCGCGCAGGAAGTTGTCGGCCTTGCGCTTGCGGCGCGGCTTGCCGACCATCCGGTCGCCCAGCACATCCTGTTCGGAAATCACCGCAAGGCCGGGGGCGACAAACCCCGCCTCCAGCGGCCAGATCATCAGGACCAGATCGCCCTTGCCATCTGGCACGTCCCGGAAATCTGAAGCTTCGCGCGCGCCCATCAAGCCCTGATCGGCCAAAAGGCCTTTCAGCCGTTCCCGCGCGCCTTCCGACCAACTGGCAATCACCACTTGCCCGACCTTCAGCATCACCTGAACATGGTCTGCCAAAGCACCAAAAAGGTTCACCTTTTCTTGCTGCCGCTCTGGTGCAAAACTGCGCCCGATGCGCCCTTGCGCGTCCAGAACCCCCGGCCCGGGGCTTTGCGGCAAGGGTGACAGCTGGATCACCCGGTGATCCGCAACTGCCGCTTCCCATGCTGCGTCATCCAGGTACAGCAACCCCGGTGCCACCGGCTTGTAGACCGTATCCAGCCGCCCTTTCGCGCCCATCGCCTCGGCCCGCGCGTCGTAACTGTCGTCGATCCCATCCCACCGCGACAGCCGCGCCGGGGTGATCTGGTCGTCCAGCATCACGCTCGCGTCGGGCAAATAGTCGAACAGCGTCTCCAGTCGCACATGAAAGAACGGCAGCCAATGCTCCATCCCCTGATGCTTGCGGCCCGCACTGACCGCCTCGTACAAGGGATCATCCGTCCCTGCCGTACCAAACTCGATCCGGTAGTTCTGCCGGAACCGCGCAATCGCGGCCTCGTCCAGGATCACTTCGGACACGGCGGCAAAATCGACCGCCTTCAGCTTTTCTATCGTCCGTTGGGTTTCAGGGTCAAACCGGCGCGCCCCGTCCAGTACGTCGCCAAAGAAATCGAGGCGAATCGGCCCCCCCGGTCCTGGCGGAAAAATATCCACGATCCCGCCGCGCAGGGCGAAATCCCCAGGTTCCGCCACGGTCGAGACCGGCGAAAATCCCATGCGTGACAAAAAGCCCTTCAGCCGCGCCTCATCGACCCGGTCGCCAACCTGTGCGCGGAACGAGGCCGCCCGCACCACATCGCGTGCCGGCACCCGTTGGGTCGCGGCGTTCAGCGTCGTCAGAATGACAACGGGTGCCGACAGCCCGTCTGCAAGCAGCGCCAATGTCGCCATCCGCCGGGCCGAGATTTCAGGGTTCGGGCTGACCCGGTCATAGGGCAGACAATCCCAGGCCGGAAACTCCAGCACGACGGCATCGGGGGCAGTCACGGCCAAAGCAGCCCGCATCGCTTCGGCCCGTTTGTCATCGCGGGCCACATGCACGACCGTCCGCCCCCGGTCCAGTTCCCGCGCCAGAAGCCGCGCGTCAAAGCCTTCTGGCGCGCCGCCAAGGATGATGCGCTGTGACGTCATCTGGATGGCCCTGCCCTGCCGTGCGGATCAGTAAAGGATGGAGATGTTGAGGTTCTGCCACATCCCGAACAATGCTGTTGCGAAAATGGCCAACATCCCAATGGTTTGCGTGATGCGGCGATGGATTGTCAGCCGACGGTGAAGTGCTGCACCGACATTCTCGCCTGCCGCGATCCGGCGGCATGTCCACAAGCTGAACCAGACCACGATGCTCATCGGGGCCAGCAACAGGAACACCGCCTGGGCGAATTCGACATTGTAGTAAAACCCAAGGACACCAATGAAGGTAAACCAGAAAAACGCCACCCCGACGATGACGGCTGCACCCTTTTGAACAAAATACAGCAACCGGTTGGAGTTGATGCGGACCATGTCCTCCAGATCCTGCTGCGCTTGCCCGCCCTCCCGGCGACCACGCTGGATCATGTCTTGCGGAACACCCAGGACCCAGTGACTGGTGGATGACCACAGCACAGCCAAAGCAATCCAATACCAGAGGTTGGAAAACGACCGCATATCGATGACTTCGAAAACAGTGTCGAAAAGGTCCAAGTAACAGGTCTTCCTTTCCACTCCGAACGGCGCATCTCGCGCAGAGCGATCCTCAGATCACTTGAGGCGCGCCTCTTTCCATGGCAGGCAGAAGCCAAAGCCGCAAGCCCCTGCTTGCATTGCCAGTCAAGGACATCACCGATGCAGCCCATCTTCGCGCCCTTCCCGCAAACCCGTTTCCGGCGGATGCGCCGTTCGGCCGCGTTGCGGGATCTGGCGCAAGAGAACCGGCTGTCAACGGCCGACCTCATCTGGCCGGTCTTCGTGCGCGAAGGTGCGAACATCCGTGAACCGATCCACTCCATGCCGGGGGTGGACCGGCTGTCCGTCGATCTGGTGGTGCAGGCGGCTGAAACCGCCGCCAGTCTGGGCATTCCGGCGATCTGCCTGTTTCCCTACACCGATCCCGCCCTGAAGACCGCCGACTGCCGCGAGGCATGGAACCCCGACAATCTGGCCAACCGCGCGATCCGGGCGATCAAGATGGCCGTGCCAGACATCGCGGTCATGACGGATGTGGCGCTGGATCCCTACAACGCGAACGGCCATGACGGTCTGGTGCGCGACGGGATCATCCTGAACGATGAAACCGTCGAGGCGCTGGTACGGATGAGCCTTGCGCAGGCCGAAGCCGGGGCCGACATCCTCGGCCCCTCGGACATGATGGATGGCCGGATCGGTGCGATGCGCGCTGCGCTGGAAGCTGCGGGCCACAAGGATGTGGCGATCCTCAGCTATGCCGCGAAATACGCCTCGGCGTTTTACGGGCCGTTCCGGGATGCGGTGGGGGCGTCCGGCGCGTTGAAGGGCGACAAGAAGACCTATCAGATGAACCCCGGAAATTCGGACGAGGCGCTGCGCCTGGTGGCCCGCGATCTGGCCGACGGGGCCGACATGGTCATGGTCAAACCCGGCATGCCCTATCTGGACATCTGCCGCCGCGTGAAAGATGCGTTTGGTGCCCCGACCTATGCCTATCAGGTCTCGGGCGAGTATTCGATGATCCGGGGGGCCGCCCTGAACGGCTGGATCGACGGCGAGAAGGCGATGATGGAAAGCCTGCTGGCCTTCAAGCGCGCCGGGTGCGACGGCATCCTGACCTACTTCGCCCCCGAAGCGGCGCGGCTTCTGCGTGGTCAAACCGCCTGACGAACAGTGCATGACTGTAACCGCTGCGGCCCTGCTCTGACGTCAATTCAACTGACCCTGAACCGTCGCGGTCAGTTCGTTCAGCGAGAAGGGTTTCGGCAGAAAGACCGAGTTCGGGATCCGGGCCTGACCCTCGGACAGGCAGTCTTCTGCGTAGCCCGAGACAAAGATGACCGGAACGTCGGGCCGATCCTGCAGCGCGATGCGAACCCAGGACGGCCCGTCCATCCCCGGCATGACGACATCGGTCACAAAGACATCCACCTCCAGCGAGGGGTCTTCCAATGTCTTCAGCGCCTCTTCGGCATTCTCCGCCTCCAGCACGGTATAGCCGCGCAGACGCAGCGCGCGGCTGGCAAAGGCGCGCACGGGGGCTTCGTCTTCCACCAGCAGCACCACGCCCTCGCCCTGCCGGACCAACGCTTTGCGCGCAGGCTCTGGCTCCGGGTCCGCAGCTATGGTCTGGATATGCACCGGGAAATACAGCGTGAAAGTGGTGCCATCGCCCACCACCGAATCCACGAAGATGAACCCTCCGGATTGCTTGACGATACCGTAGGCGGTCGACAATCCCAGCCCGGTGCCCTCACCCACCCGTTTCGTGGTGTAGAACGGCTCGAATATCTTTTGCAGCCGGTCCACAGGGATGCCAATCCCGTGGTCGATCACGCGGATCACAGCATATTCTCCTGCGGGAACCGAGGCGCGGTCACGCTGCAAAGGTTCGGTCAGGCAGAGCGTTTCTGTCTCGATGCGGATGGTGCCGCCGTCCGGCATCGCATCGCGCGCGTTAACCACCAGATTCATCAGCACCTGTTCCAATTGGCGCTTGTCGGCGCGGATCTGCCCCGGTTCGCGCGGGGCCTGCGCAAGCGTCAGGCCTACCTTTTCGCCCACCAGCCGGTTGAGAAGGTGGGTCAGGTCCGACAGCACTTCGCCCAGATCCAGACGTTCCGGCTTCAGGGTCTGCTTGCGCGAAAAGGCCAGAAGCTGCCCGACCAGTGCTGCCGCGCGGTTTGAGTTCTGCCGGATCTGCTCCAGATCGGCATAGGCCGGATCTTCACGGCCATGTTGCAGCAACAACAGATCGCAATGGCCCGAAATTGCGGTCAAAAGATTGTTGAAATCATGCGCGATGCCACCTGCAAGCTGGCCAATAGCCTGCATTTTCTGGCTTTGCACGAACTGTGCCTCCAGCGTTTTCAACTTGGTCGCATCGTTCAGCACGGCCAGCACACCTGGCCGCCCCGCATCGACGATCCGCCGAAGCGTGACCTGCAGAAAGCTTTCCTCCTCCATCCGTCTGGCCCGGACCACTTCGGACCCGACCGGCAACCGTTCGGCCACAACATCGGCCAGCCAGTCCGACACCGGGCGGCCCAGGCCTTCGAAAAGATCATGGAACATCGCCGTGCCCAGATCGCCCTGCCACATCAGATCCCGCGCGGCCTTGTTGGCCACGCGCAGCGCACCATCCGGCGCAAAACTCATCAGCGCCACCGGAACATGTTCAAAATCCGCACCGACCGCCTCGGTGCCTTCGCGGTCTGGCGATGGCAGAAGAAAGATTTCGCGCCGTTCGCCCTGCCCCGCGACTTCGGCAAGGATGGCACGCCGGGGCCCGTCGTGACCGATGACCGTCACCTCTTCACCAGACCGGATCACCCCGCCATGCAGCACATCCTCGATCCGCTTTGGACGCTGGCCCAAAAGCCGCCGCATCGCCTCGTTGGAAAACAGGATCACGCCGGCCTTGTTCAAAACCAGCATTGGCAGGCTTAACACTTCGGCCCCGCGCGCCCCGAAACCGCGGTCGCGGAATTCCTCGACCCGCCACAGGAAACGGCCGGGTCCGGTGACATGCACCGCAAGCCGCAGCGTACCCGCCCGCGTCGCCATATCCTCACGCGCCGCCCCTGCGTTTTCAGCCCGGGACTGCAGGCGAAACAGGACAGCTGCGGGCGAGGCGATGTGATCCGACAGCGTTTCAAGCATACTGTTGCAATCGGGGCCAAACCGCGCCTCTGCCGCCGTGTTGCGAAACTGAACCTTGCCCGCAGCATCACTGGCAAAGCAGGGCGCCGCATCGTCGGCCACGGTCAGGAACAGCCGCTCGGCGCGTCGCAGGTCCAGCCAGTCAGCAGCCCTTGCCAGTCCCCGCACGATCAGAACCAAGGCCGCAAGGCTGAGACCAGAGATAACCGTCACGATCCGCCAGTCCTGATCCGACATCAGGCTGGCGATACCCAGACACCCCATCGCTCCGGCCAGAAGATAGCTTGCCCGGTCGGACACAAACCTCGCCGTGCCCACCAGCGCGCGCATTTCAACTCCCGCATGGGTCACCCGATCATCGCCTCCGTTGCACAACCCGGCCATTCGCCGTGAAATTCGTTAACGGAAGCTTAACGGCTCCGGGTTTGCACGTCGAGGTTGTTGAACGGTCCCTCAGTTTCGCGTCAGAAGCGCCAGGAAAAAGCCGTCGCCGCCCGTAAGCGGCAGAAACCGGCGGCTGTCCGACACCACCCAATCAGGATTGGCAGCGGTGAAGGACGTCACTTGCGCCACGTTCTCGGCGTCAAGAAGCGAGCAGGTTGCATAGGCCAGCACCCCACCCGGTGCCACCATGGCCGCCGCCCGCCGCAAGATTGTAGCTTGCAGTGCCACCAGTTCTGCAAGCCGCGCCTGGGTCAGCGCCCACTTGCCCTCCGGATCGCGCCGCCAGCTGCCCGATCCGGAACAGGGCGCATCGACCAGCACCAGATCATAGGGGGCCGTTGCCTCCGGCGCGGCGGTGATCGCCACCCGCACCCCGGCCCGCTTTGCCCGATCCGGCAGGTCAGTCATCCGGCGCGGCGATGCGTCATGCGCGTACAGCGTCAGCTTTGCCCGCGCCGCCATGGCAAGGGTCTTGCCGCCGCCGCCCGCGCAATGATCCAGCACCCGCATCCCGTTCGCCAGCGGCAGCGCCGTCACCACGGCCTGCGACGACGCGTCCTGCAGTTCCACCAGACCGCTCAGATAGGCCTCCGACGCCTGCACCTTGCGCGCGTTTCCCGTCACCTCCAGCGCGGTGGGCGCAAGCGGATGCGGCTCTGCGACAATCCCCTCCGCCGCCAGCGCCGTGACCGCTGCGTCGCGCGAGACCTTTCCGACGTTCACCCGCAGAAACACCGGCGCACGGGCCCGCATCGCGCCCAGCACAGCGGCGCAATCGGTGCCAAGGCTGGCCTCCAGATCCGGTAAAAGCCAGTCCGGCACGTCCAGCGCCTCGGCCCCCACCGGATCGCGCCCTGTGTCGGCCCCGGTCAACGGCGCGGGCGCGTGCGGTCCGCCGTCAAACAACGCTTCGGCCCCCGCCGCGCGCAAGCCACCAAGGATCAGGCCGCGGCCGGTCATCCCGCCACCGCGTGCCGCGAACGACCGCTTGCAGCGCAACGCATCATACACCAGATCCCGCACCGCAGCGCGGTCGCCCGACCCGGCATAACGGCTGGCACGGCCCCAGTTGGTCAGCGCCTTTTCGGCGGGCTCGCCACCCAGCACCCGGTCCAGCACCCCAATCGCCGCCATCGCCCGTGCAGCAGGGGTCATCACATGACCCGATAGTTCGGACTTTCCCGGGTGATCTGCACATCATGCACATGGCTTTCCTTCAGCCCGGCACCCGTGATCCGCACGAACTGGCAATTGGTCCGCATCTCGGCCACCGTGGCGCAGCCCGTGTAGCCCATCGCAGCGCGCAAGCCGCCGACCATCTGGTGGATCACCGCCGCGGCACTGCCCTTGTAGGGCACCTGCCCCTCGATCCCTTCCGGCACCAGCTTGTCGCTGGCGGCATCCTTCTGGAAATAGCGGTCCGCCGACCCGCGCGCCATCGCCCCAAGGCTGCCCATTCCGCGGTAGGCCTTGTAGCTGCGTCCGTTCCACAAGATCACCTCGCCGGGGGACTCGTCGGTGCCGGCAATCGCCGACCCGACCATGGCACAAGAGGCCCCGGCCGCGATGGCCTTGGCAAAATCGCCGGAATACTTGATGCCGCCGTCGGCAATCACCGGGATATCCCCCGCAGCCCGCGCGGAATCCATGATCGCCGTCAGCTGTGGCACGCCCACACCCGCCACGATGCGCGTGGTGCAGATCGACCCGGGCCCGATCCCCACCTTGACGGCGTCCGCCCCCGCCCCGATCAGCGCCCGCGTTGCCTCGGCGGTGGCGACGTTGCCTGCCACCACCTGCACCCGGTTCGACAGGGCCTTGATCCGCTCTACGGCCCGCGCCACACCTTCGCTGTGACCATGCGCAGTGTCGATCACCACCATGTCCACACCCGCCTCGATCAGCGCCTGACTGCGTTCAAAGCCCGCATCCCCCACGGTCGAGGCGGCAGCCACCCGCAACCGCCCCAGATCATCCTTGCAAGCGTGTGGGTTCAGGACCGATTTCTCGGTATCCTTCAGCGTCAGAAGCCCTGTCAGCTTGCCCTGCCCGTCCGTCACCAGCAGCTTTTCGATCCGCCGCACCTTCATCAGGCTGATCGCCTCGGCCCGGTCCACCGGTTCACGCAGGATGGCAAGGTTCTCCGAACTCATCATCGCCCGCACAGGGGTGCGGTCGTCATTGGCGAAACGCATGTCGCGGTTGGTGACGATGCCCAGCACGCGGCCCAACGCGTCCACCACCGGGAATCCGGTGATGGAGTAGCGTTCCATCAACACTTTGGCATCTGCAAGGGTCTGATCCGGGGTCAGCGTGATCGGCTGATAGACGACGCCGCTCTCGAACCGCTTCACGCGCCGCACCTCCGCCGCCTGCGCCACAAGATCGAGGTTGCGGTGGATCACCCCGATGCCGCCCGCTTGCGCCATGGCAATCGCCATGCGGCCCTCGGTCACCGTGTCCATTGCGCTGGACAACAGCGGAATGTTCATCCGGATCGACTTGGTGACCCAAGTCGCGGTATCGGCGTCCGATGGCAGCACGCTGGACGCGGCGGGCACCAAAAGCACATCGTCAAAGGTTAAAGCCTCACGAATCTCCATGGAATGTCCCTCCGGAGGTGGCGTCGTTTGGCGGTTCCCCTTTTCACGCAATCGGGCGCTTGGCAAGGGCAAACCCTGCATCTTGCGCTTGAACCGGGACGGCCCCCGTGCAGATAGTACCGCATCAGACAGGAAGCCTGCATGCGCGTCGCCATCATCGAGAATACCCGCGTCACCCATCACGGTCAGGTGGGCGTGGCTTTGCACGAACGCGCGGCGCTCGTCGACCTTTACAAGCCGTGGACCGGCCAGCCTTTGCCTGACGCGGTGGACGCAGACGCAATCGTCGTTTTCGGCGGCGAACAGTCGGCGACCGACGACCACACGCATCCCTACCTGCCCGCTCTGGCCGATCTGATGGCCGCCTACACCGCTGCCGATCAGCCCGTCCTCGGCATCTGCCTTGGCGCTCAGATCCTTGCCCGCGCCTTCGGGGCCGAAAACGTGCTCGGCGCTGCGCCTGAATTTGGCTGGGTGCCGGTTCTTCAGACGGATGCGGGCAGGGCCGACCCGGTGCTTTCGGGTCTGCCGGCAGAGTTCCCGGTCTTCCAATGGCACAGTGATACCTTCACCCTGCCGCCGGGCGCGGTGCATCTGGCCGCCACTGATGCAGCCCCGCATCAGGCCTTTCGGATCGGTCGGGCTACCTATGGCACCCAGTTTCATTTCGAGGCAAGCCGCGCCGTCGTCGCCGACTGGCACTGCCGTTTCCCACATCTGATGGACGGGATGCAGCCCGGTTGGGCCGACCGGATGGCGGCTGAGGCCGCATCTGCCGGGGCGGCCGCCGATGCGCATGGCCTCGCCCTGGCCCGCGCCTGGGTTGCCCTGATCTGACGGCTATCACGCGGAGCGGCGGTTCGCCGCAAGCCTTTGCCTCGCCTCTCCGGATTCCCCGGAGGCGCTCAGGTGCGCTCCGCGCGGGGGATATTTAGGAACAGGAAACGATCAGGCTTCGGCCGCATTGCTGCGCTCGGCCAGTTTTCCACCCGGCCAGGATTTCAGCACGAACCACGCCAGCGCCGGAATGGCGATCATGCTCACCGCCAATACGCCCAGACCCGGCAAACGCCAGCCGTGCCCGACCACCAGCATTGCGACGCCAAGGGCCGCGAGTGGAAAGGTGAATGCCCCCCAAAGCGCCGACGGCCCACTGGCCATGACCCATCGCCCTGCACCAATCAGCGCGACGGCCATCACGCAGGCCAGCAGCAGGCTGGCATCGGCAAGGCCGGCGCGGCCGGTCAGGCCTGCCACCGTGGCGAAAAGGCTTGCCGGGGCAAGGTGGATCGCCAGCAGTGGCCGCAGCGGCGCGGGCGCCGCCGCTTGCACCAGTTGCACCAGACTGACCACCCAGATGATCCCTGCCACCGGCAAAGTGGCCCAAAGCAACGCGCTGGCAAGGCCGGGCAGTCCCAGCGCCACCGCACCCGGAGCGGCCACGATGAAGCCCGCAAAGCTCAGATGCATGGTCGGGTTGACCGCGCGCGCGACCGGCGGCAGCGACCAAAGCACCCGGATCAAGGCCACCACCAGACCCGCGTGCAGCGCCAGTGAGGTGATCAGCAGGCCGGTCGCCACGCCTGCTGCATAAGGTGCGACCAGTGCCGCTGACATCATCCCGCCCGCAGTCGCTGCGGCCAGCCCGGCGCGACCCGGCAGGACGCGAAGGTCCTCGGGCACCACAGCAGGCCGCCGCGCGACCTTGGACAGGTAGGCCAAGGCGCAAAACACCCAAAGTGCCACGGTCACGCCGGCCAGTAATTGCGCCGGCGCCCCGGGAAGGTCCATTTGGCGCACCCCCTCGCGCAGAGCCATGGCAAGGCCAAGCAGCCCCAGAACAGGCGAAAAGACGGCAGGTGGCATTCGCGCAAAAGGAGCACGCCGCCGGGGCGGGAATTCGGGGGGTGGAAAGCGTTTCGGACGCCTGTTCATGGTGGTCATTCCGGCCTCTGCCCGCAGGATTATCGTATGCTGATGTTCAGGCAATCGCCCGAAACACCGCTTGCCTTTGCCTCAGATCCGCACACTCAGGCGCGCAGTACCGGAAACCAATCTTCGCGCAACCGCTCACCCGGCTGCATTCCATGACCGGGAAAGGGCGGCGAGGTCGGGCCGGGTCGCTGCACATAACGGGCATCGTCCCCGACCAGCCGCAATGAAAACGCCCGCCGCCGCGCCGCAGAGGTATTCCCCCGCGCGCCGTGCAGCGTCCGAAAGTTGAACGCCACTGCATCGCCCGGCTGCATCTCCCATTCCACGATCGGCATCCCTTCCGCCTCCGGGTCCGGCACCGGGATATAGTCGCCAGGGTCCGGGTAAAAATCGGTCTGGCTTAACCAGCGCGTTGGCAGCACGTCCTTTTTCCACAAATGGCTGCCCGGCACGCAACGCAAGGCCGCGTCGCGCACCGGGTCGAGCGGTGACCAGAACGACACGGTCTGCCGCCCTTCGACAAAGTAGTATGGCCCGTCGCTGTGCCACGGCGTTGCCTTTGTAGTGCCCGGTTCCTTGACCAGCACATGGTCATGAAACATCTGCACCCTATCCGACCGCATCAGCCGCGCTGCGACCTCGGCCACCGCTGACTGCCGGATCACTGCGCCGAACTCGGGGATCCGGGTCCAGTTGCAGTAGTCGTCGAAGAAACTGCCCGGATCGCCGGGTTTGAGGGTTGCCATCTGCGCCGCACTTGGATCGGCTATGTTGCGCGCCACGCCTGCGCGCAGCATCCCGACCCAATCCGCCCAGAGGCCGGGGATCAGCACAACCCCGTCGCGTTGATAGGCATCGACCATCGCGTCCGTCACCACCACCATTGCGCGCCTCCTGCCATGGGTACCCTGCCCCGGACGCAGCCAAAGAGCAACTAGCCGGGCAGCACCAAAAGCGTCGCACCCAACCGCTTCAACGCCGCCCCCGTCCCCAGTTTGAACCGCGCCAGCCCGGGTGCCGCGGTGCTGTTCACCGATCCCAGATCAAGCCACCGCACCCCTTCGGCCTTCAGCGCCTCTGCCGCCCGCCACAGCATCAGCGTGTGGATGGTCCGGTTGCGCGCCGCCTGACTTCCCCAGGCCATGTGGTAGCTGGCCGTCGTGCCGTGGAGTACAAAGCACATCGACGCTGCTAACGCCCCTTCGTGCCACCATTCCCAAAGGCGCAGGGCATCGGGGCGCAGCGCGCGGGAAAATGCAGCGGGCAAAGTGCGATAGCCGCGCGCGGCCCGTTGCGGTGCCTCGGCCGACAGCAGGTCTTCGAGTGCGCCGCACCGGTCACGCCGAAAATCATGGGCTGCCCGTTCTGCCGCCGACAGGTGGTTGCGCCATTTGGCGTTCAGGCGTGCCCTCCGCAGGCGCGCATCGCCGTCCAGATTCCAGACCGTATGATGCATCGGCGTTACCAACGGGATCAGGCCAAAGCCGGACATCGCCTCCTCCGGTGTCGCAATCGTCACCCCTGGCCAGCGCGCGAACCGCCGCAGCGCTGTGCGACGCTCGGCCAGCGTTCCGGCATCCCAGACCGGCCCGCGTGAGATCAGCCGCATGCCGCCGCGCTGCACCACCAGCGCCCGCCCGATGCCAAGATCAGCGCAAAAAACCCGCGCGCAGCAAGCTGCCGCCGCTTGTCCGTAAACCCCGCTCTGCGCGAAGGGTGAAAAGACCTGATCAGGGTTGGCGTCGTCGAGCATGACGTCATTAACGACGCATAAACCTTTCCATGCGCTTAATCAGCCACATGAAACCGGCCTCTGACCGCAATGACTTCGCCCCCGCACCACGTTTGACCCTTTGGGTGCCAATCGTGGTCGCGGGGGCGTTGTCGGTTCTCTGGCTGGGCCTGATGGCGTTGATCTAGCGGTACAGCAGCGACTTGCCGTTGGCGAACAGGTGCACCTTCTTTGGGTCGGCTGTCAGTTTGACGGTTGTGCGCCGCACCTCTGACCGGATGCCGGGCAACTTGCCCACCACCTGATGCCCGTCGCCCTGCCGCTTGAAGTACAGCAGGGTCACCTCTCCCAAAGCTTCGGTAATCTCGACCTCGCCGGTAAAGATCGGCTCCCCCGTGGTCTCGATGAAATCTTCGGGCCGTACACCGATCTTGACCTTCAGGCCCTTGTCCGACCCGATCGTCGGCACGGCAGAGCGTGCTGTTCCGCCGTTGTCCAGCTTTACCGTGGTGATGGCCCCGGTCTCCACCACTTCGCCGGTCATCAGGTTCATCGACGGGCTGCCGATGAACTGCGCCACGAATTCGTTCTCCGGCCGTTCATACAGGTCCAGCGGCGTGCCGACCTGACTGATCCCGCCGCCTGCCAGCACCACGATCCGGCTGGCGAGGGTCATCGCCTCGACCTGATCATGCGTGACGTAGACCATGGTTGAATTCGGCATCGCCTCTTTCAACTGGGCAATCTCGATCCGCGTCGCCACGCGCAGGGCCGCGTCCAGGTTCGACAAGGGTTCGTCGAACAGGTACACCTTGGGGTCGCGCACGATGCTGCGACCGATGGCTACCCGCTGGCGCTGACCACCGGACAAAGCTTTTGGCAAGCGGTCAAGGTAGGGCGTCAGCTGCAGGATGCGCGCGGCCTTGTCGACGGCGGCCTTGATTTCGTCGGGAGATTTCTTGGCGATCTTCAGCGCAAACGACATGTTTTCGCGCACCGTCATGTGCGGGTACAGCGCATAGGACTGGAACACCATCGCGATGCCGCGCTGTGCGGGGGGCACGTCGTTCATCCGAACCCCGTCGATGGAAAAGTCCCCGCCGGTAATCCGCTCCAGCCCCGCGATCATCCTGAGCAGGGTGGATTTCCCGCAACCCGAGGGGCCCACGAACACGACCAACTCGCCGGTCTTGATGTCAAGGTTGATGTCTTTCAACACCTTCACCTCGCCATAGGCCTTCTCGACGTTCTTCAGCAGCAGTTCCGCCATGATGTCCCTCCCTCAGTCCCGTTGGGCCAGACAGACACCCCAGGGGCCAAGCGATACGCGCCCGCCCACTGCCGTCTGGCTGCCGAGTTCTGTTCCGATTGTTGTCCACAAGCCGCCGGGCAACGCCACCTCCGCGGTGTTGTCGCACAGGTTAAAGGCGCAGAAGATCTCGGCATCGCCGCTGCGCCGGAATGCTGCCACGTCGCCCGTGGCGCGGATGTCCGCCATCGCACCCGTCCGCAACACCTTGTGCGCCCGCCGGAACGCCAGCGCGGCCCGGTAATGTGTCAGCATCGACGACGGCTGGCCATCCTGTGCCGCCACCGACAACGGCAGATGCGGTGCCTTCACCGGCAACCATGGCGTCCCGCTGGTGAACCCGCCAGAGGCGTTGTCCGTCACCCAGACCATCGGCGTGCGGCACCCGTCACGGCCCTTGAACTCGGGCCAGAACTCGATGCCGTAGGGGTCCTGCAATTCGTCCTGTGACAGTTCCGCTTCCGGCAGCCCCAACTCCTCGCCCTGATACAGGCACAGCGACCCGCGAAGGCAGACCAGCAGCGTTGCATAGGTCTTGGCCGCCACCTCAGACAGGTGCCAGCGGCTGATGTGGCGGATCACGTCATGGTTTGAATAGGCCCAGCACGGCCAGGCATCCGGGGCCGCCTCGGCCATCCGCGCGAAGGTATCCGCCAGCAGCCCCGCTGTCAGCCGCGTCGGTTGCAGCATCTCGAACGGATAGCACATCTGCACCTTGTCGCCGCCGCTGGTATACTCGGCCATGATCTCAAGCCCGCGCTGCGCATCGCCGACCTCGCCAACTGCCACCGCCCCGTAAGGGTTCAGCACGGCACGGAATTTGCGCAGGAATTCAAGGTTTTCCGGCTGGTTCTTGTCGAAAATATGCAGCTGGTGATTGTACGGGTTCACCGATGGCGCAATCGAATTGTTGCGCAACTCCTTCGGCAGAGGCGGGTTATCCCGCAGGTACTTGTCGGCGATGTAGAAGTTGATCGTGTCCAGCCGGAACCCATCCACCCCCCGTTTCAACCAGAACCGCGCCACATCCAGCAGCGCCTCTTGCACCGCGTCGCAGTGAAAGTTCAGGTCGGGCTGGCTGGCCAGAAAGTTGTGCAGGTAATACTGTTCGCGCCGGTTGTCCCATTGCCACGCCGACCCGCCAAAGATCGACAGCCAGTTGTTGGGCGGCGTCCCGTCGCCCTTTGGTTCCGCCCAGACAAACCAGTCCGCCTTGGGGTTCATCCTGTTCTTGCGGCTTTCGGCAAACCACGGATGCTGGTCACTGGTATGCGACAGCACCAGATCAATCATCACCCGCAGGCCAAGGTCATGCGCCCGCGCCACCACCGCATCGAAATCGGCCAGCGTGCCGAACATCGGGTCCACGTCGCAATAGTCGCTGACGTCGTAGCCGAAGTCCTCCATCGGGCTGGTGAAGAACGGGCTGATCCAGATCGCATCCGCACCCAGCGACGCGATATGATCCAGCCGCCCGACGATGCCACCCAGATCGCCTATCCCGTCGCCGTCTGAATCCTGATAGCTGCGGGGATAGATCTGATAGATCACCGCACCGCGCCACCACTCCGGGTCCGCCGCCAGCACTGCCAGACTGTCACGATCTTGGCTCTCCCTCTCCATCATGCTCACTTGACCGAACCCGCCAACAGACCTCGCACCAGGAAGCGTTGCAGCGAGAAGAACACCACCAGCGGCACCGCAATCGACACGAAGGCCGAGGCCGACAGGATTTCCCAGTCCCCGCCGCGCGACCCCATCAGGTTGACAAGGTTGCCAGTCAGCACCTGCTGGTCATTGCCAGTGCCAAGGAACACCAGCGCCACCAGAAGGTCATTCCACGTCCACAGGAACTGGAAAATCGCAAAGCTGGCCAGCGCCGGAAAGGACAAGGGCAGGATGATTTTGGTGAAGATCTGAAAATCGGTCGCCCCGTCGACCCGTGCATTCTCGATGATATCGCGCGGCAAGCCGACCATGTAGTTGCGCAAAAGGTAGACCGCCAGCGGCAGCCCGAACCCGGTATGCGCCATCCAGATGCCCAGATAACCCTTGCCGATGCCGATCCAGTTGTGAAACTGCAACAGCGGGATCAGCGCCAGCTGCAACGGCACCACCAGCAACCCCACCACCGCCGCCACCAGCAACGCCCGCCCCGGAAACTCCATCCAGGCCAGCGCATAGGCGGCAAAGGCTGCAATCAGGATAGGGATGATCGTCGCCGGAATAGCAACCGTCGCGGTGTTCATGAAGGCCTGAAACACCGTCTGCCCGGCCATCGGGCTGAACAGCACACCCTTGTAGTTGTTGGTCGTGAACTCGGGCGGTGTCGTCGCGGTAGCAAAGATCCGCGGCAACCGCTGATCCGCCAGCGAGGTGGGCGAGGTCAGCACATAAGTCCCATCCGCCTGCACCACCAGCGTTTGCCCAGCCTCCAGCTCCACCACCTGCCCCGCGTCATAGGCCGCAGGCTCGCGCGAATTGGTGCCCCATTTGCTGACCACCGCACCGGTGCCGTCGAACAAACTGCCCTCGATGACAAAGGCGCCGTCTTTTTGCACTTCGTCGCCGCCGACGCGCACCGCCGGCAACTGCTGTTCCTGCGTCGTCACCGCCCGCCACCAGCCCGATGTGGCGATCTGATCGCCGGTCCGGAACGACGATACCAGCAAACCGAAAGTTGGCAGCACCCACAGCAGCACCAGCGCCACCACCGAGATATGCACCGCCCAGGTCAGCGAGGATTTGGTTCCTGCGATATTGTCCATGTCCCGCCCCCCTCAGCGCATTTCTTTGCGCACGTTATAGACGTTCCAGACCAGAATCGGGCTGACCAGCAGCATGATGATCATCGCACTTGCCGTCCCCACGCCCCAGTCACCGGCACGAAACAGCTTGTCGTACATGTAGTTTGCCAGAACCTGCGTCTGCCATTGGCCGTTGGTCATCGCCAGCACGATGTCGAAGACCTTCAGCACGACGATGGTGATCGTGGTCCAGACCACCACGATGGTCCCCATGATCTGCGGCACCTTGATCTTGAAGAAAATCTGGAACGGGTTCGCCCCGTCGATGATTGCCGCCTCGATGGTATCCTCCGGCACCCCGCGCAAGGCTGCCGACAGGATCACCATGGCAAAGCCGGTCTGAATCCAGACCAGCACCGCCATCAGGAAGAAGTTGTTGTAGAACGGCTGGCTCAGCCAGGTCTGCGGCACCCCGTAGGGCAATGTCGCACCGGTCAGGCTCAGGATGCCACTGACGGTTGACCAGATCAGCCAGGCCAGGATCACCACGCCAATCGCCCGCAAGACCAGTGCGGCCACACCACCGGGTGCCTCCGTGCCGCGCATCAGGTCGCGGATCAGCGTCCAGACCACATAAGCCAGCGCCGCCGCAAAGCCCAACAGCAGCAGCCCCGGCACCAACTTAAGAAACACCGTTGACCAGATGCCGCCGTCAAATTTCAACCAGACCGCGTTCAGCGCGCCGATCTGCGCCTGATCTGCGGGCCTTGTGTCATAGATCAGCTTCCAGATCACCGACGCCCCGACAAAGGAAATTGCCATCGGCATGAAGATCAGCGACTTCGCGATGTTGCCCCATTTGATCCGGTCCGTCAGCTGCGCCGCCAGCAGGCCGAACGCGGTCGACGCCGCAGGTACCACGACCAGCCACAACATGTTGTTCTGCATGGATTCCCAGAACTTGTCCTCGGTGAACATCTGGGAGTAGTTTGCAAATCCGACAAAAACCCGCGTATTGCCCGGCGCGTCCTGGGTCAGCGACAGCCAGGCCGTCGCAAACACCGGATAGGCAAGATACAGGCCAAGCGCCACCAGCGCCGGCATCAGAAACAACCAGGGCCGGATCTGATTGGCGCGGTTGATGCCATCACCCGCCGACATTCCCGCGCGGTTGTAAGAGGCAAAACCCAAGCAAAGCGCAAGAAACGCAACATAAATTATCACTAAAACGGCAAGGAATGCGCCAGCCCCAAACGCCCCGGCTAAAAGGCCGCCCCAAACCTGTGCCGTTCTGATCGGCAGGAGAAGTCCGCTCCAGAGCGAACCTATCGAGTCGGTCATAAAGACCGGGGCAGGTCTGATCCAAGAACCAAAGACCCACAACCCGAGGGATGCTATAACAAGAAATAGAACGATCCCAACTACAACACGTCCCAACAACCTTCGTGGCCGTGTGTAGCTCACGTCGAGCGCTCGAGCAGGAAACACTACTTTATCAAGGAAGACGTTCGAGGCATAGAAGTAGGTGATGCACCCCCCCACGCCGATCACGATCGTCAGCATAGCCTGAAATGCTGGATTCATCTGCCCCTCCCAAGACGTGAACCGAAGACGTGTGGGCTGGCGCGGATCTTGCGTCCGCGCCAGCCCGAACCCTGTGCCTGCCTTACTTTGGCCAGCCGGACTCGATGGTGTCAGCCACTTCCTGCGCGGTCTTGCCACCGACGTAATCGACCATGCCGGTCCAGAAGGTACCTGCACCCACAGCCGGGTTCATCAGATCCGATCCGTCGAACCGGAAGGTTGTGGCGTTCAGCAGGATCTCGCCCTGCTTTTTCGCCGCGGCACTGCCGTAAAGATCAGTATTCACCGACTTCAGTGGCGTCAGGAAGCCTGATCCAGCCATCCAGATCTCATGCGCAATCGGCGTCTTCAGCCATTCGATGAACGCACGGCCGCCCTCGCTGTCCTTGGTCATGAACGCAAGCGTTCCTGCGCCAAGCACCGGCTTGCCCAGATCCTTGCCTGCGTAAGCGGGCATGTAGAAGAAGTCCGCATCCGTTCCCAGTTCCGTACCTTCAGGGAAGAACGACGGGATGAACGACGCCTGATGGTGCATGTAGCACTGTGGCGGCGACGAGAACAAACCCTTCGGGCTGTCACGGAAGTCGGTCGAGGCAACGGCAGCAGCGCCGCCCGCCACGAACGCATCGTTCTTGGCAAAGAAGCCGAACTCGTCAATCGCGGCCACAACAGCCGGGTCGTTGAACGGAATCTCGTGCTTGTACCACTTGTCATACACATCTGCGGGTTGGGTCCGCAGCATCATGTCCTCGACCCAGTCGGTTGCGGGCCAGCCCGTCGCACCGCCCGAACCCAGACCGATGCACCACGGTGTGCCACCGTCTGCCACGATCTTTTCGGTCAGCGCCTTCAGGTCTTCCATCGACTCAGGGACCGTATAGCCCGCATCGGCGAAGTTGTCGGGCGAAAACCAGACCAGCGATTTCACGTCGATCTTGTAGGGGAACGCGTACAGCGCCGGGGCACCATCCGCACCATTATAGGTGCCAAGGCTGACCCAGCTTTCGCCCGCCGCATAGTTGTCTTTCAGCCAGGTTTCCGTTTCGGCCCCCAGCGGAATGATAAAGCCCTTGGACGCCAGATCGGCGATCAGCCCCGGCTGCGGCAGAACCGCGATGTCGGGCGGGCTGCCCGCCTGCGTGTCAATGACGATCTGCTGCTCATAGTTTTCCGACGAGGAATAGTTCACCTTCACGCCCGAAGCGGCGGTGAAATAGGCCAGCATCGTCTCGACCAGCACCTGGTCTTCGCCGCGCCACGGCCCAAACATGCTGATTTCCTGGCCGTCCAGGTTGGTTGCCTCGTCATAGGCCTTGTAGCTGTCCCAGTTGAAGGCACCCTCGCCCACCGGAAACTTCAGGTCCTGCGCAACCGCGCCGCCTGCGATCAGCGCCAGCACGCCGGTGCTGACGATAAGTCTGGTTTTCATCGGTCTTCCTCCCGTAGCCCCCGCTCTCTGACGGGGCATGAAACCAACGTCGGTCGTCTCGGGTCCGTAGCAAGGCTACAGAATCGTCTCAAACCGCTTTGGATAACGCACAGTTGCCGATCCGCCGATTCAAGTCAATCCAAAGCGCCTTCAATAACCGCATCCTGCCCGAAACGCGTGCAACACTCTGTCCGTAATCGATTACGGACAGGCGCGAATAGCTTTGACCTCTTGGCACGCTCTGGCTAAAGTTCAGGCAATTGAAACCGTTTTGAGCAGACCCGCCCCATGAACCTAGCCGCATGAACCTCAAGGAACTCGCCACGAAGCTGGGCCTGTCGCCCACGACTGTCTCGCGCGCCTTGAACGGCTACCCGGAGGTCAACGAGACCACCCGTGAGCGGGTGATGGCCGCCGCAAAACGCCACAACTACCACCCCAACACCCGCGCCATCCGCCTTGCCACCGGCCGCGCCATGGCGGTGGGCCACGTGATCCCCATCGCAACCCGGCACGAGATCGTGAACCCGGTTTTCGCCGATTTCATCGCGGGTGCCGGGGAGACCTACAGCCGCAACGACTATGACATGGTGCTGTCCGTTGTCCCCGACGAGGACGAGGAATCCACTTACCGCGGGCTAAAATCCAAGGGCAATGTCGACGGCGTCATCGTCCATGCCCCCCGGATGAACGACCCCCGGATCCCGCTGCTGCGCGAGATCGGCCTGCCTTTCGTCGTCCACGGTCGCGCCACCGGCACCGCCGAGCCTTATTGCTGGCTGGACGTGAACAACCGCCGGGCCTTTCAGCGGGCCACCGAATTCCTGCTCGACCTTGGCCACACCCGCATCGGTCTGGTCAACGGTCTGGAGTTCATGGATTTCGCCATTCGCCGTCGCACCGGCTATCTTGACGCACTTTCCGGGCGAGGCATCGTCCCCGATCCCGCACTGATGTCTTCGGACGAGATGACAGAGGTGGCCGGCTACCGTGCCGCCCGCGCCATGCTGTCGCTGCCGATCCCACCGACCGGCATTCTTGCCGCCTCGATGATTTCCGCCATGGGGGTGCGCCGCGCGGTGGAAGGGTTGGGCCTTGTCATCGGCCGCGACATCTCGATCATCATCCACGACGACGATCTCAGCTACATGAAGAACGGCGAAGACGTGCCGATTTTCACCGCCACCCGCTCCTCCGTGCGCGAAGCGGGGCGGCTCGCCGCCGAAATGCTGCTGGATGTTATCGCCAATCCCGGCAATGGGCCGCAACAAAGGCTTCTCGAAGCTGAACTCATTATCGGCCAGTCTACCGGCCCCGTCCCCAAGGCCTGACCCATGCCCACTATCCCGCCCCTCTCCCGGTTCGATTTTCCCGAAGATTTCGTCTTTGGTGCCGCCACAGCAGCTTACCAGATCGAAGGCAGCGCTTTCGGCGGTTGCGGCTCCAGTCATTGGGATACGTTCGCGGCCACCCCCGGAAACGTCGTGCGCGCCGAGGACGGCGCAAAGGCCTGCGACCATTACCACCAGTGGCCCGCCGATCTTGACTTGCTAAAGTCTGCCAACATGGACGGCTACCGCTTCTCGACCTCTTGGGCGCGGGTCATGCCGGATGGGGTGAACATCAACCCGGAAGGTCTTGATTTTTATGACCGTCTGGTCGATGGCATGCTGGCGCGCGGCCTGAAGCCGTTCCAGACCCTCTACCATTGGGAAATGCCCTCCGCGCTTGCAGACAAAGGCGGCTGGACCAACCGCGACACCTGCCATCGCTTCGCCGATTTCTCCGAAGCGATCACCCGCCGGCTTGGCGACCGCGTTTCCGCTATCGCCACCATCAACGAACCGTGGTGCGTTGCATGGCTGTCGCATTTCATGGGCATCCATGCCCCCGGCCTGCGCGACATCCGCGCCGCCGCCCGCGCCATGCACCACATCCTTCTCGCCCACGGTCTCGCCGTAGAACGCCTGCGCGGCATGGGCCAGCCCAACCTCGGCATTGTGCTGAACTTCGATCATGCGGCCCCTGCGACCAGCAACCCGGAAGATCAAGCTGCATCAGACCTTTGGGACGGTATCTTCAACCGCTGGTTCATCGAAGGCATCACGAAGCAGGCCTATCCCGCCAACGTGCTGGAGGGCCTCGGCCCTCACATGCCCGCGAACTGGCAGGACGACATGCCGGTGATCGGTCAAAAGCTCGACTGGCTGGGCGTCAACTACTACACCCGCCACCTGCACGCCCACGCCCCCGGCACCCCCTGGCCCAGCCTCCGCGACGTGCCCGGCGACCGTCCCCGCACCCAGATGGGCTGGGAGATGTATCCCGAAGGTATGCACCACTTCCTCACCCGCATGGCGTGCGATTATGTCGGTCAGACTCCGATCTATGTCACCGAAAACGGCATGGCCAACGCCGATCTGCTCAAAGATGGCATCGTAACCGACCAGATTCGCGAAGATTTTCTCTTCTCTCACCTCGCCGCCACCAAACAGGCCATCGCCGATGGGGCCAACGTCAAGGGCTTCTTCTACTGGTCCCTGCTCGACAATTACGAATGGGCCGAGGGCTATGAAAAACGCTTTGGCCTCGTCCATGTCGACTTCGACACACTGGCGCGAGTGCCCAAATCCTCCTATCACGCCTTCGCACGTGCGCTGGCGCGAAACGAGTAGGACAGACCGATGAGCCTTGCAATCCTCGCTGATATCGGCGGCACCAACACCCGCGTTGCTCTTGCCGATGGCGCAAATGTGCGGCTCGACAGCATCCGCCGCTTTCCCAACGCCGACTATCAGGCACGTGGTCAGGACATTGCGCATGTCCTGCGCGATTACCTCACGCAGACGGGGGCCACGATAACGGGTGTCTGCGTTGCTGCCGCTGGCCCGGTGCAGGACGGCGTCGCCACCATGACCAACCTTGACTGGGTGATGGATGCGGCCAAACTCTCCGATGCGACAGGTGCCAGGAAGGTCGCCATCCTCAACGACTTGCAGGCCCAAGGTCAGGCGCTTGGCCATATCCCGTCTGCAAACCTTCGCAGCGTGATCGACGGCCCGGTCAAATCCGGCGCGCCGATGCTGGTCGTGGGCCTTGGCACCGGCGTCAATGCAGCCCCGGTGCATCCCGGCGCGCAGGGCCGCGTCGTGCCGCCTTCGGAGTGCGGCCACGTCAACATGCCGGTGCGCACCGAGGAAGACTTCCGCCTCGCCCGCTTCATCGAGGCCAATCTTGCCGCGCAAGGCGAAGTGCCTCATGCCGGCGTCGAAGAGGTGCTCGCCGGTCGCGGCCTGGCCAACCTGCACGCCTTTGCCGCGCATGAGGCAGGCCGCCCCGCCACACTGACCTCAGCCAAAGTACTGAAAGCCCTCGCCGCAGGCGACCCCATCGCCGCCCATGCCGCGCGGCTATATATCCATATCCTCGGCCAGACCCTCGCCGACCTTGCCCTCATCCACCTGCCCTACGGTGGCATCTACCTGATCGGCGGCATGTCCCGCGCGATGACCCCCTCTTTCGCCAGCCTGAACCTTGCAGGCCAGTTCCGCGAAGCCCGCCGCGTCGACCTTCTGCTCAGGGATTTCTCTGTCACCGTCGTAGAAGACGACTACGCCGCTCTGACTGGTTGCGCGGTCTATCTGTCCCAAGCCACCTGATCACCGCCCGTCCGGCAGACGCTCTTTCAAAAACTGCAACGCCACCCCCAACCCGTCCGGCGCGATCCCGTGCCCGGTTCCGCGCATCACATGTCCAAAGGTCTCGAACCCCGCTGCCACCAGCGCATCCCCGGCCCGCCCCATATCCTCGAAAGGCACCACCGGATCGGCATCGCCATGGATCAGCAGCACCGGAGGCTTGACCGCCGCCTCAGCCACCAGCCTTTCAGGCCGCAACAACCGTCCCGAAATCGCCACCACTCCCGCCACCGGCACCGCCCGCCGGGGGGCCACATGCAGGCTCATCATCGCGCCCTGACTGAACCCGACCAGCGCCAGTGCCTCGGGTGAAAGCCCTTCTTCCGCCAACCGCGCATCCAGAAATCCGTTGAGATCGGCCGCCGCCGCGTCCAGCCCGGCCTCGGCCAAGGCCACATCCGATCCGTCCAGCCAGGGGATCGGGAACCACTGATAGCCGAACCCACCCCCCACGCAGCGCTCCGGCGCGTCGGGGGCCAGAAACACCGTGTCTGGCAGATGCTGCTCCAACACATCCGCCAGCCCCAGCAAATCGGCGCCATCGGCGCCATAGCCATGAACGAACACCACCATTGACCGCGCCGCTCCTGACAAAGCCGCCCGCCGACCGAACCGCAACTCGCGCATCACACCACCCCATCCCGTTCCTTCGCGACCCGGTAATAGGCCCACAGTATCCGCGCCGCAACCGACCGCCAGGGTGACCAGCCTTCCGCCATCGCGCGCAGCGCCTTGTCCGAGGGCCGCACCTCAAGCCTGAACAGCAGCCGTGCCGCCTCCTGCAAGGCCAGATCGCCCGGCGCGAACACATCCGCCCGCCCCAGCGCGAACATCGCATAGATCTCCGCCGTCCAGAGACCGATCCCCGGCACCGCCACCAGCGCCGCTACAACCTCGCGGTCCGGCATCCCGCGCAAGCCGTAGAAATCAATCCCCGCCTGCGCCAAAGCCCGCCCGTAGCGCGCCTTTTGCCACGACAGCCCCACCGCCCGCAAATCCTCGTCCGACGCCACCGCCATCGCAGCCGCCTCGGTCAGCCCTGCCGCCTCAAGCCGCCCCCAGATCGCCCGCGCGCTGGCCACTGACACCTGCTGGCCGACAATCGCGCTGAGCAGCGCCCCGAACCCATCCGCCTGCCGCCGCAACGGCAGCGGCCCGACCAGCCCCAAAGCCCGCTCAAACGCAGGCTCGCGACGTGCCAGCCACCCGGCCCCTTCGGACACGCAGTCCAGCGTCTGAATGATCCGTCCCACCATGCCTCATCTTGCCCAAATATCCCCGCCGGAGGCAAGCAACCTTGCCACCCATTGCCCCTTGCGGCCATGCTTTCCACGCCTTACCGATTGGCGCATGACCCAAGATGCCCTCGCCAAACGCAACGTGCTCGTCCTTGTAGGTGCGCAAGCGATCCTCGGCGCTCAGATGCCGATGATCTTCACCATCGCGGGCCTCGCCGGGTCAAGCCTTGCCCCGAACGTGTGTTGGGCGACGCTGCCGATCTCCTGCACCGTTATCGGCTCGATGCTGACCGCAACGCCGATTTCCGCGTTCATGCAGCGCTATGGTCGCCGTGCGGGCTTTGTCGCCGGGGCCTTGGGCGGGGCGCTTGGGGCTGCCATTGGCGCTTACGGCCTGTCCTCCGCCAACTTCGCACTGTTTTGCCTCGGGGCGTTCATCACCGGCATCTACATGTCCGCGCAGGGCTTCTACCGCTTTGCCGCCGCCGACACCGCCTCCGACGATTTCCGCCCCAAGGCGATCAGCTGGGTCATGGCGGGCGGCCTCCTGTCGGCCGTTCTCGGGCCCCAGATCGTCAAGCTGACCGCCGAAACCATGGCCGTGCCCTTCCTTGGCACCTACCTTGCGGTGATCGTGCTGAACCTTGTGGGCGTGTTCCTGTTTATCGGGCTAAAGATCCCCACGCCCAGCCCTCACGTCGCCGGTGCCCCCATCGGTCGCAGCCGCGCCGAGCTGATCCGCACCCCCACCATCGCCGTCGCGATGATCTGCGCCACCGTGTCTTACGCTTTGATGAATCTGGTGATGACCTCGTCGCCGCTCGCCGTCGTCGGCTGCGGCTTCAAGACTGCGAACGCCGCCGATGTGGTCACCGCCCATGTCCTCGCCATGTATGCGCCCAGCTTTTTCACCGGCCACATCATCGCCCGCTTCGGGGTAGAGCGGGTGATCGCGCTTGGCCTGACCATCCTTGCTGGCGCAGGGGCTGTGGCCATCGCTGGCGTACAGTTGGAGAACTTCTTCATCGCCCTGATCCTGCTCGGCATCGGCTGGAACTTCGGCTTCATCGGCGCCACCACCATGCTGACCGCTGCGCAGCGGCCCGAAGAGCGGGGCCGCCTTCAGGGTCTCAACGACCTCGTCGTCTTCGGGGGCGTGACCATGGCCTCCTTTTCCTCCGGCGGGCTGATGAACTGCTCCGGCGGGTCGGTGCAACAGGGCTGGCAGATGGTCAACCTTGCGATGCTGCCGTTCCTGATCCTTGCCGGTGGGGCGCTGATCTGGCTTTGGCTGCGGCCAAAGGAACTGCGGGCCTAAGCCTCACCTACCACCTCGCGGTGAAGGCCTGCCACATCAGCCCACCCCGGCGGCTGAACTCAGACACGCCCAACCGCCCCTCGCCCACCGCGGCAGGATCGGCCAGCGCGCACCTCAGCACCGCCTCGGCCTGCCAGCCGGCCAGCAGCGCCGGGGCCACAGCCTTGGGCACAGTTTTCCGCAACCTTCGCGCCTCTGCCAGACGCGCCAGCCCTGCCTCAGCCAGATCCCGCACGGAAACGCCGTCCGGCAAGGGCACCCTGCCCCGCGCAGCCAGTTCCGGCACCGCCCGCAGAAACCCTGCCAGCCCTGCCGCCCAACCATAGGCCCGGACCGCCGCCTCCGCCGCCTCCGGCGCGCCAAGTCCCCGTGCGGCCAGCCACATCAGCCCCGCCCCGGTATCTTCGATATAGCTCTCAAGGGCTGCAAGACCTGCAAACCCCTCGCGTCCGATGTCCCACCACCGTGCCGCGATCAGCCGGTCCATCACCGCCACCGGCAATCCGAAATCCCGGATCACCGCATGCAGCGGCCCCGCCACCTCATGCGCCCGTGCAGCACCCGAGGCCGCATTCTCCACCACATCGCGCCACCATTGCAGCCGCATCTCGGCGATCAGCGGCTCCTCCGTCACCCATGGCGCACGGGCGACCTCAAGGTTGAAGGCATAAAGCGGAAACAACTGCGCCCTCGCCTCCACCGGTGCAGCCATCACCGCCGCAAACCGGTCCGGATCGCCCCGCATCACCAGACTGGCGCAGGCCGCAACGCTCATGCTGCCTCCGCCACGATCAGGCGATAGCCATATTCGGCCCCGGTCGGCACCGCCTCCAGCCGCGCCGCAAGTGGTTCATAGTCGGCAGCCCATGCTTTCCGCCCCAACCCGCACGCATCAAGCACCCGGTACCCCGCCGCCGTAACCTCGGCCTCAAGCGCTGCCGCGTCGGCCAGTTCCGCAGCCTCCGCCACCCAGACCGCCCAAGCCAGCACCTGACGCCACGCCAAAAGTCCCGCAGTCACGCCCACACCGTAAGCGCCACCCGCCCCGCAGCCGGCCTCCAGCACCGCCGCCCCGGCACGCGTTCCCGCCGCCCCGACAGCCCAACCAACCGACGCAGCGTCGCCCGGCCCGGCACGGTCCAACCCGTCGAAGAGCGCCGCAGTTGTCACACCGGTTGCCCCATATCGCGGATCAGCTTCCACTGGATCGCGTCCAGCAGCGCCTCAAAGCTGGCGTCGACGATATTGGCCGATACCCCCACGGTCGACCAGCGCCGCCCCTGTCCATCCTCGCTGTCGATGATCACCCGTGTCACGGCCTCCGTGCCGCCATTGGTGATGCGCACCTTGAAATCCACCAGCTTCATGTCGTCGATGCAGGCCTGATACGGCCCCAGATCCTTGCCCAAGGCCTTGGCCAGCGCATTCACCGGGCCGCGATCCGACCCCGCCTCGTCCATGCTGTCACTGACCGACATCATCTTGGTGTCCCCGATCTTCACCACCACAACCG
This sequence comes from Paracoccaceae bacterium, assembly GCA_031415015.1. Lineage (GTDB taxonomy): Bacteria > Pseudomonadota > Alphaproteobacteria > Rhodobacterales > Rhodobacteraceae > JAUYQR01. The sequence goes on from JANOQT010000056.1 coordinate 32,647, forward strand.
CCTCCGAAAGGCTGATCATCTGGTCATACTTGTTCTTGCGCCGCTCCACCGTCACCCGGTAGCGCTTGACCTCAAAGAACTCTGGCATCAGCCCCAACTCGCGCCGCGCCACCAGCTCGAAACTGGCCTGCGCGCCGTCATAGGCATAGCCCTGATCCTCGCGGTCCTTCACCACCTCAAGGATCCGCCCCAGCCGCGCATCCTTCGGGTCCGCCGCGATCCCCGCCGACGCCAGCCGTGCCCGCAGGTTCGACTGGCCCGCCTGATTGGACATCGGGATGACGCGTTCGTTGCCCACCACCGCAGGATCGACATGCTCGTAAGTCGAGGGGTCCTTGAGGATCGCACTCGCATGCAGCCCCGCCTTGTG
>JANOQT010000057.1:0-7742 GCA_031415015.1 Paracoccaceae bacterium
CCGCTCCATCCAGCGTAGTTTGTAATCGAACTTCGGGCCGGGTTGGGGGTTGCCGTTGGGCAGATAAATGCAGGCGATGCGAACTCCCGAAACATCGGCTTCAAGATAGCGCGAGTGCTCATCTTCGGGTTCGCCAGCCAATCCGCGCTGAATCTCGACTGGCTTTACCCCGTCGGCCAGGATCGCGACGCCGTTAAATCCCTTCTGGCCGTGCCAGATCGCATGATAGCCAATCCGTTCGAACTCAGCGGCCGGAAATCCTTCGTCCTGTGTCTTGATTTCCTGCAGGCAGGCGACGCTTGGCCTTGTCTCTTCCAACCATTCGAGCAATCGCGGCAGCCGCGCCTTGATCCCGTTGATGTTGAACGTGGCGATCTTCATGGGGCAACCCTCCGCTTCGCGCCATCTAGGCCGCACCGGCCCCCGGGTTCAAGCAGTCTGCCGCATCGCCGCCCGTGCTGCCGCCAGCCACAGCGCATCCACCCGGTCCAATGCCAGGGGATCGAACCGCTCCAGCTCCTCCCAATACCGGCCCGAGGGCACGGTATACCCCAGCGCAGCCTCTGCCGCCAAGGCCGTGGCCGCCAGATCGGGGCACCAGGACAGGGGCCGCGCCCGCGCCGCTGCCCCCCGTGCCACCCGCGGAAAGATCAGCCGCGACGGCCCCGTCGACAGGTTCACCATCGCACAGCCCTGCATCGCCGCCAGCACCATCAACCGCGCCGATTTCGCCTCCAGCGACCGCAGCGTGATGTCGCGGCGCAACGGGTCAGGCGTGCCCGAGCCGTAGAAATGCGTCTGGACCCCCGCGTAATGCATGTCGCAGCCGAACACGGCAATCACCGACGGCTGTAGCGCATCAAGTGCCCAATACCCGGCCGTATAGGCCATTGTCGCGCCAGCGAAGACAAACCCGCCGTACGCATTCTGTGCCGGTACGAAATCATCTTCCGTCACCAGCCGCTTACCGGGGCCGGCCACCGGCTGACGGTCCTCCGGGAAATCCCACGGATAAATCGCCATGTCCCAATCCGGCCGCACCTGCCAGGCGTTGTTGATCGCCACTACCCGGTCAAAGGGCGCGCGCGACCACGCCGCCGCCTCCGACACCATCGGCGCCGATCCAAGCATCAAAACCACTGTCATGTCGCGCCCTCCTGCGTTGCCGCGCGACATAGAGCGCCACCGGCGGTAGGCCAGACAAAACCGTCCTTACATCGAAAAAGACGTGCCACAGCCGCAGCTTGAGGTCGCATTCGGGTTCTGCACGACAAAGCGCGCACCGATCAGTTCCTCGGTGAAATCAATCACCGCGTTCTGCAGGAACGGCAGGGACACCTGATCGACCAGCACCCGGACGCCGTCCTTTTCCAGCACCAGATCATCCGCCGTCACATCATCCAGTTTGATGTCATACTGAAAACCCGAACAGCCGCCGCCGTCCACCGCCACCCGCAAGGGCCGCGCATCGCCGGTCATCTGTGCAATCTCGGCCAGCCGCGCAAAGGCGCGGTCGGTGACCTTGGGGGGAAGTATCAGTTCCATGGCTGTTCCCGTATCCTTCCAACACTTCCCGGAATATAGGACAGGCAGCCCCCCCGAACAAGGCGAGAGGTCGAGATGCTGAAACCCTACGCCTGCCAGCCCGACGCCTCGCGCGGGCGCCACTGGCCGGAAAACCTGTCGTCCTTCCGCTCGCCCTATCAGCGTGACCGCGACCGGATCATCCATTCCTCGGCCTTCCGCCGTCTGAAACACAAGACGCAGGTGTTTGTGGAACACGAGGGCGACTATTACCGCACCCGCCTGACCCATACGATCGAGGTGGCGCAGGTCGCCCGCACCATCGCCGGGGTGCTTGGCCTGAACACCGACCTCGCCGAGGCCGTGGCGCTGGCGCATGACCTTGGCCATACCCCCTTTGGCCATACCGGCGAAGACGCGATGGAACGCCTGATGGCCCCCTACGGCGGCTTTGACCACAACGCGCAGGCCTTGCGCATTGTCACCCGGCTGGAACGGCATTACGCGGACTTTGACGGGTTGAACCTCACCTGGGAAACCCTTGAAGGCATTGCGAAACACAACGGTCCGGTGACCGGACCGAATGCCGACAAGAAACACGAAGGAGCCCTGCCTTACGCCCTCGCCGAGGTGAATGCCGAGTGGGATCTGGAACTCTCCACCCACGCGTCAGCCGAGGCGCAGGTGGCCGCGATTGCCGATGACGTCGCCTATTCGCACCACGATCTGCATGACGGCCTGCGGTCCGGCCTGTTCAGTGAGGCTGACCTGATGGACCTGCCTGTCACTGGCCCCGCCTTTGCCGAAGTAGACCGGCTTTATCCCGGCCTCGACAAGATGCGCCGCCGCCACGAAGCCTTGCGCCGGGTGTTTGGCCGCATGGTCGAAGATGTGATCGCGGTGGCGCAGAACCGCCTGACCGCCGCCCAGCCGAAATCGGTGGACGATATCCGCCACATGGGCACCACCATCATCCGCTTCTCCAAACCGCTGTTTCAGGAACTGAAGGTGATCCGGTCGTTTCTGTTCACCCGGATGTACCGCGCGCCCTCGGTGATGGCCGAACGCGCGCGGGTGACAGAGGTGATCGACGGCCTGTTTCCGATGTTCCTGAACGATCCCGCACGGTTGCCTGCCGAATGGCATGTCGAGATTGCCGCCGCCCGGAATGAAACCGCACTCGCCCGCCTTGTCGCGGATTATGTGGCCGGGATGACAGACCGCTTTGCGCTTCAGGAATATCAAAGACTTACGAAGGTGTCATAATCCGTTGATTCACCTTGTGGCGTAGGATGGGCAATTCTGCCCATCGACCCCGCCTCAATTGCTTCGTCGCGCCGCCATCACCCAGACCAGCATCAACCCTACCGAGAGGATCACGTTCCACCCGGCCATCGATACGCCCAGCATCTGCCAGGCAATCGCGTCGCAGCGCACCGGGGCTGCAACCACGACATCCGGGTTCAACAGATCGGCGGCAGAAATTCCTTTGATCGAACCCGCGGTGCAGGAGGCCAGACCCTCCCACCATTTCTGCTCGACCCCGACGTGGAATACACCAATGGCCGCCGTCGTCAGCGCAGCGATGGCTCCCAGTAGCGACAGTGCGCGCCAGCCAAGGGCCAGCGCCAGCACACCGATCAGCACCGCCGCAGCATGTGGCCAGCGCTGCCACAGGCACAACTGGCACGGGGCCATGCCGCCGACGTATTGAAACGCAAAGGCTCCGGCCAGCAGCGCCGCCGAACCAAGCGTAGCGACGGCGATCAATGTGCGACGGGTCAGAGTCATTCTTGCCTCGGGCGGTTCAGGTGCGGCGTGACCATACGCCTTGGCGCGGGCCGGGGAAAGTCACGCTTGCAAGACCGCATGTTTCGGGCTTTGAGGAACCGGGATCAACCGCTAGAGTTGTCCGGTAGTCGAACGGCAAATCCTTTCGGATTCGTTAATGACCTGTCGTAAGGCTTTGTTTTATATTGGGGTGAGGTCTTGTCCACGCGTGGACAAATGATCTTCTGCCCGATCAAGAGGTGAAGAATGGACTGGAAGGGCCGCCGCGGCAGCAACAATATCGAGGACCGCCGCCGGACCAGCGGGGGGGCACGGGCCGGCGGAATCGGCGGTGTCGGCCTGATCGCCGTCCTTGTGATCGGCTACTTCCTCGGCATCGACGTCAGCCCCCTGCTGACCGACGCCGGACCCGCGCAATCCGGTGGCACCCCCGTCGAACTGACCGCCGAAGACAAGTCCGCCGGCGAGTTCGTCTCCGTCACCCTGGCCGATACCGAGGTGATCTGGACCAAGGTTTTCAAGGACCAGCTTGGCAAAGCCTACCGCCCCGCAACGCTGGTTCTGTTCAAGGACGCCACCCAGTCCGGCTGCGGCGGCGCCTCGCAGGCGACCGGCCCGTTCTACTGCCCGCAAGACCGCAAGGTCTATCTCGACACCAGCTTCTTCGTCACCCTCGAACGCCGTCTGGGGGCCAAAGGCGATTTCGCCGCCGCCTACGTGGTTGCCCACGAGATCGGCCACCACGTCCAGAACGAACTTGGCATCCTCGGTCAGGCCAACACACTGCGCGCGCAAGTCAGCGAGGCGGAAAGCAACGAGATTTCGGTGCGGATCGAGTTGCAGGCCGATTGCCTGTCCGGCATCTGGGCCCGCGAGGCGGCGCAAGGCCTGGGCACCATCGAGCGCGGCGATCTGGAAGAGGCGGTGAACGCCGCCCGCCAGATCGGCGACGACACCCTGCAAGCCAACGCCGGTCAGCGCCCGATGCCGCACACCTTTACCCACGGCACCTCTGATCAGCGCGCGGGCTGGTTCATGACCGGGCTGAAGTCCGGCGAGATGGCCTCCTGCGACACCTTCACGACGGACGATCTGTGACCGCATAGACGCCGCACCGTGAGGCGTCCATCTGTTTTGCGTAGGTGTTTGTTCTGACGGCTTGATAGTGCGATCCGTTCTCAAGAAGGGAAGCAATCACAGTGGGACAAGCCCGTCCCGGGCGCGCCGCGATCAAGCCACGCTGCGCCAATGCTTCAAGCGGCATGGCGCGGGCACGCTATAAGGGCAGTAATCCGTGCGCAAGTCGCAGGCCTGCCCGCCATCGTTTTGAGAGCGGGCCTGAGGGCGTTCGCGATTGAGCCGGGACTTCGGCAACACCCCCGGGACCGTGGCGCGGTGGCGCAAGCGGGCGGTGGCCGGGGATCGCAAGGTTAGGGATCGCAAGGTTGGGGCAAAGGAACCACGGCTCACGGTTCTGACCGGGCCCGGGGAGGCTGCGGTCGTGGCGTTCCAGCGACAGACGCGACAGCCTTTGGCCGACGGTCCAGCCCTCATTCCCGTACCTGACGCGCCTTGCGCCGCAGCGCTGCCTGCAACGTCATGGCATCCCGCGCCTGCCGGATGTCGGGGGTGACACGCCGAAGCGACAGAAGTTCAGGCGCTTTCCCATTGGCTTTATTGCGGCGCGGACCTTCGCTTCTCATCCGTTGCCGAAGTATCAGGAGGGCCAGAAGACAGTCCGGGGGACTGTTTTGCCGACGCTCAGATCTGCCCCTTGCCGGGCATAGACCGGACAGCCAAATTCGCCGCCGCGTAACGCGTTGTAACGTATGACAGAAAGATATCCGGGCAGGTCCTGCTCGAATCCGTGCCCTGCAGGATCCACGTCACCCTCACCGATCAATCCATCGGACCGCTATTGGGTCAAGCGCCGCTGGCGACGGCCGGGGGCATCCGGTGCACCGGGCAACCCCGGGCCCGCATCCCCCTTTGTTCCCGGTCCAGGCACTTCGACATGATCTGCGCGGTCACGGATGTGGTGTCGCCTGAGGATCGCGAATTTGGCCCTGAGAACGAACGGCTTCGGCGCAAGAGCCGCATGCTTCGCGAAGAGAGGGCCATCCTGAAAAGGGACCACTCAGGTCTTCGCCAGTCTAATGTGGTGAAGTTCAGGGTTGTCGAGGACTATCGCGTCAGCTTGACAACGGATCGGTTGTGCCGGGTGATGAATGTGAGCCCTCGTGGTTTGCGGGCCTTTCGCGGCCGCCCTGCCAGCTACAGGCCGCTCACAGACATGTTCGCTCTGGTCCAAATAAAGGAGCAATCGCGCCTGAGCTATGGCAGGCCCCAGATGACGGAGGAGCTGAAAGAGGTCGGGGTAGATGCTGGCCAGCGCCGGGGAGGCCGGCCGATGCCCGAAAACGGGAGTATCGTTGAAAGAACATACAAATTCAGGGTCGAGGAGGGCCGACAAATGATCCGGGGGATCATTTGTCCGATGCGGCACCGACAGCGATCACAGGTTCGACATCGTGACGAACTTGCTGGATTGTGACTTCATGGCGGGTCAGCCGAACCAGTAGTGGGCGGGCGATACCAGCAACATCTGGACCCGCGAGTCGAGGTCGGATCCGGCGGTGATGCTCGACCTGCATTCGCGGCGCGTCATCAGCTGGGCCGTAGCCGCCCGGATGAAGCGCGACCTGGCGATCCGGGCATGGAGGATGACCATCGCCCTGCGCTCCCCACCTTGTGGCTTCATCTTCCACAGCGCCCGTGGCAGACAATACTGTTCACACGACGACCAGAAGATCCTGCGCGAACACGGCCTTCGGGCGCCAATGATCGCACAAGGGCAATTGGTACGACAACGCTGCCCTTATACGTCCGGAAAACAGCCCACTGGACTGTTTTCAGATCCTCTTAAGCTTGTTCACGACGATCAACGCCGAACTGATCTGGCGCAGATCGTGGGAAACGCGTCGGACGGCCAAGACAGCCATCTTTCAAACCTTCAACGGCTTCTATGACTGGCACCGTCGGCGTTCAGCATTTGGCGGAAAGCCCCTTGGCTTTCGAACGTCAGGCGGCCCAAACGGGAACATGGAGCGGCACAAATACGCGACAAGGTCAGCGAGACCGCCTAAGGTCTGCGCCTGCTGGACGGATTGCTCGCGACCAATCGACCCTGCTGGTGCAGATAGAGGAGCACTTAAGATGGACGCTTGGCACTGTACAACCCACGCTACTTTCCGGCCCCGACCGAGCCCCACCTCTCCTCCTCTCTTGACGCCCACCCCTTGCGTCCCGTATCTGCTGCCCGGAGTGCGGGCGTGGCGGAATGGTAGACGCGAGGGTCTCAAACACCCTTACCGCAAGGTGTGTCGGTTCGAGTCCGACCGCCCGCACCAATAGAGAAGTCCCCCGTATCTGACGCATCACCGGACCAACGGACGCCTGATCACAGCAAAATCCAGCGGTGGGGCATACCGTGGAACACGCGGTGTCTTTTGACCGGTGGCTGAAGATGGGATTAACCTTTGCCTTTGTGAGGTTAAGGGCCGAGGCCGTGCCTGCAACGGGAAATCAGGGGGGCGTCCAGCCTCGCCTCGGGCGCCGCTTCATCGCAACAGTAGGTGGCATGATTCGGGCGGTTAGCTATCTGATCGTAACCATTTGCCGCAAATTCAATCATGATGGTCGGGTGGGGAAACATTCCGGGTCAGGCTGATGAATTAGCGTTCGCCGTTCGCAGAAACCGGATTGCGACCACAGGTTGCAGGCAAGAGTGCCCATGTCCGGGCTGTGGCCGCAATGCTGGCAACACGCACAGGTTGAAAGCTGAGTGGAAACCGATGGTTCCACCCAGAACCCAAATCAACCTCTGCATCGGACTTTGGGTAATCTTCTCAGACCGTGTCAAACACTATTTCGCGCGCTCTCGCGGGGGATGAAAACGCTCTGACTGCCACGGGGCAATATTGAGTTTTTTCTTTTCAAATGAAGAGTTTCAGGGATACTAATGCAAGGCTGCAGCGGACCTCGTTTCTTTGCAGTCCGCTTAAGAGAGGCATAAATTTATGACGGGCGACATGCCACAAGTTGGCCTGCGGTGCCGATTTACCGGCGACAATCAACCGGCACCTGCTGCTGATTTGCACGCCAGCCGCCGGTCGACGCCCTGCTTTACGCCGGGAACGCTGATCGCCACGCAGCGCGGTGAGCTTCCCGTCGAGATCCTGCGGGCAGGGGACCGGGTCATCACCCGCGATAATGGCATTCAGCCCGTGCGTTGGATCGGCAAGTGCCAGATGTTTGCGCATGACTTTCAGGCCGATCCGCATCTGCTTCCCATCCTGATCCGCCAGGGTTCGCTGGGGAAAGGAATGCCGGATCGTGACATGATGGTGTCACCCAATCACCGTATC
>JANOQT010000058.1:0-49289 GCA_031415015.1 Paracoccaceae bacterium
CGCCCCCGCCGCCGTCAACATCTTCGCCCAGACCAAAGAGGGCGAAGATTATAACCGCATGCTGGGGATCCTGCTGCTGATGAACGGCCCCACCGGCGACGCCGTCGCAGCGGCAGGAGTGCCGGGAGGAGGTGGGGCGGGGACCGCGCCGATCGGGGATGCGTTGTTTGATCCGGATGAAAACACGTACGGGTTTCCTGCGATCCTCGGAGGAGAACTCGGGGACCTGGTTGTTCTAGGTAACACATATGCATTCGCTGCACCGGTTACAAATCCGGAAAATGATCCGATAATTGTGGAGGGCGTGACGACTCTGGTTCTTGCGAGAAACGAATATGGCGCTGTCACATTTGTGCCTGTCGACGCCAATGGCTCCGTTGTTCCAGGCTTCCTTGTCCGTTACGATTCCACCGCGGGTGCACTGGTGGCGTTCCGCCCACCCGAGAATGTCGAATTTCAGGTCTTTGGTGCGAACGAAATGCTCGCCAACGCAGCCTATTCGCCTGATGGTGACCCTTTGGATCCATCGTTGCCTGCACCTCCTATCGTCGGGCCGATATATAGCACCTCAACCGATGTCATTTACTTGCCCGATCAGGGTTCGGATGTGCCCCTTGCAGACGTTTCCGAGGCGCTCCACGATATTGGGCCGAACGGGTTGTCCTTTGTCTGGACAACTTTAGGCGGTTGGGCGTCCGGGCAAACAGAAGCAACTGGCCAATCAGTTATGAATGTCCTTCTAGTTTTGCGAAACGCGGCGATAAACAATCCGTCGGGCCTTTCGCGCCTGACTGCCGCACAAAGGGTGCTGATTGTTGAAACGGCCGCTAACGTCGGAGTACTGCCTCCCCCAGAATTTGGTACTTTTCTGGCCCTTCGACCCACGTCGGACGGGAGTGGCTCTCCGCTTTCTTTAGGCAATTCCGATATCACAAACTTTGTGCAAGGGCAGGTATCAACTGCTGTTGACACTCTGTATGACACGTATCCGGACCTTCTTGAGCACGAATGGACAGCTACTGAAGCAGAGCAACTCGCCGAAGACGCAGTGGATGTATTTGCGGCGGCTTTAGGGATTTCGCAACCTTTGATCGAGTTTGGTTCCGTCCCGGACGGGCAAGTCATGACCATCATCCCGGGTGATGATCCGTTCGAACCAGGAACGCTTGTGCTAAGTTCGGATCTATTGAATACCGCAGCCGATGATCCGGTGGCGTTTCTGGCGACGGTCTTTCGGGCAACGACATATCTTGCCCAAGAGCAAATGGTGGCGGACACTTTTCCGGAGGGGTCAGCTGAGTTTCAGCTTGCCGCCTTGATCAGAATTGATCAGCAGTACGCACAAGATTTTCCAGACTACTATCCGCAGGGGAACGCCCGTCTTTGGTCCGAAACTCATGTTAATTTTGTAGAGACGAGCTTCTCGAACCTCTTGTTCGCGCATTTTGAACTTGAGGGCGAAGAATGACTGGTCGGAGGCGATGCAGCCTCCGACCCCGTTCATGGGTCGCAAAACTTTGCCAGTCGGGGCCAATACCAAGCGCTGCCCTTGGGACGGGGACTGCGACGCACCGGCGGCCGGGCAACTGTTCGGCGCGACGGTATCCAGCAGTTCGCCTTCCGCTGCCAATCCGGCAGTTTACGGCTATGTAGTGGATATCGTCGCGAGAAAGTCGATTGGATGAAACCGCTGCAAGCCTTGGCAGGCGTAGTCAAACGCCAAGGTCACTCTGCCTGTTCAACCAATCTGTCACGACCGCGCGCACGGGAGGAGCAGCACGTAAACATGCTGCACTTGAAAGTGCGGATGTCCTTAAGTCTGGCCATGAAACTGTCGTCTTTCAATCGGTTGACAACCGACGGGGACCGGGGCGCGTCATGCTCTGAGCGCGCCCCATCCCTGACGTGTCAGCTACACCCGCTGGTGCCGCCGCACGTGTTGCACTTCATGCAGGTGCCGTTGCGGACCAGCGTGTAGTTGCCGCATTCGCCGCAGGGGTCGCCTTCGTAACCTTGCATCTTGGCCTTGACGCGCGCGTCCATGCCAACGGTGCCGGTGGACAGAGACGTCGTGGTGCGGCTGTAGCTGAGGCCTTCGGGCGCCAGCATGTTCAGCGTGGACACCGAATCGGTGCCGGTGGCAAGTGCCGTCGCGCCAAAGCCGCCCTGATGCACCACCAGTTCCTGCGGCACGCGTTTGCGCAGGTAGCCGGTGGAGCTGATCTGCTTCAGGAAATCGAGCGAGGAGTTGGTCTCGGCGACTTCGGTGAAGTTGCGTTTGCCCTCTTCCTCGCCACGACCAAGGTCGTCGAACGCGGTGCCGCCGGGTTTGACATGGGCCAGATCGGTGCGGTCAAGGTAGCTGACCGCCAGTTCGCGGAAGATGTAGTCGAGGATCGAGGTCGCGTTCTTGATGCTGTCGTTGCCTTGCACCATGCCGGCCGGTTCGAACCGGGTGAAGGTGAAGGCCTCGACAAATTCGTCCAAAGGCACGCCGTATTGCAGGCCGACCGAGACGGCGATGGCGAAGTTGTTCATCATCGCACGGAAGCCCGCACCTTCCTTGTGCATATCGATGAAGATCTCGCCCAGCGAGCCGTCCTGGTATTCGCCGGTGCGCAGGTAGACCTTGTGGCCGCCGACAATGGCCTTTTGCGTATAGCCCTTGCGGCGTTCCGGCAGCTTTTCGCGATTGCTGCGGACGATTTCCTTGATGATCACCTTTTCGATGATCTTTTCGGCGATGACGACGGCCTTTTCCTGCTGGCTGCCGTTGGTGAGGATGTCCTCGGCCTCCTCATCATCCTCGACCAGTGCCGAAGCGAGCGGCTGGCTGAGTTTGGAGCCGTCGCGGTACAGCGCGTTGGCCTTGATGCCGAGGGAATGGCTGAGTTCGTAGGCGGCGAGGGTCTCAAGGATGGTGGCCGAGTTCGGCATGTTGATGGTTTTCGAGATCGCGCCCGAGATGAACGACTGCGCTGCGGCCATCATGTAGATGTGGGACTCGACCGACAGGTAGCGCTTGCCGGTCTTGCCGCAGGGGTTGGCGCAATCGAAGACGCTATAGTGCTCGGGCTTCAGGTGGGGGGCGTTTTCAAGGGTCATCGTGCCACAGACGTGGTCATTGGCGGCGTCGATCTGGGCCTTGGTAAAGCCGAGGTGGCGCAGCAGGTCGAAGGTCGGATCGTTCAGCTTTTCCTCGGGGATGCCGAGGGTGCCTTTGCAGAAATCGGCGCCGAGGGTCCACTGGTTGAACACGAACTTGATGTCGAAGGCCGAAGGAAGGGCGGCCTCGATCTTTTCGATCTCACGCGCGCCGAAGCCGTGGCCGATCAGCGAGGTGTGGTTGATGCCGGGGGCCTGACCAAGCGAGGCGTGGCCGACGGCATGGGCGACGATCTCGGCAGTTTTCGAGGTGGAGTAGCCGAGTTTTTCGAGGGCTGCGGGGACGGATTGGTTGATGATCTTGAAGTAGCCACCGCCGGCGAGTTTCTTGAATTTCACCAGCGCGAAGTCAGGCTCGATGCCGGTGGTGTCGCAATCCATCACCAGACCGATGGTGCCCGTGGGGGCGACGACGGTGGTCTGGGCGTTGCGGTAGCCGTGGGCTTCGCCCAAGGCCAGGGCTTCGTCCCAAGCGGATTTCGCAAGGGAAACAAGCGACTGGTCCGGGCAGTTCGCGTGGTCAAGGGCGACGGCGGGGACGTTCAGGCCTTCGTAGACGCCGGTCGAATGGGCTGCGGCGCGGTGGTTGCGGATCACGCGCAGCATGTGGTCACGGTTGCGGGCGTAGCCGGAGAAGGGGCCAAGCTCTTTTGCCATCTCGGCGCTGGTGGCGTAGCTGACGCCGGTCATGATCGCGGTCAGGGCACCGCAAAGCGCGCGGCCGTCCTTGCTGTCATAGCCAAGACCCATGTTCATCAAAAGGCCGCCGATGTTGGCATAGCCGAGGCCGAGGGTGCGGAAGTCGTAGCTGAGTTGGGCGATTTCCTTGGACGGGAACTGCGCCATCATCACCGAGATTTCGAGCGTCACGGTCCAGAGCCGGGTGGCGTGGACATAGGCGTCAGCGTCGAACTTGCCGTCGTGGAAGAAGGTCAGCAGGTTCATCGACGCGAGGTTGCAGGCGGTGTCGTCGAGGAACATGTATTCCGAGCAAGGGTTGGAGCCACGGATCGCGCCATCCTCCGGGCAGGTGTGCCAGGCGTTAACGGTGTCGTGGAACTGGATGCCGGGGTCGGCGCAGGCCCAGGCGGCGTGACCGATCTGGTCCCAAAGCTCACGCGCCGAGACGGTCTTGGCGACCTTGCCGTCAGTGCGGCGGATCAGTTCCCACGGGGCGTCGTTCTTGACGGCCTTGAGGAAGGCGTCGGTGACGCGGACCGAGTTATTGGAGTTCTGGCCGGAGACAGAGATGTAGGCCTCGCTGTCCCAGTCGGTGTCGTAGGTCGGGAACTCGATCGAGGTGAAGCCTTGCCGCGCGTATTGCAGGATGCGGTTGGTGTAGGTGTCTGGGATCATCGCCTTCTTGGCCGATTTGATCGCGGCTTTGAGGGCGGCGTTCTTGGCCGGATCGGTGGCGTCGGCTTCCGCGCCGTCCCAGGTGCGGATGGCGGTGAAGATCTCGTTGAGTTTGACTTCGTGGATCTTGGACCCGGCGACGAGAGAGGCGACTTTCTGTTCCTCGATTACCTTCCAGTTGATGAACGCCTCCACGTCCGGGTGATCCATATCGATGATCACCATCTTGGCGGCGCGGCGGGTGGTGCCGCCGGACTTGATGGCGCCCGCTGCACGGTCACCGATCTTGAGAAAGCCCATCAGGCCGGAGGATTTGCCGCCGCCGGACAGTTTCTCTCCCGCGCCGCGCAGCGACGAGAAGTTGGTGCCAGTGCCGGAGCCGTACTTGAAGAGGCGGGCTTCGCGGACCCAAAGGTCCATGATGCCGCCGTCGCCGACGAGGTCATCCTTGACCGACTGGATGAAGCAGGCGTGGGGCTGCGGGTGTTCGTAGGCGGAGGTGGATTTGGTCAGCGTACCGGTCTGGTGATCGACATAGTAATGACCCTGCGACGGGCCGTCGATGCCGTAGGCCCAGTGCAGGCCGGTGTTGAACCACTGCGGGCTGTTCGGAGCGGCCATCTGACGGGCCAGCATGAAGCGCATCTCGTCATAGTAGGCGCGGGCGTCGGACTCAGTAGTGAAGTAGCCACCCTTCCAGCCCCAATAGGCCCAGGCCCCGGCGAGACGGTCGAACACCTGTTTGGCGGAAGTTTCGCCGACGTTGCGTTCGTCAGCGGGCAGTTTGGCGAGCGCGTCTTCGTCAGGAACGGAACGCCAGAGGAATTCAGGCACGCCCTTTTCCTTGACACGCTTCAGACGGGCGGGAAGGCCAGCCTTGCGGAAATACTTCTGGGCGAGCACGTCGGAGGCGACCTGGCTCCAGCCGTCGGGTACTTCTACGGCGTCGTTGCGAAAGACAACGGTGCCATCCGGGTTGCGGATTTCGGAAACTGTCGTGGAGAAAGCAATGGCGCCATAAGCTCCGGTAGCCTCGGTGGTGAACTTCCGCTCGATCTTCATGCCCCTGATCCCGTTTTTGCGGCGCAACTGGCCGATAATAATGAACGAAGGGAACTGGTCCTGCAGGCGCCACCCGGTTGGCCCGGGGCTGCTTTTCCTGTCTGACTGTTCCTGCCTCGACGGCACTAGATATGGTGTTAACCCCGGCCGCGTCGTCAAACTGTCGTATTCGGGAGGTCCAATCAACGATTTTATTTGCACATTAGGCAGATTTTCATGCTTGACGCTGGGATGCCACAGTCACGGAACTGTCATCGTTTTCCCGGCAAGTTTGTGGACATCTCTGGGGACAGACTTCACCCGGTTTCTGAAGAACCGGAGATTTGCCAGCAAAGCGGCTGGTTTGTCGCCCTGCCCTGAGAACCGCACTGAGCGTGCCGGTCTGTGGACGACCGGATTAAACCGATTCTTCGTCGTCAGGTCCGCGTCGGGCGGTTGATCAGCACGATGCCGATTGCCACCAGAAGGGCAGAGCCGAGAATCGCCAAAGTGATGGTTTCGCCAAAGATCACCGCACCGAGGGACAGCGCAAAGATCGGCGTGAGGAAGGAAAACGAGGCGACGGTGGAGGACGGATAGATCGACATCAGCCAGAGCCAGGCGATGAAGCCTCCCGCCACCACTACCGAGGCCTGGAAGACCAGCCAGGCCAGATGCACCGGTTGCAGATCGCGGATCAGCGGGCCGAACAGAGGTGCGGCCAGCAGCAGGATCGGGGCCGAGACGAGCACCATCCAGAACAGCTGCATCTCTGGCCCTTCGGCGCGCATCACCGGGCGGCGGGCGATGAAGGCGGTTCCGGCCCAGCCGAACGCACCACCAAGGGCGAAGAGATCACCGGTCAGGCTGCCCTCGCCTGTGGAGGCACCGGACAGGATCGCCCAGGCGGCCCCACAGAACGCAAGCGCCAGACCGGCGGCGCGAACAGGCGTTATCCGCTCGCCCAGGCCGAAATGCGCCAGGATCGCGAACCAGGCCGGCATGGAATAGAAGATGACGGAGGTGCGCCCGACAGTGGTGAGGTCAAGCGCGAGGAAAAGGCAGAGGAATTCTGCGGCAAAGACGAGGCCCATCAGCAGGCCCGGCCCCCAGGCGGCGCGGTTAAGGCGCGGCGGGCGCTTGCGCCAGACCAGCCAGGCCCATACGAACAGAACGGCAAGCGCTGAACGCAGCCCGGCAAAGAAAACAGGTTGCAGCCCGGTGTTCACGATCTTGACGATGATCTGGTTGAAGGCGAGGAGCAGCGTCACCCCGATCAGCACGGCCCCACCGAAAGCGTCGAGCCTGTCCTTGCGTTCCATTGCGGCCCCTTCCGGTATTTGCCCGGACCTTTTGCATTGACCGAAGACGAAGGGCAAGCAACCCTGAGCAAGATCAGTCAGGAGGATACGTGGTAAGTTTGGAAAAGACCTTGTTGAAGGTGGCCATCGGGGTGGCGGTGGTCAAAGGCATGAGCAGCCTGGCCAAGGGCGGCTTTGGAGGTGCTGCGGCAGAGAAACCCCTTACCAAGCGAAAGACCGGCGGGCTTGAGGACATGATGGGCGAGATTCTGGGCGGCGGACGGTCGCGGACCGCGGCACCGGACAGCGGTTCAGGGGATTTGCTGGACCAGATCACCGGCGCGGGGTCGCGGGGTGGGGCGGTGCCGAAGGTGGAGCGGGCTGCGGGCAAGGGTCAGACGGCGGGGCGCGGCGCGGGCCGGATCGGCGATGCGCTGGAGCCGATGACACGGACGCCGCGCCGCAATGCGCCTTCGGGCGGGCTGGAGGATCTGCTGGGCGGAGCCTCTGGCGGTCAGGGCGGGCTGGGGGGATTGCTGGAAGCCATCCTTGGCGGCGGTGCCGCTGGCGGCGCTTTGGCCTCGCAAGAACGGGAGACGGAACTGACGGCCGCGCTGGCGCTGAAGGCGATGATCCAGGCGGTCAAGGCCGATAGTGCGCTGGACGAGGCTGAAAAGCAGAAGCTGATGGGACAGTTGGGCGAGGCGACGCGTCAGGAGATGGACTTCGTCAACGCCGAACTGGCCAAGCCGGTCGATGTGCAGGGACTGGCGCGGAAGGTGCCGAACGGAATGGAGGAGCAGGTCTATCTGGCGTCACTGATGGCCATCAACCTCGATAACCAACAGGAGGCGCAGTATCTGGCGGCGCTGGCCGAGGCGCTGGAACTGCGTCCGGCAGAGGTGAATGCGCTGCATGACCGCGTGGGCGCGCCGCATGTTTTCCGCTGAGCCGGGGCGGAAACGGTGGTAAGGTGGGGTGGGCCTGACGAAAAGTCCGCCCTGTTTTACAGGAGATTTAGATGCGCGGATTGTGCCTGGCGGTGATGTTAGTTTGTGCGCCTGTTGTTTCGGCGGCTCAGGGCCTTGATGACGCGCTGTCGGCATGGCTGGCGGGCGATGATGCCACAGCGCTGCCGATGCTGGCGGCAATTGCGGATGGTGGCGATGCCACGGCGCAATTGATGCTGGCGATGATCGACCTGCGTTATCCCTCGCCCTACATTCTGGCGCTGACACCAAAGGCGCGGCGGGCGATCTTTCGCAAGGCGTAGGGGAAGTTCGGCACACCTTGGATCAGAGTGGCGCAAGCGGGGCCTAAGGCCGCATTGGCGGATGCGCTGTTCCCCGATGGCGCGCTGGCCGACAATGCCAAGGTGGCAGAAGCGGTGCGCGACGCGGGCGAGCCGGGTCAACAGGCGCGGGCGGTGATAATGCTGGCCGATCAGGACCAGCGCGGATTGGTCGAGTATGACGCAGCGCATCCCCTGCCCGCGTCGATGCGATGGCTGGTCTGGTCCTTCGCCTGGTGGGCCACGACCTATACAGGGACCACCGCAGCGATGACTGCGGCTCTGGCCGAGGCGGCGGCGGCACCCGACGGGTTGCAACGCCGGGCCTATCTGTCGTCTGGCGGGGCCGAGGCGTTGGGGGTAACCCTGTCGCCGTTCGACCTGGCGCTGGCGCGCGACTTGCGGTCTGGCGAAGTGCTGGGATTTCGTAAGGATGCGGATCAGGATACGGCCGCGTCGATGGAGCCGCTGCTGATGGCCGCGCCTGAGAGCGCCGCGTTGCGGGCCGCCTGCACGGCGGGCTGCGCGGGGATGGTACCGGCCTGCACCCGGACGCTCTTTTCGCTGATGGGCGGCCTGACGGGGGTGATCAGCCTGACCTCACCGCTGGAAGCCGCGATTGACCAGTCGCGCTATGAGGCCAGCCCGCGTTACCTGATGGACCTGCGCGATGCTTCGGTCAGAATGGCGCGTGACAAGATCACCCCGGCACCGGGGGCCAGTTGCGCCTTTGCGCTGGTAGATGCGCCCTGATCCTGTGGGGCGGTGAGGCTTTTCATTGACCCCGCCGCTGCCTAGAAGGGGCGGATGAACGCTTCCCCCTCAAATGACAACCTGCGCGGCATCTTTCTGATGGTCGCCTCGATGGCGCTGTTTGGCGTCGAGGACATGTTCCTGAAATGGGCGGCGCAGGGGTTGCCGCTGGGGCAGATCATCTTTGTTTCGGGCGCGTTCGGGTTGCCGGTATTTGTTGCGATTGCGTGGCGGCAAGGGCACTGCGTTTTGGTGAAGGAAG
Source organism: Paracoccaceae bacterium (assembly GCA_031415015.1). GTDB lineage: Bacteria > Pseudomonadota > Alphaproteobacteria > Rhodobacterales > Rhodobacteraceae > JAUYQR01. The sequence goes on from JANOQT010000058.1 coordinate 9,170, forward strand.
CCTTGCAACCAGCTGTTCTGGCGCGAAATCTTGGCGAGATGGTCGGCACGGCCGGCTACATCGCGGCAATTGCGACGGTGCCGTTGTCGACGGTGTCCGCCGTGTTGCAGGCCATGCCGCTGGCGGTGACGATGGCGGCAGCATTGTTCATGCAAGAACAGGTCGGCTGGCGGCGCTGGAGCGCGATTGCGGTGGGGTTTGCAGGCGTGCTGATCGTGATCCGGCCCGGACTGGAGGGGTTCCGGCCCGAGGCTTTGTATGTGCTGATCACGGTGGCGGGGCTGACGCTGCGCGACCTCGCCTCACGCGCCATTCCGGCGGTGGTGACCACGGCGCAGGTGTCGGCCTGGGGGCTGATGGCGGTGACGCTGCTGGGGGTGATCATGATGATGTGGTCGGGTGAAGTTCAGGCCGTAAGCCCATGGCAGGCATTGGTTTTGCTGGGTGCGGTTGCCTTTGGAACCGGAGGCTACTGGGCAATCACGGCGGCGACGCGGACGGGGGAAGTGTCGGTCGTGGCGCCTTTCCGCTATACACGGCTGGTCTTTGCCATCGTGATCGGGGCGCTGGTGTTTGGCGAATGGCCGGACGGCCTGACCTATCTGGGTGCGGGTCTGATCATCGCGTCGGGGCTATATTCCTTTGCGCGTGAGCGGGCGCGGAAACGCGCTTCCCATGTGGGGTGAGGCGCGGTAAAGGGGCGTTGAGAGCATCATTGTCCCCCAAGGGAGCCCCCCATGAGCACGATCATCGACATTCACGCCCGCGAAATTCTGGACAGCCGGGGCAACCCGACGGTCGAGGTAGACGTCTTTCTGGAAGGCGGCGCGATGGGCCGGGCGGCGGTGCCGTCAGGTGCATCGACCGGCGCGCATGAGGCCAACGAGCGTCGTGACGGCGACAAGGCCCGCTACAAGGGCAAGGGCGTACTGGAAGCCGTGGCTGCGGTGAACGGCGAGATTGCCGAGGAAATCGTTGGCTTTGATGCGACCGAACAGGTCGGCATCGACCGCACCATGATCGAGATGGACGGCACGCCGAACAAGTCGCGGCTTGGAGCGAATGCGATACTGGGCGTGTCTCTGGCGGTGGCGAAGGCGGCGGCGGAGTTCAGCGGGCAGCCTTTGTATCGCTATGTGGGTGGCACCTCGGCGCGGATCCTGCCGGTGCCGATGATGAACATCATCAACGGCGGCGAACACGCCGACAACCCGATCGACATCCAGGAATTCATGATCATGCCCGTTGGGGCAGAGAATATCCGCGAGGCGGTGCGGATGGGGTCGGAAGTGTTCCACACGCTGAAAAAGGAACTTCAGGATGCGGGCCACAATACCGGGATCGGCGATGAGGGCGGCTTTGCGCCGAATCTGAGCTCTGCCCGTGATGCGCTTGATTTCATTCTGAAATCCATCGAGAAGGCGGGGTATCGTCCGGGTGAGGATATTTACCTCGCTCTGGATTGCGCGGCGACGGAATACTTCAAGGGCGGCAAGTACGAGATGAAGGGCGAGGGCAAATCGCTGAGCATCGAGGAGAATGTCGACTTTCTTGCAGGACTGGCGAAGGATTATCCGATCATTTCGATAGAAGACGGCTGTTCCGAGGATGACTGGGCAGGCTGGAAGCTTTTGACCGACACGCTCGGCTCGAAAATCCAGCTGGTGGGCGATGATCTGTTCGTGACCAACCCGCGCCGTCTGGCCGAGGGGATCAAGGCGGGGTGCGCCAATTCGATGCTGGTGAAGGTCAACCAGATCGGCACGCTGACCGAGACCTTGCAGGCGGTGGAGATGGCACACCGGGCCGGCTATACCAACGTGATGAGCCACCGGTCGGGCGAAACCGAGGATGCGACGATTGCCGATCTGGCGGTGGCCACCAACTGCGGGCAGATCAAGACCGGCTCGCTGTCGCGATCGGACCGGCTGGCGAAGTACAACCAGCTGATCCGGATCGAGGAGCTGCTGGGCGAGACGGCGGAATATGCTGGTCGCAGCATCATGAAGGCCTGAGGACCGGATTTCGGAGCGTGTTTCGGGGGCCCTGCGGGGCCCCTTTTCATTGGTCGGATGCGAGGCAGGCAGGGGATCATGCGAAAGATCTGGAGTATGATTGGAGTTGCGGTTGCAGTCAGTTTGATAGTGCTGGTGGTAATTTCGCTCATGACGCCGCGCAAACCCCAACCCATTGGAGTTTGGAGGGCAGCCATTGACTCTGTGGAGTTCATTGCGCGCAAACAGGGAGCGCGAACGCTCGTGATGGCCATTCTTGACGATGGCCGAAGGGGAGCATTCCCTGTCGATTTGGAGTCTGGAGCCGCCCTGCCAGGAACACCGGTTTGCGTGTTCGCATCGACGGCTTGGCTGGGTTACATGCTAAGCCTACGTCAGGTGCCTGAAGCGGACTGTGCCACCCTTCCGTAGCCTCTGCTTTCTCCGATGCAAAGGGGAGCGGCGTGCCGCCGCGAGCTTTTGTGTCGCCTGCGCGGCGCAGGGCCGCTTGGCTCCGCGCTGGAGTATTTTGAAAGGCGCAAGCTGGCGGTATTGTGCGGGGCACAAGTTTGGTATGGCCGGTGCAGGGGTGGCGGGCTAGGCAGGCCAGATGACCAACACCCCCGCCCCACCCGCTTTGCCCCCGAAGAACGAAGACTCGCTTGCCGGGTTTCTGTTTGCGTTGACGGCCTATCTGATGTGGGGATTTCTGCCGCTTTACATGAAGGCGATGGCGCATATTTCGCCTGCGGAGGTGATTGCGCACCGGGTGATCTGGTCGGTGCCGATTGCGGTGCTGGTGATTGCGGTGCTGGGGCGGACGGCCGATTTGCGCGAGGCTTTGCGCAGCCCGCGGATGCTGGGGATGGCGGTGCTGACGGCGGCGCTGATCTCGGTCAACTGGGGGATCTATGTCTGGGCCATCGGGTCGGGCCATGCACTGGACGCGGCTTTGGGGTACTATATTAACCCGCTGTTCTCGATCTTTCTGGGGACAGTCTTGTTGCGTGAGAAGATGCGGCCGGCGCAATTGGTTGCTGTGGCCCTTGCGGCGGTAGCGGTGGGCGTTCTGACATGGGAGGCGGGGCGGCTGCCGATGGTGGCGCTGGGGTTGACGCTGACCTGGGGTCTTTATGCGTTCTTCAAGAAATCGCTGCCGATCGGGCCCAATCAGGGCTTTACCCTGGAAGTGGTGATCCTGTTGCCTGCAGCCATCGCTTATGTGGTCTGGCTTGGCGCGACCGGTGGTGGGCATTTCATGGCGGGGGTCGGCTGGGATACGGGCCTGCTGTTTGGCTGCGGGATTGTCACGGCGGGGCCCCTGATGATCTATGCCAACGGTGCCAAACGTCTGCGGCTTTCAACGATTGCGATCATGCAGTATATCGCCCCGACGATGATATTCGTGACAGCGGTCTATGTGTTTGACGAGCCGTTCAGCACGGTCAAGCTGGTGGCCTTTGCACTGATCTGGGCGGCGCTGGCGATCTACACCACCTCGATGCTCCGGGCGCGTCAGGCGGGCTAAGTCAGGCGGGCTAAGTCAGGCGGGCTGACCGGGGCGGCTGAGCTGGCCGCCGCCGACCAGAGTAGGGCCACCTGTGGTGCCGGGTGCCGAGGTGGCCATGCGGCGGGCAACGCGGACGGCCAGGTAGGCAAAAGCCTGCGCTTCCAGCATATCGCCGTCGAGGCCGGCGGCCTCAACCGGTTCGACGGTGCAGTTCAATCGCAGAGTCAGTTCCGACATCAGGGTGGCGTTGCGGCGTCCGCCGCCGGTGACCAGCATGCGGGTGACCGGTTTCGGGAATGACCGCATGCCGGCGGCGACGGCAGCAGCGGCGGCGGCGGTCAGGGTGGCGGCGGCATCTGCATCTGACAGGTCGGCCACATCATCAAGAAGCTGGTGAAAGGCGTTGCGGTCCAATGACTTGGGCGGAGCTTGCAGGAAGTACGGATGCGCGAGGAAGATCGACAGAATGCCCGGATCAGGGTTGCCATTGGCGGCAACTGCGCCGTCCTCATCAAAGGGCTGGCCACGCCGGGCCTGCATCAGGTCGTTGATCGGTGCATTGGCCGGGCCGGTGTCGAAGGCCATGAGCGCGTCCTTCGCCTCGGGTCCGGCGGCGGCAGGGTTCACCCATGTCACATTTCCGACCCCCCCGAGGTTGAGGAAGGCCAGCGGTTCTGTCGCGCCGATATGGCGGGCGCAGGCGAAATGGAAGAATGGCGCGAGCGGCGCGCCCTGCCCGCCCATCGTCACGTCTGAGGTGCGGAAATCCCAGACGGTGGGCAGGTCCAGCGCCTCGGCAATCACGCTGCCTTTGCCGCATTGATGGGTGCCGCGCGCCGTCGGGTCATGCGCGAGGGTCTGACCGTGAAAGCCCACAACCTCGGCCCCCTTGAAGCGGGACAGAAGTTCCACATGCGCAGTTTCAACGATTTCGGCGGCGGCCGCGACATCCGGGCCGTCCGGCCATTGGCCAAGGGCCGCGCGGATCGTGGTCTGTTCCGCAGGGGTGTAAGCGCGAAACGCCTTGGGACCGAAGGCGAAGATCTCGACCCCGTCGGTTTGCACCATTGCGGCGTCTACACCGTCGAGTGAGGTGCCGGACATGGCCCCCAGTGCCCAGATCGGTCCCTGCTTCCGCATCTTCCCTTGCGCCCCCTGCAAAGCTATACCGCGCGCATCCTAAACCGAGGCGGTCATGACCTACCATCCGAAATCTGAATTCTTGTACGAGCTGACGGCGCGAGGCTTTTTGGCGGACTGTACGGATTACCAAGGCCTGGATGACCGTTTGTCCAAAGGAATGGTAACAGGCTACATCGGGTTCGACCTGACCGCGTCGTCATTGCATATTGGCAATCTGGTCCAGATCATGCTGCTGCGCTGGCTGCAAAAGACCGGGCATCGCCCGATCACGCTGATGGGCGGCGGCACCACCAAGGTAGGCGATCCGTCCGGCAAGGACGAGATGCGAAAGATGCTGTCGGTCGATCAGATCAACGCCAATGCGGACAGCATCCGGACAGTGTTTTCGCGCTATATTTCCTATGGTGACGGGCCGACGGATTCGCCGCTGGTCAACAATGCCGAATGGCTGGACAAGCTGGGATACATCGACTTTCTGCGCGATATCGGTCCGCATTTCACCATCAACAGACTACTATCGTTTGAAAGCGTGAAGTCGCGGCTGGACCGAGAGCAATCGCTGAGTTTCATCGAGTTCAACTACATGTTGCTGCAGGCCTACGATTTTCTGGAACTGCATCGTCGCTATGGCACGATCCTGCAGATGGGCGGATCGGACCAGTGGGGAAATATCATATCAGGCACGGACCTTATCCGGCGCGTCATGGCAGCCGAGGCCTTCGGCCTAACAACGCCGCTTGTGACGCGGTCGGATGGCAAGAAGATGGGCAAATCCGTTGATGGCGCGGTATGGTTGAACTCCGACCGGATGGCACCCTATGAGTTCTGGCAGTGGTGGCGTAACGTGGCCGATGCAGATGTCGGCAAGTATCTGAAGATGTTTACCGAGATGGACGTGTCAGAATGCGACCGGCTCGGTGCGCTTGGCGGGTCCGAGATCAACGCGGGCAAGATCGTGCTGGCCAATGCAGTGACGACGCTGCTGCACGGGGCGGAGGCTGCCATGGCGGCGGAGGCCACGGCACGCGAGGTGTTCGAGAAGGGTGGCATCGGGGATGATCTGCCGACGGTGCGGCTGGCACCGGAGGACCTGGCCGATGGGATCGGCATCGTGCAGCTGTTCGTGCGGGCGGGGCTTGTGGGCAGCGGCAAGGATGCGAAGCGCCTGATTGCGGAAGGCGGGGCGCGGATCAACGATGATCTGGTGACGGATGCGGCGATGCGGCTGGGTGCGGGCGATCTGGCAGAGCCGGTGAAGCTGACGGCAGGCAAGAAGCGGCACGCGCTGGTGGTGATGGACTGATCGCGCCGCGCGGTGGAACCTTTTGCCGTGCTGAACCGTTTCCGTTTCGCAACCGAACCGGAGGACCCGCGATGCCGACACCAGAAGAACTTGAAACCAAGCTTTGGGCGGCACTACGCTTGGACATGACACTGATGCTGGGGCTTGACGGGCAAAGCAGCGCCCCTGCCCGCCCGATGACCGCCATGCTGGACGGGGACGAGGACCGTGGGCCGCTGTGGTTCTTTACCAGCAAGGACAGTGAAATCGTTGTGGCCGGGGCTGGTCCGGCGACCGCCACGTTCGTGGCCAAGGGATACGGCCTTTTTGCCCGCATCGAAGGCCATCTGAGCGACGCGACGACCCCCGCAAACATCGAGCGGTTGTGGAACCCCTTTGTCGCGGCGTGGTACAAGGGGAAGGACGACCCCGACATTGCAGTGCTGCGCATGGATCTGGAGAGCGCGGAGATATGGGAGAATGCGTCGTCGCTGATCGCCGGGATCAAGGCCCTGTTCGGGTCGAACCCGCAGGAAGACTTCCGCGACAAGGTCGCGCAAGTTTCGTTGAGTTGACGAAAGGGGGCCTTGCGGTCCCCTTTTTTCACTGCTGGACGGTGACCTTCGTCATGACGTCCGGTGTGGCGGGCGGTTCGCCGCGCTGGATGGCGTCAACCACGTCCATGCCCGAGATCACGTTGCCGACGATGGTGTATTGACCGTCCAGAAACTCACCCGGTGCGAACATGATGAAGAACTGGCTGTTGGCCGAGTTCGGGTCTTGTGCCCGCGCCATGCCGACGACGCCGCGCTGGAAGGACAGGTCGGTGGTAAACTCGGCGGGGATATTGGGCTTGTCGCTGTCGCCAGTTCCGGCGGCAGAAAGATCACCCCCGGCCCTGCCGTAGCGCACGTCGCCGGTCTGCGCCATGAAGCCGTCGATGACGCGGTGGAAAACCACGTTGTCATAGGCGCCTTCGGTGGCCAGCGCGGTGATCTGGGCGACATGCTGAGGAGCGACGTCAGCCAGCAGGTCGATCACGATGGTGCCATTGGCCGCACCAGAAACCTCGATCACCAGATTCGGGCCCGGGCCGTCGACTGCTTGTGCGGCGGCGGTGGTGGCGAAGGCGGCAAAGGTTGCCGCGAGTGTAGCGTTACGCTTGGACATCGGCGGCCACCCTGACTGTGATCATGCGGTCGGGGTTCGCTGGCGGCTCGCCGCGCGCGATCTTGTCGACGTGTTCCATGCCCGAAATCACCCGGCCATAGACGGTGTACTGACCATTCAGAAAGCTGTTGTCACTGAAGTTGATGAAGAACTGGCTGTTGGCCGAGTTCGGGTTCTGCGAGCGGGCAGCGCCGATGCTGCCCCGGTCATGCGGCAGTTTGGAAAACTCGGCCGGAAGGTCTGGATGCGACGAGCCGCCGGTGCCGGCGCGGCGAATGTTGAAGTTGTTTTCCATGTTGCCGTTTTCCACGTCGCCGGTCTGAGCCATGAAGCCGTCGATGACGCGGTGAAAGCAGACGTTGTCATAGGCCTTGGCGCGGGCGAGCGCCTTCATCCGCTCAACGTGCTTCGGGGCCACATCGGCCAGAAGGGCAATCACCACTTCGCCGTCCTTCAGCGTCAGGATGATGGTGTTTTCGGGGTCTTTGATCTCGGCCATGCGGCACCTCCGGGGTTTTCTTGCGCCGGGACCGTACTGGCGGCTTCCGGCCAAGGGAAGGGCAAACCGTCGTGATCGGTTGACGGAGCCGTGATATGCGCGGCAAAAGCGGGTTGAACCTGATGGGAGATTTGCGATGCCGTGGAAAACGCTGGACGACATGGACCTGGCCGGAAAGACCGTGCTGACCCGCGTGGACATCAACGTGCCGATGGACGGCGGCGTGGTCACGGACACGACGCGGATCGAAAAGATCGTGCCGACGGTGAAGGACATTCTGGGCAAAGGCGGACGCGTGGTGCTGCTGGCGCATTTCGGGCGGCCAAAGGGCAAAGTGGTGCCGGAGATGAGCCTGACGCTGGTGCAACCGGCGCTGGAGGCGGCGCTGGGCCGGACGGTCACGTTCATGGAGCGGCCGTCGCGCGCGGCGATTGACGCGCTGCAGGCGGATGCGGTGGTGCTGGCGGAGAACACGCGGTTCAACCCGATGGAAGAGGCGAATGATCCGGAGATGGCGAAGGCCCTCGCTTCGCTGGGCGATGTGTTCTGCAACGATGCGTTTTCAGCCGCTCACCGGGCGCATGCCTCGACCGAGGGGGTGGCGCGGTTGATGCCAAGCTGCGCCGGGCGGTTGATGGAGGAGGAGCTGCGGGCGCTTGAGGCGGCTTTGGGGCACCCGCAGCGTCCCGTGGTGGCGGTGGTCGGCGGAGCGAAGGTGTCGACCAAGATCGAATTGCTGGCCAATCTGGTGACCAAGGTCGATCATCTGGTGATCGGTGGCGGGATGGCGAATACGTTCCTTGTGGCCGAAGGTGTGGAAGTGGGCCGGTCTCTGGCCGAGCGCGAGATGGCCGAAACCGCGCGCGAGATCTTTCGCAAGGCGCAGAAGGCGGGCTGTTCGATCCACCTGCCGGTCGACGTGGTGGTGGCGCGGGAGTTCAAGGCGGGCGCGGCGTCAGAAGTGGTGGGGGTGCGCGACTGCCCGCCGGATGCGATGATCCTGGATGCCGGGCCAAAGACGGTGGCAGCACTTGAGGCGGTGTTCGAACTGGCGAAGACCCTGATCTGGAATGGCCCGCTGGGGGCATTCGAGATTGAACCCTTCGATGCCGCGACCAATGCAGCGGCGCGGGTGGCGGCACAGCTGACCAAGGCGGGCAAGCTGATATCCGTGGCCGGGGGGGGCGATACCGTCGCAGCGCTCAATCAAGCAGGGGCGGCGGACGATTTCACCTTCATCTCGACCGCAGGCGGCGCGTTTCTGGAGTGGATGGAGGGCAAGGAATTGCCCGGGGTTGCCGCGCTGATGGGTTGAGGCGGAGGCTGCGTCACGATATGGCTGCCGGAAACCAGGGGGAGATGGACATGACCAACGCTTTGATGACCAAACAGGTGCGCAGCGGCAAAGGCTTTATTGCGGCGCTGGATCAAAGCGGGGGGTCCACGCCCAAGGCGCTAAAGCTGTACGGCGTAGACGAGAGTGAATACTCCGGCGAGGCGGCGATGTACGACATGATCCATGCGATGCGGTCGCGGATCATCAAATCGCCCGCCTTTGCCGGTGACAAAGTGGTGGGCGCGATCCTGTTTGAGCAGACAATGGACCGCGATATCGACGGGGTGCCGACCACGACCTACCTGTGGGAAAACCGCCATGTCGTGCCGTTTTTGAAGATCGACAAGGGGCTGGAGGCGGAAGCCGACGGCGTGCAGTTGATGAAGCCGATGCCGGGGCTGGATGCGCTGTTGGCGCGGGCTGTCCAAGCGGGGATATACGGCACCAAGGAGCGGTCGGTGGTGAATGCTGCCAACGCCAAGGGAATTGCCGCGATTGTCGCACAGCAGTTTGCGGTCGGCGCGCAGGTGGCGGCGCATGGGTTGATGCCGATCCTAGAGCCGGAAGTGACGATCTCCATCGCCGACAAACCGCAAGCAGAGGCGATCTTGCAGGCCGAAATCCTGAAGGCGCTGGAGACGGTCGAGGGTCAGGTGATGCTGAAGCTGTCGCTGCCGACGGTGGCGGATTTCTACCGGCCGTTGGTGGACCACCCCAAGGTTCTGAAGGTTGTGGCGTTGTCGGGCGGACATTCCCGCGAAGCAGCGAATGCGATCCTGGCGCAGAACCATGGGATCATCGCCAGCTTCAGTCGGGCGCTGACGGAAGGGCTGAGTGCGCAACAGTCGGATGCAGAATTTGACGCGGCGCTGGGCGCCGCAATCGACAGCATCTACCGCGCTTCGATTGCCTGAGGCGCAAAGCCTTTTGTCCGGTTCATTTTCGGGATTCACAAGCGCGACCGGCTGTGACATGATTCGGGAATGCCTCCGCTGAATAGGGGCGTCTGGGGCTGCAAGATGACGGGACCGCATGCAACACAGGGCCTTGGTGGGCTGACATATCTGGCCTTGGCATTTGCGCTTGGATCGTACTTTACCTTTGCCGCCGTGCAGGGCGATTACGGTGTGTTCCGTCAGGTGGAAATAAAGGCCGAGGCCGCAGCCCTGACCGAAGAGCGCGACAAGCTGGCCGCAGAATTGGCCGAGATGACGAACCTGACGCGGCGGCTGTCCGATGCCTATCTGGATCTTGATCTGCTGGACCAGCAGGCCCGGGACATTCTGGGCTATGTGCGCAGCGACGAAATCGTCATCCGCTGAGCTTTGCAAGACTTGCATGGGTGGCATGACAAGGGCAGCGCCTCTGCCCTGAATTTTGCTTTGACCCAATAAACCCCGATGATGTATGGATGGTTTAATGTTGAACTATTCCAGCCGGGGGGAGTGCCGATGGCCAAGAAACCAGCCGAGAGACCCAATGTCTCGAAAGACGAGTTGTTGCAGTACTACCGCGACATGCTGCTGATCCGCCGGTTCGAGGAAAAGGCGGGACAGTTGTACGGGATGGGCCTGATCGGCGGGTTCTGCCACCTGTACATCGGGCAGGAAGCGGTGGTCGTGGGCCTTGAGGCAGCGGCCAAGGACGGCGACAAGCGCGTCACCAGCTACCGCGACCACGGGCACATGCTGGCCTGCGGGATGGACCCCAAAGGCGTGATGGCGGAACTGACCGGGCGGATTGGGGGCTATTCCAAGGGCAAGGGCGGGTCGATGCACATGTTCTCGAAAGAGAAACATTTCTACGGCGGCCACGGGATCGTTGGCGCGCAGGTGCCGTTGGGTGCGGGGCTGGCCTTTGCCGACAAGTATCTTGGCAATGACAATGTGACCTTCACCTATTTCGGTGACGGGGCGGCGAACCAGGGGCAGGTCTATGAGACCTACAACATGGCCGAGTTGTGGGCGCTGCCGGTGATTTTCGTGATTGAAAACAACGGCTACGCGATGGGAACCTCGGTCAAACGCTCGACCAAATCCACCACCTATTTCGGACGCGGCATTGCGTACGGCATTCCGGGCGAGCAGGTCGACGGCATGGACGTGCTGGCGGTGAAAGCGGCCGGGGAGAAGGCCGTGGCGCACTGCCGGGCCGGGAAGGGCCCGTATATTCTGGAAATGATGACCTACCGCTACCGAGGCCATTCGATGTCAGACCCGGCGAAATACCGGACGCGCGAAGAGGTGGAAAAGATGCGGTCGGAAAAGGACGCCATCGAGCATGTCCGCGATCTGTTGTTGCAGGCGGGGCTGGCCTCTGATGAGGACCTGAAAGCCATCGACAAGGACATCAAGACGATTGTGAACGAAAGTGCGGAATTCGCCAAAGACAGCCCGGAGCCTCCGCTGGAGGAACTCTGGACCGATATTTACGCCTGAGGGGGAGAGACATATGGCAACCGAAGTATTGATGCCCGCGCTGTCGCCCACGATGGAAGAGGGCACGCTGGCCAAATGGCTGGTGAAAGAGGGCGATGTGGTCAAGTCCGGCCAGATTATGGCCGAGATCGAGACCGACAAGGCGACGATGGAATTCGAGGCGGTCGACGAGGGGATAGTGGGACGGATTCTAGTGGCCGAGGGAACCAGTGGCGTAAAGGTGAACACGCCGATTATGGTGCTGGTAGAGGCGGGAGAGACGGTATCGGACGCGCCGAAAGCGGCGGTGGTTGCGGCTGTCGTGGCGGAGGCGATGCCGGTGGCGGCTTCCGCGCCTGCCTCCGTCGCGGCCCCTTCCCCGGTGGCGGCTTCGGGCTGGCCACATTCCGACCTGCCCGAAGGTCCGACCAAAACGATGACGGTGCGGGAGGCGCTGCGGGAGGCGATGGCCGAGGAAATGCGCGCCGATCCGACGGTGTTCCTGATGGGCGAGGAAGTGGGCGAGTATCAGGGCGCCTACAAGATCAGCCAGGGCCTGCTGGACGAGTTCGGGGCAAGGCGCGTGGTCGACACGCCGATCACCGAGATGGGCTTTGCCGGAATCGCCACGGGCGCAAGCTGGGGCGGGCTGAAGCCGATTGTCGAATTCATGACCTTCAACTTCGCCATGCAGGCGATGGACCATATCGTGAACTCGGCGGCCAAGACGCTGTACATGTCGGGGGGCCAGATGGGCTCACCCATGGTGTTCCGCGGCCCGAACGGGGCAGCGGCGCGGGTGGGCGCGCAGCACAGCCAGGACTTTTCGGCCTGGTTTGCGGCGATCCCCGGCCTGAAGGTCTGCATTCCCTATTCGGCCGCGGATGCCAAAGGGTTGCTCAAGACCGCCATCCGTGACCCGAACCCGGTGATCTTTCTGGAAAACGAGATCATGTACGGGCGGACGTTCGAGGTTCCGACTGACCCTGATTTCTCCATTCCGTTCGGCAAGGCCTCGATCCTGCGGAGCGGCACGGATGTGACCATAGTGTCTTTTGCCATCGGGCTGACCTATGCGCTGGCAGCCGCCGAGGAACTGGCGAAAGAGGGGATCAGCGCCGAGGTGATCAACCTGCGCACGCTGCGGCCCATCGACTATGACACGGTGCTGGCGTCGGTGATGAAGACCAACCGTTGCGTGACGGTGGAAGAGGGCTTCCCGGTGGGGGCCATCGGCAACCATATCGGCGCGGTGATCATGCAACGCGCGTTCGATTATCTGGACGCGCCAGTGATCAACTGTACCGGCAAGGACGTGCCGATGCCCTATGCGGCAAATCTTGAAAAGCTTGCGCTGACGACGACCGCCGAAGTGGTCGCCGCCGTCAAATCCGTCTGCTACCGGTGAGGTGAAACCATGTTCTGGAAAAAATCACCGCCTTCGGGGGAACGGATCGACAATCCGGCGATAGTCGGAATGGTTACCGCTGAAAGTGGGGCCTTTGTCGTCCATCTGAACGTTGCCGATATCGGCAATGCTGGAGTGGCGGGCGTGATGCTTGCCGATTTGGCCGTACATATCGCCAAGGCGCTGACAATGGCCAAAATGGCCGCGGCAGAAGATACAGCGCTAAACGAAATTGTTAGAGTATTCAACGCGGAACGACAGAATCCCACCGACGATCCCGTCGGCGGCTTGGTTCAATAGGAGACGGGCAAATGGCAACTGAAGTTCTGATGCCCGCGCTTTCCCCCACGATGGAAGAAGGCACGCTGGCGAAATGGCTGGTCAAGGAAGGCGACAAGGTCAAATCCGGCCAGATCCTTGCCGAGATAGAGACTGACAAGGCGACGATGGAGTTTGAGGCGGTCGACGAGGGCGTCGTCGGCAGACTGCTGGTAGCCGAGGGCACGGCGGGAGTGAAGGTAAACACGCCCATCGCAGTCATGCTGGAAGAGGGGGAGAGTGCGGACGCGGCCCCTGCCCCGGCGAAGGCGGCGGCTCCGGTTGCGGTGGCTGCTGTCGTCGCAGCGCCAGTTGCAGTTGTGGCGGCTCCGGCAGCGCCGGTGGCGTCTGGCGGCGCGCGGGTGTTTGCCTCACCATTGGCACGGCGGATCGCGGCGGAGAAAGGCCTCGATCTGACCAAAGTGGCCGGGTCCGGCCCGCACGGGCGGATCGTGAAGGCGGATGTCGAGGGAGCGCAGCCGGTGGCGGCGGCTCCGGTTGCGGCGGTGGCGGCTGCGGCCCCTGCCCCGGTGAAACCGGCAGCCGTCGGGATGCCCACCGGCATGGCCACGGAGACCGTGCTGAAGATGTATGCGGACCGGCAGTACGAAGAGGTGCCGCTGGACGGCATGCGCCGCACCATTGCGGCGCGGCTGACCGAGGCCAAGCAGACCATCCCGCATTTCTATCTGCGCCGTGACGTGCGGCTGGACGCGCTGATGGCCTTCCGCGAGACGTTGAACAAGCAGTTGGAAGCGCGTGGCGTCAAGCTGAGCGTCAATGACTTCATCATCAAGGCCTGTGCTGCGGCCTTGCAGGCGGTGCCTGACGCCAATGCCGTTTGGGCAGGTGACCGGATGCTGCGGCTGAAGCCGTCGGATGTGGCGGTGGCAGTGGCGGTGGAGGGTGGTCTGTTCACGCCGGTGCTGCGCGACGCCGACAAGAAATCGCTGAGCACGCTGTCGGCCGAGATGAAGGATCTGGCGGGGCGGGCGAAGACCAAGAAGCTGGCTCCGCAGGAATATCAGGGCGGGTCGTTCGCGATTTCCAACCTCGGGATGATGGGGGTCGAGAATTTTGACGCCGTGATCAACCCGCCGCATGGGTCTATTCTGGCGGTGGGGGCGGGGATCAAGAAGCCAGTGGTGCTGGGGGATGGGACGATTGGCGTGGCGACGGTGATGTCGATGACACTGTCTGTCGATCACCGGGTGATCGACGGAGCCCTAGGGGCGCAGTTCCTGAAGGCAATTGTCGAGGGGTTGGAAAACCCGATGGCGCTGCTGGCCTAACGGTCTTTCAGCGCATCCGTCAGGAACAGTGACCGTCGGATGACGGTCACTGCGGTGCCCGCGACAATGATCCAGAGGGTCAGGTTCAACAGCCCCGCCGCGGTCGTGCCAAAGGGTGCGAATGCAGCCAAGACGGTGCCGACCGTCAACACCGCCATGCGCTGCGGTTTGGCCAACGGTCCGGAGAAATCAGGCGCGAAGCCCTCGGCGCGGCCAAGTTCGCGCAGGTATGCTGTCAGGATGGCAATGGCGGTGGCAAGCATGCCAAGCCCAGGATTTCCCGCCGCGATCCCCGCTCCAGTGAGGAGGAGGAGGTCTGAGATCCGGTCTGGCACTTCGTTCCAGAACGGGCCGTCCTTGGCACCCTGCCCACCTTCAACCGCGACAATGCCGTCGATCAGATTGCAGACCAGGCGGGCCTGACAGGCTGCGGCGGCAAGGATCAGCATCAGCCATTGCACGACGCCCGGACCCAGCGGCGACAGACTGTAGAACACCGTCCCAAGCGCCGCGCAGGCGATGGACAACTGCGATATCTGGTTGGGGGTCATGCCCCGTTGCACCGCCTTGACGGCCAGAGCTTTTGCCCAAGCGGTATTCCGTGAGCCGAGCGGTCGGCGGTTCTGCGGGTCTTTTGCGGTGTCCGTCATGTCAGCGACCAGTAGTAACGGGTGATGTGGAAAAAGATCGGCGCAGCGAAGATGACGCTATCCAGGCGGTCAAGAAAGCCGCCATGGCCGGCAATCAGATGACCCCAGTCCTTGATCCCCCGGTCGCGCTTGATGGCTGACATAACGAGACCTCCGAAAAAGCCCATCATGGTCAGGATCAGACATATGCCAGCCGCTTGCACCATGCTGAAAGGCGTCATCCACCAGAGCGAGGTACCGACAGCAGTGGCGGTCAATGCACCACCGACAAAACCTTCCCAGGTCTTGGACGGCGAGAGCGTGGGCGCAATCTTGGTACGACCAACCAGCTTGCCCCAGACATATTGCATGACGTCGGACAACTGAACGACGAAGATCAGGTAGGCGATCAAGATGACGTTGCGCCCCTCGAACCCGGGAATTTGCAGGTACAGCAGGGCCGGTACGTGGCTGACGCAGTAGACGCAGATCATCAGCGCCCACTGGGTTTCGGCGACGCGGACCAGAAAGTCCTTTGGGCTGCCACGCAGGGCCGAGATGACCGGCAACAGCAGGAAAACATAGACAGGCACGAAAACGGAATAAAGCCCGTACCAATCGGTCAGAACCAGGTAGTACTGCAGCGGAAGGACGACAAAGAACGCGGCTGCAAGTGACAGATGATCGGCGCGGGAATGGGTAGTCAAGGTCAGGAATTCGCGCAGCGCTGCGAAGGAGCAAAGGGCAAACAGGAGGATCACTCCGGTTTTGCCCGCTATGAATGCGATCGCCAGCAGGATCACCATTACCCACCAGGCATTGATCCGGGCGTTCAGGTTATCGATGACGGGGTTGTTGCCATCAGGGGCCAGACGCATCCGCAGGATCGCACCGATGAACGAGGCAACGATAAGGATCGCGGCCACCCCGCCAAGCAGCCACACCAGATGCGGGCTGGTCATTCCGGTGCCTTTTCCAGCGACAGCAAGGCGTTGGCGGCGCGTTCGAGAAAGACCTCTTTCGGCTCGTCAGGGGACAGGTGCAAGGCAGCTCCGAAGGTCAGGGTACAAATAAGCGGCACGGGGATGATCTCGCCTTTGGGCATCACCTTGTTGAGATTGGCAATCCAGACGGGGACAAGATCAACGTCAGGCCGGGCGCGGGCAAGGTGATAAAGCCCGGACTTGAAAGGAAGGATTGGGGCTTCCGTGGAATTGCGCTGCCCTTCGGGAAAAAGGATCAGGGACGACCCCTGATCCAGCGCCTCGACCATCTGGGCAACGGGGTCGGCGGTGCGCGCCTCGGGCCGTCGGTCGATCAGCACGGCGTTGAAAACATCACGCCCGATAAAGGCGCGGAGAGGCGACGTCAGCCAATAATCCAGGGCAGCCACCGGCCGGGTCTGGCGTCTAAGGGGCTGCGGCAGGACGGTCCAGATCAGGACGAAATCGCCGTTGGAACTGTGGTTGGCGAAATAGACGCGCTGGCGGCGGACCGGCTCGATGCCCTGCCAGATCGCGCGGGGAGCGGTGATAAACCGCGCAAACAAGGAAATCGCCTCGCCCATCACACGTGCGGCGGCTGGTCTTGCACTGAACGTCATACCGGGCTGGTCATTCGGATTTGAGGATCTGGTCCATGGTCAGCGCCGGCTGGGCGCAGCCCGCCTTGCCGACAACCCGAGCTGGAACCCCGGCAACTGTAGAGTTACGCGGCACATCCTCCAGCACCACCGAACCGGCCGCGATGCGCGAGCATTGCCCGACTGTGATGTTGCCCAGCACCTTGGCGCCGGCCCCGATCAGCACACCATCCTCGATCTTCGGGTGCCGGTCACCATCTTCCTTGCCGGTTCCACCAAGGGTGACGGAATGCAGCATGGAGACGTTGTCACCGACAACCGCCGTCTCGCCAATGACGATAGAGTGTGCGTGGTCGATCATGATGCCCTTGCCGATGCGGGCAGCGGGGTGGATATCGACGCCAAAGGCCTCTGACACCCGCATCTGGACAAAATAGGCGAGGTCGGTGCGCCCGGTCTGCCACAGCCAATGGCCAACGCGGTAGGCTTGAACCGCCTGATATCCCTTGAAAAACAGAATGGGTTGCAAGAACCGGTGGCAGGCCGGATCACGCTCATAAACCGCCATCAGGTCTGATCGCGCCGCCGCACCCAATTCGGGGTCGGACACGAAAGCCTCATCCGCGATTTCGCGCAGAATCTGTTCGCTCATCTCGCCCGACGCAAGTTTCATCGAGAACCGATACGCCAGCGCACGTTCAAGCGAATGATGATGCAAAAGGCCGGAATGAATCAGGCCACCCAACAGCGGCTCTGACCTGATTGCCTCGACCGCTTCTTCGCAAACCCGCCGCCAGACGGGGTCGATCGCGGCCACTCTCGGTTTGCTTTCCAGCATGGGAGCCTCCTACACGAACCCTCTTTTAGCACAACGGTTGGCACTGGCGACATGCAAATTTGTGGGGAAAAGGATCACCGTCGGAAATGGAGAACCAGCTCTTCAATCACGATAGCCAAAGCATTCAGAAAATCGAGATCGTCAGCAAAGGGCTCGGAACAAGGTGAAAGCGGCAAGATCCGAGCCATCAGGCTGCCGTCACCAAGTGCAGGATGAATGGTGTCATTATGACGAATGTAATCGTGCGCGGCTTCTGTCTCGGCGAGGATCTCCTTGGCCATCATCCCGCGCTTCTCTGCCGGATGAGCCATCAGTGCTCTGGCAAAGATCACCAGCTCACCGACCAATGGGGCCCGCATCTCAGGCCAGGACGTCGATATGACGGAAGGGGCCTGGGCCAAAGCGCTGCGAAATCTGGGCAACTTCGACGCGGAACAGGCCGGTTACACCATCTGCAGCGCGCAGGGCGGCAGAATAGGTGAACATAGCAGAGCTGGTGATATACTCCGCCAGGATGGTCGCCCCTTGCAGAATGCGAAGCTGGTAGGCCTCGCTCTCTTCGCCCAAGGGCACTTCGACGACCTGCCAGCCATCGCCGTCGATCCTGGTGCGACGGCGCCAGGACAGCATCACATCGCCGGGCATTTCAATCGAGGCGCGCAAGTGGGCGACCGGATACGGTCGAAGGCCGATGCCGTCGAAAGCCTCGATCTTCAGTGTTACGTTTGGATCATCAAAGCCCCGCGCCGTACCGCCGATCCGGTAGTAGCGCGCCAACCCCCGTGCCGAAAGAGCAAGGTCGATCTGCGTCAACGCAAGGTCAAGAAGCACGACCGTGGACCCGACCGGCCAAACCAGCGGCATGATCCCATCGGTGCCCGCCTGACCACGAAGCCGAAGCGAAAGTTCATAAGTGTCAGGTGCTACAATCTGGGCGCTGGCGAACTGGAACACCTCCCAGTTTCCCGACGTCCCGTCTCCGATTGCCATGGCATTTGCGCCGTTCAGCACCGACAATTCGCCGACCGAACCAAGCTCACCGGCGGATAGCTTCACCCGCAAAGGCGCACCGCGATCCCAAAGGCTGGGGGCCGCGGCAGTCATTGGCGATTCCGTCACACCGATGACTGCTGGGGCCGCAATCAGGCGGTTCAGTTCGTACCCCGCATCTTCTGACGCTGACCAGACCGCGACCGATCCCGGCCAGGGATCAGCCGCCACCGCAATGTGCGGGGCATGCGGCACCTCGTCCCCGGTCAACAGCGGCAGATCAAGGAAGACCGGCAATACTGGGACAGGGGCCACATAGTTGCGGACGATAATGGCTTCGCCACCCGTCTCTGAGGGCAGATACACGCCCGGCTCCACCCGCACCGCGTCCAAAAGCTGGGCCTCAGCCTGTTCCACCCGGTCCACCCGGTACCGTCGGCCTTCATGACGGATCACATCCCCCGCGCCGATCAACAGTTTCGATTTTGGCAAGGCAAATCGCGCACTGTCGCGTGCAACACGCGATTCCGCCAGCCAGCGTTCAACAGTGGCGCGGCCTTCCATCTTGGTCATGGCAATGGAAACATCGGTCTGTGACACACCCCGAGCCTCCTCATCCGGGAAGCGTACCTCCACCGCCCGCACTTCATAGCTTGACTGTGCGTCGATGTAGCCAAGCCGCACCTGACCCGCCGACTCCAGTTCCGAGCTTCTTGACGTCTCGATGACGCCGTCAAGTTCGGGCGATACAATGAAATCCTGGCTGGTCAGATCCGCGACCACCCGGCCATCGCGGTTGCGAAAGACCAGCACGCCGTCCCGCTCCACCACATCGAAACCCAGCGTCAGCATCAAGGGTTGCAGCGCCGCCCGCGCTGTCGTCACGTCCGGCTGGAGATAGCCGCGCACCAGTCCGAAGGCAGCATCCGTATCGACAGAAGTGACCCCCGAGCGTTGGCAGATCTCGCGGATCACCGCCGACAGCGGCTGGTTGGTCGCCCGCCCGTTCAGCCAGTGCCCCCGCATGTAATTGTCGCCGTCACTCCAGACCTGTACCTGGCCCGGAAATTCCGGAAAGGGCCGCGAGTCCCAGGCCCAGACATGGGCGTGATCCATATCGACCATCGACCCGCCGTAGGCGGTGGAAACCGGATTGTTAAGCGGATCAGCCCAAAAGTCAGCCATTGCGAGCAGGAACTGCATCTGGATGAAATCGTCACGCCGACCAGTAGAGTGTTTGGGAAGTGCTGACTCTGACGATTTCATGTCAATGAATTTGTTGGGCTGGTTGCTCCCCTTATCAACCGCAGCGCATCCATATTCAGTGAATCGGAACGGTTTTGACCCCGGGACCCACGCCGTCGGTGCCACTGCGCGAACACCGCCCGCCCGCTCGAAATGCAGATTTGACCACCAGGACCTCAGGTCCTTGTAGCGAAAAATCCACGGCTCATCATAGCCCCCGTCAGTGATCGGCAAGCGCCGCTGCGCCGCTTCACCCTCAGGGCTGTCGTAATACCAGTCAAACCCCTCGCCCCCTGCGATATTCGCTTTCAGATACTCCGGATTGTAGATCGACCCCCAATGCGCATCCGCATGTGTCTCGCCGTCGCGCCAATCCGACGTGGGCATATAGTTGTCGATGCCGATGAAATCGATGTTGGCGTCCGCCCAAAGCGGGTCGAGGTGGAAATAGACATCGCCGCCGGTGTGATAGCCATAGTACTCTGACCAGTCCGCCGCGTAGCTGATCTTGACGGTCGGCCCCAGGATCAAACGCACATCTGCTGCCAATTGCCGAAGGGCCTGGACGGTGGGAAAACTGTCTCCCGCCCCGCGGACCTGCGTAAGACCCCGCATTTCGGACCCGATGCAGAATGCCTCAACGCCGCCCGCGATCGCGCACAGCGTCGCATAGTGCAGGATGAACTTACGGTAGCCCCAGTCTCCGGGGCCAATGTAGGATATGGATTCGCCGCTGACCGCGAAGTCCGCCGCCTGCGCAAGGCCGAAGAACGCCGCGACCTCGGCTGTCGCTGCTGCGGTCCGGTCTGGTGACGCAGATTGCCTCGGTGCCGTTGAAAGCGTTATCCGCCCGCGCCAGGGCAAAGCCGGTTGGCCGGAAATCCCGCCGTAAGGATCAGGCAAGGTATTTCCTGCCACTTGATCCATCAGGATGAAGGGGTAGAACATCACTTCTTGTCCCTTTGCCTTCACTGCCCGGATTGCCTCGATCACCGAAGCGTCTGTCGGCGTGCCGCCGTAGATCGACTTGCCGTCGACCTGTGGCACTTCGAATGCAGCCGCCCGCGAAATCCCCCCCGCCCGCCAAGGCATGCCGACCCCGTCACGAACTGTCTGTTCCACCTTGGGGCGTATCTCGCAGGACGCGCAGCGAAGATCGTCGCCGAACCATGACACAATGACCGACACCGACCCGACGGCCGGTAGCTCATCACAAAGCTGGTTCAGACTGGTGGCAAAATCCGTCTGTCCAGATGGCGTATGCACGTTGGCTGACCGGTTTCGCCCCGGTGCCTCGGCGTAATGGACCGGTGTTGTTGCCAATCCGTATTCGCCCGTCCCGGGGATCAGGGCGACTGCCCTGATTGCTGCATCCAGTGTTGCCTCTGCGTCCACAGCGGGGCCTTGCGCGGCGCGCACCACCTCAAAATTGAATTGCGGGACGCGGTTGCCATACGGGGTCAACTGCAAATCCTCGATCACGACATAGGCAAGACCGCGGTAAGCCGGGGCAGACCCTATCCCCTGCACCGCCTCGATCTTCGGATCCGGCAACTGCGTTTCGCTTCCCGGATACACCCGCATGTTCAGATCAAACGGAGATATTTCGTTCCCATCTGCCCAGACGCGTCCCACGCGCAGAATTTCCCCCTCGCAAAGGGCAATCGCCAAGCTCACCGAGTAGCTGTATTCGTTGACCTTGGGCTTGGGTGCCCCCTTGCCACTGCGCCGCCGCTGCACCGTTTCGGTGAACTCTGTCGCCCAGATGACCTGCCCAGACAGGCGCATCCGCCCCCAGACCTGCCCGATGGGCGCGCCCTCCCCCGCCCCGGTAAGGCGCAGCCGGTCAAGACGGCCCACATCCACCGGGTCCGACCCCGCGCCAAGAATGCGCTGGTCGATCACCCGGCCCAGCGTTGCTCCGACGGCACGCCCGATCACCGCGCCCGACAGGCCCAGCACCGCACCCCCGAACCCGGAGCCGATCGCCGCACCTGCGGCAGAAAGCAGAAGAGTTGCCATTCATTTGGCTCCTGTTGGAAAGGCGAAACGCGCCGCAATCCGGCGCTCCCACGGCAATGAGAGCGGGCTCTCGATGACGCCATGATGGGTGTAGGCATGCACAAACGCAGCGGAAGGTCCGAATGACGACTGAATGCCAAGGTGCTTGGCAATGCTTCCTTCCCGCATCCGGAATAGAAGGACGTCTCCCAGCGCCACAGCCCGTAACCCCTTGGCTATAAGCAATCGCCCCGCCGCCTCCATCAGAACTTCGCGCCGGTCGGGTTCTGCCCAATCCGCCGTGTAGGCTGGCACCGGCTCGGGCTCTGGCCCCATCACCTCCCGCCAAACTCCACGCAAAAGGCCCAGGCAATCCGCCCCCGCCCCCTTCACGCTCGCCTGATGCAGATAGGGCGTGCCGATCCAGCCCCGCGCCTCGTCAACGATCCGGTCTGCATTGTTCATCCGCTCGCCCCGCCCACCAGGCTACCGCCGGTCTTGGGTCGATCTGCAACAGGATAGGATGCCAACCAGTCTTCGCCGGGAATATGCGGAAAACCACGAAAGTTCAGAAAGTTGGCGAACTTGGTCCGGCAGGTGTCAGGCGTCTTGTCACACCCCGAAATCACCCGGATCTGATCGCCCGGCACCACCGTATCCCCAATGGATTGCCACACTTCGATCTGCCGCATAACGCCCTCAAGCCGGTCAGTCTTGATCACTCCGACAAGGCCCGCCGCAGCGCCGGTCAGCACCTCGAACCGGCCGTATTCGAACCAGCGGTCATCAAATCCACCAAAGCTGGCAAACCGAAAGACACGATTATCCTCCACAACCTCAACCTCTCGCTCGGCAAAATATCCGGGTTGCAACCCCTGAAACCTGCACCGGGCATCCCCCAGCACTGCCGAACATCCCGGCTGATAGGCAAACCCTTGTGGTCGGTTCAGCGCATCACTCAACCCCCGCAATTCGGCCCGGAAACTTCCACCCGAGCGGACAATTTCCCCCAATGAGCCGCGAAACTGCTCCACCCGCTCGTCCGGGTTGGCCCAATTCACCAGAAAGGCCCGCACTTCGGCACCGTCATAACGACCGGCAAGCAGATCGCTCTCCGTCACCGACACATCGCTCAGCGCGCCGATTGCCTCGCTGTTGTCGACTGACAGACCGGTTGTTTGTTGCAACGCTCGCGCCGTCATTCCTGTATCGGCCCGGCAGGTTACGCCCCCCAGGACCAGATCGCGGTCGTGGTCGGTGAAGCCCAACAGGGTTCCATCGCGCCGCGTTACCGTCCAGGCGCGACATACCGTGGTCGACCCGCTTTCCAGATGCGCATAAAGCGCCTCCCCACTCATATCCTGATCTCCACAATCGGCACCGTCGGCACATCGCCCGCCTGAAATGACGCAACCGATGTTTGGATGCTGTCTGCGTCAAAGCGCACCGGCACGTCGAACTCAAAGCCCGCCGTGATCCGGGTGCCCAGGTCGGGCGGCACGACGAACGTCACCTCGCCGGTCGCAACGTCGACGGTAAACTCAAGGCTTTCGACCTTGGGGTCTTCAGCCAACGCCACCAGAACCGTTCCGGACACCGGCTTGAGGATCGGCCGCACATAGCTTTGCAACCCCGAAGAATAGGTCTTTTGCAACCGGAACACCGTCGCAACTCCGTCCCCCGTGCCGATCAGCTGATCCTCCGGTCCGGGCACCTTTGATGCCGCGCAGGATTTGAAGTCCGACCAGTCCTTCCAGCGAAACCCGTGCAACTGTCCGGTCCGCGCCTCAAAGAACGCAATCAACGTCTCCACATCGTCCAGCGACCGCAGACCCACCCCGGCATCGTACCGCCGGCGGGAATGGGCCCAGGGGGTGTTTCTCTCCTCGAACCCGTTGGCCAGCGTCACCACTTCGGTGCGCCGCTCCGGGCCGCCGACCGACCCAAAGCTCAGGTTCGTCGGAAAGCGTATCTCGTGAAATGCCATGATCTTCCCTCACCGGTTCCGTTGCCCACGCGCCAGCGCCCGGCTGACCTGCGCTGCCACCTGGCTCTGACTGCGCTGAAAGCCCTGCACATCCGGCGTCGTGATATTCATCACCACGTTCACCGCCCGCCCGCCGCCACCCTGCACGCCAAGCTTGCCATCCGGCCCGCGTGACAGCGGCATGATCGCCTCGGGCCCCGCCTCGCCCATCAGCCCCCGCCCGCCCCGCATCGGAAACATCGCGGGCGATGACACGATCCCGCCTTTGGCAAACGGCATCACCCGTCCTTGGGAAAACGCCCCACCATTCTGGAACGGCATCAGCGACCCCATCGCCCCGGAAACCCCTTGCGCCAGCAACCCGCCCAGCGCCCCGGTCACCGGTTTCATCGCAATCGAATAGACCGAGTCCACAATTGTGCTGGCCACCGACTTCAACGCATCGCTCAGTTTCATCCCGTCGAACACCAGCCCGTTGAACGCCTTGCTGAGCCCCCCCGAGATTCCGCTCGACAGCGTGTTCACCTCGCGCCCGGTAAAGATCATCGTCTCCCGCATCCGCGCCAACTCGCCGTCAAACGTCGCCACCATCGACGCCGAAGACCCAAGCTGCGCCTCAAGCGCGGTCAGCTGGTCCTGCATCGTCTCGATATCTGCCATCGTCTTGCCCCTTCCTCACATCCGGAAATGCCGCCGCCAGTTCTGCCAGCCGCGCGCGTGTCAGGGGCGGGCTTGCCTGCTCCGCCCCCAGCATGATCCGCAGTTCCACCGGCGTCAGCCGCCAGAAGACCGCGGGTTCAAGCCCCAGCCCGTGCAACGCCGACAGCATCAGCCCGCGCCAGTCGATGCCGCTCATGCTTCCCCCGGCAAGGAAAACGCCCGCGCCAACAGCTCCGCCGCCGCACGCGACGCCTCCACCGGCCCGCCCCCGATCTCGACCGTCCGCAAGTCACCCGCCGTTCCTTGCCAGCCGCCGCCGCGCAGACCCGCCACGATCAGCGCCAGCACGTCGCGCGTCGAAAACCGTCCCCCCTCGAACCGCTCCACCAGGTCGATCAACGTCCCAGTCTCCAGCGCGCTTTCCAGTTCCGCCAAGGCACCCAGCGTCAGCTTGGCCACATGGCGCTGGCCATCCAGCCAGATCGCCACCTCGCCCGTCCAGGGGTTCGCCATCACAGCGCCGTAAAGATCAGTGGCCCCGCCGAGGCCATCGACATCTCATACGTCGCCTCGTCATTATGGCTGCCCGCGTACTCAATCGACGTCAGCTGAAACAGCCCCTCGATCACCCCGAAACTTGGGATAACCACTTGAAACTTCGGAATTTCCCCATCAAAAAAGATCTGCCGGGCCCGCTCGTCCGTGTTCGCATCGCGAAACACGCCAGAGCCCGAGATCGAGGCAGACTTCACCCCTGCCCCCGCCAGCAACTCCCGCCAGCCGCCCTGACTTTCCAGGCTGGTGACATCCACCGATTCCGTGTTGAAGCTGATCCGCGTCGCCCGCAATCCGGCGACGGTCACGAACTGCCCGTCCCCCGTCTGGTCGATCTTGATCAACAGGTCCTTGCCGCTTTGCACAGCCATGTCCGTACTCCGTCTGAAAGGGTTGAAAGGCACGCGTTAAAGTGCGACGCGCGCCCGGAAAGTCAGGTCGATCCGCCGCGTCTCGCCCTCGGATATCCGCCGGGCACTGGCGCGGACGAAAAACAGGCTCACCAATTGCCCGCGCGACAGCGTCAGCGACACCCCGATCAGTGCGTCCGAGATGTCGGCCGCAACCGTCTTGATGCTCAGGAACCCCGTCGCATCGGTGATCACGCTGATCACCATCTGATGCTCGGCACCGGCTCCGGACTTGTCGGACTGATCGCGCGCCTCTTCCGGCCCGACCAGCACGAAGGTTCCTGTCACGCCGGGCGGCACCGCATCATAGATCGCCACCCCGGCCAGCGCCGGAAACGCGGTCAGCGCCTGATAGACCGCCGACTGCAGGGCAGCGGCTGCACCATAACTCATGTCGGCACCTCCTCTCGGGAAAAGCAGGTCAGGAACTGCCCGTCAGGGTCTCGCTCCGTCACCGCCAGAATGGTAAAAATCCGTGCTCCCTCGCGAAACCTTTGTTCCGGCTTCGGGCGCGACACCGATCCGTAAGGCGCGCCGCGCACTATGATCCGATAGGGCACCGAGGCGAGGATCAACTCCTCCCCCGGCACATCGCGCCCCGATCCCGGCGCGACCGCAGCCCACAAAGTGCCCAGTGCCTGCCAACTCTCGGAATACCCGCCCGCGCCATCGCTGACCCGCACCGCACCCTCCAGCATCAGCGCCCGGTTCAGATCGGGCGCCTTCATTTCCGCCCCCCGCCCAGAATCCGCACTGTCCGCCACCGCTCGATCAGTGTCACCACCCCGAAGGGCAGCCCCGCCGTCTGCGCGTTGTCATCGTGCCGATGCTCGTAATACTCCGCCGCCAGCAGCAGCACGGCCTGCCGCAGGTCAACCGGCACATCGGCCCAGGCCGGACCAAAGCCCGCCTCGAACACCACCTGCACAAACCCCTGCGACGGGATTGTCGGCAAAGACGTGCCTTTTCCTACCAAACGCGGCCGGTGCAAATCCGGGATCAGCCGATAGCTCGCTACCGGAACAACCGTCTCCGCACCTTCGGCGTCTTCCAAGGTCACACTGGCAATCGAACTCACCGGCGACACCGGCAAAGCCTGTTCGTCACCATCACGCCAGCAGTCCAGCACCCATAAAAACCGACGCCGGAACAGCATCTTGCCGATCCGCGCCTCGATAGCGGCCAGCGCTGCTCGCGTATAGCTTTCAATCAACCCATCCTGCAGGGTGTCATTTGCAAACCCGCTGCCCAGACGCAGATGGTCCTTCACTTCCGCCACCGGCAGCACAAGGCTTGGTACCGGGCTCTCTTCGGTCAACATCATGATCTGCACTCCGTTCCACGGGTCCTGAAAGGAATTGAACGCGCACGCCCAAAATCCCGGCCCCCTAAAGGGCCGGGGTTGTAGCAAAACGGCTCAGGACACTGCGATTTTCAGCAGCTTGATCGCCGCAAAGTCGGTGATATCGCCGCCCACGCGCTTGCTTGCATAGAACAGCACGTTCGGCTTGGCCGAGAACGGGTCGCGCAGGATGCGCAGGTCCGGGCGTTCGGCAATGGTATAGGCCGACCGGAAATCACCGAATGCAATTGCATGGGCGTTGGCCGCGATGTCCGGCATGTCCTCGCAGATCAGCACCGGATAGCCCATCAGACGCGCCGGTTCCCCTTGCTGCAAGCCGTCCAGCCACAGGAAGCGGCCGTCGGCATCCTTCATCTTGCGCACAGCACCCGTGGTCTTGGAATTCATCACGAATGTTGCATTGGCCCGGTAATCCGCGCCCAGCGCATAAACCAGGTTGATGATGCAATCGGCCGAGTTGGTCGGCGCAAAGTCCGCCGCAGCTCCCGTCGGGATGTAGCCCAGCGAGCCCCAGGTCCAGGACGCATTTGCCACCTTGGCGGGCAACAGAATGCCCTTGGGCTTGTCCACCCCGTCGCCGTTGATGAACGCCGCAGCCTCGGCACGGATGAACCGCGTTGCGATCTTGTCGGCAAGCCAGCCTTCCACGTCAAAAGCACTGTCGTCCAGCAGGCGCTGGCTGGCTTTCGGCATGGCGCTCAACTCATGCAACTTGATCGAGATGCGCTCGATGATCGGCGTCGCCGTTTCCGTGGTTGCCGCCACTTCCGTAGCCCAGCCCGACCCCACTTCCGACCGGTCGACCAGCACGTCGAACGACGTCGCTTCGATCTGCACCACGTTCGACACTGACCGCAAGCTGGAGGTCGACAGCAGCAAGGACTGGATGCGGTCCGCCGTCTGCGGATCGACCAGATAGCCGCCATCCGCCGCCACGGCGGTGCTCATCGCCTTGCCTTCCAGCACCAGGCCACGCAGGCCATCGTCGTCACCGCTGCGCAGATAGGCGTCGAACGCCTTCTGGTGCGGCACAGTCGCGTCCGTCTGTGCCGAAAGGGCCGGGCGGCCATAGGTCATCGTCTTTGCATTCAACATGGTCAGTCGCTCTTCCTGTTGTTTCAACGTGGATTTCACTTCGTCCTGAAAGCCTTTGAACTCTTTCAGGAAACCGGTCATGGCGGTCTTCACTTCCGCAGCCGGTGTCTGGACCTCGGGCAAACCTGCCCCGGTCCGAGCCTCTCTCTCGGTCATCGTCTCGATCCTTCGCATTAAGAAAAAGGGCCCCTCGCGCAGTCAGCGCTCGGCCAGGCTCCGGCGCGCGTCCTCAAGGACCCTGGCCACGTCACGCCAGTCGTCGTCCAAGGACCCTGCCTTGGCCGCAACCCGCGCCTCGGGAAGCATCGGAAAGGTGACCAAGGACACTTCCCAAAGCTCCAGCTCCGACAACAGGCGCTGCCCCTTGCCGTCGCGTTCCGCCTTCACCGTGCGATAGCCGATGGACAAACCATCAATCGCCCCGGCTTGCAGAAGGGCCGCCGCCTCGCGCCCCCTTGCCACCTCCGTCAGGATGCGGCCCTTGACCCACAGGCCCGAACCATCCTCCCGCACCTCATCCCAAACCCCGATCGGCTGGGCCGGGTCATGCTGCCACAGCATCTTGACCCGGCCCCCGCTGGCGGCCAGACGCTTCAGGCTGGCCGCATAGGCCCCCTGTCGCACCACATCGCCGCCCTGATCCCGCTTGCCGAACAGCGAGGCATACCCCGCCACCACATGGCCGTCCGTCACCACCAGTCCAACTTCCGGGCGGGTGAACTTCCGCTCCGGCGCGCCATATTCATCCGTCATCATCTCACCTCGCTGCCGCATTGATCAATGCCTCGGCCATCTGTGACAGCAGGAACGCCGCCACCCCGTAAACCCCCAGCCAGATACGCTTTTCCAACCGCTCCAGCGCGTCGTCGATCAGCCCCAGCCGATAGTCGAGCGCGCCCCACCGTTCCTCGGCCACCCGCTCATTGGCCTCGATCCGCGCCGCAGCCGCATCGAAACTGTCGTACAGGAACCGCGATCCACCTTCAGTCTTGCGACCCGAACCCGATACCGTCATTCCTCCTCCGCCAGCTTCGGCAAGCCCAGGATCACCCGCTTTTCCGCAGCGGTCAGGAACTCCGCCGCCCCGACCCGCGCCCATTGCTGATCCCGCTCCGCCGCAAGCGCCGGGATCTGGTCAAGGTCAGCACGCAACTCCACCAACTCGCCCGCAAAGGCTGACAGCCAGTGCGACAATGACCCCATCACCCGGCCCACCAGCGGCAGCACCGTCAAGCGGTAGAACGCCCTATTTGCCTCCTGATAGTTCGCGTAAGTTGCATCCCCCGGAATGCCCATCAGCATCGGCGGCACCCCGAACGCGATGGCGATATCGCGCGCGGCCGCTTCCTTGGTCTTCTGGAACTCCATGTCACTGGGCGAAAACCCCATCGGCTTCCAGTCCAGCCCGCCTTCCAGCAGCATCGGCCGCCCGGCATTGCGCGCGCCCTGATGGTGGCTCTCCATCTCGCTCACCAGCCGCTCATACTGGTCCGAACTCAGCGATGACTGCCCATCCGCCCCCTTGTAGACAATCGCCCCCGAAGGCCGCGCCGCATTGTCCAGAAGCGCCTTGGACCACGCACTGGCCGAGTTGTGCACATCCACCGCCACCGCCGCCGCCTGCAACGGCGAGAACCCGTAATGGTCATCCTGCGGGTGGAAAGAACGAATATGGCAGATCGGGCTGACCGCGCCCGACACATCAAATCGGTGCGTCCGCCCGCTGACGGTATAGTCATAGGCCACCGGCCAGCCATCCGCCCCTGGCACCAGGCTCATCCTGTCGGCGCGCAACGCGTGCAATTCGCCCGGCAGCGCCGCCGCCCCCGGCACCGCCTCGATATAGGCATTGCCCGACAACAGCAGATAGCCATAAATCGCCTCCAGAAACTCCGCCCGCCCCTGCGCGCCATTCGGGCGGCTGATCAGGCTCAGCAGCGGGTGCTGATCATAGCGCCGCTCGGTGTCCTGACAGATCAGCGGTAGCGCCGCCGCCGCCTCGGCAATCAGCCGCACCGCACGAAACCCGATCGGGTTCCCCTGAAACCCGGTCCGCGCCAGCGACACCGCATCACGCGGGCTCCACGCCACCCGCCCCGACGAGCCCCAGGCAACCACCCGCCCTGTCGCCGAGGCCTTCTGCTCAGCGACCTGCGCCACCGGCCCAGCCTTCCGCAAGAAATCAAACACCATCACGCCGCTCCTTGATCCTAAGGCAAACGCCCGCCTCGCCACGGCCCTTACGGGCCGAAGCGCTCACCCTCTCAAGGGTTTCATCTGTCTCTAAATATCCCCGCCGGAGGCTCCAGCCTCTGACCCCGGAACCCCAGTCAGCCAGTTTCGCGTAGGCTGCGTGCTCGCACGCACCGCCCGCGTCACAAACTCCGCACCATCGGCCGCCCGACATGGCCCGCCGGGTCCACCATCAACTCGGTCAGCGCCCAGACCAGTGCATCCAGCCGGTCGGGCGACCCAGCCCCCTGCCAGCCCGTGACGGCCATCTTGCACATCTGCTCTTCCAGCGCCTGCAAGCCCCGCACATGGCTCACCCGGCCCTGCTCGTACAAAGCCGCCACCGGCTCTGCGCGCAGCATCTTGGACCGCGTCGCATGAACCCCCCGATACGGAACCAGCGGGTCCTGCATCCGCACGACCTTTTCCACCAGATCGCCGCCTTGGTTCACTTCGGCCACCAGCCGGTCCGCCTTGTGCCGGTCCATCGCCGCCAGCGCTGCCCGCGCCCAGCCCTCAGGCGAGGCACCTTTGACGCTCGCGTCCTCCAACACCACCGCCCGCCACTGCCGCGGATCGCCCCGCGTATCCGCCCCCACCACAACGATTCCGCATTCATCGCTGCGCTTGTGCGAGGTGACCGGCGGGTCCACCGCCACCACCACCCGCGTCAGTTCCGGCACCTCGTCCACACGCAGCCTGTCCAGAAGCTGCATCGACCAAAGCGCGCCCTCGACATCCTCCACCAGCACGCCTTCCAGCTCCTGCCGCCCCTGTCGGGTGCCGCCATAGCGCGCCTCAACCTCGCTCAGGAAGGATTCCGCCAGATAGGCCCGGTTCGCCTCGGTCGGCGCGTGGGTGATCACCGACGAGGGGTTCTTCAGGATCGCCTTCAACACCGCCACATTGCGCGGCGTCGTCGTCACCACCGCGCGCGGGCTCTTGCCCACGCGCAGCGCAAACTGCAACTGGTCCCAGGTCTCGGCCCCCTTCTTCCACTTGCCCAATTCATCCGCCCAGGCCGCATCGAACTGCGGGCCGCGCAGGCTTTCCGGATCATGCGCCGAAAACACCTGC
Source organism: Paracoccaceae bacterium (assembly GCA_031415015.1). Taxonomy (GTDB): domain Bacteria; phylum Pseudomonadota; class Alphaproteobacteria; order Rhodobacterales; family Rhodobacteraceae; genus JAUYQR01. Next base: position 40,203 of record JANOQT010000058.1, read on the forward strand.
GCCACCGCGCCATTCGGCCAGACCAGCTGCTTGCGTGACGCAATCCACTCCGGCCGCCGGTCCGGAGGCGAACAGGCAAGAATGCCGCTCTCGCCCATCACCATCACTTCCCGCACCTGATCGACCGTCTCGCCGACCAGCGCCACCCGTCTGGACCGGCCCGGATCGCCCGGGCCCGAGCCCTCGACCTCGGCGCGCACCCATTCCGCCCCGGCCCGCGTCTTGCCCGCACCCCGCCCCCCCATGATCACCCAGGTCTTCCAGGCCCCACGCGGCGCAAGCTGATGCGGCAGTGCCCAGAACTCAAACATCCACGGCAGCGCCAACAATGCATTGTCGCCCAGCCCGCTCAGGAATTCATCCACCACCTCCGGCGTCGCGGAGGCAAGCCAGGCGGCGCCCGATTTCAGCCCGCGCCCCGTCGAAATCAAGGGCTCCCCCGGTTCCGACCTGACCGGCAATCTGTTTGCGGAGTTTGTCAACTTTGCTCCTTTCTTCCAGCACGTGCAGCGCTGTCGCGCGCAACTCGCGGACCGCTGTCTGTGCAGCTTTTACTTCAGTCATCTGACCGGCACGGATCGCGGTGATCGTCCGATACAATTCTTCCGCCGCATGCCGGTACAGCCCTTCGGCCACGCCAAGGACGTCATCCGGCACCGCGTCGTCTTCCGAGAGCCTCACTGTCATCTAAAATCGTCACCTCTCATGCAGCCCTCCGGCACGAGCGAAATGAAAAAACGGCCTCCGGGTTGCCCCGTGGCCGCTCTGACACTTCTTCTAGCATGCCGTAATCTCTACCTTGGACCGCGCGCCGAGTCAAGCGCAAAATTGAATGATCCCAATGGCTTGCCGATCTCTGCGTTTACCGGTCGTTAACCACAACCCTCACTCACCCTGCACTCCGCCTTCGCCCTCGGCGCCTTGCTGCGCCTCAATCTCGCGCCATTTGGCGACGTTGGTATTGTGGTCCTCCAACGTCGTGGCAAAGGCATGCCCGCCAGTGCCGTCCGCCACGAAGAACAGGTAGTCCGTCGCATCAGGGTTCAGCGCCGCCTCGATGCTCAGCCGGCCGGGGTTGGCAATCGGTGTCGGTGGCAGCCCGTCGATCACATAGGTGTTCCACGGCGTCTCGCGGCGCAACTCGCTTTGCCGCAGGCCGCGCCCCAGCACGGCCTCGCCCTTGGTGATCCCGTAGATCACCGTGGGATCGGTCTGCAGCTTCATCCCTTGCGCCAGCCGGTTGATGAACACGCTGGCCACTTGCCGCCGCTCCTCCGCGATACCGGTTTCCTTCTCGACGATGCTGGCCATCACCAGCGCTTCCTCCGGCGTGTCATAGGGCAGGCCCTCGGCCCGTGCCGCCCACAGTTCTGCCAGATCGGCCGCCTGCCGCGCCGTCATCTCCGCGATTAGCGCCGCCCGGTCCGAGCCCCGCTCCACCTCATAACTGTCGGGCGACAACGTGCCCTCCGGCGGCACGACATCAACCGTACCCTGCAAGAACTCCGCCTTCTTCAGCGCATCCAGCACCTGCCAACTCGTTACCCCTTCGGCCAGTGTGATGCGGAACCGCAGATCGGCATCTTCCACCACCTCCATATACTCGGACGGCACCTCCGTACCTTCGGCATCGAACTTGACCACTTCGACGAAGTCATTCGTCTCAAGGTTCAGCTCGCTCAACACCACATCGGCTTTTGCCACCCCAATGCGGAAATTCACATCCCGCCCGCAGGTCGACCGGCCCCCGGCGGTGATCGCCTCCAGCACTTGCGCCATCGACGCACCCGCAGGCAGCATGTAGCTGCCGAATTTCAGCGCCTCTGACCGATCCGAATAATCCGCACCGATCCGGAACACCCGCGCATCACTAACCGCCCCCCGCTCCTCAAGATTGCGACTCACCGCACTTAAGGATGCCCCCCGCTCCACCTGCAGGCAGATCGGAGCGGTCAATGGGCCGGCCTTGGTGAACTCATTGCGTCCCCAGGCGACCAGCGCCGCCGCAGCGACCAAGATCACGATAAACAGTGTCAGCGCGTTGGAGGCGACGGATTTCCACATGCCTCAGCGCACCTTGCCAAGGATCAGGCTGGCATTCGTGCCGCCAAACCCGAAGGAATTCGACAGCGCTACGTCGATCTTTCGCCGCACCGCCTTGTTCGCCGCAAGGTTCAGCTTCGGTTCGACCGCCGGATTGTCCAGGTTGATCGTCGGCGGTGCCACCTGATCGCGCATCGCCAGAATGCAGAAGATCGCCTCCACCGCGCCCGCAGCACCCAGCAAATGCCCAATGCTCGACTTGGTCGAAGACATCACCACCCCCGCTGCCGCATCTCCCATCAACCGCTCCACTGCCGCCAGTTCGATGGTGTCGGCCATCGTGCTGGTGCCATGCGCGTTGATGTAGTCGATGTCCGCAGGCACCAGCCCCGCCCGCTTCAGCGCCGCCGCCATGCTGCGATAGCCACCATCGCCGTCCTCGCTTGGCGCGGTGATGTGATAGGCGTCGCCGGACATGCCGTAGCCCAGCACTTCCGCGTAAATCTTCGCCCCGCGCGCCACCGCGTGCTCGTATTCCTCCAGCACCACAACGCCCGCGCCTTCCCCCATCACGAACCCGTCCCGGTCCGCATCATAGGGGCGACTTGCCTTGGTCGGATCATCCGTCCGCTTGGTGGACAGCGCCTTGCAGGCGTTGAATCCGGCAATGCCGATCTCGCTGATCGGGTTCTCCGCCCCGCCCGCGATCATCACATCCGCATCGCCCCACTGGATCAGCCGGGCCGCATCGCCAATCGCATGCGCGCCGGTTGAACAGGCCGTCACCACCGCATGGTTCGGCCCCTTGAACCCATAGCGGATGGACACCTGCCCCGACACAAGGTTGATCAGCGCCCCCGGAATGAAGAACGGAGAGACCCGCTTCGGACCCTTTTCCTTGATCAGCACCGCCGTCTCGGCAATCGAGGTCAACCCCCCGATCCCCGATCCGATCATCACCCCGGTCCGCAGGCACTCGTCCTCGCCCGGGTCTTCCCAACCGGCATCGCGCACCGCCTGCACCGCCGCTGCCATCCCGTACAGGATGAAATCATCGACCTTGCGCTGGTCCTTCGGCTCCATCCAGTCGTGCGGGTTGAACGTGCCGTCGCTGCCATCGCCACGCGGAATTTCGCAGGCATACTGCGTCACCACGTTCGAAGCGTCGAACTTCGTGATCGGCCCGGCCCCCGACTGCCCGGCGATCAATCGCTCCCAGGTTGCCTCCACTCCGCAGGCCAGCGGCGTGACCATCCCCAGACCCGTGACAACGACACGACGCATACAGGCTTCTCCAACTGCTTTCCGGCTGTCAGCGGTGATACACGGCGCCGCCTGCCCGCGCAACTGAACGGGTAGGCCAGCCACCGTACCCCGCCGATCACAGCATCAGAACGCCCGGCGTTCCCGCCGCAAAGCGCCGCAGCGCCGCCGGATACAACCGGTGCTCCATCGTCAGAACCCTGTTCGACAACCGCGCCTCGTCATCGCCCGGCAGAACCGGCACCCTGCCCTGCCCCAGGATCGGCCCGGCGTCCAGCTCGGCCGTCACCAGATGCACTGTACACCCGGCCTGATCGTCACCTGCCGCCAAAGCACGCGCATGGGTGTGCAACCCCGGATACTTCGGCAAAAGCGATGGGTGAATGTTCAGCATCCGCCCGTCAAACCGGCTGACGAACTCCGGCGTCAACACCCGCATGAACCCGGCAAGGCAGACAATGTCCGGTCTGGCGGCCAGCAACGGCTCCAGCAGCGCCGCCTCAAAACCCGCGCGGTCCTTGCCGAACGCCCGGTGGTCCACCGCCGCCACCGGAATGCCCAAAGCCGCAGCCTTGCCCAACCCCGCAGCCTCCGGATCGTTTGAGGCCACCAGCACCGCACGGCCCGGATGATCCCGCACCATGTCGCGAACCAGCGCCAGCATGTTCGAGCCACCCCCTGAAATCAGGATGGCGACCCGCTTCACAGCAGACGGCCACGGTAGACGACGCCTTCACCCGCCACGACACGACCGATCCGGGTCACCGTCTCACCCTCGGCGCGCAGCAATTCGGCCAAAGCCTCCGCCCGATCCTCTGCCACCACAGCGATCATCCCGATCCCGCAGTTGAAGGTCTTCAGCAGCTCGCCCTCAACCATCCCCGCCGTCTCGGCCAGCCAGCGGAACACCGGCGGCAATTGCCATGACGACAGATCAATCTCGCAGGCCAGCCCCTCAGGCAGCACCCGCGGCGGGTTTTCCGTCAACCCGCCGCCGGTGATATGGGCCAGCGCATGCACGCCCCCCGCCCGCACCGCCGCCAGCACCTGCTTTACATACAGCCGCGTTGGCACCAGCAGCGCCTCCCCCAGCGGACCCTCTGAAAACGGCGAGGCCGCATCCCAGCCAAGCCCGGACACCTCCACCACCTTGCGCACAAAGGAATAGCCGTTGGAATGCACCCCGCTGGACGCAAGACCAAGCAGCACATCGCCCTCGCGCACCCCGGCTGGCAACTCGGCCCCCCGCTCCATCGCGCCCACCGCAAACCCGGCCAGATCAAAATCCCCGCCGTGGTACATCCCCGGCATCTCGGCGGTCTCGCCCCCGATCAGCGCACAGCCGCTGGCCTCGCAGCCCGCCGCGATCCCCTCGATGATCCGCGCCGCCTGATCCAGTTCCAGCTTGCCAGTGGCAAAGTAGTCCAGAAAGAACAGCGGCTCCGCGCCCTGACACACCAGATCGTTGACGCACATCGCCACCAGATCGACGCCGATGGTACCGACAACCCCGGTATCAATCGCGATCCGAAGCTTGGTGCCCACCCCGTCCGTCGCGGCCACCAGAATGGGGTCCTGATACCCCGCTGCCTTCAGATCAAACAGCGCGCCAAAGCCGCCCAAGCCGCCCATCGTGCCGGACCGCTTCGTCCGCTTGGCGGCTGGCTTGATCCGGTCCACCAGCGCGTTTCCGGCATCAATATCCACGCCCGCATCCGCATAAGTCAGCCCGTTGTGCCCCGTGATCATCCGCTTGCTCCGCTCGGTCCCGCCATTCGCCGCCCCCTTACGCGTTTCCGCCCCCCTCCGCAACAAAGCCGCAAGCTTGACCGCCCGCTCCGATCTGATAGGCAAGGCGCGCTACGGGCCTGTAGCTCAATGGTCAGAGCAGGGCGCTCATAACGCCTTGGTTGGGGGTTCAAGTCCCTCCGGGCCTACCAAACCCCATCTATTTTCCTTTCGTTTTCAAGTCGTTAGGGGAATTTTTGGCGAACCTAGCAGGAAGGTTCACCACGGTCTGTTCCCGGTTTGGCCGGGAAAGCAGCTTTGCATGGGCAGAATCTGCCAGCCCTTCGCGCATCGCAGTTTCGGTGTAACGCTGCACTTCGGCCAAGGTTTTGTGGCCAGTAACAGACATAATTTCGTGCGCGGTGGCCCCGGCCTCCGCCAAACGCCGCGCGCAGGCTTTGCGCAAACCATGTGCGGAACACTCGGACAGCCCGGCCTTGTCGCACCATTCGCGCATCAGGTTGCCAAGCCCATCGGGCGAACGGCTCATGCCGTAGGCGGTAGCAAGGAACGGTCTATCCAGCGGGCAATCGGCAAGCACCTCTGCCAGATCGGGGTGAAGCGGGATGCTCACAAGGATGCCGTTTGTCTTGGCGGTCTTTTGGCGCCGATATTCAAGCCGCCCGCCCTTCATGTTCATTGGCCCCAGCTTCACCGCGTCAACCCGCGCAGCACCCGTGTAGAGCATCAGCGTGACGGCGCGATGCGCCACAGTGCCGGGCTCATGCACCTTGAAAAACTGCGCTATCTCGCCTTCATCCCAAGCGTGGAAGCCATCACCTGTGATCTTGTAAGCCTTGGTCAACCGCGCAGGATTCGCCTTGATCCAGTCCAACGCAATCGCATGGTCCAGCAACTGCCCCAACCGCTTGCGCAGATTGTTTGCGGCGGACGGGGTTTCCGATTTCTCGGCAAGGAACCCCATGACATGCCGCCGCTCAAGGCGGTTAACAGGTTTGTCGCCATGCTTTTGCCGGAACGGTTCCACAAGCCCGCGATAGGTTTTCTTTGTCAGGTCCGCCAAGCCGCTCCATTCTGGCGACTGATACCATGACGCAACCAGATCATTCACCGAACCGGGGATGCTTTTTGCAACCCCTGCCCCAAGTTTCTTGCCAGTGCGATGCTCCACCAATGCCGATTCATAGCGTTGAACAAACTCGGCCGATCCGTAGTCGGTGCCCAATTCACGCGAAAACCCGCCCTTCCGATACCGCCAACGGCGTTGCCCGTGGCGGTCTGCATAGGGCGATGCTCCGGGAAACTGGCGCTTCTGTTTCATCACTGATCCCAAGGGTTCGGGTCGGTTCTTGCGGTCGCGTCGATCATCGGTGACACCGTGATGCGCTGCGGTTCAATCACGATCTGGGGCGTGGGCAAGCCCGCGTCCTTGAAGGCTTTTAGCACCTTCGTCACATCGGATTGAACAAAAGCAGCGCGGCGGTTTGCCATCAGGGCGTTGCCCTGTCTGCGGCACGGGCAATGGCCGCGATAGTCGAAGCGGTCAGCCGCGCATGGATTTGCAGATCGCCACGGAAGAATTCTTCGGGCGAAGTGTATTCAACGCTCATATCAAGATCGGGCCTTCCCGTCGGCATTAGGGGATCGACGTAAAAGCAAACCTCGCCACTGAAGCGGCGCTGGTCGATGCTAACCGACGTGTGCATGAAGGTTTCCTCAAACACCGACGGGCCTTTGCGCGCCATCCCGATCAGCGCAGCAAGGGCTTCTGTGAAGGTATGTTCCCGGTCCAGAAACGCGGTCAACGGCGCGCCAAGTGCCTCAAATGCCGCCCTGCTTTGCTCAATGTGCTTGTGGTCACCATAGGACACCGAAGCGTCGGCCAACCGAAGAACGGCGACGTGCGCCTTCTGGGGCGGAAGTCCGCTCAACAATGCAATCAGCAGGTTCGCAAGGGCAATGTCACTGATCGCGGGAAGTTCCTTGGCGCGCGGAAGTTTGGGAAACTGATCGTTCTCCCGGATACGGCGCAAGTATTCATACACTTCCTTGAAGGGAAGCCCCGTTGCTTTGGCAATCGCATCTGTGATTTCGTCCGTGAGGCTCACCGGATTCACCTTTTTGGAATTTCTCACAACGTAGCGTGAATGGCGTCACCTTGCAAGTGGGAAAACTCCCAAAACGATTGGGCAACCGCCCATCTGTCTTGGTTGGTGGGGCGCAGCCGAACGGTTGCCCGGCTGCGCCTCTTGTCGATCCTGCCCCCTCACATACCCTTCGACGTGGCAAAGTTAATGCTGCCGGGCCGGGGGGCAGAGGCGCGGCGGATGCGGGTTTCTAGATCGGCCAAGGCGTTCGCCATTTCGGCGTCGCTGCCATATTCAACCCGCTTGCCGTCCATCATGACGACTCGTGTTGCGCTTGCGCGCGCCCGGATAAGGGCGTCGCGCAGGGTTTCCAGTTCGGTCGGGTCGATTGCCATTATCCGTTCCGATACCAACCGCGATGGTCGATCCATGCTGCGCCGAAGTCCAAGCGGACCTTGATCATCATGGCGTCCACCTCAAAGGCGACGGTCGTTTCCACCTGCGGGCCGGGCGCGCCTTCAAGATAGGCGTATTCCAGACCGTCGATGTTCGCCGGGTCTGCCGCCAGATACCATTGTGTCGCGTTGGTCAGGCGGGGTTCCACCAGAAGCGACAACTTGGCGAAGGGGTTCACATCAGCCACGGCGGTTGCTGCCAGCGTGGTCAGCAGTTGTTCCCCGATGGTTTCGTATTCGGGCGGCACGATCAGATAGCGCGGCGCGGCATTGATCGGCATCCCGTTCGCCGAAGTCTGTTTGCGCATCCGAACCCGCCCGGCATTCAAGCTGGTGACGCTTGGGGCGGACGCGGCGTCAAGGTTGCCGTGGCCAGCCACGAACACCGCCAGACCATCGGCCAAGATCGGGTTGCTGGTCAGGGAAGTGACAAGCTGCGCGTTTTCGAATTCGCGCGACGCGATGCCCATGCGCCGGGAAAAGTCTGCCAGCGCGCCCAGATCGTCGTTGATCCACATTTGCCGGGTGTAGGGGATGATCGAACCGAAGGTTGAAAGCGTGTTGGTGTTGGCGGATTCGGCAACCGAACCAAGCGGATATTCACCGCCTTCCAGCACCTTTTTCAAAGCCGGGGCATCGCCAAGCATATACTTGGTCTGCACTTTGAAGTTCGGATACTGCGTCTGGCGCGCAGCGGGGCGCAGACCGGACGGGGCGGCGTCATAGGCGGTGCGCAGGCTGCGCCCGGCGCTATCGCCAAGGATGCCCGCCAGATCACCCGTGACCATGCTGCCCGCGCGGGTGAACACCTGACTGTCAGATAGCCCTTGCACCGCAATGCCGTGTCGCTTGGACACTTCCCGCACCACGTCGGGCAGGCGCATGTTCGCATACTGGCGCGCCGGGGCGGACAGTTCATGCGCCGGGTTCATCCGGGCGTGGATCGCCTCGCCCATGCGGGCGGTGAACACGGCGGGGTCGTTGTGGTCGAAGGTGATCTGCGCCGTGGTGCGAGTGCGGGTCTGCGCCTGACGCTGCGCCATCGCGGTAAAGGCCAGTTCGCGGGCTGATTCCGGCGTCGCCTCTGCGTCGATCTGCGCGTCGGTCCAAGCCCGGTCCAGCCCCGCCAGTTCGGCGATGCTGCGAATTTCGGTGTTCATTTCAGCGCGGGTTTGCACCTGCACTTCAAGTTCGGTGGTCGGCATGATGACTCCATTTCTGAAATGTGCGCCGAGATCGGCGGGAACGGGGACAATGGACACCTCAATCGGCGTCCATTTCGTTGCGGTGCGAACCCGCTTGGTGCCGTCTTTGGCTTCGCGGGTCTGTTCAATCGTGTAGCCAATCGACAGCCCGCGCAGGGTGCCGTTGGCCACGTCGGTCATTACGGCTTGCGCCGGGGTGCTCTCCCGAAAGCGGATGACCACCAGCAAGCCCTCTGGGGTCATCCGCGCCGCCTCGATCACGCCCAACTGATCGCGGGTCGTGTC
>JANOQT010000059.1:0-11261 GCA_031415015.1 Paracoccaceae bacterium
CGTCAAGTAGCGGAGTTCCAGGTTCGTGTTGCCGTCCTGAACAGCCTCACAGCGCTTGGCATTCCCGTCACGAAGGTCGTGGGATAGACCTGTCCGGGACAAGGGGCAGTCCGACCGTAAGCCAATTTGTGCAACACAGCCCTTTGGAGCGACACGAATACGAGACAAGACCAGATCGTGGTGCGCCAGCGGGCGGGTGTCGCCAAAAGGCAATGCAGCCCGCAGCAGACGTCCGGCACCTGCGGCTTCCTCGCTTCCAGTATCTCATCCAGCACCGCTGGTCCGGCCAGACTGTCGACCAGTTTCAACGTTGAGACCCGGTGCTACGCCTTGACCAGCCGCCACGCCTTGCCACGGAACGGCCGCCCCTCAGACTTTAACGCGGCGGGCACCCGGATCGGTGACGACGTCGCACAGCCTCTGCACCGAAAGCATCATTGCCAGAGGCAGCCCGCCCAGCGCAAGATTTTCTACCTGCATCGAGGCCTGCGCGCCCCGCTCATCCCCGCCCTTGACAGCATCCAGCGACCGGAAAACGCGCACCAGCAAAGCCGCCAGCTTCATAGGGCTTCGTTCCCTCCGCCTGCCCCAGACCGCCGCGCTTCATCCGCGACACGGTGGGTTCGGACAGCCCGACAATTCGCGCCAGCGCCCGCGCAGTCAGGCCAAGCCGGTCGGCAGCTGTCAGCGCGGCCTGGGTCAAAACCACCCCGCGAGAGGGCAGGTCGAGTGGCGATTTAAGCAATGCAGTCATGGCAATTTCCTTTCGGTGAAAAACATACTGTATAATTATTTATCAAGAATACGGGCGACGCCCGTACGTAGGATGGGCAATATTGCCCATCTGCCCCCTTCCTAGCGAAACCCATCCGGATCAGCCTTCGTCGCCAGCCAATCCTCCGGCAACCGATGCACCTCGCCCAACAACGCCACCAACTGCCGCGCGGCATGATCCACCAGCGCCTCGCCCTTCGCGACCGTCGCCGCCGCCGCGTTCCCGCAAGCCCCCGCCGCGTTCAGATCCTGCATCTGCCAGCCCAGCTTGCCTGCCGGTGACAGGCCCAAGAGCCCGGTCAACTCTGCCTGCCGGGCCGGAAAGTCGCGCGCCTGCGGCATGTCCACCAGGCCAGGTTGCAGCGCCAGCATCATCGAGGTTTCCACCTCCCCCGCATGAATACCAAACCGATCCTCCTGCGCCGAAATCAACCCGTCCGGCAGACCCATCCCGAACCAGTTCGCTGCCACCGTCAGCATCCCATGCTTCACCCGCAAATCGCGCGCCACGATATCCATGGGGGCGATTTGCCCACCGTGAGAATTCAACAGAACCAGCTTGCGCACCCCCGCCGCCGCCACCGAATCGCCGATCTCGCTCCACATCGCGATCAGCGTCGCCGCCGAAAGGGTCAGCGTGCCGGGCCAGGCGGAATGCTCGTTGGACTTGCCCACCGCACAGGTCGGCAGAAACAACGCCGGGCAATCGTCGGGGATCAAAGGCACCGCCGCCGCAATGACCCCGTTCAGAATATCCCGGTCCACCGACAGTGGCAGATGCGGCCCGTGCTGTTCCACCGCACCCACCGGCAGGACGGCGATCACCTGACCCCGATCCAAAGCAGCAAACTCCCGCGCCGTGTAGTCCGCCCAGAACCTGTGCTTCAGCCGCATTGAACCCTCCGATCTGCCATCCCATTTGACCGCCAAGCCCGGCTTACGGTCAATCCCGAAACGCGCGGCCAGCCAGCCCCTCTTGCGGTGGGCCAAACGATCCGCTATCCCCACCCCACTCATCGCGGCGGGTTGGCGGAGAGGTTACGCAGCGGATTGCAAAGGCGGTCAATCCGCCCGCTGCGACAAGCGCTTACACCCTTTACCCCTATCAAGACAAAGACCGAACCAAGGGTGAACCTGATACGCGGGTAACTCATGGCTAAAGTCGTTCAACTGCATGGCCAGAGGCCGGGCGGATGGGCGAAGGAACGGTGGGTTTGGATCGGTGCGGTCATGGCCGCGCCCGATCTCAATCACGCTGCCAAGCTCATAGCCGTGGCCTTGGCCCAAGGCTTTGCGAACAATGAAACCGCTGAGTGCAGGCCGGGCTTGCCGTCATTGATGGCGGCGATTGGCTCACCCAAGCGCACCGTCATGCGGGCGCTGGCCGATCTTAAGCAAGCCGGATGGATCGACACTTCGGGCGGCAACGCGCCGGGCAGGGCTGCGGCCTATGCGTTTCGCTGGCCGCAACAGGTGCCAAATCTGACACCTGAACAGGTGCCAAATTCTGCATCAACAGGTGCCAAATCGTGCATCCCCCCCTGCACCCCCTATAAGGATAAACCACATATGAACCAAAAGGGCGCACCGCGCGGGGCGACCCGCATCTATGTGACCGGTGGGGCTAGACCCACGCATCTGTCGCAGATCGTCCAGCGCGGCACGGGTGCCGAAACGGATTGGAACCGATGGCTTGCCGACAACGGCTTCCCGGACTTGGATCGCATCGGGCGGGTTCAGGTCGTCGGGATGCTGGAAGGGTGGGACATGCCTTGGCGCTTTCCACCTTCGGCGAGCGACACCACGTCAACCGGGGTCGCGCTGGCCTTCGCAAAGTGGCTGAGAAGCAAAGCTTGAAACAAATCGGGGCACAAAAATGAAAAACGACGGGCAGGCAGGGGCGTGGCTTTACGGGGTGAAGGCGATTGCGGATCACCTTGGGGTGACGGATCGGACGGTGAGGCGGTGGCTGTCAGATGCCGGGTTGCAAATGCCGGTGCATCGGCTTGGCGGGCGGTGGTTCGCACATCCCGACGACCTTCGGCAGTGGACGGATCGGCGGGCGCGGGCGGCATGATCGTGTCCGGTTCTGTCCGGTTCTGTCCGGTTTTGTCCTATTTTGTCCGGTTTAAGGGGCTAGGCACTACCCCTTGTGTTCGGCCAATCATCGGACATGAAAAAGCCCGGTCTCATTTCCCGCCTGTTCAGACCCTCGGTGAAGGGTCTGGCCGACCCGTCGCCGGACCTTTACTCGCTGTTCGGCCTCATGCCGGGATCGTCCGGCCTGACCGTTTCGGCGGCGGATGCCCTGCGGGTGCCCGCCGTCGCCTCTGCAGTCAGGCTGATCTCGGAGGCCGTCGCCACGCTGGACCTGTCGGTCAAAGAGGTTGCGGCGGACGGCACCGAAACTGCGGTGCAAGATCACCCGGCCCTCGCCCTGTTGCGAGGCGCGGCCAATGACTGGACTTCGGGCTTTGAGCTGATCCGCGATCTGGTGATTGACGCCCTGACCGATGACCGGGGTGGCCTGATCTGGGTCAACCGCGTGGGCGGCGAGGCGCGTGAGCTGATCCGCTACCGCACCGGGGTGGTGACTGTCGATTACGATCAGCGCACAGGTGAGCCGCACTACCGCCGCGACAACATCCCGCTGCCCGGACCCGACATGATCCACCTGCGCAGCCCCTTCGGCAAATCGCCGCTGTCCATGGCGCGGGATGCCATCGCCGTCAGCTTCGCCCTTGAGCGTCACGCGGTGCAGTTGTTTGGCAAGGGCGCGCGGCCATCGGGTGCCCTCATGTTCCCGAAGGGAATGGGCGAGGAAAGCGTCAAAAAGGCCCGGCTGGCATGGAAGGCCACGCACGAGGCGGACGGAACGGCGGGGGCAACGGCCATCCTGTACGATGGGGCCGAGTTCAAGCCCTTCGCTTTCACCTCCACCGATGCGCAGTTCCTTGAAAACCGCAAGTTCCAGATTGGCGAGATTGCCCGCCACTTCCGGGTGCCGCCTTCGATGCTGTTCGACATGGACCGCGCCACATGGGGCAACACCGAACAGATGGGCAAGGAGTTCCTGTCCTACTGCCTTGAACCGTGGTTGCGGGCGGCGGAAGGCGCGTTCAACCGTGCCCTGTTCGGCGATGACGCACGGCGGCTGACCTTGCGTTTTGACCGCGATGACCTGAGCCGGGTTGACCTGTCCACCCGCGCCACCGTGATCAATTCGCTTATCGCCTCGCGGTCGCTGAACCCGAACGAGGGCCGCGCATGGCTGGGCCTGCCCGCCTATCCGGGCGGCGATGAGTTCATCAATCCGAACATCCAAGGGGCGGCAGACGCGGCCCCGGCAAACGAGGAACCCGATGCAGCTGAATGAAATCACCGGCAATGCGGAAGATCAGGACCGGGGCGCATGGCTTGAGCTGGCCGACCCTTGGACCGGCAAGGTGACCGGCATCCGCCTGTTGATGGCCGGGCCGGACAGCGCCACCCAAGCCAACGCCGCTCTGCGGCTGGCCGATGACCTTGCCGACGCGATGGACATGGATGGGCGGGTGACGGCTGAGAACCGCGAGATTGCCCGGATGCGCAACCTCGCCCGCTGCGTCAGGGCGTGGGAGGTGTCGGAAGACGGCAAGCCGGTGCCCTTCACCTTTGAAAACACCCTGCGACTGCTACGGGCGGCGAAGTGGGTACAAATCCAAGTCGATGCCTTTGCCGCTGACCGGCGCAACTTTGCCACGCCGGGGGCCGTGTGATGGACCGGATCGAGCTTAAGGCCACCTACACGGTTGACGATGCCGGGTTGATCACCGGGCTGGCCTCGGTCTTTGGCACGCCTGACCTGTCGGGCGATATCGTGATCAAGGGCGCGTTCAAGGGGGCACGCGCCCCGTTGCCGATGCTGGCCAGTCACGATCAGGCCGACGTGGTGGGCGTCTGGGAAGAGCTTGCCGAAGGGCCGGACGGTCTGACGGTTAAAGGGCGTCTGCTTGTCGATCAGGTGCAGCGCGCGGGCGAGGTTCGGGCGCTGATCAAGGCGGGTGCAATGACCGGCCTTTCCATCGGCTACGTGGCGCGCAAATCGGCCCCTCGCAAGGGTGGCGGGCGCGACCTGATCACGGTTGATCTTTTGGAAATCTCTATCGTCGCGGTGCCCATGCATCCCGGCGCACGGATCACTTCGGCAAAAACTGCGAAAGGGCAGGACATGACAAAAGAAGAACTTGAGGCGCTTCTATTGGCGGAGCGTGAGGCGGCAGTTGCGGAGACGAAAGCCGCCCTGCCAGCGCTGATCGAGGCGGCGATTAAGCCTGTGACAGATCGGCTGACGGCGGCGGAAACCAAGGCCAACCGGGGCGGTGGACCTGTGCTGGATGTCAAGGAACCGACCTTGGCGCGCAAGGCCTTTACGGCCTATCTGCAACGCGGCAACCTGATCAGTGAGACGGAAGCCAAGGCGCTTACCCTGTCTTCCGATCCGAACGGCGGCTATCTGGCACCGCCTGAACTGTCCGCTGAAATCCTGCGCGATATCGTGGAAATCTCGCCTATCCGCGCCATCGCCTCCATTCGGGGCACCGGCGCGCCTTCGGTGATCTATCCGACCCGCAAGCCGATGGGCAACGCGACGTGGGATGATGAACTGGACGATGAAACCGAAACCACCACGAACAACATCTTCGGGCAGCTTGAGGTGGTCACCAAGGGTCTGAGCACCTTTGTCGATATCTCGAACATGCTGTTGCAGGATGCGGCAGAGGTTGAAGGCGAGGTGCGCGCCGCCCTGGTGGAGGATTTCGAAAAGAAGGAGACCATGGCCTTTGCAAACGGCAACGGCATCGTTCAGCCGGAAGGCTTCATGACCAACAGCCTGATTGCAGAGATGAACATGGGCAGCACGACGGTGATCCAGCCGAACGCACTGATCACCTTCCTGTATTCCCACACGCCAAGCTACCGCAACGCGGGCGTGTGGGTGATGAACGGCACCACGCTGGGCCTGATCCGCAACCTGAAAGACGGCCAGAACAACTACCTCTGGCAGCCGTCGTTTCAGGCGGGTCAGCCTGAAACCATCCTTGGCCGACCTGTGGTTGAAATCATCGACATGCCGGATGTGGCGGCGAACGCCTATCCCATCCTTTACGGCGATTTCAGCGGCTACCGCATCCTTGACCGGATGGCGCTGTCGATGCTGGTGGACCCCTACAGCCGCGCAACAAACAAGCAGACCCGCTACCACGCAGGCCGTCGCGTCGGGGGCAAGGTGATCATGCCTGCGAAGTTCAAAAAACTCAAAATGGCCGTGTAAGGAGGCGATGCGATGAGAGACCTATATTCCGGCCTGACAGAGGTGATGGCCCTTGCCCCCGCCGATCAGGCGGCAACCGTGAACGGCCTGACTGTCGATACCCGCGAATGCGCTGGGGTGTTCATCGCCGTCACCACGGGCGTGATCACGGCGGCAGGTGCCTTCGGGGCCAAGCTTCAGGAAAGCGCCGATGGCGTCACTTGGGCAGACGTGGCCGCGAAGTGGGCACAGGGCGATGCCCCGGCAACCTTGCTGGCCGCATCGACCTACCGCCTTGGCTATCTTGGCAAGCTGCGCTTCATCCGGGTTGTCCTGACCAAGACAGGCGGCACGTCCATGTTTGCGGCGGCTGTGGCCATCCTGCGGCCTCTGTCGCGTCCGGTGGCGTAATGCCGACAAAGCCGCCTCGGATATGCCGTTGCGGTGAGCTGGTTTCCTTCGGGTGCCGTTGCGCCTGCTATGCGAAGTCAGATGCAGAACGGAAGGCGCGCTTTGATGCTAAGCGCCCTTCCTCTTCCGGGCGCGGCTACAACGGCAACTGGGATCGGGCAAAGGCCGCATGGCTGAAGGATCACCCCAGATGCCGGATGTGCGGCAAGCCGCCTTCGGTGGTTGATCACATCAAGCCGCACAAGGGCGATACCACGCTTTTCTGGGACAAGGCGAACTGGCAGGCCCTCTGCGGCCCCTGCCACAACGGGGCTAAACAGCGGGCAGAGCGCCGCACAAGAAAGGACTAGAGCTATGGCTATCTACAGCATGAAGGGATCGAAGATCAGTATCGGTGCCGCCGTTGCCATGAAGAGCGGGCCTTGGGTGGCTGGTGACTTTACCACGGCCTTGGCAGCCAAAGTCGAAGTGAAGGAGCCGGAAGCTATCTCATCCGTGAGCGAAGAGTTTGCCGAGCAGGCCTTCGAGAACATCACCGATGGCACGGTTCGGGTGCTGAAAGGCGCGCGCAAGGGTGGGATGCTAGAGTTCACGCATGGGCATGACTATGCCGACGCAGGGCAGCTCGCTGTCAGGGCCGCGTTCGAAGGTGAGCAGGACTTGGCCTTTGAGATTGAGTGGGCCGACAAGCCCACAGCCGGTGCGGCACCCAAGAACAGCCGCCGCATGTTCATCGGCAAGGTGATGAAGCTGTCCGATGGTAGTGACGGCAACGGCGTCGGCAAGCTGGTTTACGGCGTTCAGCTCAACAGCAACATCGTCCGCGTGAACGCTTCGGCGACGTAAGGCAGGTGGGGGGGGGGTGGTCTTCAACTTTCCCCCCACCTCGGGGACCGGCGCGGGGTGGCGCGCGCGATATTTGCGGGAAATAGGGTTTTTCGGTATGGCAATCATCACGTTAACGGAAATGCGGGACTACCTGTCGTTTACCGATGACCTCGGCACGGCAGACAACGCGATGATCACGGGCATGATCGACGCGGCGCAGGCGCACATTGAGCGGCTGCTGGGGTTCACTATGGCTGCGACCTTTGGCGGCTTGGGTCAGCCCGCCGTGCCCGCCGATCTGAAGCAGGCGGTCCAGATGCTGGCGGCACTGTGGTTCGAGTACCGAGAGGCGGCGGGCGGAAGCCTGAACGAGCTGCCCTTTGGGGTGGCAAACATCGTGCGCGAATACCGGGAGTATACGTTCTGATGGGCGATGGCGGGATTTCCTCTTTCCAGCGGCGGATGCGGGCAATCCCGCTTGCCGTCCGTGAGGACGTCAGGCTGGGCCTCATTGGGGCTGCGGAGGATATTGCGGACACAATCAGGAGCCTCGCGCCGGTCGATGATGGCGACCTCAAGGCGTCAATAGAGGTGACCGCGCCCGGCGAGGCAACGCCGCCATACTCACAGCCGGGCGGGTCGAATATTGTCGGGCCTCTCGCCGCCGCCGTGACGGTCGGGAACACCGACGTGCGCTATCCGCATCTGGTGGAATTCGGCACGTCGCACAGTCCTGCACAACCGTTTTTCTGGCCGGGGTTCAGGCTGTCCAGAGCGCGCGCGCTGGCGAAGATCAAGCGCGCTGTCGGTAAGGCCGTGAGGACCGCAAGATGATGGCCGATGTAGCCACGCAAATTGCCATCCGAACCCGGCTGATCGGGTCGGCAGAGGTGCTTGCCTTGGTGCCTGCATCGGCAATCCTTGACCGGCACGAGCGGCCCGCACCCCTGCCATCCATCATCGTTGGCGAAAGTGACGGCATGGAGCCGGGTGGAAGTGTGGGGCGCTTGCTCACCTCGGTCACCCATACCCTGCATCTGTGGAAGGCCGAGCGGTCTTTCGAGGGCGTCAAGGCGATGGCCGGGGCGGTTCACAAGGCCCTGTTCGCGCACCGGCTGGCGATGCCAGACGCGGCCTTCACATGTGTTGACTGCAAGGTGGCGCGGGTCCGCTACCTGCGCGACCCGTCCGGCGATCTGAGCCACGGCGTCATGATGGTGGAAGTGCTTGTGCATGGGGTGCAGCCGTGAGCGCGGGCAAGCTGATCAACACGATATCGGTACAGCGGTTGAACGCAGGGGCGGTCAACGCCTTCGGCACCGTGGCCGCGACGTGGGATCAGGTTGCCCTGTTGCGCGCGGAACTGGTGGAGCTGAAAGGCGAGGCGGCGCTTGAGGCGCGCGGGGCCGATGATCAGCTCATGACGATTTTCAAGGTGCGCAACCGGGTCGCATGCACAACGGCGGATCGGGTGCTGTTCCGGGCCAAGGCCTACCGCATCCTCGGACTGGTTGAAGTCGGGCGGCGGCAATGGCTTGAGCTGCATTGCGAAAGCTTCACTGAGGGCGCAGCATGAGGGGCACCAAGCCGCATATCAAGATCGAGCGTGACGGGCTGGAAAATGCACCCGCGCCCGCATGGCTGGCCAAGGACGCCCGCGACGAATGGGATCGGATTGTGCCCATCCTTGCGCAGCGGAAAATCCTCACAACCGCCGATCTTGGTTCCGTTGAGAACTACTGCATGGCGATTGGCATGGCCCGCGAAATGGAGCAGAAAATCCAGAAGCTTGGCGCGGTGCAGGAAGTCTACGCCATGGACAAGGAAGGCAACTCGCGCCTGATCGGCATCAAGAAGAACCCGGCTGTGTCCATCCAGTCCGATGCCGTCACCCGCGCCCGCCTGCTTGCGGCGGAGCTGGGCTGCACCCCGGTGTCGCGGTCGCGTCCTACGGTCGATGGTGATGACGGCGACGATGATCTGTTCGGGTGGAGTTCATAATGCTGCGACCGTCCTGGCTTGATCACCCCGAAGAAATCCCCGATCCGCTGGGCTATGGCGAACGTGCGGTGAAGTTCCTGCGCATGTTGCGCCACCCGAAGAACCCGGCACCCGGTCACCCGTTCCAGCTTGACCCGTGGCAGGAGGCCATCGTGCGGGCAATCTATGGGCCGCGCCATGAGGATGGCACCCGGATCGTGCGGCGCGTTGTTCTGCTGTTGCCTCGCGGAAACCGGAAGACCTCTCTTTGCGCGGGCCTGTCGCTGTTGCACCTCATGGGGCCGGAACGGCTACCCGGTGGCCTGATCGTTTCGGCGGCGTCCGCCCATGAGCAGGCTATGGAAATGTTTCTGGAGACGGTCATGATCATCGAGCATGATCCCCGGCTGCGCAAACGGCTGACAATTCGTGAGTACATTTCCAGCATAGCTTACCCCGATATCCGGGCGCGCTACATCGCGGTGGCAGCGGACGGCAAGACCCTGCACGGCAAGACGCCAAACCTGATCCTTGCCGATGAGCTGCACGCATGGGAAGGCCGGTCGGGCCGTGCGCAATGGGATGCCTTGGACAGCGCGCTGGTCAAGGTTCCCGGCACGATGATGATCATCGCCAGCACTTCGGGCCGGGGGCAGGAAAACCTTGCATGGCAGACAGTGGACTACGCGATCAAGGTTCAGAAGGGTCTGATCAATGATCCGGCCACCCTGCCCGTGATCTTCATGGCGGAGCCGGAAGACGACTGGCGCGACGAGGCGCTTTGGGCGGGGGTCAATCCGGGCATGGCGCATGGTTATCCCGATATCGTCGGCTTCCGCGACAAGGCGAAAAAGGCCGAACACTCGCCTTTGGACCGGGACGGGTTCCTGCAATACAACCTGAACAAATGGATGGATGCCAGCACTTCGCCCTTTGTGGAAATGCACGTCTATGACCGGGGCGATTGGGAGGTTGATCTTGAAGACCTTGAGCTGTCGCAGGCCCCAGCTTGGATTGGCGTTGATCTGTCGAAGAACGATGACCTGACGGCGGTTGTCGCCGCGTGGCGCGACGGCGACGGCTACAAGGTGTGGGCTTGGTTCTTTTGCCCGGAGGACACCCTCCGGGCGCGGGGTGACAAGCACGGCGTGGACTATGTGAGCTGGGCTGAAGACAGCTTCATCATCCCGACACCCGGCAACACGGTCGATCTGCAAAGGGTGGAGGATCACCTTCGCGAACTGTGCGCAAAGTTCAACGTGCAGGAGCTGGCGTTCGATCCGACCTTTGGGCGGTGGATGATGGCGCGACTTTCCGAAGATGGGTTGCCGGTGGCGGAGTTCCGGCAAGGCTGGGTCAGCATGGCCCCGGCAGTGAAGGAACTAGAACGGGTGATCCTGTCCGGCCAGTTTCACCACGGCGGGCACCCGGTGCTGCGCTGGAACTTTGAGAACGTGCAGATTGAAACCGACCGTTCCGGCAACCGCATGTTCCACAAGGGCAAATCGGGAAACAAGATTGACGGCGCGGTGGCGGCGGCGATGGCGGTGGCGCGCGCGGCGGCGGGCGGCGAGCGGTTCGTGACCAACGCAAGCTGGTTTGACGATGACATGTATACGGCATGA
Source organism: Paracoccaceae bacterium (assembly GCA_031415015.1). GTDB lineage: Bacteria > Pseudomonadota > Alphaproteobacteria > Rhodobacterales > Rhodobacteraceae > JAUYQR01. The sequence goes on from JANOQT010000059.1 coordinate 10,912, forward strand.
GGGCGTAAAATGAGTGAAGTTGACGAACGCCTGATCGTGATGCTGGAAGCCCGCATCGCCGAGTTTGAAAGGCGCATGATGCAAGCCGAACGGCGCGGCACGTCCACCTATCATGGACTGCGGCGCGGGTCGCAAAGCGCCACGCGGCAGATGGAGCGCGACATGGCGCTGGCCTCGGCCCGGATCAACATGAGCCTTGCCAGTATCACAACCGGCGTTGGCAAGCTGGCCGGGGCATTCGGCATCGGCCTTGGTATCGGAGCCTTGAGTGGACTGGCCGGTGCGGCGCGCGGCGCGGTGCGCGACATGGCCGACCTGGCTGACGCGGCGGATCGGGTCGGGCTTGACGT
>JANOQT010000060.1:0-4160 GCA_031415015.1 Paracoccaceae bacterium
ATGTCCTGCGACGGCAGGGTGAAGACGCCGCTCGCTGCACCGTGGAACGGTTGATGCGCCGCCTGGGCATCAGAGGGGTTGTTTGGGGCAAAAAGGTCATCACGACCAACCCGGACACCTCTCTACCGTGCCCGGACGACAAGGTGAACCGCCTGTTCATGGCGGATCGGCCGAACAAACTTTGGGTTTCAGATTTTACCTACGTGCCCACATGGTCGGGAACAGTCTATGTGGCCTTCGTGATCGATGTGTTTGCCCGACGGATTGTGGGGTGGCGCGCCTCGACATCGATGAAAACCCAGTTCGTGCTTGATGCGCTGGATCAGGCGATCTGGCAAAGAAAGACGCCTGATAACGAGAGCTTGGCCCATCATTCTGACCGAGGATCACAATACCTGTCGATCAAGTATACCGAGCGCCTGGCCGAAGCAGAAATCGACCTTTCAGTCGGCACCGTCGGTGACGCCTATTACAATGCCCTGGCCGAATGTGTCATCGGCCTGTTCAAAACCGAGGTCATCAACCAGATCGGCCCCTGGAAATCGATGCGCGAAGTCGAATGGGAAACCCTCAAATGGGTGGATTGGTATAACAACCGCCGCCTGCTTGGCCCCATCGGATACATCCCGCCCGCAGAAGCAGAGGAGGCGTTCTATGCAAACCTGAACTCACTCGATATGGTCGCTTAGTCGTTGAACAAACCACCCTCCGGTAAACCCGGGGCAGTTCAGTTTCCGATACGCGTCACCGTCGTCGGTCGACGGATGATGAGAAGATCCGGATCGTCGAGGAAATCCGTAGCGGGTCAATTCCGAATGGGCTGCCCAGACCGATCCAGCTAGGCAGCGGGTCCAGCATGCCAAGCAGATGGGCGCGGAGACGGCTGCAGGGAAGGCCAGGGCGACGGCGACCAAGCCCGTGCCGCAGGCGGCGATTGCTCAAGCTGAATATAACTTGGGGGCAACGTTATCCAAAACTGGCCAATGGCAACTGGAAACCCAAAGTGGAAACCCAAGGTGGAAACCCAAAAAAATTGTTCGACACTAGAGACTTGTCGCGCTTCCGCCCCCCGCATAGGCACTGATCGGCGGTGGAACCAAGGCCCCCCAGAGGCGGAGGCAAGTCTGGACTGCTTGGCTGAAAGCTGAGCGTCCCCAATTGGGCCGGTACCGACCGCTCCGTAGAGGTGAGGTGGGTGCACTCCAAAAGAACCGTCGTATGCTCACCCAAAGCGCAACCTGCGCCGCCAGAAGTTGTCCCCTTCTGTTGCCCCCAGACGCTGAAAAAAAACGCTACGGGCTTCGCCCTCTTAAGATATCCCCCCGTTCCGCAGCCCCCCCTTCATCGGCCCAGTGCCCCGCAAGTGCCGGAACGCGACCTGCCCGATTGGTGCAGTTGATCCTTGAAACCCCGGTGAGGATCGGTTCCAATTCCCCATGACAAAATCTCCTCTTCTTTCTTGGGCTGATTGTGCCCCTCGGCTGGTGGCTGTGGCTGCCGGGCGCTCTGCCGCCGATCTGGTCATCAAAGGCGGCACGCTGGTGAATGTGCAAAGCCGCGAGGTCCTGCCCGGCTGGCAGGTTGCCATAGCCGAAGGCAGGTTTGCCTATGTCGGGCCGGATGCCTCACATTGCATCGGGCCGCAGACCGAGGTGGTGGATGCGACCGGCCAGTTCCTGATACCCGGCCTTTGCGACGGACACATGCATATTGAATCCGGCATGCTGACCCCGGCGGAATTCGCGGCCGCCGTCATCCCGCATGGCACGACAACGATGTTCACCGACCCGCATGAGATCGCCAATGTGCTGGGCCTGCGCGGCGTGCGGATGATGCATGACGAGGCGCTGCTGCAGCCGATCAACATCTTCACCCAGATGCCGTCCTGCGCGCCCTCGGCCCCGGGGCTGGAAACCACGGGGTTCGAGATCGGCCCCGATGACGTGGCCGAAGCGATGCGCTGGCCCGGGATCATCGGGCTGGGCGAGATGATGAACTACCCCGGCGTCATCAACGGCAGTCAACAGATGCTGGAGGAAATTGCCGCCACTATGCGGGCGGGCAAGGTTGTGGGCGGACATTATGCCAGTCGCGACCGGGGCATTCCGTTCCACGCCTATGTGGCGGGCGGACCGTCGGACGACCATGAGGGCACGCGGGAATCCGATGCGATTGACCGGGTTCGGCAGGGCATGCGCTCGATGCTGCGGCTAGGCTCGGCCTGGTACGACATCGAAAGCCAGATCACCGCGATCACGCAAAAGGGCCTCGATCCGCGCAACTTCATCCTGTGCACGGATGATTGCCATTCCGGCACACTGGTGCATGAGGGCCATATGAACCGGGCGGTCCGCCACGCGATCGCCTGCGGCTGTGATCCCCTGGTTGCTATCCAGATGGCGACAATCAACACAGCCACCCATTTCGGGCTGGAGCGCGAGCTTGGGTCGATTGCGCCGGGGCGGCGGGCCGATCTGATCATGACCTCGGACTTGCGCGCGCTGCCCATAAACCGAGTCTTTGCGCGCGGTGTATCTGTGGCCGAGGCAGGGCGCTTGAGCGTAGCCTGCCCGCACTACGACTGGCCGCAGGATGCCCGCGCCACGGTGCAGCTGGGTCGTGCCAAAACAGCCGATGACTTCGTCATTGCGGCCCCTGTGGGGGTAGTGAAAGTCACCGCCCGCGTAATCGGCATCGTCGAAAATCATGCGCCGACTCGCGAGCTAACCGCCGATCTAGCCGTCACCGACCGGCGTGTCGAGGCGCAGGGCGACATCGCTCAGATAGCCTTGGTCGAGCGCCACCGGGCAACGGGGAAGGTGTTCAACGCCTTCGTCTCGGGCTTTGGCTATCACGGCCGCATGGCCATCGCCTCGACCGTGGCGCATGACTGCCACCACATGATCGTCGTGGGCACCGACCGCGCGCAGATGGCACTGGCCGCGAACCGGCTCGCCGAGGTCGGCGGCGGCGTTACCCTTTGGCGCGACGGGCAGGAGTTGGCGCTGGTCGAGTTGCCGATCGCTGGCCTCATGTCCGACCGCCCGGCGCGCGAGGTGGCCGACAAGGCGCAAGCCCTTGTCGCGGCGATGGCCGACTGTGGGTGCACCCTGAACAACGCCTACATGCAGCATTCCCTGCTGGCGCTGCTGGTCATTCCGGAACTGCGCATCTCGGACAAAGGTCTGATCGATGTGACCCGTTTTGCGGTGACCGATCTCTTCGTGGCCGAGGCTTGATCGCACCATCGGCGGGGCTCTGCGCCATAAGATCAGCGCACATGTCCCAGTTTCGGCATCGGCTAAGTGCCAGTCGACAGCCGACATGCACATGAGCTGCGCAACAACGGCCCACCGCCTCAGTCCGCATGTGGCGACGTGAAGGGCGGAGAGCGGCTTGACGGCACCGCGGCACCGCAACCGCAGCAACACCGGTAAGTTGGACGTTCACACAGCCCGCTGTGGCGAACCAGGATGAAACCACATGACTGGCGGGAAGCGGATGCTCGGCTTGACCGTTACACGTCCTCACGCCTTGGCGATGCGCTTGCTCAGCCATTTCTGAACCCATCGCTGTCGCTTGATGTCACCAAGCCCGTCCAGCACCGATGCGGGTAATGGTTCGTCTTCGTCTGCGAAGAGTTGACGGGCCGGGTGGCCCTCGGCGAGCAGTTCGAGAATTATCCGGGCAGCGGCTGGGTCGCGATCATGGAGGAAATAGGCACCGAGAACTGCAAGTGACCGATCAGCATTCGAATGCGCCATGCGTTCGCACAGCGCGACGGCGACTTCGATCTGTGCATGGACACAAACCAACACGGTCGCCGACGCCGCAGGCGCCGGGCCGAGCCTCATGATCCGCTCGGCCGTGAACGGTTTCAGCACCTCGGGTTTGATCGTATCCGCAAAGACCAAAGCGTCGAGTGCATCGAGCCGGAGCCATCCCCGTTCACGATCACCGATCATTGCCCGGATCTTCATCCGAATAGCGAGTGAGCCGTAGCAGGCCGCGACCTGCACGCATTCCAGATGACCTGCCCCCCGGTGGTCCCTCAGTCATAACGAGAGTCCTTGGGTTTGATAGTCGTTGGTTTCGGGTGTGGCAAGCGCGCCGAGTGCGCTGCCATCAAATAGCTCAAGCGCTCGGCGCGCTTCTGCCGG
>JANOQT010000061.1:0-33780 GCA_031415015.1 Paracoccaceae bacterium
TAACCCCGATCAACAACTTGGGCGACCGCGTCGCGCTTAAACTCGTCCGTAAACCGATCTCGCTTACCCAGCGTGTATCTCTCCTTGCTTCCAAAATGACCAAGCAAGGCCTCGACAAATCTAAGGGCTATTCAGAACCGATCCCCAACGCACGACATCCGCGTCGGAACGCGGTGCCGACAGACCGGCTGTTGTAGGGGAAGATCCGTCCCTTGGCCGAGCCGAGGTGGAGTGCCTGTTCCGCCAGGATAGTCCAGCCATCGTACCCGCTCGGCCCAAACAACGGAATGCGCGGGTCGTTGCCCTGCTTGTTGCGCGGGTCCTTTCGGTCGCGGATCAGCAGCATCCGGGCGCGTTCGTTTACATCGGCCCAGTCGACCCGGCAAATTTCATCCAGACGCATGGTCGTGGCAATCGCGAAGCGGATGATCCGGCCGATCGGGATGATCTGGCGTTCGTTCGCCTCGAAGAAGGCGATTAGGGCCTCAACCTCGGCCTCGGTCGGACGGCGGTCCCGTTCCATGCCCTTGCCGACGAGACCCAGCCGCTTCAACGCAATCCGCGCCAAACTTACCTGTTCCGTCGAGATAGGCAAACCATGAACAGCCGCCGCATGCGACAATACAAGGCCGATCGTCCCGATGTCGATCCCGAGCGTCACTGGCCCAGCGCCAGCCTCGGATCGGGCTCTTCCGAACTGGATCAGCCGTTCCCGGTCAAGCGCTGATATCTTGATGGCACCCAGTTCGCGCTGCAGCATATCCAGAGTCGCAGCCTTCGACCGGCGTGGCGGCCTCCCGACTGCGGTCATGTCCTCGATGTGAAGCCGCACCAACTCTCCGAACTTCGTGATCCGACCGATCCGGGAACTGATTGGCGTTTCGTTGCGGTCCACCGACAGCTCGGCTAAACGGGACCAACGGAGCGCATCTTCCCGCCGCAGGAAGGTCTCGCTGACATAGCGACCCTTGCGGCGGACCTGAGCGCGCCACGAGCCGGACGGAAGCTTTGCGATGGTTGGCATTTCGTGTGCAATCCGTCGCCGTAGCGTGGCGAAATGGGGCGAAATCGGGGACAGGAACGGCGGGCCAGTGGGCGACCTAACGATTTGAGACTACAGAAAAAATGACAGAATATCAACCACATAGGCTATCCATTGCACCCATGATGGATTGGACCGACCGTCATTGCCGGTACTTTCACCGGCAGATGACTCGACGGGCGATGCTGTATACCGAAATGGTGACTGCCCTGGCCGTGATCCACGGGCCGAAGCAGCGCTTGCTGGATTTTAGCGCGACAGAACATCCCGTGGCCCTGCAACTTGGGGGATCAGACCCGCGCGAACTGGCGGCAGCGGTCCGGATCGCACGGCCTTGGGGCTATGACGAGATCAATCTGAACGTCGGTTGTCCGTCTGATCGGGTGCAATCAGGATGTTTCGGTGCGGTCCTGATGGAACGGCCCGGTTTGGTCGCCGACTGCGTTGCCGCGATGATCGCCGAGGCTGATGTGCCGGTTACGGTCAAATGCCGGATCGGGGTCGACGATCAGGTTGCGGAAGATGTCCTGCCGGAGTTTCTTGCGACGATCGCCGGGGCCGGGGTCCGCCATGTCATCATCCACGCCCGCAAGGCGTGGCTGAAGGGCCTGAGCCCGAAGGAAAACCGAGAGATCCCACCACTTGACCACGATCTGGTCGTCCGGATGAAGCAGGCATTTCCGGAACTGACCGTCTGTATCAATGGCGGGGTCAGCACGCTCGATCAGGCGCGCGGGTTTCTTGCGGCGGGCCTTGACGGTGTGATGCTGGGCCGGGCCGCCTATCACGATCCCGGATCGGTCCTGATCGGCGCGGATGCTTTGTGGGGCGACCCTTTCGAGCCTGACTCCTTTGCCGTCATTGACGCTATGCGCGACTATATCGCAGATCATCTGACACGGGGCGGACGTCTGCATCAGATTACCCGGCATATGCTTGGCCTGTTCGCAGGACGGCCCGGTGCGCGGGGCTGGCGGCGAGTGCTGTCAGAAGGTGCATCCCGCGATGGCGCGGGTCTGGCTCTGATCGACCGGGCGCTGCAAGAAGTTCATACCGCCGCAGCCTGACGCGAAGACACCAGCCGGGACAGGGCCAATACCAGGCCGCCACATACGGCAATTGCCCCCAACATCGGCGTGGCGCTGCCGTCAAAGAACGGGCCGGCCACCGCGATCATCAACCCCCCCGCCAACATCTGCAGCGTGCCGCCCAGCGAAGAGGCGAGGCCCGCGATGTCACCATGTTCATCCAGCGCCATGACCATGGTTGTCGGAATGATCAGGCCAAGGCAGGCATTGGCAACAAACAGCCCGGCGATGCAGACGATCAATGTCACGCCCCCCGCCAGTGCCAGCGCAAACAACAGGATCGACGTCGCGGCAAACCCGGCTGACGCCCAAGCCATGACACGGTGCGATCCGTATTGCTGTCCAAGCGGACCTGCAGCTTGTGATGCAGCGAAAAATCCAACCGCATTGATTGCGAACGCCAGCGAAAAGCCGGTGGGCGACAGGCCAAAGCTGTCGGTGTAGACATAGCTGGCCGAGGCGATGAAGACGAAAAAGCTTGCCATCCCGAAGCCACCCAGAAAGGTCAGCCCCATGAAAAGTGGGTCGCTCAGCAATCGCGCCACTCCAATGCGGGTTGCCGCCAGATTGAGCGGACGGCGGTCTGCGGGCGCAAGTGTCTCGGGCTGGAACAGGATCAGAATGGCAAGACTGACAAGGGACGCGATCAACAGGGCCGCAAAGATCGCACGCCACCCCCACAGCATCATCAGGCCCGATCCTACCAGCGGTGCCAGCATCGGGGAAACCGAAATGACCAGCATGACCGCTGCCATCAGTCGCGTGGCGGCATGGCCGGTGTAGAGGTCGCGGATGATGGCGCGGGGCACCACCATCATGGCCGCCCCTCCCATCCCCTGTACAAACCGCCCGGCCTGAAGCCACTCCACGGTCGGCGCAAACGTGCAGACGACCGACCCGACCAGAAACACCGCAATCCCGGCATAAAGCGGCGGTTTGCGGCCAGACCGGTCGGCCCAGGGGCCATAGATCAACTGGGCAAGCCCGAAGGCGATGAAATAGGCGGTGATCGTGGATTGCATCGCCTGTACCGACGCCCCGAGATCGCTGCCGATATTGGGCATCGCCGGCAGATACATGTCGATGGCGAAAGGTCCGATGCAGGACAAAAGTCCCAGCACAAGCGCCGGGCGCAGAAGGCGGTCAGACATGCAAACCTCTGATGATGTTCTGATGAACAGACCGTCGCACGGGCCGGATTGCCCTATCCAAGAGGGTCCGCAAGCAACCCTCGTCGGATCATAGTCCGATCTTGAAGCGGTCGCCACCCCGGTTCCGGTCCCGCAAGTCCGCCGCCACTGGTACGTCGTCGGGCGGCGCGCTATGTCGCTCTGTCGGACCGATCATTGCGCCGGCACCAAAGGAGCAGACATGCCCGAGTTATCAGCTCTTCTTCCGATGTTGGCCATTCTGTTGGCAATCGGTGCCTTTGCCGGCGTTGTGGGTGGTCTGCTGGGCGTGGGCGGCGGAATCGTTCTGGTCCCGGCATTCTTCTTCGCTTTCAACCATCTGGGATATGGTGGGGATCAGTTGATGCAGGTCTGCATTGCAACGTCCCTTTGTACGATTATCGTGACATCGATGCGGTCGGTTGGCGCGCATCACCGGAAAGGCGCTGTGGACTGGCAGGTGCTCAGGCAGTGGGGTCCTATGCTGGTGATCGCGGCGGGGATTGGCGTCTTTGTGGCCGCGCGCCTGTCCTCGGTGACGCTTCAGGCGGTGTTCGGGGCGCTCGCAGGACTTGCGGGGCTGTGGATGTTGCTTGGAAAGGATCACTGGCGGTTGGGAGATGTGATGCCGCGCCAGCCGATCAGCGGGATTCTGGCCGGGGCAGTCGGGTTCCTTTCGGCCCTGATGGGGATCGGGGGCGGTACTTTCGGGGTGCCGCTGATGACGCTTTTCGGGATGCCTATTCACCGGGCGGTGGCGACCGCATCCGGCTTCGGCGTCCTGATCGCGGTGCCTTCGGTGATCGGGTTTCTGTTCCTGTCGGTTCCGGACGCACCGCCCTGGACAGTTGGAGCCGTCAATCTTCCCGCCTTTCTGGTCGTGATCGGGACAACTTTGCTGACGACGCCGCTGGGTGTCCGTCTGGCGCATGCGATGAACCCCAAACCCCTGAAGCGCGCTTTTGCGGTGTTTCTGATTGTGGTTGCGCTGAACATGCTGCGCAAGGTTCTGGGCTGGTGACCGCGCAAAGCGGACAAGGCTGGGAACGACTGGGCCCTGATGCGCGCATCGCGGACTGGGTGGTCGCCGCAAAGCGCGCCGCGCTTGCTGTTCTGGCTGCTTCGCCCGAGCCTTGGCGCTGCGGCGGCACTTGGTTCGTTGGCGTGGATGCGTTGCCAAACGGGCCGGACGGGGCGGTTGAAGGCACCTCTTTTCCTTGGCCCGCGTTGCCACTGCAGCCCGAACCGCTGCACAAAGGCCAGCTGTCGGTGATCCGTCCCGGCTATCCCAAGCCCATGCCAGATGAAACGCCCGCTGCTTTCACCTACCGCAGGGCCCGCGACGCAGCACATCTTGATGGTCTTCTGGCCATCGGCCCCAAACGCGCGCGGATGGTCAGGGAACCGCACGGCTGGATTCTGGGTCTGCCGCTGAATGAGGCCACCGGATCGCCGTTGGTTGTCTGGGACGGCAGCCACGATGTCATGCGCCGCACACTGAGCGCAGCCCTGTCGCGGCACCCGCAAGAGACACGGTCTGATGTCGATCTGACCGAGGCTTACACCGCTGCCCGGCGCGAGGTGTTTGCGACCTGCCGACGCGTGACTTTACCCGTTCGCGTCGGTGAGGCGACGCTGCTGCACCGGCAGACTTTGCACGGAGTGGCTCCGTGGGAGGTGGGCGACAACGCTCCGCCGGAAGGTCGGATGATCGCTTACTTCAGGCCCCAACTCGCCTCGGTTGCCGATTGGCTGGCCCGACCCTGATCAGCTGCTACCGATCGTTGTCCGGAACAAATCAGCGGTCCAGACGCCCCATCCGCCCGCCGCGTCGTTTGGCCAGCTTTGGCGCGCGGGTGGGCAGGTCTGCAATGATTGCCGCCCGCGCCTCATGCGTCAGGCGCGACCAGGCCGAGATTTCTTCGATGGTCCGCAGGCAGCCGACGCAAAGCCGCTCCTCGGGATGCACAACGCAAAGCTTGATGCAGGGCGACTCGATCTCGTCGCGTGTCCAGACCTCGTCCTTCACCCGGTTTGCCCTTCGCTGCGCCTGATATGCGCCAGTCGGTCCAGCGCGCCTTGCAAGATATAGCCCGCCGCCACCTGATCAATCACCTCTTTGCGACGCTTTCGCGACGTATCCGCCTCCAGCAGTGCTCTTTCTGCCGCAACGGTCGACAGTCGTTCATCCCAGAACCCGATCGGCAGATCGGTCAGATTGGCCAGATTGCGCGCGAAAGCATGAGTGGATTGCACCCGTGGCCCGGCACTTCCGTCCATGTTCAGCGGCAATCCCAACAGGATGCCGCAGACCTGGCGTCCGGTCAGCAGCGCCAGCAGGCGGGCAGCATCAAGGGTGAACTTCTCGCGCCGGATCACTTCAATCGGGGTGGCGACAGAGCGGCGCAGGTCTGACAGGGCGACCCCGATGGTCTTGTCCCCAAGGTCGAGGCCTGCAATGGCCCGGCCCGGCGGCAGGGCGGCGGCAAAATCCTGAATATCTTCAAGGATCACGGGGTCAGCCCGCTTTCCACAGCTGCCAGCTTCAGAAACGACAACTCACTGTCGCGCCCGGCGAACTTCAACTTCGATTCGTCATAGATCACCTGCGCCTCGTCGCGCCGGTCCAGGACCACCAGCGCGCGGATCAACTGGTTCCACTCCTCGACGCTGCCGCCGTCGCGCGCCAGCCGGTCGGACAACTGCGACACCATCCCCGCGATCATCTCCTGCCGGTCTTCTGCCGACATATCACCGGCTGCGGCCATATCGGCGGCGCTGGGGCCCGCCTCGGAGGGCAGAGTGAAATTGACACCGGCACGGTAGGCCACCTCTTCGATCTGCGCGCGGATCGCGGCAACCCACGGCGCATCGGCGGGGCCTTCGTCCAGCAGCGGTTGCCACAGCGCGAAGGTCCGGTCAAACCGTCCGGCCTGACTGAACATCAACCCCGAGAAATAGCGTGCCGTCGGGTTTGTCGGATCCAGTTTCAGCGCCGCGATCAGTTCGGCCTCGGCCTCGGGCGAGACATAGCCGCCAGCCGCGACAATAAGGATTTCGGCAAGTGCGGCACGATCCGCCGACGTCGCAGCGGCAGCCTTGAGCGCCAGAAGTTTCCGCTGGGCGGCTTCTGCGGCAGCGAAATTTCCCAACGCCGCCTCATTGCGTGACAACAGTTCCAGCCCGCGCAGATCGTCCGGGCGGTCTGCAACGGCGGTACGCAGCTTTGTCATCAGGTCAAGGAAATCAGGGGCAATGTCGGTGGGCTTGGCCTGGGCAGGCGTGCTGGCCACAGCTTCCGCCTGCGAGGGGCGGGATTGCATCAACGCATCGGCTTGGGCCAGACGACTTTGCAGCGGCAAATCAGGATAGCCGGGCGCGCCGATGCGCCAATAGGCAACGGCAGAGACCGCAATCAAGGTCGCAATCACGCTTGCGGGAACAACCATGCTGCCCCTGCCAGTGTTCGGTGCGTCGGCCATAACGGAGCGGTCCGCGTCGATCAGGCGACGACCGATTTCAGCACGCAAGCGTTGTGCCTCGTCCGACACAATAGTGCCGCGGGCAAGATCGCGGTCAACCTCGCCAAGCTGGTCCCTGTAGACCCGCACATCCTGCGCGGCCGACGGGGCAGGGGCGCCTGCGCCTCGCAAAGCCGAAAGCAGCGGGACTGCGACGGCCAATGCCATCATCGCCGCGACGGCCCAGAAGCCCCAATCCCCCATTCTTGCGTCCGATCCCGTTGCCAATGCCTTGCGCTGTGATGTAGTCGCTTCGGGACGTGTGAAAAAGGGGCAATCGGACGCATCCGGAAAGGGTCGCCGTCCGTGCTGCGACAGGTTGCCAAATGTCGCAAATTTCCCGATTGTGCCGCAGATGGGTGCGGATATAACCCGCAACCGTTCCAAGAGGAACATGGCTGCCCGTGCGGTCTGGCTGCCCTACCTGAAGAGGCCCCGATGAAGCGCTATTCGGTCTTTGCCATCGCCCGCGAGGCGCTGCGCCACCATATGGGCTGGGAACGCGCCTGGGCCTCGCCAGAGCCGAAAGCCAGCTATGACGTGGTCATCGTCGGGGCAGGGGGGCATGGGCTGGCGACAGCCTACTACCTCGGCAAGAATTTCGGCATCACCAATGTAGCGATCATCGAAAAGGGCTGGCTGGGTGGCGGCAATACCGGGCGGAACACGACGATCATCCGCTCGAATTACCTCCAAGACCCATCGGCGGCGATCTACGAGAAATCCCGCAGTCTGTATGAAACTCTGTCGCAGGATCTGAACTACAACGTCATGTTCTCCCCTCGTGGCGTGATGATGCTGGCGCAGACGCATCACGAGGTGCGGGGCTATCTGCGCACCGCCCATGCCAATGCGCTGCAGGGGGTGGTGACGGAGTTCATCACGCCGCAAAGGGTGAAGGAACTTTGCCCGATCCTGAACATCGACGGGCCGCGCTATCCGGTGCTTGGCGCGTTGTGGCAGGCGCGCGGCGGCACCGGGCGGCATGACGCCGTCGCCTGGGGCTATGCGCGGGCTTGTTCGGCGATGGGCATGCACATCATCCAGAACTGCGAGGTCACGGGGGTTCGGTCGCAAGGTGGCGTGGTCACCGGGGTGGACACGGCGAAGGGCTTCATCGGTTGCCGCAAGCTGGGGATGGTGGTTGCGGGGCATTCGGGGCAACTGGCGGAAATGGCGGGGTTCCGGTTGCCGATCGAAGCGGTGGCGCTGCAGGCGCTGGTGTCGGAACCGATCAAGCCCTGCATGGATGTGGTGGTGATGGCCAACACGGTGCATGGCTACATGAGCCAGTCCGACAAGGGCGAGATGGTGATCGGCGGCGGCACCGACGGATTTAACAACTACACCCAACGCGGCAGCTTTCACCACATCGAGGAAACCCTGCGGGCGCTGGTCGAGACGTTCCCGATCATCAGCCGCCTGAAGATGCTGCGCCAATGGGGCGGGATCGTCGACATGACCGGCGATCGGTCGCCGCTGATCTCGAAAACGCCGCTGGGCAACTGCTTCATCAACTGCGGCTGGGGGACCGGAGGGTTCAAGGCGATCCCGGGGTCAGGCTGGGCGATGGCGGAGCTGATGGCCAAAGGCGAGCCGGGCGCGCTTGCCGAGGCTTTCAACATGTGGCGGTTCAAGGAAGGCCGCTTCATTGACGAGTCAGTGGCGGCGGGGGTGGCGCATTGACGGAAAGTGATCGCCTTCGAGCTTTCAAGCAGTTCGTTTCTGGAGTCGTTATCGTTGTTTGGCTTGTTGTTCTTTCGGTCGACATCTTGGTGTTATGGTACTATGAACCCCAGTGGTTTCAGCGGCTCGCTTCTATCTGGGCCGCAGTCCTGCTCTTTATCTTTGGACTGACGCGATATGTCTTCTCCGAAATTGAAAAGGCCTCACGCAACGAAGGCGCCTTTGCAAAATTGTTCGAGGAAAAACTAAGCCCTGTCCTTTATTCAGAGGACAAGGGCTGGCGCAACTATATGTCCGAAGATGGCGTAGAGTATGAGCAACCGCTGATGGAGCGCGAGGAACTTTCTATGCAACTGAAAAGCCTAAATGATTTCATTGCGATTCGCACTTTCCCTGCTGAACTGCTCTTGGGAATCAAGCTAGCTTTGCAGGGTGGATACGGCGATATGCTCGCAAGCTGGCTGCAGGAGAGAGTGTATTGATGCTCACCCTTGAATGTCCCCGTTTTGGTATGTTGGTCCTCGAGACCGAGCTTTCGCCCGGCAACGGTGCGAAGAAATCGCTTCGCCCCCTGGCCGCCGAGTTCAACATGTGGCACTTCAAGAAAGGCCCGTTCACCGATGCATCCGTCGCGGCGGGGGTGGCGCATTGACGGTTGCATCGGGGAACCAGATGCGGGTGTCGCACGTTGGTTGGGTCAATACCCCAATCAAGGAGACAGTCAAATGGCCGATCCATATCTGCCACCGCAACCAGCCCCATTCGGGCAAGAGCGTACCCCACGCGACACCGTCTACACCGAGACGACGCGTGAAATTCCTGTCGCAGTTGACAAGACCAGCGCTTTTGGCACTGGAATGCTGGTCGCTTTGGTCTTTGTCATCGTGGCAATTTTGGCCGCAGTCCTTTACCAGCGGTCAGACCCGGTGGTCCAGCAGCCTGCACCCGCAACGGAAGTTGCCCCTGCGGCACCGGTCGAAGATGGAGCGGTGGATGGGGGGGCAGCAGCAACTCCTGACGCCCCGGCCGTCGTTGTCGAGCCCAGCGAGACCGCTGTCGAGCCGGTTGCACCGCAGCCCGCTCCTCCGGCCACGGACAGCGTCGAGCCGTAAATACCCGGCGCAGCCTGTCAGTGCGATCTTGGGCGGGCATCTCCGGATGTCCGCCCTGTCACCATGTCTGCCTGCCCTTGGCGGAGCGCGATCATGACCCGCGACCTAGGGTCCTTCGCGCCAAAGCGACCGCACAAGTTGAATGGCCCGCTTTTGACCATGCTGCTGAACGGCTTGCACGACCGCCATCAGGGGCGCATCTTTGTGCTGCAGGTCGGTGCCGGAACGGGTGAAGGCGGGCTTCCGCTGTTGCCGCGGTTTCGCAAGGACGGCTGGTCGGGCCTTCTGATCGAGCCGCATCCCGATCACTTTGCACGGCTTGAGGCCCTTCATTCGACCAGTGACCGTGTGGCCGTCCTGAACTTCGCCTTGTCAGACGTGGCGTCGACCCTGCCGCTGTATTCCCTGACAGCGGAGGCGCGGCAGCGCTTGCCGGGTGCACGCGCTTCGTTCCAGTCCGCGCGCATCGCTGACGCCGCGGTGTCGCCCGACGACGTCCGGGCGCATGATGTGCCGGTTTTGCGGATGGAGACCGTGCTGACCGAACTTGGGATCGACCGCGCGCACCTTGTGGCAATCAACGCAGGCGGGGCCGAGGCGCAGGTGCTGAACAGTTTCGACCTTTCCAGTTTGCAGTCTTCGGTCACGCTGGTCCACTCCCGGCCCGACACACCCGAAGATCAGGCATGCATCGCCGCGCTGGAGGCGGCGGGGCTTCTGGTCTTCCGCATCGGCGACCATCTTGCAGGTCTTGCCCCGGGGACGGTCGCAGTGCCGATGGACGAACTTCTGACCTTCTTCAACCGGGGCATCGGTCAGCCGGAGGTGACGGAATGATCCGGCACCGCCCCGCCAGACCCACCCCGCCAGTCCGGATGGCCTGCCATGCTGATCCTTGAATGCCCCTATTGCGGTGTCAAAGCCGATGAGACGGAACTTTCCCCCGGCTACGAGGCGCATCTGAAACGCTTTGGCCCCGAGGCGACGGCTGAGGAGTTTGAGGCTTACATGTTCGCCCGCAAGAACCCCAAGGGCGTGCATTTCGAACGCTGGCGGCATTCCTACGGCTGCGGGAAATGGTTTCTCGCAGCGCGCTGCACGGCCACGCTTGAGGTGTTCGGCACCTATCCTGCACAGGTGAGCGAACCGCCAGCCGATATCATAGACAAGATCAAGGCGCGCCGACCTGACTGGCAGCCGGACGGAAAGGGCACCGAATGAGCACGCGTCTGGCCAAGGGTGGCCGTCTGATCGACCGGACCGCAGCCCTCGAATTCACCTTCAACGGACGGCGCCTTCGCGGCTATCAGGGCGATACGCTGGCCGCGGCGTTGCTGGCCAACGACCAGATGCTGGTCGGGCGCAGCTTCAAGTATCACCGACCACGCGGCATTGTCGCCTCGGGTCCGGAGGAACCAAACGCGCTGGTGAACCTCGGGTCCAGAGCAAGGCTGGAACCAAATCAGCGGGCGACCGTGACCGAGTTGTTCGACGGGCTGGAAGCTACCAGTCAGAACCACTGGCCCAGCCTCGAATTCGATGTCGGCGTGGTCAACAACTATGCAGCGCGTTTCCTGCCCGCAGGTTTTTACTACAAGACCTTCATCCACCCGCGCCCGTTCTGGAAACATGTGTTCGAGCCGATCATCCGCCGGTCCGCAGGCCTTGGCAAAGCGCCCGTCGTTGGCGATGCCGACCGCTACGAACAGGCCTATGCCTTTTGCGACGTGCTGGTCGTGGGCGCTGGTGTCGCAGGTCTGAAAGCGGCGCGGGCGGCGGCACAAGGCGGCGCGCGGGTGATGCTCTTGGAACAGGCCCCGGTGCTGGGCGGCCGCTCGCCCGTGGACGAAACCGAAGTCGACGGCGTGCCGGTCGCCGAATGGCTGGGGACTGTCGAGGCCGAGCTTCGCGCCCGTGACACCGTGACGATCCGCACCCGCACCACCGGGTCAGGCGTCTATGACCACGGTTATGTTCTGGCCGATGAACGGGTGGCAGACCACACGCCCGGTGACGGGCGGCCAAAGCACCGGCTCTGGCGCATTCGTGCGGGCAAGATCATCACCGCAACCGGGGCCATCGAGCGACCGCTGTCTTTTGCGGGCAACGACATTCCGGGTGTCATGCTGGCCGGTGCCATCCGCGATTTCGTCGGCAATCATGCTGTCTCTCCGGGCGACCGCACGGTGATCGTGACCAACAACGACAGTGCCTATCTGACGGCCCTTGCGCTGAAAGCCGCGGGGCTTGAGGTGCCCGCCATCCTCGACGCGCGCGAAACCGTTACAGGGACCTTGCCGGAAGCGGCCCGCGCCGCCGGGGTTCGCGTTCTGGCGGGGCGAGGCATCGCATCGGTCAAGGGCGGAAAGCGCGTCACCGGCGTCGCGATCTGTGCCCAGGTCGGCGAGGGTGCGGTGCTGGAAGAGATTGCCTGCGATGCCGTTGCCATGTCGGGCGGCTGGTCGCCCGTGGTCCATCTGTGGAGCCACTGTGGCGGCAAGCTGATCTGGGATGACGGCATCTCGGCCTTCGTGCCCGATCCGGCCCGTCCGCCCTTGAACCACGACGGCAGCGCCATGGTCGAGGTGGTCGGTGCTGCTGCGGGGCATCTGTCGCTTGCCGCAATGCAGGACAGCACCCCTGCCATAGCCAGACGGAGGCCAAGCACGTCCCATACGCCGGATGACAAAGTCGAAATCCCGCCGGTTTGGGTCATGCCGCAGGGCGCGCCCTATGCGCTGCGCTCAAAGATGTGGCTGGATTTTCAGAACGATGTGAAGGTGTCGGACGTGCAGCTTGCCGCGCGTGAGGGATACCAGTCGGTCGAACACACTAAGCGATACACCACGCTCGGCATGGCGACGGATCAGGGAAAGCTAAGTAATATCAACGGACTCGGCGTACTTTCTGATGCGCTCAATCAAAAGATCCCCGATGTTGGCACGACCACTTTCCGCCCACCTTACACGCCCGTCACCATCGGTGCGTTGGCCGGTGAGGCCCGGGGCGATATCTTCCAGCCCCTGCGCCGGACGCCTTTGCACGAAGCCCATGAGAAATCAGGGGCTTACTTTGAACCGGTTGGGCTTTGGCGTCGCCCGTACTGCTTTCCCCGGGCGGGGGAAACCCATGAGCAAGCCGTGCAACGCGAGGTACTGAACACGCGGGCAAACCTCGGATTGCTGGATGCATCAACCCTCGGCAAGATCATCGTGAAGGGGCCGGATGCAGGCCGGTTCCTTGACATGCTCTACACCGGAGTGATGAGCACGCTTGCCGTTGGAAAGTGCCGCTATGGCCTGATGTGCAACGAGCAGGGCTTCCTCTCCGATGACGGTGTCGTCGCGCGGATCGACGAGGAGACCTGGCTTTGTCACACCACGTCGGGTGGGGCTGACCGCATCCATGCCTGGATGGAAGACTGGTTGCAGTGCGAGTGGTGGGCCTGGCAGGTCTACACGGCCAATGTGACCGAACAATACGCCCAGATCGCCGTCGTGGGGCCGAACGCGAGAAAGCTTCTGCAAGTCCTTGGCGGGATGGATGTTTCCAAGGAAACGCTGCCCTTCATGCAATGGGCGGAGGGCACACTTGGCGGCTTCCCGGTGCGCATCTTCCGGATCAGTTTTTCGGGCGAATTGTCCTACGAGATCGCCGTTCCGGCAAGTCATGGCGCCGCCTTCTGGGCGGCCTGCCAAGAGGCCGGGCAAGCGCTGGGCGCAATGCCTTACGGCACGGAAGCGCTTCACATCATGCGCGCCGAGAAGGGTTTCATCATGATCGGTGATGAAACCGATGGCACGGTGATCCCGCAAGACCTTGGGCTTGATTGGGCGATTTCCAAGAAGAAGGTCGACTACCTCGGCAAGCGCGGCCAGGCGCGCTCTTATCTGGCAAACCCGGATCGCTGGAAGCTGGTGGGGTTTGAAACACTTGATGGTTCGGTGATCCCTGACGGATCGTACGTCGTTGCCGAAGGCAGCAACGCCAATGGACAACGGAACACGCAAGGCCGGGTGACATCGACCTACTTTTCGCCAACGCTGAAGCGTGGCATCGCCATGGGCTTGCTGCGCCACGGGCCGCAGCGGACAAACGAGGTGGTGGAGTTCAACACCGTCGCGAGCGGGACCATCAAAGCGCGGGTGCGCGATACGGTCTTTTTTGACAAGGACGGGGAGAAGCAGAATGTCTGATCCGGTATCCGCGCTGGACGGGGCCAGCTATCAGGGGTTCGCAACGGTCCGCGAGATCGGGCCGCTAGGGATGGTAACTCTGCGCGCCAAAGACTTGAAAAATATTGACAAAGCGGTGAAGTCTGCTGTGGGGACAAAGCTGCCTGCGCAACGCCGGATCGAGATTGCGGGCGACAACGCTTGCGGCTGGATGAGCCCGGATGAGTACCTTCTGGTGATGCCCTACGATCAGGTTGCCCCGGCGCTGATCACTATCTCCAAGGCGCTGAAGGGTCAGCACCATCTGGCCGTCGATGTATCGGACGCCCGTGCGGTGTTCCGTGTCGAAGGGCCTTGGGCGGCGGACGTCTTGCGCAAGCTGTCGCCGGTGGATTTCAACCGGCTGGAGCCCGGAGAGCTCCGCCGCACCCGCGCCGCGCAGGTTCCTGTGGCACTCTGGAAACAGAATGACGGCTACACGGTGGTTTGTTTCCGGTCAGTGGCCGCGTATGCAATGGGGCTCTTGAGCCACTCGGCGATGCCCGGCAGCGAGCCGAACTAAGTACGCATCAGGCGCGGTCTGGGTTTGCGCACCCGGCTCTGACCTGCAGTTGACTTTGGACAGCCCGCCCTCAATTGTCGTCGACATCATATACCGATCAGTAGGGGTTTCAGGTGTTTGGCAGGTTTTCCACGATGGGCGCGCTGGTTGCGGCTCTGCTTTTCGCCGGGCCCGTGGCGGCCGGCGATGTCTTCGAATGCAAGTTTCCCGGAGTTGGCAACAACATGGGGTATCTGCCCCTGATGGTCATTGTCGCGCATGACGCTGGCAGCGATACCGCGACGGTGGTCGACCCGATCATCCAGGCCGAAAAGGGCGGCCCGATAGAAGTGAAGATTGCGTCAGACAATGACGCGAAGCTGTCGGTGTCATGGTCGATCATGCTGCAGTCGCTGGCCAATGATTACATCAAGATGGCTTATCGGGTCTCGATCCAGAAAGGCAGTCTCGCCGCATCGCTCAGCGGAAGACCGCAGGGGTTCTCCAACAACTTCACGGCCCAGGGAACCTGCAAGCGGGTGAAGGGTTGAACTTCTGTCAGGTACGCTTGCGGCGAACGGTGGCCTGTATTGCGGCGCGGGGTTGACCTTCGCGCGGCAAGGCTCCTTATTCCTTTTAGCATCGTGCCCCAATTTCAGGAGATACCCTCATGGCTTTCACCCTTCCGGACCTTCCCTATGCGCATGATGCGCTGGCCTCGCTCGGCATGTCGAAAGAGACGCTGGAGTATCACCACGACCTGCACCACAAGGCCTATGTCGATAACGGCAACAAGCTGATTGCGGGCACCGAATGGGAAGCGAAATCCCTCGACGACATCGTCATGGGCACCTATCAGGCCGGTGCTGTGGCGCAGAACGGCATCTTTAACAACGCCAGCCAGCACTGGAACCACAACCTGTTCTGGGAAGTGATGGGGCCGGGCGACGCCAAGAAGATGCCGGGCGCGCTAGAGACTGCCCTGACCGAGGCCTTCGGTTCGGTTGCAAAGTTCAAAGAGGATTTCGCGGCTGCCGGTGCGGGGCAGTTCGGTTCAGGCTGGGCCTGGCTGGTCAAGGACGCCTCGGGCGCGCTGAAGGTAACCAAGACCGAAAACGGCGTGAACCCGCTGTGCTTTGGCCAGACTGCCCTTCTGGGCTGCGATGTGTGGGAACATTCCTACTACATTGATTTTCGCAACAAGCGCCCTGCCTACCTGAGCAACTTTCTTGAAAAGCTGGTCAATTGGGAAGCCGTCTCTGCGCGTCTTTGACAGCAAGTCTGACTGATAAAAGGGCCGCCGCAGGCATTGCGGCGGCCTTTTTTAATGCGGCAACCGGGCGCGAAGGGATGTTTCCAATGTCGCGATATCGGGCACCACGGTGAACAGGGTACGCACCGAAGGGTCAGCAAAACCTTCGGAAATCACGTGCTCGATCAGGGTGACAAGGGGCTGCCAGTAGCCATCGATATCCACCAGACAGATCGGCTTTCTGTGCAGCCCGATCTGCGCCCATGTCAGAACTTCGAAAAACTCGTCCAACGACCCGGCACCGCCCGGCAACACCGCGATGGCGTCCGAGTTCATGAACATCACCTTCTTCCGCTCATGCATGTCCTCGGTGATGACCAGAGTGGCAAGATCGCGCTTGCCCTGTTCGCGGTCCAGCAGGTGGACCGGAATGACCCCCATCGTCGCGGCCCCGGCACCCAGCGCTGCCCGGGCGACCTCGCCCATGATGCCGACGTCGCCAGCCCCGTAAACCAGCCGCCAGCCATTCGACGCGATGGCCCTGCCCAGGTCGCGTGCGGCAGCGGCGTAGACAGGGCGCGTCCCGGATTTTGCGCCGCAAAAGACGCAGATCGACTGCAAGGCCATGAGAATTCCCGAAACTAGTTGCGTTGGGGGACGATATAAAGATTCTTGAGGATAAGGAAAGCAATGCCCCGGAAAAGGGCGATACGACAGGAGAGCGGCGGATGTCAGCCTGGAGTGCCTTGAGCGCGGGGACGCGCACGCTGATCTTGACGGTTGGCGGGCTTGCAGTGGTTGGGGTCGGCTATGTTGGCTGGCAGATCAGTCAGCCTTCGAAAGTGCCGAACCCGGCCGTCAGTGCTGTGGCTGAACTGACCGCGCCACCACCTGAAGCGGAGACTGCTGTTATAGCCAAGACCGAAACCGCGCCAGAGCCTGCGGTTGCCCCGCAAGCAGTTGCTACCCCAGAGACAAAAGCCGTTCCAGAAGCCGAGGCTGCGCCGGATGCCGTTCCTGCCAGTGCCCTCCCGGCGGAAGACCTGTCCGACAACCCAGCCGCCTTGCCCGCCGCCCCCCCCAGCTTTGACACTTGGCGGGTGGAGCCGGGGGGGGGCGCAGTCGTCTCCGGACAGGCAGCACCGGGGTCGCGTGTGGTGGTGCTGGTTGACGGAGCGCCGGTGGCAGAGGTGGACGCCAGCCCTTCCGGCGAATTCGCGGCGCTGTTCACATTGCCGCCAAACGACAACGCAAGCTTGATGACACTGACAATGACGCCGCCTGTCGGGCCAGAGGTCATCTCTGACGAGATGGTCGCGCTGGGCGCAATCACGGGTCCGGACGTTGTTGCCGCAGCACCCGTTCCTGCCGAACCTGACGTCGGCCCGGTGGTGCTGGCACCAGACGTTGCCGAAGCGACCGCGCCGCCCGCCATCCTGCTGACCGGAGAGGGGGCTGTGGTCCTGCAGGACGAATCCGCGCCGGACCCTGCATTGGCAGCCGCAGTCTCGATCGACACCATTTCCTACACACCGGATGGCGCGGTGCAACTGGGCGGGCGCGGCACCGGCGGCGCAACCGTGCGCATTTACCTTGATAACAGCCTGCAGCAATCGGCCCCCATTTCCGCAGAAGGCCGGTGGCTTGCCACGCTTGGCGACACGCCGCCGGGCATCTACGCGCTGCGGGTTGACCAGCTTGACGCGGCATTAAAGGTAACTTCGCGCTTCGAGACCCCGTTCAAACGCGAAACGCTGGAGGCGCTGGCGGCGGTTGCCGACACTGCCGAAGAGCCGGTGGCCACGCCGCCTGCGGCTACTGCTCTGTCGCCCGCAACCGATGATTTGGCCGATCAGACTGCAGAGCCGCGGCCGTCTGTCGACGAACCCGTTGTGCCAGCAGAACCAACCGTGGCCGCTGCCGCATCTGATACGGTGCCGGATGCCGTCGCACCGCCCGAACCGGAACCCGCAGCATCGGCAGACCTGACCCCGCAACCTGCGCCTGACGCCTTGGCTGCCGTTGTGGCCGAGCCGGCAAAGGTTCAGCCGGTGACGATCACTGTGCAACCGGGCTTCACGCTTTGGGGGATAGCACAGGCGCAGATGGGCGACGGGGTGATGTACGTGCAGGTTTTCGAAGCAAACCGGGACAAGATCAAGGACCCCGACCTGATCTATCCGGGTCAGGTGTTCGCGGTGCCTGAGGGTGACGGGGGCTGAACCCGCCCGGTTCCTGCAGCACTTTGGCGCGTGGCAGAGCCATGCGCGCAAGCGGCCAACACTTCGGGGTGATCCCTGCAGCAGTCGTTCAGCAAGTAGGAGATGGTTTGTCCTATTCCCCGCGCATCGACTGAATAAATGACATTGCGCGCTGATCTGCGCGACCTGATCAGCCCGGCTTGTTCCAGTGCTGACAGGTGAAACGACAGCCGCGGCGCCGCCAGCCCCAGGGCTTGCGCAAGCTGACCGGCTGGCATACCGACTTCGCCGTGCGGCATAAGCATGCGAACGAGGTCAAGCCGCGTTTCATGCGCCAGTGCCGACAGGGCAGCCAAGACTTTACTTTGCTCCATCATTCAACTATTCAAGAAACGTTGAAATATTGATAGCCGAACCCGGATCGTCATGCAATGACCGTTGCTACGGACGGGGACAAGGAACCAGCCATGCGCCGATCCACTGCCACCTCTGCCGACATCCCGGCGAAACCCGCGTCGGGCCTGCACACCATGCGCAGGGTGCTGCCCTATCTTTGGCCCGAAGGCCAGCCGTGGGTCAAACGGCGGGTGATCCTGGCGCTCGCCTTGTTGCTTGCGGCCAAACTGGTTTCGGTGACGACGCCGTGGATCTACAAACTTGCGGTGGACAATCTGTCGGGGGTCGCGCCGGATCCCGGGATGATGCTTGGGCTTGGCGCGGTGGGTCTGGTGGTGGCCTACGGATTGGCGCGGCTGGGCACGGTGATCTTTGGCGAGATGCGCGATGCGGTGTTTGTGCGGGTCGGTCAGCGGGCGATCCGGCGCCTGGCGATCGAGACGTTCACCCATATCCACCAGCTGAGCCTGCGCTACCACATCACCCGCAAGACAGGCGGCCTCAGCCGGGTGATCGAACGCGGGGTCAAGGGCGTCGATTTCCTGTTGCGATTCATGCTGTTTTCCATCGGGCCGCTTATTCTGGAACTGACCATGGTGTCGGTGATCTTCGCGGTCGTCTTCGGCTGGGAATATGCGGCTGTCGTCATGGTCACCATCGCGTTGTACGTGACCTTTACCTTCAAGGTCACCGAATGGCGGGTGAAACTGCGGCGCGAGATGAACGATCAGGACACTGACGCCAACCAGAAGGCGATCGACAGCCTGCTGAACTTTGAAACCGTCAAGTATTTCAACGCCGAAGCACGTGAAGCCAGCCGTTACGACGGAGCGATGCAGCGCTATGAGACTGCAGCGGTCAAGACTGGCCTTTCGCTCAGTTTCCTCAATGTCGGACAAAGTGCCCTGATCACCTCCGGCCTTGTCATTGTCATGGCAATGAGTGCGCGGGGCGTGCAGGCGGGCACCCTGACGGTGGGCGATTTCGTGATGGTCAACGCTTACATGATCCAGATCACAATGCCGCTGAACTTCCTTGGTACGGTCTACCGCGAAATCCGGCAGGCGCTGGTCGATATGGGCGAGATGTTTGGCCTGCTGGGCCAGCCTGCTGAAGTCAAGGATGCGCCGGATGCGCCTGATCTGAAGGTCAGCGGTGGCGAGGTGGTCTTCGACAACGTGATGTTCAGCTACGAGTCTGAGCGGGAGATCCTGAAGGGCATCAGTTTCCGCGTCGGGCCGGGTCAGCGCATTGCGCTGGTTGGCACGTCGGGGTCGGGCAAATCCACCATAGGGCGGCTGTTGTTCAGGTTCTATGACATCACTGGCGGTGCGATCACGATTGACGGTCAGGATGTCCGGGACGTGACGCAGACGTCCCTGCATGCGGTGATCGGGGTGGTTCCGCAGGATACCGTGCTATTCAACGACACCGTCTATTACAACATCGCCTACGGTCGGTCTGAGGCCAGTCGCGAAGAGGTCGAGGCGGCAGCGAAAGCGGCCAGGATCCACGACTTCGTGGTCAGCCTGCCAGACGGCTATGACACCACGGTCGGCGAGCGCGGCCTGAAACTGTCGGGCGGCGAAAAGCAAAGGGTGGGCATTGCGCGGACCCTGCTGAAGAACCCGCCGATCCTGATTCTGGACGAGGCGACCAGTGCGCTGGACACCCAGACCGAGCGTTCGATCCAGGATAGCCTGCGTGAGATGGGACAGGGCCGCAGCGTCATCACCATCGCGCACCGCTTGTCGACGATTGCAGACGCCGACCAGATCATCGTGCTGGAAGAAGGCCGCATCGTCGAACAGGGCCGGCATGAGGAACTGTTGGCGCGCAAGGGTCGGTATGCCGCGATGTGGGACCGCCAGTCGGCTGAGGAAGAGCAAGAGGCCGCCTGACCTCGCAGTCCCGTGAACCGGCGAAGATGACAGGCTTTTTCCTTTGACCGCCCGGTCAGCTTTGGCCAGACTGCCGCCAGCACAAGGGGGTGGCTTGATGCTGCGGCGGTTGGGCGTGATTTTGCTGCTTTGGTTCGGGCTGGCGACATCGGCGCTGGCCGACCGGCGCGTGGCGTTGGTGCTGGCGGCCGAGGATTACAAACTGATCCGCCCGCTGGATAATCCGGCCAATGACGCCCGCGCAATGGAAGCGCTTCTTGAAAAGCTGGATTTCGAGGTCTTTATCGAGACTGACCGCGACCTGCGCCGGATGCGCCGCGCACTGGATGATTTCCGCGAGGATGCTGCGGGGTCTGACGTGGCACTGGTATTCTTTGCCGGGCATGGCGTGGCGCTTGACGGGGTGAACTACCTTTTGCCGACGGATGCCGATGCGGGGTCTGCGGTCAGTCTGGCCGAGACTGCGCTGCCGCTGGCCGAGGTGCAGGATGCACTGCGGGCCGTGGCCCCGGTGTCCATCGTGCTGCTGGATGCGTGTCGGGACAACCCATTTGCGGGCGGTGGCACCGACGGCCGTGGGGCGGCGGCGCTGGGCGATGACCCGCCTACCGCGCCGAAAGCCGCCCCCGGCCTTGGTCGGATTGGGCGCGCTGACGGCGTGCTGTTCGCCTTCGCAGCGGCCCCGAATGAAACCGCATCGGATGGCGAGGAGGAAAACTCCCCCTTCACTGCGGCCTTGGTGCGCCATTTCGGCACGCCGGGGGTGGAAATGCGCACGGCGCTGACGCTGGTGCAGCAGGACGTTTATGATCGCAGCCGTGGCAAGCAACTGCCCTATATCGAAAGTGGGCTGCCGGAACTGGAGTTCATTTCGGGCGAGGGCGTGCTGCCGGAACGCGACCAGTTGTTGATCGCCATGGCGGATATGACGCCCGACTTGCGGGCCGAGGTGGAAACGCTTGCGGCTGCACGCGATATGCCGCTGGCCCCGCTGTATGCGGCGCTGCTGTCCGGCGATCTGGGCGACCAGACTCCGGAAGAACGCGCCCGCCTGCTGCTTGAAGCCGCCAGTTCCTACGAGACCTTCCAGTCCGAGTTGCAGCGCTTTCGCTCCGACGACCCGCGCGTGGCCGATCTGCGCAAACGCGCCGAAGAACAGCTGAGCCTTGGTGCCTTTGATGCCGCGCGGTCGCTGTTGACCGAAGCGGCCGAAATTGACGCCACGGCCCGGACCTCGATCCGTGAAACTTACCTGTCGCGCACCGTATCCGAAGCCGCGACCCATGTGCTGAATGCCAACGCCGCACGGACCGACCTGCGCTATGATCTGGCGATTTCCGACTTGGCAAAGGCGGTGGCACTGTATGCCGAAGTGGCCGATCAGGAGATCGACCGCGACACCCGGTTTTCCTACATGGAAGCGCTGTCCGCACAGGGCGAGTTGCAGCTTGTGGCAGGAAACACTCAGGCAGCGTTGACGTCGTTCATGGCGCGCAGCGACTTTGCGCAGGCTCAGGTGGAGGCGGACCCTTCCGATGTCGGCTGGGTGCGAGAACTGATCTGGTCGCTGAACAGCGTCGGCAATGTACTTCTGCAGCAGGGCTACCTGAAGGAAGCCGAGGCCGCTTACAGCAGCGCGTTGGAGTTTTCGCAGTGGCAGGCCGACCTGTCGCCCGACGACCCCGACCTGATGCGGGACCGTCAGGTGGCGCGCAACAAGGTCGGTGAAATCCGCTTTGCCCAGAACGATTTCCCCGGTGCATTGCAGGCGCATCAGGAGGCGCTGCAGATCGCTGAGAAGCTGCTGGAGGCCTATCCGGGCAACGTGACCTACCGGCGCGATGTGTCTTTCACGCAAGAACGCATTGGTGACGTTCTGGTGGCGATGGTCGACAAGGAAGGCGCGCGCGCGGCGTTCTCCATCTCGCTGCAATTGACCGAAGAGCTTGCCGCCGAGTTTCCCGGCGACGAAGAAATCCGCCGCGACCTGTCGGTCAGCTATGAACGGATCGGCGATACGTTCATCGCTGACGGGGAGTATGACGGCGGGCTTGAGACCTACGGCAAGGCGCTTGCCATCCGCGAGGAACTGGCGGCCCTTGATCCTGATAACAAGCTGCGTCAGCGCGATCTGTCGGTCACATTCGAGCGGATCGGGGACATAAACGCCTTGCGCGGTGATACCGAATCTGCCCTGCTTGCACATCAGGCGGCTGTCGCGATCCGTGAAAAGCTGGCGGCGCTGGACCCCACCAACATGCTTTGGCAGCGCGACTTGTCGGTCAGTCATGAACGGTTGGGTGATCTGTACATCACCCTCAATGATCTGGTGGCCGCTCTGGCCGCACATGAACGCTCGCGCTCGTTGCGCGAGGGGATCGTGGCGCTGGATCCGCAAAACCTGCCGCGTCAGCGCGATCTTGGGGTGGCGCTGGAAAGGGTCGGCGACGTCAAGCTGTCAATGGGGGACCGCGACGGAGCGTTGCAGTTGCAGCAACAGGCGCTTGATCTGCGCCGGTCCTTGGCGGCGGCGGACCCGTCCGTGGCGCAGTACCGCCGCGACGTGACGTTTTCGCTGGCAAAGATCGCCGAGATCCATACAGCCGACCGCAACCTTGCTTTGGCCGAACCGCTTTACGCCGAAGCGACCGCCCTGCGGGAAGACCTGTTGGCCGCGATGCCAAATGACGTGAATGCCCTGCGCGAGCTGTCCATCGTGCAGAACCTGCATGCCGAGGTTCTTCTTGGCCTGTCCCGACCGGCGGACGCGCTGCAAATTGCCCAGCGGTCATTGGCAACGGTGGATCGACTGCTGTCGGTTGCGCCTGACGTAGGTGAGCATATCCACGACCGGCTGGTAACTTTGAACCGCCTCGGAGATGCTCAGGTTGCGCTGGGGGATCACGCGGCGGCTGCCAAGACCTTCGGCGCAATGGTCCAGATGGGCAACGGCCTGCTCGACATCGATGCCTACAGTACATCGTGGGCGAATGATCTGGCGCTGGCTCTGGCGCGGCTGGGGGATGCGCAACTGGCAATAGACGATCTGCCCGGCGCCCTGAAAAGCCATCAGGATTGCCTGACCCTGCGCGATTGGCTGGTCCAGCAGGACACCAGCAATGATATCTGGTATCGCAACCTCGCCGTCAGCTACGAGCGTGTTGGCACCGTGCTGTCGTCGCAGGGCGATCTCCAGACTGCTCTGAACAATCAGGACCAGAGCCTGACCATGATGCGCGATCTTGCCGCCGCATTTCCGGACGATCCGTGGTACAAGATCGACCTGATCCGCGCGCTGGATCTGAAGGCCACGCTGTTGCAGGACGGTACGGCAGAAAATCAGGAGGCGCTGGCCATACTGGAAGAGATGCGCGCCAATGGTACGCTTCCCGATGGATACGAAGAGTGGATCCCTGCGTTCCGCAAGACATTGGGCCTGCCACCGGAATTCTGACCGGTGGTCCGGGCCGATCTGGGCCACTCCGGGCCGGGCAGGGCTTGGCAACATCGGCGCTTTGCCTGTAAGACGGGGCAAAGCGGAATACGAGGCAAGAGCGTTGAGCAATCCTGACAGCTTCATCGAAGAAGTCACCGAAGAGGTGCGCCGGGACCGGCTGTTCCGTCTGTTCCGCAAATACGGCTGGATCGGGGTGGTGCTGGTCATTGGCATTGTCGGCGGAGCCGCCTGGAACGAATGGAGCAAAGCCCGTGACGCTGCCCGGGCCGAAGCGTTTGGCGATGCGGTGATCGACGCGCTGGACATGGGCAATGCCGAAGACCGGCGCGCTGCCTTGTCTGCTGTGTCCGCGGACGGCGAACAGACCGGCTTGCTGAACCTGATCCTCGCGTCGGATCCGGAGGACGACAAGGCCGTAACTTTGGCCGCACTGGAAAAAGTTGGTGCCGATGTCGGCCTGCCAGTCAGCTACCGCGATCTGGCGGTGTTGCGCCGGGTGCTGGTTGGCGGGGCCGATCTGCCGTTGGCCGACCGCCGCGCGGCACTTCAGACGATTGCGGTGGCGGGGCGCCCGTACCGGGTAATTGCTGAAGAGCAGCTGGCTTATCTTCTGATCGAGGAACAGAAAGTCCCCGAGGCGATCGCCGCACTCACCGTTCTGATCCAGGATCAGGAAGCGTCGGGTGCTTTGCGTGCCCGCGCCGGACAGGTTATCACTGCGCTGGGCGGCAAACCGCCTGAACCAGCGGGCGGCTAAGACAAATACGGCGGATTGGCTCAACGAAAGGTCCTTTCAGGTGGCGGGCATGACGATCAGGCTGATGGCGGGTGCGGGGCTTCTGGCCCTGATTGCCGCTTGCGGTGACAAGGAAGTGGTCCTGCAAGGGGAACGCTTTCCGATACGCGCGCCTTTGGAAGATAGCGTTCCGGTCGAGGGAGAACCCGCGCCTGTGGCCTCTGCAAGCGCAGAAAACCAAAGTGTTGCCATTGCCCTTCCCGGCCAGACCAACACCGATTGGACCCACCGCGCGGGCAATGCGCGCCACCTGATGCCGCATTCCGTCTTGTCTGCCGCCCCGGTGCGGGTGTGGAGCGCCAACATCGGATCGGGTAGCAGCCGCAAAAACAGGATCGCGGCGGCCCCAGTCGTGTCGGGCGGGCGCATCTTCACGATGGACGCCGGCACCACGGTCAC
Source organism: Paracoccaceae bacterium (assembly GCA_031415015.1). Classification (GTDB taxonomy): domain Bacteria; phylum Pseudomonadota; class Alphaproteobacteria; order Rhodobacterales; family Rhodobacteraceae; genus JAUYQR01. Next base: position 24,737 of record JANOQT010000061.1, read on the forward strand.
CGCCACCTCCACGTCCGGCGCGACGCTTTGGTCTGCCGACCTGACTGCCGCATTCGATGCAGGCGGCGGTATTTCCGGCGGCGGCCTCGCGGTAGCTGATGACCGGCTGTTTGTGACCACCGGCTACGGCGAAGTGGTCGCAATGAACGCCACGTCGGGCGCGGTGCTCTGGCGTCAGCGCGTTGATGCGCCTGTGATCGGTGCCCCCGCCTCGGACGGCGAGGCGGTCTATGTCAGCGGCCGTGACGGTTCGGCCTGGGCGATTTCGGCGGCAGACGGCAAAGTCATCTGGCAAGTCATCGGCACCCCCGGCAAACAGGGCTATCTCGGGTCGGCTGCCCCCACTGTCGGCGACCGCGCCGTGATCTTCCCCACGAACGCGGGCGACCTGATGGCCGTCCTGAAGATCGGCGGCGGTACCAAGATCTGGCAGGCATCGCTGGCAGGCAAGCGGCTGGGCCGCGCCTATGCCTACTCGCCGGACATTACCGGCGATGCGGTCATCGCAGGCAAGGTCTTGTTTGCCGGTACGGGCGCGGGGCGGACGGTGGCCATGTCCTCATCAACCGGTGTCCGCCTCTGGTCGGCAGGCGAGGGCGCGCTTGGCCCGGTTGTCGTCGCGGGCGGGTCGATCTTCCTGGTCAATGACGAGGCAAAGCTGGTGCGGCTCGATGCCGAGACGGGTGCCGTGATCTGGTCGGTTGAAATGCCCTACTTCGAGGCCGAGAAAATCAAGAAGCGCAAGGCGATCTATGCCCATTACGGCCCGGTTCTTGCGGGCGGGCGGATCATAGTCGTCTCTTCCGACGGCCTGCTGCGGGCTTTCAACCCGCAGGACGGCAGCCTGACGCATACGGCGGAAATACCGGGTGGCGCGTCTGCACAACCGGCAGTGGCGGGCGGTGTTCTCTATGTGGTCGGGGCCAACGGGCAACTTCACGCTTTCCGCTAGGCCCTATCCCGTGTATGGCAAGCGCTTCGCTGAACCCGGACGCATGACATGAGCTTTACCCTCGCCATCGTGGGCCGCCCCAATGTGGGCAAGTCCACGCTTTTCAACCGCCTTGTCGGGCGCAAGCTGGCGCTGGTCGATGACCAGCCCGGCGTCACGCGCGACCTGCGCGAAGGCGATGCCAAGCTTTTTGACCTGCGATTCACCGTCATCGACACGGCGGGGCTGGAAGAGGTGACCGATGACAGCCTGCAGGGCCGGATGCGCCGCCTGACCGAACGCGCGGTGGACATGGCAGACGTCTGCCTGTTCCTGCTGGATGGCCGGATGGGAGTCACTTCGTCGGACGAGGTGTTTGCCGACATCCTGCGCAAAAAGGGTGCCCGCGTCATCCTTGGCGTCAACAAGGCCGAAGGTGCGGCGGGCGACGCCGGTGCGCTGGAGGCGTGGAGCCTTGGCCTTGGCGAACCGCTGCGCCTGTCTGCCGAACATGGTGAAGGGATCGACGACCTTTACCGCATCCTGAAGCCTCTGGAAGGCGAGTTTCTGGAACGCGAAGCTGAGAATGCTCCGCTGGTCGACCTCGACCTGTCTGAAGAAGAGGCGGAACTCGACGCCGACGAGACTGCGCATTACCCGACCACGAAGAAGCCGTTGCAGATTGCGGTGATCGGTCGACCGAACGCCGGAAAATCGACGCTGATCAACAAGATCCTCGGCTATGATCGCCTGCTGACCGGGCCGGAGCCGGGCATCACCCGCGATGCAATTTCGGTCAAGGCCGACTGGCAGAGCACACCGATCCGGATTTTCGACACCGCCGGGATGCGCAAAAAGGCGCGGATCACCGAAAAGCTGGAAAAGCTCAGCGTTTCCGACGGCATCCGCGCGGTGCGTTTTGCCGAGGTCGTCGTGGTGCTGCTGGACGTCGAGATTCCGTTCGAAGTGCAGGACCTGCGCATCGCCGATTTCGCTGAAACCGAAGGCCGCGCCGTTGTGGTCGCGGTCAACAAATGGGATCTTGAGGACGAAAAGCAGGAAAAGCTGGCCGAGTTGAAAGAGATGTTCGACCGCCTGCTGCCGCAGCTGCGCGGCGCGCCCTTGGTGACCGTCTCGGCCAAGACGGGCCGGGGACTGGACCGTCTGCACGACGCAATACGCAAGGCGCATGATGTGTGGAACAAGCGCATCGCCACCGCGCGCCTGAACACATGGCTGGGGGCGATGACCGAGGCGCACCCGCCACCAGCCCCCGGCGGCCACCGGATCAAGCTGCGCTACATCTCTCAGGTCAAGACCCGGCCCCCCGGTTTTGTCATCATGTGCTCACGCCCGGATGAGCTGCCAGACAGCTACAAACGCTATCTCGTGAACGGCTTGCGCGAACATTTCGAGATGCCGGGCACGCCGATCCGGCTGTTCTTCCGCAGCCAGTCGTCGAAGAACCCGTTCAAGGACCAGAAATTCCACACCCCTTCGCGCCTGCGCAAGCATCTTGAGGGCAAGGGCCGCGAAAGCCTCAAGCGGTAGTGCGGCGACTTGCAATCAGGGTCAGCAGCATCACCACGATCCCTGACCCTGCCAGCACGGCGACGGTAATATTTGCAGGCCAGTTCACCACGACAACGCCGATCAGGGCCCAGATCACCGTCAGGCCGTAAACCGGCATCGCCGGGCGGCGCATCTGGACCGTGACTGCGATCACCAAGACTACGGCCAGCATGGCCGCGGCGGATTGCGTGTCGGTCAGCCAGCCGTAGCCGGCGATCAGCACGCCGGTGGAAACCGCTGCTGCCGCCGATAGCCAGCCGGCGAAAATGGCAGTCGGTCCGGACAGCATCCAGCGGTCATCCTGCGGATCGGCGCGCAAGAAGGCAGCAATTGCAGCCACTGCCATAATCCAGATCGTCACCGTGCCCCAGATGGCGCTTTGCCCGGCAATTGACAGCCAGACTGCGCCCACCAGCACCGCCACCGTCAGTGGCAGCCGCACGGCATCCCACGCTGGATCTTCGGCGCGTTTCCACAGACCGAAGACGGCGTGGGCGATCAGCCAAAGGTAAATCACGCTCCAGATCGCAAAGGCATACCCGGCGGGCTGGATCGAGGGGCGCTCGATCCGCACCGGGAACAGGCTGGGGTCATAGCCGGTGAACGGCGGGGTCACAAAGGGGGCAACGCCAAAGGCCAGTGTGGCGATCAGCAGGATCAGCGCATTTCTTTTCATCATCACTCCCATACGCGCCGCGAGGCGGATCAGACCAGTTTGCCATCCGCCGTGATGCGCGATTTGCCACCCAGCCATGGCACCAAAGCCCCGGGCAAGGTGACCGACCCGTCTGCTTGCTGCCCGTTTTCCAGGACTGCAATCAGACAACGCCCGACCGCCAGACCGGATCCGTTGAGGGTCGCCACAAATTCGGGCTTGCCCCCTGCGGGACGGTAGCGCGCGTTCATTCGCCGGGCCTGGAACTGGCCGCAGGTGGAAACCGAGCTGATCTCGCGGAAGGTGTTTTGCCCCGGCAGCCAGACCTCAAGGTCATGGGTCTTCTGCGCACCGAATCCCATGTCGCCGGTGCAAAGGACGATGGTCCTGTAGGGCAGGCCCAGTCGTTCCAGCACGGCCTCGGCGCATTTTGTCATCCGTTCGTGTTCCGCCAGCGCGGTTTCGGGGGTGCAGATCGTCACCATCTCGACCTTTTCGAACTGGTGCTGGCGCAGCATCCCCGTGGTGTCCTTGCCCCCGCTGCCCGCTTCCGACCGGAAGCACTGCGAAAGAGCCGTTAGCCGGATCGGCAGGGTAGATTCGTCAAGGATTTCGTCAGAAACAAAGTTTGTCAGGGTCGCTTCGGATGTAGGGATGAGCCAGTACTCTTCGCTAGTTGGAGCATTTTCAAATGCATTACCGAACACTTCCTGAATAGTGCCATTGCCATCTAGCGCGCTGCGAAGTGCGTCCCTATCAAGATACTCGTCGACAATGCGATTGAAGTTATCAGCCCGCCATCCTTCGCTGGATACCGCATAAAGGTCGCCTCGGAACTTGGGAAGTTGCCCAGTGCCCCCTAGTGCGGTCTTTCCAAGTGCTGCATCGCTGATCGTCTTTCCGCTCACTAAGACCGGGGTCCAGGTTTCGGCCAGCCCGTGCTCGGAGGTGTGCAGGTCCAGCATGAACTGCGCGAGTGCCCGGTGGACGCGGGCGACCGCGCCGCGCAATACCACAAAGCGGCTGCCAGACAGTTTCGCCGCCGTCTGGAAATCAAGCCCGCCCTTCGCCGCCGGAATGTCGAAATGTTCGAATGGCTTGAAGTCCAGCACCCGGGGCGTGCCCCAGCGGCGGATTTCGACGTTTGCGGATTCGTCTGCCCCGTCCGGAACTTCGTCGAGGGGCAGGTTCTCGATCCGCATCAGCGCATTGCGCAGCCGGGCATCCTCGGCCCCGGCCTCTTCGGTCAGGCGCGCGCCTTCGGCTTTCTTCTCGGCCACCAGCGCCCGCAAGCGCTCGAACTCGGCATCATCGCCTCGCGCCTTGGCCGCGCCCACGTCCTTTGAGGCCGCGTTCTGCGCCGCCGCCGCCGTTTCTGCGGCAAGGATCTTCGCGCGCCGCGCCTCATCCACTGTCAGCAATTCCGCCGACAGCGGCGCCAGCCCGCGACGCGCCAGGCCTGCATCAAAGGCGGCGGGGTTTTCGCGGATGAAGCGGATGTCGTGCATGGCGGGCCTCTTTTCGGTAATCCGCCGGTCTTATGCCCGATCTGGCGGCAGGGGGGAAGGTGCCCGCAGCCCCCCGCAGCCGATGAAACGCGCGCGCCCTCTGGCAAAGCGCCGCGAAAGGCCTTACATCACCCGACAATCGCAAGGTGGGCGCAGCCAGACCTTGTGCAAGCCATACTGCCGGTCCTGACCGGCGCGTCGGAAAGGATGCCCATGTTCGTCTCTCCCGCCTTTGCTCAAACCGCCGGGGGCCCCGGCGCCGGGGCTGCCTTTGCCCAGTTCCTGCCGATCATCCTGATCATGATCATCTTCTACTTTCTTCTGCTGCGCCCGCAGCAAAAGAAGGCGAAGGAACACCGCGCCATGCTGGAAGCATTGCGGCGCGGCGATCAGGTTGTCACCTCGGGCGGGATCGTCGGCAAGGTCACCAAGGTGATGGATGATGGCATGGTCGAGGTGGAAATCGCCGATACCGTCAAGGTCAAGGTGGTGAAAAGTACCATCGGCCAGGTCCTGAACAAGACCGAACCTGCCGCTAGCTGAGCCTGACCCATGCAACCCATGGCGCTGTGGAAGCGCATCCTCATCCTTCTTCTGTGCGTCTGGGGCATCGCTGCGGCAGCGCCGAACATGTTCTACACGCAGGTCGAAGGCCACAATGACGCGGTTGCCGCCATCGAGGCGGCAGGTGGAACGGCCACACCAGAGCAGGCCGCAGCCCGTGCCGAGTGGCCCGAGTTGCTGCCGTCGGCCCTGATGAACCTTGGCCTTGATCTGCGCGGCGGCGCGCATCTGCTGGCCGAGGTGAAGGTCGAGGATGTATACAAGGCGCGGATGGATGCTCTGTGGCCCGATGTGCGCGACGCGATGCGCGATTTGCGCGATCAGGTCGGTGCGGTGCGGCGTGCGCCCTCGCCGGACGGTGTGTTGCGGGTGACGATCACCAACCCTGCTGGCATGGCAGCGGCGCTGGATGCAGTGCGCGCCCTTGGCTCCAGCGTGGTGACGCTGACCGGCGTCGGTCAAAGCACCATCGAGGTTACTGCCGAAGGCAATGACATCGTCGTGCAACTGTCCGAGGCCGAAAAGCAGGCAACCGATGACCGCACCATCCAGCAATCGCTGGAAATAATCCGCCGCCGGGTGGACGAGGTGGGCACCCGCGAACCGACAATTCAGCGCCAGGGCGAAGACCGCATCCTGATCCAGGTGCCGGGAATCGGCTCGGCATCCGAACTGAAAGCGCTTATCGGGACGACGGCAAAGCTGACGTTCAACGCCGTGATCAGCCGCACCTCCGATGCCGGCGCAGACCCCGGCCCGCGCAATCTGTTGCTGCCGTCGATGGACGAAGAGGGGGTCTATTACGTTGTCGAGGAAACCCCGGTGGTCAGCGGCGAAGAACTGGTCGATGCGCAGCCTGCCTTTGATCAGAACAACCGCCCAGCGGTGAATTTCCGCTTTGACGGCACTGGTGCGCGCAAGTTCGGTGACTACACAGCGGCCAACATTGGCGCGCCTTTCGCCATCGTGCTGGACGACGAAGTGATTTCGGCCCCGGTTATCCAGAGCCATATTCCCGGCGGGTCAGGGATCATCACGGGCAGCTTCTCGGTCGAAGAATCGACGAAACTGGCGGTGCTGCTGCGCGCGGGTGCATTGCCGGCCGAGATGGGCTTTCTGGAAGAACGCACCATCGGCCCGGAACTTGGCGCGGATTCGGTCGAAGCCGGTAAACTGGCGGCAATCATCGGTCTGGTCTTCGTGGTGATCTACATGATCGCCTGTTACGGCTGGTTTGGCGTCATGGCGAATGTGGCCCTTGCGGTGAACATCACCTTGCTGATCGCCGTCTTGTCCAGCATCGGGGCCACGCTGACCCTGCCCGGGATCGCGGGGATCGTGCTGACCATGGGCATGGCCGTCGATGCCAACGTGCTGATCTTCGAGCGGATCCGCGAAGAGCTGCGGGACGGGCTTAACCCGGCGCGCGCGGTCGAGATCGGCTTTGACCGGGCGTTTTCGGCGATCATGGATTCGAACGTGACCGGGCTGTTGACCGCGCTGATCATGTTCTGGATCGGATCCGGCCCGGTGCGCGGCTTTGCCGTGACCCTGGGCATCGGTATTCTGACCTCGATGTTTACCGCCGTCTACGTGACGCGGCTGGTGATCGAGTTGTGGATGAACTGGAAACGCCCGAAGACGATTGTGGTGTAAGGAGGCAAGCTGATGGCATGGCGACTGAGGCTGGTTCCCGTAAAGACCAACATCGACTTCTTCAAGCTGCAATACGTGACCTTCGGGGCATCGGCGGTGGCGATGGTCGTATCAGTGCTGCTGGTGTTGATCATGGGTCTGAACCTTGGCATCGACTTCAAGGGCGGCACCACAATCCGCACCGAAAGCAGCCAGCCCGTTGATGTGGGGGCCTATCGCGAGGCGATGTCCAGCCTGGACCTTGGCGATGTGACCATCAGCGAGGTTTTCGACCCCGCGTTCCGTGACGATCAGCACGTGGCGATGGTGCGCATCGCGCCGATTGATGGTGAAGAGGTTGTGACGCCCGAGGGTATCCTTGAGGTGGAGGCGGCGCTGAAAACGGTCGATCCGTCAATCACCTTCCCGGCGGTGGAATCGGTTGGCCCGAAGGTCTCGGCGGAACTGATCTGGCAGGCCCTGCTGGCAGTGGCGGCAGGGTCGCTTGGCATTCTCGCTTATGTCTGGGTGCGCTTTGAGTGGCAGTTTGCGGTGGGCACAGTGGCGGCGCTGATCCATGACGTCGTGGTGACGGTCGGGGTGTTCGCGCTGTTCCAGCTGAAGTTCGATCTGTCCATCGTGGCGGCCTTGCTGACGATTCTGGGGTATTCGGTGAATGATACGGTCGTCATCTTTGACCGGCTCAGGGAAAATCTCGCCAAGTACAAGAAGATGCCGCTGCGTGAAATGATGAACCTCACCGCCAACGAGACGCTTAGCCGGACGATCATGACCGCGTCGACAACGCTGATCGCCTTGATCGTTCTGCTGATCTTCGGCGGCGACGTGATCCGGGGCTTTGTTTTCGCGATGACCTTCGGCGTGATCGTCGGCACCTATTCGACGCTGTATGTTGCCAAGAACATCGTCTTGTTCCTTGGGGTCGACCGGGGCGATGCGCCGAAGAAGACCGAAGGCAACGAGTTCGCCAACGTCGACGCCTAAGATGCGGCTGACCGAAATAAGTTATGGAACGGCAAAACCGGTAGAAGGGTACGGCCCGGGCTTTTTCCGAATCGGTGGCCATATCCTGCTGGGCGCTTGCCTGATTACGCCTTGGGACGCAGGTCCGTGGGGCGGTCTGGAAGACACCGGCGCACCCCTGAGCCTGCTCGGGCGGATCGACGTGCTGTTCGTCGGAATGGGTGCGGAAATCGCGCATGTGCCGCTGCCCTTCCGCGCGGCGCTGGAAGACGCGGGCATCGGGGTCGAGGTCATGTCTTCGCCTGCCGCCTGCCGAACCTATAACGTGCTTCTGAGCGAGGGGCGGCGGATCGCCGTGGCACTGTTGCCGGTTTAGACCGGATCTACCACAGATGGTGGACGTGCGGGGCAATGCGGCGGGAATAGATGTCGCGCGCGGCGGCCATGGTTTCCGGTGAAAGCGGCGGCACCTCTGTAGCATTGGCGCGGGCCTGCGCCGGGGTTCTGGCACCGGGGATCACGACCGTAACGGCTGCTTCCATCAAGATCCAGCGCAGCGCAAAGCCAGCCATCGTCACGCCGGCAGGGACCAGAGAGCGCAGCTCTTCCACTGCCTCCAGCGCCACATCGAAGGGAACGCCCGAAAAGGTCTCGCCCTTGTCAAACGCCTCGCCATTGCGGTTGAAGCTCCGGTGATCGTCGGCGGCAAAGGTGCTGGCGGCGGTCATCTTGCCGGTCAGAAGGCCTGAGGCGAGGGGCACGCGGGCGATGACGGCGATGTTCTGCGCCTTTGCCTTGGCGAAGAACGCCTCGGCGGGTTTCTGGCGGAACAGGTTGTAGATGATCTGCACTGACACCACACTAGGATGACGGATCGCTGCAAGCGCCTCGTCCACCGTCTCGACCGAGACACCGCAGTTCGCGATCTTGCCCTTGGCCTTGATTGCATCCAGTGCCGCGTAGATGCCGGGGTCAGAATAGACCGGGGTTGGCGGGCAGTGCAGTTGCAGAAGGTCAAGCCGTTCCACCCCAAGATTCGTTAGGGACTGTTGACGTTCGGGATTCCCAAATCAGCTGACGTCTGACTCAAGGTTGCAAACAGAGGAGAGCAGCCTTGACGCGCGGAGTTTTGAACGATGTCCAGTGGGCAGCTGTTGAGCCGTATTGCCTTGGGAAGTCATCTGATCCTGGACAG
>JANOQT010000062.1:0-3973 GCA_031415015.1 Paracoccaceae bacterium
GGCACGCCCCGACCTACGGTGATGCGTAGGGCGGGGCGTGCCCCGCCGAGCGAGGGAGCATGGCTTCAGAAACTTCACCAGCATCGGGCAAGGATGGGGAGGCGCACCGCCTCGCCGTCTATGAAGGTGCGCCTGCCGAAACCGTGCCCTCCAAACACTGGACAGAACTCCCGGAAGCGGATCGGGAACGATACCTTGCATCGCGGCCACGTCTTCGGCACCTGATATGGGCAGTTGTATCCGCGGCCACTGCGATCGCCCTCATGCTGTTCGTCATCTATGCTCCGGGTTCACCCAGTGAGCGGACCTTTACCAAGGGCATAATCCTTGTTGTGGTTCTTTCGGCGTTTACAGTTGTAGAGTTATTCCGTGCTTGGAGGGCGAATTGATGCGAACCGATCCTAATTGGACGCGCCTTAATGCTTCTCGCCGACGGTGCGCTGTAGCGCACCCTACGCCACCTTTCACCCCGGACCCCACATGACCCACCCCACCCCCACCGCCGCGACAAGCGCCTCCTCTCCCCCTCGTGGGGAGGGGTTGGGGGTGGGGGGCCTCGCGCTGGCCCTGACCATCGCCATCCCCCTCCCCACCCAAGCCCAGATCATCCCCACCGGCACCCCCGCCGCCGATATCACCCTGACCCAGGGCATCGCCGACTGGCGCATCTTCGTCACCTGCTCTGCGCTGGACTACCAGACCAACTGGTCCGTGGTCGACGAGCTGTATCATGACATCACCGCCGCCTCGGCGATCCTGAAGGCCAATAACGTGCCGCAGCAGGCCATCGCCGCCTTCGCCGCCGCCGCCGATCCCGAAGCGCTGTCCCCGACCCCCGACACCCCCTTCGCCGACGTGCAGGAACTGTGCCTCGCCCACCCCGACTGGTCGGACCGCTGGCTCGACCGCAAATTCACCTTCCTTGAACGCGACCTTCCGAAGGCCTTCCCATGACCCCCGAACTCACCACCCTCGCCCTCGCCGGTCTCCTGCAAGCCGCGCAGTTCGTCCTCTTCGCCACCCCAGCGAATGTCGAGCTGACGCCGGAATACACCACCGGCCCGCGCGACACCCCGCCGCCGCGCCCGCTCTCCCCCGTCACCGGCCGCCTGCAACGCGCGCTCAACAACCATTTCGAGGGGCTGATCCTGTTCACCCTCGCCGTCACCGTCGTCACCCTCGGCGACCAGTCCTCACCCGTCACCCAATATGCCGCCTGGACCTACCTCGCCGCCCGCGTCCTCTATATTCCCGCCTATGCCTTCGGCCTCTCCCCTTGGCGTTCCGCCATCTGGGCGGTAGGCTTCTGCGCAACCCTGACGATGATCGTGGCTGCCCTGATCCCGTGACCTTTTTCTGTTCGCAAATATCCCACGGGGGTCCGGGGGTGTGAAACCCCCGGTGCTCCGGAAAACCTAGGAACCAACGATGCCAAGCTTTGACGTGATCTATATCGGTGCCGGCCCCGGCGGCTATGTCTCGGCCATCCGTGCGGCCCAACTGGGGCTGTCTGTCGCCGTCGTCGAAGGACGCGAGACGCTGGGCGGCACCTGCCTCAACGTCGGCTGCATCCCGTCCAAGGCGCTGCTGCACGCGACGCACATGCTGCACGAAACCCATGAGAACTTTGAAAAGATGGGCCTGATGGGGGCTGCCCCCAAGGTCGATTGGGCAAAGATGCTCGGCTACAAGGACGACGTGATCGGCCAGAACACCAAGGGGATCGAGTTTCTGTTCAAGAAGAACAAGATCACCTGGCTCAAGGGCTGGGGCAGCATTGCCGCTCCCGGTCAGGTCAAGGTCGGCGACGAAACGCATCAGGCAAAGAACATCGTGATCGCAACCGGGTCCGAGGCCTCCAGCCTCCCCGGCGTCACCGTGGACGAGCAAACCGTGGTGACCTCCACCGGCGCGCTGACGCTTGGACGCATCCCGAAAACCATGGTCGTCATCGGCGCAGGCGTGATCGGGCTGGAAATGGGCTCGGTCTACGCGCGTCTTGGGACCGAAGTCACCGTCGTCGAATACCTTGACGCCATCACCCCCGGCATGGACGCCGACGTGGCCAAAACCTTCCAGCGCATTCTGGCAAAGCAGGGGTTGAAGTTCATCCTCGGTGCGGCAGTGCAAGGCGTCGCCACCGGCAAGAAGGGCGCGACCGTCACCTACAAACTGCGCAAAACCGACACCGAGGCCACCCTTGACGCCGACGTCGTCCTCGTCGCCACCGGCCGCAAACCCTATACGGCGGGCTTGGGGCTGGAGGCGCTGGGCGTCGAAATACTGCCACGCGGGCAGGTCAAGACCGACGACCATTTCCAGACCAGCGTCAAGGGCATCTACGCCATCGGCGACGCCATTGTCGGCCCGATGCTGGCCCACAAGGCCGAAGACGAAGGCATGGCACTGGCCGAAATTCTGGCGGGCAAGCACGGCCATGTGAACTACGGCGTCATTCCCGGCGTGATCTACACCACGCCCGAGGTGGCCTCCGTCGGCCAGACCGAGGAACAGCTGAAAGCGGCGGGCGTCGCCTACAAGGCGGGCAAGTTCCCGTTCATGGGCAACGCGCGGGCCAAGGCGGTGTTTCAGGGCGACGGCTTCGTCAAGATCCTTGCGGATGCTGCAACCGACCGCATCCTCGGCGCGCATATCATTGGCCCAATGGCCGGGGATCTGATCCACGAGGTCTGTGTGGCCATGGAATTCGGCGCCTCGGCGCAGGATCTGGCTCTGACCTGCCACGCGCATCCGACCTATTCCGAGGCGGTGCGCGAGGCGGCACTGGCCTGCGGCGACGGGGCGATTCACGCCTGAAGTGTTAACAACCTCTGAAGGCGCGGCTTTAAGTCGTTGATTTTGAAAGGCCGGATGCATTGTCCACGCGTGGACACCTCATCCGGCCAGATGCCGCAACCCTTGCGTCACATCCGTCCTGACCGCCAGCCGCAACCCCGGCTCATCCCCCGCCTTCAAGGCGGCAAGGATCATCCGGTGATGCTGTGGCGGCTCGGGCCGTTTCAGGCGGGCATAGACCGCCCGCATCGTCGGCCCCAGCTGCAACCAGACCGTCTCACACATCGCCAGCATCGCGGGCGTCTGGGCCCGCAGATACAGGGTACGGTGAAACTCCAGATTTGTGCGCACATACCCCACCGCGTCCTGCTTCACCGCCGCCTCGGCGTTGAGCATATTTATCGCGCTCAACCTCTCGATCAGCGCGAAATGCGCCCGCGGCAGCGCCCGCGACGCCATCTCCGGCTCCAACAGCGCGCGAATGGCCGCCAGTTCCTCGATCCGCTCTGGTGACAGTTCAGGCGTCGAAATCCGCCCCGACGACGACAGCGTCAGCGCCCCTTCCGCCACCAGCCGCCGCACCGCCTCGCGCGCGGGGGTCATCGACACGCCGAACTGTTTGCCAAGGCCACGCAGGGTAAGGGCATGCCCGGGCGGCAGTTCACCGTGCATCACCTGCTGGCGCAAGGATCGGTAAAGCCGTTCGTGCGCGGCAGCATTGGGATCGGTCAGTCGGGGCGTGATCGGCATGGTGCAGGGAAACACCCGGCGCAGCGTCCGGTCAATCCCCGAAGCGAAACCGGTGCAGCGACTGGCCATGTTCATGCAGCCAGGCGCGCTGCGTCTGCCAGCCGGGGAAAATTCTGGACACCACAGCCCAATAGGCAGGCGAGTGGTTCAGTTCCACCAAGTGCGCCGCTTCATGGGCCGCCACATAGTCCAGCACCGAGGGCGGCGCCATGATCAACCGCCACGAATACATCAAGGCACCATCCGGGCTGCAAGAGCCCCAGCGCGACCGCGTATCCCGCAAAGTCAACCGTGTGTAATGTCGGCCCAGAAGCCCCGCATAACGCCCGGAGGCCTGCGCCAGCCGGTCGCGCGCCAAGACCTTGAGCCATGCCGCCAGCCGTACCCCCGCCTGTGCCGGATCGCCCGGGATCAGCAGGCGGTCCTC
>JANOQT010000063.1:0-2668 GCA_031415015.1 Paracoccaceae bacterium
CACTTTGTCGCCGCCCGCGGCCACACGCCCGCTACCCGCACCCGCGAGCAATTCGCGACCCTGCCCGAGGCGCAGGCCTTTGGCGCGGCAATCGGCGACGGCCGCACCATGATTTACGCGGTCACCACCCTCGGCCATTCCGCCCACATCACCAACGCCTGAAGGAACCCGACCATGGGAACCAAGTCCCTCACCGCCGCGCAGATCGACACGCTCGCCCAGCGCCTCTCCGAAACGCCGATCGAACCCACCGCCAGCGCCAAGAAGGCGGGCGACAACCTCGCCCGCTTGCTGGCGGCGCAGATCGGCAACGATCGCGCGGCGCTTGCCTTCACCTCGATCCTAACTGCCGCCACCGCCGAGCAGGCCGGGGCCCGGCTCACCTTGGTGCTGGATTACGGCAACCCCGATCCTGCGGGCGAGCCAATCTCAGCGCCCGTCGACGAACCGAAGGCCGCAACCGCCCCGGCTATCGGCAAGCGCCAAGCCATTCTCGATCAGGCGCAGACCGGCACGCTGCCGACGGCCCCGGATTTCTCTAAGCCCACGCATGCCCGCTTCCGCGCGAAGCTGACCCAGATCGTCGCCTTGGCCGAAGCGGGCGATATCGCGGCCCTGCAGGCCTTCGAGATCAACCCGGTTTCGTCGAGCCCCAAGGCGATGGCGCGCTACCGCGATCTCTGCGTGATCGCCATCACAGCCCGCGCGCAGGTGGTGGCATGAAGATCACCCGCGAATTCGCCCCCGCTGATCGCTACGTCTATGATTTCGGGCTCTGCAGCTACGAGAAAGGCTGGGCGCAGGTCGATACGGCGCAGGACGCGTCCTACTTCGGGACATGGGCCAACCCGACCCGGCTGATGATCTTCAACTACTGCGAGGGCGACACGACCTTGAAGGAGGCCGCGTCGCCCGAGGAGTTCACCGCAGAGATGAGGGAGATTGATTCGTGGAACCGGGCACATGGTTATGGTCCGGCAAGGATCGATCCAGGGTTTGATCCGGCGATGAAGGTGGCGTTCGAAGGGATGGGGCTGGTTGATCTGCTGCACTGAGCGTGCAGCCCGGCGAGCCTCGCTATTGCAGCAAACGCCCGTCGTCGTCGATCAGCACCAGTTTGGCGGGAAGCGTGCTGCCCCAAACCCAGAGCACCATGTTGAAGTCCTCACCATTCGTCCCCTTGGCAAAGCTCGGCACCCTAAGCCCGGCAAAGCCATCCGCAATCAGCCGTTCGGCGAGGATCTGCGTCGGCGCCTTGCCATGTGCCCGCATCTGCAACCGCCAGTCTTCGGCGGCGAGATCGGCGGGCGTCATGTCGTACCCGCCCAGCGCATCGGCATCGGTCGCGTCAAAGATCGGGGCGATGTCGGCCTCGTAGGAGACCAGCGTGGTCGGCTGAAGCGTGCCGATCTGGTTGGCCTCACGGATCGCCGTCATCACCGACAGCGCGGTGTAGAGCGCCGGTATGCCCTTGGGGTTGAAGCGCCCGCCATGCAGCCGTGCCCCTTCTCCCGACAGGGGCTCGCGGGCGCGGATCGGGTTGAGCGCGCGGTACAGAAAGCCCTGGAAGTGCATCGGTCAGGCGTGGATGCCAGTATCGACCGCGTCGATGTACTCCAAAACGTCGGCAGCGTGACCCTCGCGGACCAGTTGCATCGCGGTCAGCCCGCCAAAGCCTGCCAGCGGTTCCGACCGGTACCACGCATAGGCGATCAGCGCGGAGCCAAAGCGCGGCTCGACCCGGTTCAGGATCTCGACCATCTCGCGCAACCGCTTCTGGGTCTTGGGGCTGGCGATCCGGTCCTGCCGCATAACGGCGTCGCGGCCGAGGCCGACGGTGCGCGCAACCTCGTCCAGCGTGGTGCGCAGGGTGGTGGCGATCCGGCTGGGGGCGAACCGGCCATCTTCGGCAAAGGATTCGAGACTCATGAGCGACTCCATCTCTACTGCCGTAATATAATGGCAATCGGAGTGGCAATCAAGGTGGAATGATCGAAACTCTTTACCTAGCAATGCACACCCCGCGCCCGCAGTCGCTCCGATGTGACGAGGCCGCGTGACAGCATCGCGTCGCGGATTGTGTTGCTGATCGCGTTGGCGGGCAGGTAGCGGTCGGAGTTGACCATGTCCGCGTAGAAGGCCGCGAGTTCGTCGGTGCTGGGCCGGGTGCCCTCTGTGCGCTTGGGCTGGCGCCTGGCGATCGGCGCCTTCGGAGAGGCTGCTGCGATCTGCGCATCGCGCTTGGCAGCGCGTTCCATCGCTCGGTCAAGGGCCTTGGGTCCGTCGGGTGGGGCAGGGTGGTCCCTTCGGGTTTCGGTGGCGGTCTCGATGATCCGATCCCCAGACAAGCCGAGATCATCGATCCAGCGGCGCACATGGGTTTTGGCGGGCCAGCCCTGCCACCAGGCGGGCAGGTTGCCGACGGGATCGATGCCCAGCGCGGTCAGCAGCTCTGCGAAAAATCGATCAAAATCGATCTCGCGCGCTTGCGCGTCCTCCTCTTCCTTTACAGGTTTAGTTAAAGGTTCTCTTACAAGGTTATACTCCGGATTCCGGAGATGGCTTTGGGGAAAATCCGGAGATGGAACGCCCGGAAATCCGGAGATGGAACGCCCGGAAATCCGGAGATGGCCCCATCTGGCAATTCCGGAGATGGGTCGTCATTTTC
>JANOQT010000064.1:0-38759 GCA_031415015.1 Paracoccaceae bacterium
ACAAAAACCACAGCGCGCCAGAACTTCTGGCGTACCTGCCGTCTTGCCTCCAGATTATCTTGCAGCGATCTTCGTCGCCACTTCCGAACCGTCCGTTCCGCGTTCCCGCTTCTCTTCCGCTCCGGTGAGCCGGTATTTACGGAGAGCCGCCGGAACCCGCAAGAGGGAAAAACGCAAACCCGCCAAAATTTTTCATTTTTCCAGAAAACGCCGCGATTCCCGGGGTTTGGCGCAAGAGCTGCCACAATCCGCGGGTCACCGGCGCAACTTTGTTGCCCGCCGGCGACCGCAAATGCTGCTTATCCACAGACTCAGGCCGCAACCTGTGCGCGCCATCCGCGCTTGGGCATCAGCCGTACCGCCAGCAGACCCACTGCCAGCGCCGCATAGGTCAGTTCTTCGGCTGTCCAGACCTTTACCAGCATCAGCAGGTGCAGCACTCCGGCCACCACCGCCACATAAGCCAGCCGGTGCAACCGCCCCCAGGCCTGCGGCCCCATCCGCCGGATCGCCCAATTGCCAGAGGTCGCGGCCAGCGGAAGCATCGCCAGAAACCCGACCATTCCCAGAATGATGTAGGGCCGCTTCCACAGATCCGCTATCACCTCGGCCCAGCGCAGTCCCATGTCCAGCCAAACCCAGGCCGTCAGATGCATGGCTATGTAGAAGAAGGCCGCCAGCCCCAGCGCCCGCCGGAAGCGGATCAGGTTCAGCCTGATCCGTCTGAGGGGTGTGATCGCCAATGACGCCAGCAGGAACTGCAATCCAAGCTCGCCCAAACGGCGCTCCACCGTCTTGACCGGGTCAGGCCCCAGATCGCCCTGCACCGTGTTCCAGACCAACCACAGAAACGGCAAGACCGCGGCCAGGTACACCACCCAGGTGGGCACCCTGCGGGCAAACGCATTCACCCGGTCCATCAGAAATCCACCGCCAGATCCTGCCCCGCATACAAGGACGCCACCTGTTCGCCGTAGCCGTTGAATTTCGCGGTGTCCTGCCGCCCGGCAAACAGCCCTGCGCCGATGCGGCGTTCCGAGGCCTGACTCCAGCGAGGATGATCCACCTCGGGGTTCACGTTGGAGTAAAAGCCATACTCGGACGGCTGCAACATGTTCCACGTCGTCTGCGGCATCTCGGCCACCAGACTGATTTTGACGATGCTCTTGATCGACTTGAAGCCGTATTTCCAAGGCACGACCAGCCGGATCGGCGCGCCGTTCTGGTTCGGCATCGCCTCGCCGTAAAGACCCGTCGCAAGAATGGTCAGGGGGTGCATTGCCTCGTCCAGCCGCAACCCCTCGCGGTAGGGCCATTCGATGAACGGGCTTTGCTGACCCGGCATCTCTTCCGGCCGGACCAACGTCTCAAACGCGACGAACTTTGCGCTCGGCTGCACGCCAATACGGTCCAGCAAGCCCGACAGCTGAAACCCGACCCACGGCACCACCATCGACCATGCCTCGACGCAGCGGAACCGGTAGATGCGTTCCTCCAGCGGCTGATCCTTCAGCACGTCGGCCAGATCATAGCTGCCGGGCTTGTCGACCATACCGTCGATCGTGATCGACCAGGGGTCCGTCTTCAGCCCCGCCGCATAAGTCGCCGGATCCTCCTTGCCGGTGCCGAATTCATAAAAGTTGTTGTAGCTGGTGATATCTTCAATGCTGTTCGGCACCTCTTCCGTAGAGAAGACGCTCTTCGCCGCTTCGGCACGCACCAGCGCAGGCGATGCGAATGCCGCTGCGGCCCCGACAAAAATCTGCCTCCGGTTAAGCCAGAGGGGCTTTGGGGTCACGTCCGACCATTTCAGTTCATTGCGATAGCCCATCCGATGCCCCCCAAAGATTTTGTCCCATGATCACGAACTGGAAAAAAAACGCAAAACAAACTGAATAACATCTGCGACAAGCGCCTGAAACAATTTCACTGCGATCACGTGGGATGAACTTACCTCACATTGGTTTGATTGGACCGGCGGAAGTGCGCAGGCATAGGACGGCATCCCGCTCAGGCAAGGTCGGCTCACGGATTTGTTGGGGTGATCTACGGGGGTCGGCAGCCCATATACCCACTTGCCAATGACGGCACAGATCAAACGGGAGTGACACCAATGATCCGCAGAACCTTTCTGGCGCTGACAGCCGCCACCGCCTTTGCAATGCCTACCTTTGCACAGGACATGGATATCGTCGATACCGCCGTTGCCAACGGTTCGTTCAACACCCTCGCCGCCGCGCTGACCGCCGCCGGCCTGGTTGAGACGCTGAAAGGCGAAGGCCCGTTCACCGTTTTCGCTCCGACCGACGCCGCCTTCGCCGCACTGCCCGCAGGCACCGTCGAGGACCTGCTGAAGCCGGAGAACAAGGACAAGCTGGTTGCGATCCTGACCTATCACGTGGTTCCGGGCGCGGTCATGTCCACCGACCTGACCGAAGGCATGAAGGCCGCCACCGTGAACGGCGCTGAAGTGACCATCACTCTTGACGGCGGTCCGAAAGTGAACGGCGCCGTCATCTCGATGCCGGACGTCGCTGCTTCGAACGGTGTGATCCATGTCATCGACAGCGTGATCCTGCCGCCAATGTGATCAGCCTGCGCAAGGCGCAATAAAGGGGGGCGGGAATTCCCGCCCCTTGCTACATCTGGCGACTGTACGTCCCCCGGTCAGGCAACCCGGCGTTCGACCGGGGCAAAGGTGCTCAGCTTCAGCCACTGCTGCATGGCCCGCCCGACAGCCGGGTCACCGTCCAGCTGAACCCGCCCGGCATTCACCTCTTGCCGCAACGGCGATATCCCCATCCAGATCGCCGTCATCGTCCGAAGTGAGCTTGTGACCAGAAGATCCACTTCGAATCCGGGATCGAATCCGCACAGGTCGACCGTACCCGCTTCCACCACCAGCCACCAGTTGCGTTGCGCTTCGGAAAGCTCGGGGTACTGAAACTGTATCGTGCAACGACGGGGCAGCAACGGATCAGGGTTCAGGTTGCGCCGCATGTCCCACATCAGCAGCGACGGATCCAGATTGCGCAGCGACAGCCGCGATTCGACCCACCTCTGACCCCAGACCCCCATCCCGATGACGATCGGACGCAGATCCTCGCCCGCCTCGGTCAGTCGGTATTCCGACAGGCCGCCTGTGGTCGCAACGCTTAAGATCACGCCGGCCTTTTCCAGTTCTTTCAGGCGCTTGGACAGCAGGCTGGGCGACATCCGCGGCAGTCCGCGGCGCAGATCGTTGAATCGCGTGCTGCCACAGAGCATTTCGCGTAGTACAAGGATGGTCCAGCGCGAGCACAGTATCTCCGACGCCATCGAAACCGGGCAGAACTGCCCATAGCTGCCAACCTCGGTCATCGCATGGCCCTCCCCTGTTTCGCTCAGGTTATCAGCACTGGAAAAGTCCAGGTAGTACAGTTCATGGACTGGCCCGGACTGGCCTATCCCGCGATGCTGGAAGTGTTCAATCGACCAGGAGATATTGTCATGAACCTTCACCCGGAATTTGCTGCGGAAACATCGCAAGCCATCAGCCCTTCTGAAATCGCCCGGAGCCTGGTGCCGCATCTGGCGGCCGGGGCGGCGGATGCGGATGCCGACGACCGCTTTGTTGCCGAAAACTACGCGCTTCTGCGCGACGCGGGACTGATAGAGGCCGGTGTCCCGCGCGAGCTTGGCGGGGGCGGTGCCGAAGTCCGCGACCTGGCCGAGATGTTGCGCATTCTGGCCACCGGGTGTGGATCGACCGCCCTTGCCTTCTCGATGCACACGCATCAGGTCGCGATCCCGGCGTGGCGCTGGCATCACCAGAAGGTCGCCGCCACCGAACCGCTGCTGCGTCGCATTGCCTTGGAACGGATCATCCTTTTGTCCAGCGGCGGTTCGGACTGGATTGCCGGGTCGGGCACCGCACGCAAGGTCGAGGGCGGATATCGCATCTCGGGCCGCAAGGGTTTTACCTCGGGGGCGCTGGCCGGCGATGTGCTGATGACCGGGGCGATCTATGAGGAAGACGGGCAGAAGTTCGTGCTGCATTTCGGCGCGCCGATGAAGGCCGCAGAGGTGCGGGTAACCGACACCTGGCACACGATGGGGATGCGCGGCACCGGGTCGCATGACGTCATTCTTGACGATCTGTTCGTGCCGGACGCCTCTGTTGCGCTGAAACGCAAAGCCGGGGAGTGGCACCCCCTGTTCCAGATCATCGCCACGACCGCCTTCCCACTGGTCTATGCAGTCTACCTTGGCGTTGCCGAAAGCGCACGCGACGTCGCCCTTGCCCTTGCACGCAAACGGCCCGCCTGTTCCGACCTGCGCAATCTTGCCGGGCGGATGGACACAGCCTTGCGCGCAGCACAGCTTGCGCACGGGGCCATGGTC
This sequence comes from Paracoccaceae bacterium, assembly GCA_031415015.1. Taxonomy (GTDB): domain Bacteria; phylum Pseudomonadota; class Alphaproteobacteria; order Rhodobacterales; family Rhodobacteraceae; genus JAUYQR01. The sequence goes on from JANOQT010000064.1 coordinate 4,384, forward strand.
GCTGCGGTCGAACGCAATGCGCCCTCGGCCGAAACCGTGAACGAGGTGATGATCGGCAAGGTGCTGGTGGCGCAGAACGCCATCCATACGGTCGAGCTTGCGATGGAACTTGCAGGCGGGGCCGGGTTCTACCGCGCGGCAGGCCTGGAGCGCTGCTTCCGCGATATTCAGGGCGCGCGTTATCATCCCCTGCAACAAGGCCCCCAAGCGCAATACGCCGGGGCGATGGCGCTTGGGGAATCGGTAGCGACGATTTTCTGACGCCACGGGCGCTATGTTCGACAAACCTCTGCCACCTGTCATTGACGCAGGTCGGCAAAAAGGGGGCCAATTGGCCCCCTTTTTTCTTTAGTGCACCACAGCTTGCTGCGGCCGTTCCCGCCGCGAGGCCGACACCCGGTCGCCAATGATCAGCCCCTCCGCCCCCGCGCTGATCGTCACCGTCGATCCGTCCAGCAGGTCGCCCGACAGGATCATCTCGGCCAGCGGGTCCTGCAGATGGCGCTGCATCACCCGCTTCAGCGGGCGCGCGCCGAACACCGGATCGTAGCCTTCGTCGGCCAGCCACTGCTTGGCCTGAGGGTCCAGCTCCAGCGTGATCTTGCGACCCACCAGCCGCGCTTCCAGCCGTCGCAACTGAATCTCGACGATCTGCGCCATATCCGTACGGTTCAGGCGGTCGAAGATGATCTGCTCATCCAGACGATTGAGGAATTCGGGGCGGAAGTGCTGGCGCACCGCTTCCTCGACTTCTCGCTTGGCCGTGCTGGGGTCCGCCCCTTCCGGCAGTTCCGACAGTGCCCGCGCCCCAAGGTTGGAGGTCAGCACGATCAGCGTCTGCTTGAAATCGACAGTGCGGCCCTGACCGTCGGTCAGCACCCCGTCATCGAGCACCTGCAACAGCACGTTGAACACATCCGGGTGCGCCTTTTCCACCTCATCGAACAGCACCACCTGATACGGGCGGCGACGGACCGCTTCGGTCAGCACCCCGCCTTCGTCATAGCCCACATAGCCGGGCGGCGCGCCGATCAGGCGGGCGACGGAGTGTTTTTCCATGAACTCCGACATATCAATCCGCACCATCGCGTTATCATCGTCGAACAGGTATTCCGCCACCGCCTTGGTCAGTTCGGTCTTGCCCACTCCGGTCGGGCCAAGGAACAGAAACGAACCCAAAGGCCGCCCCTCGTCATTCAGGCCCGCCCGAGCGCGCCGCACCGCATTGGCCACAGCCGTCAACGCTACCCGCTGACCGACAACACGCTTGCCAAGTTCATCCTCCATGCGGAGAAGTTTTTCCCGCTCGCCTTCCAGCATCTTGGCCACGGGGATGCCGGTCCAGCGTTCGACCACTTCGGCAATCTGTTCGGGGCGCACGGCCTCGGACACCAGCGCCTGCCCCTCACGCGCCTCCGCCTCCACCAGCTTTTTCTCCAGGTCCGGGATGCGGCCGTATTGCAGCTCTCCGGCCTTGGCGAAGTCACCCTCGCGTTTGGCCTGTTCCAGTTCGGCGCGGGCGCGGTCAAGGTCTTCCTTCAGGCTGCGCGCGACCTCCAGACTATCGCGTTCCGCCTGCCATTTCGCCGTCATCTCCGACGACCGGTCCTGCAGGTCGGCCAGTTCCTTTTCCAGCCGCTCCAGCCGGTCTTTCGACGCAGCATCATCTTCCTTCTTCAACGCCTCGCCTTCGATCTGCAATTGCAGGATCTGCCGGTCCAGCTGGTCCAGTTCTTCGGGCTTGCTATCCACTTCCATCCGCAACCGGCTGGCGGCTTCGTCCATCAGGTCGATGGCCTTGTCGGGCAGGAAGCGGTCGGTGATGTAACGGTGCGACAGGGTCGCCGCCGCCACCAGCGCGGCATCAGCGATGCGCACACCGTGGTGCAGCTCATACTTCTCCTTGATCCCGCGCAGGATAGAGATCGTATCCTCCACCGTCGGTTCCGACACCATAACCGGCTGGAACCGGCGGGCAAGGGCCGCGTCCTTTTCCACATACTTGCGGTATTCATCCAGCGTGGTCGCGCCCACGCAGTGCAACTCGCCCCGCGCCAGTGCGGGTTTGATCAGATTGGCCGCATCCATCGCGCCATCGGATTTGCCCGCGCCGACCAGCGTATGCATCTCGTCGATGAAGAGGATGATTTCCCCGGCTGCGTTAGTGATCTCATTCAGGACCGCCTTCAGGCGCTCTTCGAAGTCACCGCGATACTTCGCCCCCGCGATCAGCGCGCCCATGTCCAGCGCCATCAGCTTCTTGTTGCGCAGGCTCTCCGGCACGTCGCCGTCAATGATACGCAGCGCCAGGCCCTCGGCAATCGCCGTCTTGCCGACGCCGGGTTCGCCGATCAGCACCGGGTTGTTCTTGGTGCGGCGGCTCAGCACCTGCATCGTCCGGCGGATTTCCTCATCCCGCCCGATGATCGGGTCGATCTTGCCTTCGCGGGCGGCCTCGGTCAGATCGCGGGCGTACTTCTTCAACGCCTCCATGGTTTCCTCGGACGACGCACTGTCAGCGGTGCGGCCTTTGCGCACATCGTTGATCGCGCTGTTCAACCCCTGCGCCGTCACCGCCCCCGCCACCAACGCATCCTTGGCCCGTGTATTCACCAGCGCCAAAGCCGTCAGCAGCCGCTCCACCGGAACGAAACTGTCCCCGGCCTTTTTGGCCACCGTTTCCGCCTCATCCAGCACCCGGACGAGGCTGGGGTCGATATAGGTCTGCCCATCACCGCCCGACACCTTGGGCAGCTTGGCCAGCGAGGCATTGATCGCGGCATTCACCTGTTCAGGTGCGCCACCGGCCTTGCGGATCAGGTTCGCGGCCAGACCCTGATCGTCATCCATCAACGCTTTCAGCAGGTGGTCGGGCAGCACGCGCTGGTGAGTTTCGCGCATCGCGATGGCCTGGGCGGCTTGCAAAAATCCGCGCGACCGTTCCGTGAATTTCTCCAAATTCATCGGTCATTCTCCTCTCGTAAAGCGCCCTGATCCGGGATGCCCGGCTGACCAGCACATCCCTCAAGGCCTTGCTTCTGATCTGGTGAACGTAGCGTTGCTTTGCAATCCCCGCTTTGCGCCAAATCAGTCAGGCGGTCCCAGATGCCGATTCTTCGCGTTCAGCCTTTCTCCGCCGATCGGGCGCTCTTGCGTCGGCGGGTTCGGGCGCGGTTCGCGTCCAGGGCCGCCAGCCCGCTTGCCAACGCGGCACCGGGGGTTCCATGCTAACCCGTTGCAATCAAAAGGTCCGCAATCATGAGCGACAGCAAGCTTCCCCTGATTCACAAAGCCCCTGTCGAGGGCATCCTGATCCATGTGGCGCGGGCAGGTCTGGTGATTGGCGATACTGCGATGATCGACCGGTTGTCAGATGGCCGGATTGGCGTCTTTGCCACGATCCGTCAGCCGTTCCTTGGCATCTTCCCGCGACGGCGTCTGCGGCTGATCGGCCATCTGGGGCCGTCGGTTGAGGACATCTTGTCACCGTCGCTCAGCCACGGAGATGCACTGCGGGTGCGGATCATCGACCTGACGCCCGAGCATCTGGCGAACGGCTTTCCGCCAGAGATTTACATCTCGGTCTGGGGCGATCCGCGGCACCTGACCCAGGTCTTCGGCGTGCCCGAGGCCTTTCAGCCGTTGCCGCTGCCTGAGCCGGAGTTTCGTCTTCCGCCGCGCACCGGGCGCATTCACCCGGCCTGAGATCGCATCACGGCTCATACCGCACATAGGCAAAGGATCTGCCATCCGGTGACCAGTTCGGCACATTCATCGTGCCCTGCCCGCCGGTGAATTCAAGAATGCGGCGGCGGTTCGCGCCATCGGGATCGCACAGAACCAGCGCTACCGGCAGATCAGCGGGGTGGCCCAGCGTGCCGGGCGGATAGGCAAGATACAGCAGATACCGGCCATCCGGCGACGGGTGTGGGAACCAGTTCACATGGTCATCGGCGAACAGCTGGCGCTGGCCGGTCCCATCCGACGCCATCACCCAGATTTGCGCATGACCGCCCCGGTCGCAGTTGTAATAGATGTGGCTGCCGTCGGCCGAATAGTCCGGCCCGTCACAATGGCCTTCGCCCATGGTCAGCCGCGTCTCGTCACCACCTTCGGCACTGATCGTGTAGACGTCGATCACCCGCCGCCCGCCGCGCGCTGCGACATAGGCCAGCCGCGTGCCGTCCGGCGACCAGCCGTGCCACCAACTGGGCGCTTCGCTGGTCACTGCGGCCGGTTCGCCTCCCGACGCCGGAAGGATAAAGATCTCCTTTCCGCGCGCCGTATGATGCGTGACGACGATCCGCGTACCGTCCGGCGATATGCCGTGGTCATTGTTGCACTTGGCGGCAAAGCCGGTGTCCAAAGGCACCAGTGCAGGCGCATCCAGCGGCACCCGGAACAACCGCCCGCCGCCGTTGATCAGCAGGCTGTCCCCGGACGGATCCCAGTTCGGCGCCTCGATCCGGGTGGCAGCGACCATCACTTCGCGCACCTCGCCGGTTTCGACCTCATATGTCTCGATGATGCTCCGCACCCAACAACCCCTTCAATTTGATTAGAATTTGGCTTGCGCTTTAGAGAAATACTCCACGGGTGGTCCGGAGAGTGTGAAACCCTCCGGGGTCAGCTACGGGCACACCGCTCAGTCCTTCTGCTTCGGCACCAGCAGCTTTTTCGGTCGCAACGACTCGGCTGCCTTGAACAACCCGAAGGTCTGGTTGACGTAGTTCACCACCCCGCCGATCTTGTCCATGTAAGCGGTCAGCTCCGGTGTCCGCTCGGCCTCGACCAATTGCACTGGGCGCGACGGGTCGACGCCTTCGAACTGAACATAAAACAACGGCTCGCCGCGTTTCAGGATCAGATCTTTTGCCGGTTCGTGCCATTCAAACGCCCACATCAGCGGGCGCGGCCAGATCGACAGCGGGAACCTGCCGCCAAAGATCGTGCCGGGCAGGGGATCGGGGCGGTAATGCGCGAAGGCGCCAATTTCCGAGGCGAATACCATCTCGTCGGCGATAAAGCAGTAAGGCAGCGTCAGTTGCAGGGTCGGGCGGTCGGGAAAGCGCCACTCCGCCTCGTTGGTCAGCGAAAGCACTTCGCCCAGCTTGTTGGCCCGGATCGGACTGGCGGCACCGCTGCGGTTGATCAGCACCGCCCTGCCGTTGTCTTCGCGCTTGAAGCCGATGTGCAGGTCGAACGGGCATTTCACCACGAAATACCGGCTTTCAAGCTGGATCACCGCCGGGCAGCGCGCCGCACTTTTCGCATGCCCCCGGTTTGGTGGCCGGACGGTCAGCCGTTCCGGCGGGTCATACAGCACCGCCCCCTTGTCCGAGGTCAAAAACCAGCCGACGGTAATCGGCCCCGACGCCGGGCCATCCTGTGGTCGGTCAAAGGAAAGATTGATCTCCATGCGCCCCTCTGTTTGTCCAACCGGCACCGTCGCGCCAACGCCCCTCGCTGTCAACAAATCCGCCCCGCCGCCGCGCGCAATGCCCGCACCCGTGCCGCATCCGTCACCCGCTCCACCCCCGGCCCAAACCCCAGATCGACCGTCCGCCCGCAAGCCGCGCGCGCGACCGAGCAGGAGCCGTGTACTTCTGCCGGTCGCATCGCGGCCAGTCCCCCCACCGTTTCAGCCGTGATCCCCGATCCCGGCAGGACCACGATCCGCCCTGCGGCCTGCGCTTGCAGCGCGACCAGCCGGTCAATCCCCGCCACCGCCGTCACCGCGCCACCCGACGTAAGAACCCGGTGAAACCCCAGCGCAACGGCGGCCTCAAGCGCCTCGCCCATATCCGGAACCAGGTCGAACGCCCGGTGCAGCGTCAGGCTCATCCCGCCCGCCGCCGCGACCAGGCGCGCAAGCGCAGCGGAATCCAGCCGCCCGTCGGGCAGGCTGACGCCAAGCACCACCCCCGCAAGGCCGCAATCCCGCGCCACGGCGATATCCGCCGCCATCACCGCCAATTCCGCCACCCCATATACAAACCCTCCGGCCCGAGGCCGGATCATCGCATGCACCGGCACAGGGGCCTTCGCCGCCAGCCGCATGAAGCCAGCCGAAGGTGTCAGGCCGCCAACACCCAGCGCCGCGCACAACTCGATCCGGTCCGCGCCCCCGGCCAGCGCGGCCGCCAACCCTTCCGGCGTATCGACGCAGACCTCGATGATCATGATCCGAACGCCGCCAATCCGGCCTCGGCAGCGCCGATCAGGCCCGGTTCCACGGCGCATTGCGCCGGAACCACCAGCGGCACTTCGGTACGCCGCAGCACACGCGCCCGCACCGCCCGGTCCAGCCGTGCGATCAGGGCGTGGTCATTGGCCAGCCCACCGCCCACCGGCACGATCCCTGCCCCGGTGACGTTCAGCACCATCGCCAGCGGCCCGGCCACCAGATCCTCCCACAGATCCACCACGCGGGCGGCCAGCGCATCGCCCGCGTGCCAGCGCGCCAGAATGCCCACCGATCCCAAAGCGTCGCCGCCCAGCGCCAGCCACAACCGCTCTACCCCGCGCGCACCACCGACAGTGTCGATGCAGCCCACCTGCCCGCAGCCGCAGGCAAAGGCATGCCCGCCCCGGATCACCGGGCCATGCCCCCACTCGCCAGCGTAACCGCCTGCACCCGTCACCAGCCGCCCGCCGATCACCAGCCCGCCACCCACACCGGACCCAAGGATCACCCCGAACACCGTGGCGTGCCCGCGCCCCGCCCCCTGTCGCGCCTCGGCCAGCGCAAAACAGTCGGCGTCGTTCAGCACCAGCACCGGCAGCCCCAGCCGTCCTTCCAGCGCCGGAGCCAGTGCAACGCGGTGAATGCAGGGAATGTTCGCCACCGTTCCGATCCCCGTCTCCGGGTCCACCACCCCGGCGATGGAAATCGCGATGCCCCGGACACCGTCGCGCTGGAACCCCGCCAGCGCCGCGACAAACGCCTCGAAGTCCCGCAATGGTGTCGGCACATCACCGAGCGGCTCCACGACCGAACCCTGCGCCAGCCCCGCCTTGATCCGCGACGCGCCGATATCGAAACACAGGATCATGCCGTTCCCCAAACCTTTCCCCGAACCATAGTCAGCTTGACAGGTCCGCGCCAACACCCCATCACGCCGCGACCTTCACGAGGAAAGCCGAAACATGGATGACCGCCTGATCGTGGCACTGGACGTGCCGAATGTGGTGCAGGGGCTTGACCTTGTGTCGCGCATCGGGGCGGCCGCCAGCTTCTACAAGATCGGCCTAGGGATGCTGACCGGCGGGGGCCTCGCGCTGGCGAACGAGCTGAAACACGAACACGGCAAGCGCGTTTTTCTGGACATGAAGCTGTTCGACATCGGTGCCACCATCGAGGCCGCCGTGCGCGGCCTTGCGCAATACGATCTCGATTTTCTGACTGTGCACGGCGACCCGCAAGTGGTGGCCGCCGCTGCCACGGGCAAGGGCGGATCGACTATGAAAATCCTCGCGGTGACGATCCTTACCTCGCTGGACCGCGCCGATCTGGATGCCAATCTGATCAAGCCGGGCGATATCCATGACATCACGATGGAGCGCGCCGCACGGGCGCTTGAGGCGGGGGCCGATGGCGTGATTGCCAGCCCGCAAGAGGCGGCGATGATCCGCGCCCTGCCGCAGGCGCGCGGCAAGCTGATCGTGACGCCGGGGGTGCGGCCCGCAGGTTCGGCGGTGGGCGACCAGAAGCGCACCGCCACCCCGCGTCAAGCGATCTCTGACGGCGCCGACCACATCGTCATCGGTCGCCCGATCTGGCAAGCCGCCAACCCCGCAGCGGCAGCACGGGCGGTGATTGCCGAGCTTCCGCAGAGCGTGAAAGAATAGCTTACCTAAGAAACCGTCCTTACTTCTCGCAGTATCAGTCAGATTGTCAGCAGCCCGTTTGCTGAATGAATCTGCTTTTTACTCCGCTTCTGGCCAGAGCCCCTGCCGACGTTGTAGCCAACCGGCGCAAACACTGCTGAGGCGGCTTACAGCGACAGCCTGACCACCGCCAAGACCCGGCAAGCCGCCATCGCGGCGCTGATTGCCAGCCTGTCGGATGAAACCCGCACCGCCGCGCGGACGGCATGGCTCGCCGCGCGCGTCCCCTGCCAGCAGACCGAGGCGGTCCGCTTTGGCAACCCGGTCGATGACGAATGAGAAGGCGGGGTGAACGCCCGGCCCCGCTGGGTGAAGGGTTGATCGACTATGTCAATGCCGCCACCGGTGAAAGAGCCGAGGTGGACGCGACGACCATCAGCCCGCACCGGACCACGACCATCCGGAACGCCCATCCTGACGGCCATACCCGGGGACGATGTCAACGTGAGCTTGGGCGTGTCAATCGCCCAGCCGGTGGCCGCCACTGACCCGACGAACGACGCCGAACTGAAGGCCAAACTTGATACCTCTGTCGCGGCGCTTTTCGAGGTCGAGGCCACAGCGGAAGGCAGGGTAACTTCTGCCTTCACCCCGCCCAAGGGCTGCGCGGCGATGATCTTCGCCTCGCACGGCACCCCGTCGCCACCCACCGCTACGCGATGTTTGCGGCACGGCAGCGACGGCGGTCGGCTGTATGCTGACAGACAGTCTCGGTGCGACCTGGGCCGCTGATGATGTTGGCCTGGCCCGGCTAAACGCGGACGAGACCTAGTGGGACAATTGCCTGGTGTCCCAGCAGATCGGGGCCTGTTGCGGCCCCACAATATTCCGAGAAAGCCTAAACAGCCGCGTCAAACCTCTGAATTGGTTTGACTATGCGCGCGTTCCAGCCCGGACCACCCATTCTTCCCAGACAATCCCAGCCCGCCGCTGCATTTCCGGTACGGCCCCCTTATGCGCCAGAAACGCCGTCACCGGCATCATCTGCCACCCCTGCCCCTCATCGCCGAACCGGATCGCGGCAATCTCTGCCGCAGCAAGCACGCCGCCAAAGAACACCGACAACAGCGATGCATCTATCATGGACGGAAACACCCGCCGCCACAGCAGCCGGTCCTCGGCAAACCTCAGCCCGAACTCCTCCTCCAGCTCGCGCAGCAGGCACTCCTCGGGCGTCTCATCGCCTTCACGGCCACCGCCGGGCAGATCCCACAGCCCTGGCCAGTGCAGGTCGGGCTTCTCATCACGTTGGTATGTCAGGATATCCGGCCCGCAAAAGAATGCTGCTTTGCAGCCCACAAACTCCATCAGCCAAAATTCCGCGCCATCACCGGGGCGATATCTGCCCGCGCCGCAGCAGCCATTCCGCAAGCCCAAAGCTTCGGCGTCTCATCCTGAAACCACGCCGGGCCGGGTCGCCAGCGCGTCATCACCGCCAGATACACGTCAATCGCCGAAAACCGCGCGCCCAGAAACCACGGCCCCGCAGCGTTTGCATTATCCTCGGCCTCTGCTTCCATCACCCGCCACATCGCCTTGCGATGTTCGATCACCCGGGCCTGAAAAGCATCTGCCCCTTCCGCGGGCACGAAGCGGGTCGGCACGTCACCGTAGGCGAAACTCGGGTACACAGCGGCGACCAGAAAGATGAGCCAACGCAGGAAGGCCGCCCGCTCTGGCGCGGCAGCCCCCGGCACCAGCACATCCACCCCAGCCACATCCGTGCCCGCCACATCCGCCAGATACAGGGTCATCGCGGCGGTTTCGGTCATCACCTGACCATCCGGCAGGATCAGCGCGGGCACTTGGCATACCGGGTTCACCCCGCGCATTGCCTGTTGCACGGCTGCCGCGCTGCTGGTGCCGCCCGCCGGGATCAGCCGATACGGCAGACCGTAAACCGCCAGCTGCGCCTCGACGATGGCGGAGCCCCAGCCGGGGTTTTCGTAAAGCCCGAACGGTTCAGCCATTGATGTCCTTGTCCCAGACCTTCACCTGCCCTTCGCGCACCCCCAGGATGCGGCGCAGGGCCAGCCACGCCACCAGCGATCCGATCGCGAAGACAAGCAGCAGCACCGGCAATGACGCAGGGGCCAGACCAAGCCCGACAATCACCCCAGTCAAAACCGCGCCGATGGCGAAACCCAGGAAGATGAACCCCGGCACCAGCACCTCCAGCACGCCCAGCGCAAAGCCGAGGACGATCCAGGCCCACCAGACCCCAGCCAGATCATGCCACATCTATACACGTCCTTTCAGCATCTTGAACGCATCACCCAGCGCGTCCAGCGCATTTGCCGGCACCAGAATCGTCTGGCGTCCCTGACCGACGGCCACGGCCTGCAACGCCTCGACCTGCTTCAGCGCGATCTGGAACTGCGCCGCCTCAAGCCCGCTTTCCTTGATGGCCACGGCGATGACACCAGTGGCATAGGCCTCGGCATCCGCCGTCACCCGCCGCGCCTTGGCGGCCTGCTCGGCGGCGTAAAGATCACCGTCGGCCGCCAGTTCGACCGACCGCTTCTTGCCCTCGGCCTCCATCACCTGCGCGCGGCGCGCCCGTTCGGCGTTCAACTGCTGCATCATCGCAGCACGGGTCGCTTCGTCCAGGTTCACGTCCAGAATCTCGGCCCGCGTCACCTCGACGCCCCAGTCGTCGACCATCGCCGACACCTGCTCGCGCACGCGGTCGATCAGCTGCGCCCGGTTCGACTGGACCTGATCCAGCTCCAGCTTGCCGATTTCCGACCGCACGATGCCCGCGACCGTGGTGGCAATCGCCCCGTCCACATCGCGGATCCGGTAGACGGTCTTTTCCGGCTCGGTCACCCGGTAGAACACGCTGGTTTCCACCTTGACCAAAGCGTTGTCCGCCGTGATCGCGTCCTGCTGGGCATTCGGCAGCTGACGTTCCAGAACCGACACCTTGTGCGCAATCCGGTCCAGAAACGGCACGACGAAGTTCAGCCCCGGCCCCAGCACCGAGCGCAACTGGCCAAACCGCTCAACCACATGCTTTTCGCTTTGCGGCACGATGCGCACGCCCAGAAAGATGCAGACAATGACAAAGGCCGCAATGGCCAGAAAGATCGCGTTTCCGCCAAGAAAATCTTCCATATCCCTCAATTCCCCCTGAAATCCCCGTCCGCCGGGCTTATGCGCAATATCTGGCCTTTAACCTGGTTCTGCGCAAGTCCTGCCTGAGAAGACGGCAAACCGAAAGACTTCGCGGCGAGGGACTTAGTCGCCGACAGGTGCCAGCCTTCTGGCGCTGGCAGCCGCCGTTTGCATCCGGGCCGCCGATGCGGTCTGGATCGCGCACCTGAGGTCGGCAAAGACCGAGGGCCCGCACAGATGCGAGACGTTGAAGCGGAAGTGCCGGGGGTAGCGGCTTCCGATGCTGAAAGACGCGCCATGGCTGAGTGCCAGTTTCTGGTCTGCGGCAGCGGCGATCAGGGCATCGGCAGACAGGCCGTCCGGTGCCGCGGCCCAAAGAAACATCCCCGCATCCGGGACGTGATCAATCCGAAAGCCAAGGTCGCGCAGTTCATCCACGGCGCGCCGGCGGCGGATGGCAAGCTTTTCGCGCAAGGTTTTGGTCCATTTGCGGTAGCCGCCCTCGGCGAGGATGCTTTCGATGATCTGACTTGATATCGCGGACCCGCCAAAGGTTGCCGCCTGCTGCAGGTTGGTGACGGCGGCGATCGTTTCGGCATTGGCCGCAATAAAGCCACAGCGCACGGCGGCCGAAATCGTTTTGGAAAAGCTGCTGATGTAGATCGTCTGCTTGAACCCGTCGAGGGCGCTGAGCCGGGGCGAAGGTGTGTCCTCCAGATCGCTGTAAACATCATCTTCGATGATTAGCATGTCATGGGCCTTTGCCAGTGACAGGATGTCGAACGCCTCGGGCAGCGACAGGCAGAGGCTGGTCGGATTGTGCAGGGCGCTGACCGTCAGATAAAGTTTCGGACGTTCCGCGATCAAGATACGTTCCAGTGCGGCGATGTCGCGGCCTGCCGGGCCAAAGGGCAGCGTCACCACGCGCAGGCCATAAAGCCGGGCGATGTCGGTGAAGTTGAACGAGGTCGGATCATCCAGCAGCACCGTGTCGCCGGGTTTCAGCAGGGCGCGGAACAACAGGTCGAGTGCCTTACTGGCGGATTCGGTCACCATGATGGAGTTTGCCGCCGCCGGCACATTCAGCGCGCCAAGCCGTTCCGCAAGCAGGCTGCGCAGACCAATCCGGCCCTGCACCTCGTCATACTGGGCCAGGTCATGCAGGGAATTGCGCGACACGGCCCGCAAGGCCGGGCGCAACTGTTCGGCCCCCCGCAGGTCCAGCGACAGACAACCGCCGCCAAGATTGCGGATACGCGGGTCGGTCTGCGGGGCGTAGTGCAGCCGCGCGTCCGGATGCGGCAGCTTGACCGGGCTTTCGCCGGAGGAGATGGGTTGGCTGGTGAAGCAGCCAACCCCTGGCCGGGTGGTCACCAGGCCCTTCGCGGCCAGCCGCTCGTACAGTTCGACCACCGTTGAAGGTGAGACCCCCAGCATCTGCGCCTGCCGCCGCACCGATGGCAGGCGCGACTGGTTGGGCAACATCGCGATCCGGCACTCAAACTCGGCGACCAGTGTCCGGATGACGGGCTGTCGAGGCTTTACCCTTGAACGCGAGATCATACTGTTTGGACTTTCATGCACGTACAGATTGTATTGGCTGCCTATACAGTTACTCTGAAATGTGTCAATTGCGTTTCTGTCCCGACTGTCTGCGCCCGGCTATTGTTTCGGCAATGGCAGCAACGGCTAGAATCGGTTGGGCAAATTCACGCAAATCCGCTGATTACGTCGCGGCGCAGGATCGCGTCATGGTGGAAATCGACGATTTTGCCGCATCGCAATCCGTGCTGACGGAGATGCCCCTGAAATAGCCGCAAACGCCGGAAGGTCACCCTGCCTGCGCGCAGCATTTGAGGTATCGCATGAAGATCGCTTCCGTTCTGCCGCTGGCACCCGAAGATCTTGACGCGCTTCGGCCAGCCACCATCGCACTGCTGCCAGACCTCAGGGGGCTGGACGAAACGGCGGTCGCCGATGTTCTGATTGACGGGCAGTTCGACGTGTTGATCAGCGACTGCACGCCTGCCGGTCAGACTCTGCGCCGCTGGTCGGCTGCCCGCGGGCGCGAGGTGTTCGTATTGATCCGCCAGACGCTTGGCCCCGCGCGCTGCTTTGTCAGCCGCTGCGAAGGCGCGGTGCAGGTGTTTTTCAGCGAAACCAACATACGGATCGCGCAGCCTTTCGCAATGATCGAGCGGTTGTACAGCCGCGAGGTGACGGCACGGGATACCATTGCCCTGATTTCGGGCCAGTCGCGCAAGACGGTGAAAGAGACAGTCCTGATAACCGGTGCCGGTATTGTCGGGCTGATGACCGCGCTGCATCTGGTGCAGGCGGGCTATGCGGTCGAGGTGATCGACGCCTGCGCGGACCCACGCCGGGGGCCGCTGTGGCACTCGATGGGCTGTACGCATGGCGGCGCCAACGCACGGATGTTTTCGCTGACCGAATGCGACAATTACCACGACCGTGACGCCCCGACCGACGAACTGTTGCACGACCATCTTCGCCAGCGGGTGTCGGATATGGGCTGGCTGATCGGGAGGCCGGAGGACTATTCGGCCGAAGACGTCAACTGGATCAGTGAGTCGCTGGCCATGCCGGTCTGGCTTGCCGATCAGTACAACGATGACATCTTTGCGCTGAGCCATGAGAGCCTGGAGTATTGGCGCGACCTGATGGCGGCAAATCCCGAACTGTTCGAGGGCGTTGAATACTGCGAGCCGTTGCTGCGGGTGGCGTCAACCGTCGATTACAACGCCAAACAGCTGAAGCGGCAGATGCGGGTCGGGTCATATCTGAACGATCTTGATCCGGCGCAGGTGGTTGAAAGCTATCCGTCACTGGTCGCAGGCGTTGCAAGCGGCGACATCGCGGGGGCAATCGAAGTCACCGGTTTCACCGTCAACGTCCATGATTTCACCGAACGCCTGCTGGGGCATCTGGAACGACTGGGAGTGCGCTTTCGCTGGCAAACCGGCGCAGAGCGGATTGCGCGCAAGAACGGCACAGTGACCGGCATCGCGGCAAAAGGCGGTGTGCTGCGTGCGGATCACTATGTGCTGTCCACCGGGGTTTACGGCGGCGACCTGCTGAAAGGCACCGCATCCGAGGGCAAGGTGCACGGTGTTCTGGGGGCATGGATGACGATTCCGAACCTTGAGCCGTGCCTGACCGTGGCGTTGAAGATTGCGCGGATCGGCCATATCGCGGGCAGCGGCAACATCATTCCGGCGCGGGATGCCGAGGGGCGACCGATCCTGATCTTCGGGTCCGGCTTTGGTTATGTGGGTCACAATCCGGCCAACATCGACCCCGATCAGATCGAGGCATTGTATGCATCGATGGAGGATTATCTGGCGGTGATGTTTCCGGCGGCGTTCAAGCAGGCGCTGGCAGACGGCTCGCTTCGGCAAAGCCGCAAATATTGCGTCCGTCCGTGGACAGCCAGCAGCCTTGGCACGTTCGAGGTGCTGCCGGCCGACACCGGGCTGGTGGTCATCGCGTCGGGCCACAATACCGGCGGATTTGCCCAAAGCCCGGCGGTTGGTCAGGCGACCGTGGACGCCCTGCAGGGCCGACTGCACCCGATGCATACGCTGTATCACCCGAACCGCTATGACGCGTTCTGGCTGGGGCGCAAGGCCGCGGTACGGACCGCCGCTGCGTCGCTGACCGACGCCTGCGACCCCATGACCGTGAACTGAGAGCAAACCATGTCCAAAATCGTATCCGTGCGTGCCGCCACCCCAGCCGATGTCCCGCTGATCCACGAACTGATCCGCGATCTGGCGATCTATGAAGACCTGGAGGCCGACTGCGTCTCGACCGTCATGTCGATCGGGCAGGCCTTGTTTTCGGACCGCCCCAGCGCAGAGGTGCTGATTGGCGAGCTGGATGGCATGCCGGTGGGGTTTGCGCTGTTTTACCACACCTATTCGACCTTCCTTGGCCGCAAGGGCTTTTATCTGGAAGACCTGTTTGTCCGGCCGGCGTTCCGGGGCCACGGGGTGGGCAAGGCATTGTTGCAAGCGCTTGCGGCACTGGCCCGGGACCGGGATTGCGCGCGGATGGAATGGTCGGTGCTGGATTGGAACGAACCGTCCATCGCGTTCTATTCCTCGCTGGGGGCTGCGCCGATGAAAGGCTGGTCGGTCTTCCGGATGACGCGGGAGCCGATCCTTGCGCTGGCCAATGCCACGACCGAACCCGCATGACCCCCAAAGGAGGCGCTGATGCCTGATGGCAGATTTCCCGAGGTTGATCTGGTGAACGCACTGCTTGAGGCGGGCGCTTCGTTGCCCTCGCATCTGGTGTCGCTGGCGGAGGTTACCCGCCCGATGGTCGATCATTGGATCGCATTGGCCCGCGCAATCGAAGGTACGCCGCCCGGTCAGCTGGTCAATATGGCGCGCGGCAAGTGTCTGGGCGTGATGTTCTATCAGCAAAGCACCCGCACCCGGATGAGCTTTGAGGCGGCGATGCTGCGCATTGGCGGGCATGTGGTGGGGTTCGCCGATCCCACGACGACGCGGGCCGTGGGGTTCTATGAAGAGACGCTGGAAGACGTGGTGCGCTTTACGGCTGCGATGGCCGATGTGCTGGTGCTGCGCCATACCGAAACCGGCGCGGCCCTGCGTGCGGCGGAGGTGTCGCCGGTGCCCCTGATCAATGCAGGTGACGGCTACGGCGAACACCCAACGCAGGCACTGGGTGACGTTTTGCATCTGCACAAGCATTTCGGGGGCCTGGACGGCCTGTGCATCGGCATCATCGGTCATCTGGGCTGGCGCGCGCACCGGTCGCTGGTGATGGCACTGTCACTGTACGACGTGCATCTTGCGGTACTGGAACCCCCCGGATCGACACCGCCCGCCGATGTGCAGGCGATGCTGTGCGAACGGGGCACGAGGGTAACCCACTGCGCCGATGTGAATGAGGTGCTGTCGCTGGCCGATGCGGTGACCACGCTGGGCGTCTACCATTCCAATTTCCACGCCGATTTCAGCGACAAGGCCAATGCCACGACCCGGCAGGACCGACCGACGCCGGACAACTACCGCATCACGGCACCAGCCATTCAGGCGCTGGGGCGGCATGTGCCGGTGCTGCATATCGGGCCGATTTCAGACCACATCGACCGGGCGATAGATGCCCTGCCACAGGCGCACTACTTCCGGCAGGCCAGCGACGGCGTCTGGATGCGGGCCGCAGTGCTGGCCCAATGCTGCAGCGCGATCCCTGAAAGGACCATGACATGACCGCACAGAGCCTGATCGAGATGGCTTCGCTGGACACCGATCAGATTTTTCTGGCCACCTGCGCCGTGCAGGCTGACCCTGCCCTGCGGGATGCGGTGGCCGCCGAATTGCGCCTTATTGCGGATCGGCAGGACTATTCGGACTGGGCGAACGGGCTGGCACAGGCCACACCTTTTGAGCCGGGCGCGGCGTTCCAGAGCGGGGCGCTGGCACGGCTGGGTCTGATCCGCGATCGTCGGCTGTGCCTGCGGATCAACAAGGTTGAGCATGACGTGCTGGTCACGGATGGAGTCTGGGTCGATCCGCGGCTGCGGGTGTTTCCCTTTGCCGACGAAAGCGCCGCGATCCACCGGTATTGTCAGGCGCAGGGGCTGTTGGCGGGCGTTGATGCGGTGATTGATCTTGCCACCGGCAGCGGCAACAACCTTGCACACTTCGCGCATGACATGCCGGGGGTCGGATACGATATCAATCCACGCGCGCTGGCCTATTTCCATCTGAACCACTGCCTGAACGGGCGTAGTGTCAGCGTCGCCTGCCTGAACGATATCCGGCGCGGGTTTTCCGACATTCACCCCTTTGGCGCGGCACAGCGACCGCTGGTGCTTGGCAACATGCCGTTCGGGCTGGCCCCCACGCGGGAAATGCTGGCGCTGACGTCGGATGGTGGTGAAACCGGTCTGGCCTTGCAGCGCGCGGCGTTCGAGGCGGTCGCGCGGTTTCGCCAGACCGAGGCCGGGCGGCGTTCGCGGGTGGTGATGCTGGGCTATTCCGTCGGCAATTCCGCCGAGGACCGGTGGGAAATGGTCGATCTGGCGCAGTCGATCCTGGGGTCGGAGGACCTTGGCTGGGCGATCCTTTCCGACGAGGGGCTGGTGCGGGTGGATGGCAAGCGCGTACTGGCCAATCCGTCGCCCTTGGCACAGGCGCTGCATGCCGCCGGGGGATGTGCGTTGTATCACCGCGATCCGGCGGCGATCCGGGCAATCTACGGCGAGCTGGCGGACAGACTGGCGGCTCGGGGGATGCCCGACCTGTCCTATCTTGTCGTCAACCTTTCCCCTGCCGTACCATGATCCGCTTGGCCGCCCTTTGCAAGGACCTGACCCAGTGAGCGACCTGACAGACAATTCCGGCGCACCGCTGAGCGGCAAGCTGTTCTACGGCTGGATCATCGTGGCCTGCGTCTTTTGCATGTCGGCGACGGCGGCGGGGATCATCTATGCCTTTCCGGCATTTGTCAGCGCCTTTGAGGCCGAGTTCGGGGCCGGGCGCGCCGATATCTCCTTCATCTTTGCGCTGAGCGAGTTTGTCTGGTTCATGACCGGATTTGCGGCGGGCTTTGTGGCCGACCGGTTCGGGCCGCGCAAGGTGGGGCTGGCCGGGGCGGTGATCATGACGCTGGGGCTGGTGGGTGCGTCGATGGCGCCGACGCTGACGCTTTTGTACCTTGCGTATGGCGCGGGCGTCGGCATCGGCGGCGGGATGATCTATGTGCCGGCGGTCGGCCTTGTGCAGCGGTGGTTCAAGACCCGGCGCGGTCTGGCCTCCGGCCTTGCGGTCTGCGGCACCGGGGTGGGCACGCTGCTGTTTCCGCCGCTGGCGATGGCGCTGGCTGACGGCCTGGGCTGGCGCGGTGCGCATCTGGTGCTGGCGGGATGTGCGCTGGTGATCTGCGGGTCGGCGAGCCTGCTGCTGATCTATCATCCGCGCGATATCGGGCTGGCCCCGGACGGTGGCCCCGCCACCGGGGATGCGGGCAGCACGGCCCCCCTGCCCGGCCTGACGCTGACCGAAGCGGTGCGGATGCGGCATTTCTGGCTGCTGTACGTGGCCAGCTTGTTGTCATCTGCCGGAGTGTTCATCAACTATGCCCATCTGGTGCCCTATGCCACCGACAGCGGCGTTACCGCGCAGCGCGGGATCATTCTGGTCGGCATCATGGGCATCTGCAGCACCTTCGGGCGGTTCCTGCTGGGCGGGCTGGCGGATCGCTACGGCCCGCGCCACATGCTGACACTGATGTTCGCGGGCCTTGCGGTGTCGATGCTGTGGTGGCTGGTGGCCCCGCCGGTGTTTTCAGCACTGGCGCTGTACGCGGCGCTGTTTGGTGTGCTGTACGGCGGCTACATCTCGCTGATGCCGGTGCTGGCGATGCAGTATTTCGGCGGGCGGCGCATCGCCACGATCATCGGCGCGCTTTACACCTCGTGGAGTTTCGGCGCGCTGTTCGGGCCGACGATGGCCGGGGCAATCCGCGATGCCTCGGGCAGCTACGCTTTGGCAATCCTGATCGGGGCAGCCTGCATGGGGCTGTCGGCGGTCTGCTGCATCCTGATCCGCGAACCTGAAACGCGCCATTAGCACACATCCCAAACACCAGAGGCCAGACATGACCCTTCATCAGCCCATCACCAGCCCCGCAGGGCAGGTGCGTCGCCCCGAACTGTCGCACGACGTATTGCGGCAGGCTGCGGCAGAGTTTGGCACCCCCTGCTGGGTCTATGATGCCGCCGAGATCCGCCGCCGGGTCGTGTCACTGACGGGGTTCGACGTGATCCGCTATGCGCAGAAGGCCAATTCCAACATTCATCTGTTGCGGATGCTGCGAGGGATGGGCGTGAAGGTGGACGCCGTGTCGCTGGGCGAGATCGAGCGGGCGCTGGCGGCGGGGTATCAAGGCGACGACATCGTCTTTGCGTCGGATATCTTTGACCGGGTGACGCTGGACCGGGTGGTCGAGTTGCGGTTGCCGGTCAACATCGGGTCGCCGCAGATGCTTGAACAACTGGGCGCGGTCAGCCCGGGCCATCCGGTCTGGCTGCGGATCAACCCGGGGTTCGGCAGCGGGTTCAGCCGCAAGACCAACACCGGCGGCGAGTGGAGCAAGCACGGGCTGTGGCACCAGACCTTGCACGAATGCTATGATCTGATCACCAGACACGGGTTGCAGCTGGTCGGGCTGCACATGCATATCGGATCGGGTGCGGATGCGAGCCAATTGCAGCGGGTCTGTGATGCGATGGTGGCCGAGGTGAAGGCCTGCCCGTTCGATCTGCACGCGATATCAGCCGGAGGTGGTTTGCCGGTTCCGTACCGGGACAGCGATGCCGAGATTGATCTCGTGGCCTACCATGCCCAATGGGCGGGTGCGAAGGAGGCGATAGAGCATCATCTTGGGCATCCTGTGGTTCTGGAGGTGGAGCCGGGGCGCTTTGTCGTTGGAAACTCGGGCACCCTTGTGTCCGAAGTGCGGGCGCGCAAGGCGGTAGGGGACAACTGGTTCATCCTGGCCGATGCCGGGTTCAATGATCTGATGCGACCGGCGATGTATGGCAGCTATCACCGGATCAGCATCTTGTCCGCCAGCGACACCCCTGCGCCGTTGCGCCCGACGATTGTCGCCGGGCCGCTATGCGAGGCGGGCGATGTGTTCACCGTCGATCAGGGGGGCATTGTGGTGACGCAAGACCTGCCGGTGCCCGAGATCGGCGATCTGGCGGTGTTCCATGATTGCGGGGCGTATTGTGCCAGCATGTCGTCCAACTACAACTCACGCGGGTTGGCACCGGAAGTGCTGTTTGACGGTGGCACCCTGCGTCTGATCCGCAAGCGCCAGCCGGTGGCGGACCTGCTCGCGCTGGAACTGGAATGTGACTGAACCAAGGCCTCGCACCGGCATCGTCTGGCACGAAAGCTTCATGTGGCACATGACCGGGATGGGCGGCGGCAGCCACCCGGCCGGGGGGTTCATCGAACCCGGATTGCCGCATATCGAGAACCCGGCAAGCAAACGGCGGTTGCGCAACCTGATCGACATGACGGGCCTTGATCAGGCATTGCAACCCTTGCGCCCGCGCGCCGCGACGATGGAAGACCTGTTGCGCATCCATACCCCCGGCTACCTTGCCTGGCTGCGAGAGCTGAGCGACAGCGGGGGTGGAGACGCGGGCGAGAAGGCCCCGGTCGGGCCGGGATCGTTCGAGATTGCGGCCCTTGCGGCGGGCGGCTGTTTGGTGGCGGCGGATGCGATTATGGTGGGTCAGGTGCAGAACGCCTATGCGCTGGTCCGCCCTCCCGGGCATCACGCCGAACCGGACCGCGGGCGGGGGTTTTGTCTGCTGGCGAATGGGGCTGTCACGGTGGCGCATCTAAGGCATGTTCACGGCCTTTCCCGCATCGCCATCGTCGATTGGGATGTGCATCACGGCAACGGCGCGCAGGGCATTTTCTTTGCTGACCCCGGGGTTCTGACCCTGTCTGTCCACGAGACGGACAACTATCCGCGCGGGTCAGGGTGCCTGGAAGAACGCGGGACAGGTCCGGGCTTTGGGGCTAACATCAACCTGCCCTTGCCGCCGGGGTCTGGTCACGGGGCCTATCTGGCGGCGATGCAGCAGGTGATCCTGCCCGCGCTGGACCGGTTTCAGCCTCAGATGATCCTGATTTCATCCGGGTATGACGCCTGCCTTTATGACCCGCTGGCGCGGCAGATGGCGATGACCGAGACCTACCGGCTGATGACGCGCGGGGTCATGCAGATGGCGGCAAAACACTGCGCCGGGCGGATTCTGGCTCTGCATGAGGGCGGCTATTCCGATTTCTACGCGCCCTTGTGCGGTCTTGCCGTGATCGAGGAGTTGGCAGGGCACCGCACGGCAATGCAGGACCCCTTCGCAGCACATCTGGACCGCGCTGCCCAGCAACTGCAGCCGCATCAGGCTGCGGTGATTGATGCCGTCGAGCGGTTGGTCAAGGACGTCCCGGTACCGGGTCTTCTGGGGGCCTGAGCCCCCCGGAAGGATCAGTCTTGGACCGGGACTGGCTGGTTGCCTCTGCCGCCCTTGATCCGGGCTAGCAGTGTGCCGCCAAATTCGCAGATCAACACTCCGACAATGATCAGGGCGATCATGCCCAGCGCCAGAAGGCTTGGCTGTTCGCCCAGCACAAAGAACGCCAGAACCACGCCGACCACGGGGATCAGGTTCAGAAACACGCTCGCCTCGGTCGCCGATGTTTGCGCGATTCCCCAGTTGTACAGGAAATACCCCCCGAAGGTGACCGCCGTCGCCAGATAAACCACCGCAAGGATCACGTTCATCGGGATATGGGTGCCAAGCGGCGATCCGATGAACAGGAACGGTGCGAACATGAAAACCCCGGCAAAGGATTGCAGGGCCGTCAGGAAAAACGGGCTGTAACGGTCGGACATGCGTTTCAGCAAAATGACATAGACCCCCGAGGCGACCATGGCGCCGAATTCCAGCAGATTGCCCAGCCAGGGCTTGGGCGCATACTCGCTGCTGGCACTGCCAAGACTAAGCCCGACGGCACCGGTGATGCAAAGGGCCAGCCCAACAAACGTCCAGACGCGCGGGTGTTCCTTCAGGAACGCCCAGGCGAGAAAAGCGACGATGGGGGGTTGCAGGGCGTTGATCGTGGCGGCGGCCCCTGCCGTGGTGAACCGCAGCGCCTGACTTTCAAGGAAAAAATAGATCCCCGGCTCGCAGATCGCCATGATCAGCAGGAACACCCAGTCGCCCTTGCGATAGGTGATCTTTCCCCAGAACCGGACGAGCAGAAGAAAGATCACCGATGCGATGGCCATGCGGAAAAACACGATCTTTCCGGGATCGAACAACTGCACCGCCTGCTTCATCGCGATGAACGAACTGCCCCAGAAGAACACCGCGCACAACAGGGCAATCTTTGGCAAAAGCGGGTTCTTCTGCAGGCTCACAGCATCACGCGCAGGTTCTGGTTGTCGCGCAGATCAAAGCTGTGCCGCCGCCCGTTGGCAATGTTGACCCGGCGCATCCAGCGGTGTTTCGGGCCGTAGTCCGGGGTATAGACCGACCGGCCGTGTGCCACGCGAAGGTTGTCCAGCAGCACGATGTCACCCGCCTGCATTTGCAGTTCCAGTTTCACCCGGTCCAGTTCCGCATGGATCGCGTCCAACGCCGCTGCGGCTTCGGCGTCACCGGCAAGCGGTTCGACAAACGCCTGATCGACGCGCATCATCGGCATGTTCTTCGGGCCGTAGATCAGCGACACGGGCTGCGGATCGTTCATCATCCTTGCAATACGCTCGAACGTCTCACTGTTCAGCGCCCAAAGCTGGCTGCTGTTTTCCACCGGCGTGTGTGACTTGTCCGGCAGGATGATGAAGCGCGGCTGGCGCAGGATTTCGAGTGTTTCTGCGGCCAGACGGAAGTCATCAATACTGGCGATGTTGGTGGTTGCCCGTTCCCGGTTGCGGTAGCACATCAAGGTGAAGAAATCGGCGCGCCCGGGATGAAACGCCTCTTCCGTGTGCCACAGAAGCGTGGTCGCGCTGCTGCCGCCAAGCTGCTCGTTCTTGACCGCGTCGATTGGCACGATGTGGCGCAAGAAGCGACCGTTTTCCTGGGTGCGCCATCCAAAGACGCCGCCGATGACGCTGGAAATCAACAGCTGGAATATCTCTTCGCGCAGATACGGGCGGCCTTCCCAGGGCTGATCCCAATGCGCTGGTGACGGGCCGATCGCCTCGTCGTCGATCTGAAACCCGCGCAGCAGGAAATGGCCGCAATGCACCGACCCGGCTGCGATCTGCTTCAGAACCGCCAGCAGGCGCTTTGGCAATTGCAGAGCGGCCAATTCGCAGATCATCGCGAAATCCGGAGTTTCAATGCTGGTGAACGTATCGCGCAGGGCGCTGATCACCGCTTCAATCTCGGCCCGCTCCTGCTCGGTCAGAGCGAGTGTCCGATCTTGCGGAATCAGGGGAAGAGTTGCGAATTTTGGGTTGAAGAACGTCATGCCGATACTCCTGGCTTGCAGTTTCGGCGAAACCTCTGCCAGCGCATCGATGCGATTGACAGATACGCAGGGCAACTGGTTTCAGGTACTGTTCCGATGACCCGGCAGAACAGTTGACGTGTGGTCATGATCGGGCCTGCACAATTCACCGCAGCGGGGTCGACACGGCGCTTTCCGGCTCCGGAGTATTCAAATAGTTATTTATTTCCGTTACTTAAAAGCGTTACCGCAGTCACGTGCAGAGGCTTCTTCCCTCTGCCCTCAAAGCCGGATAGTTTTCGCCCCGTTCCACCTGACCCAGTCTGAACCTGAACGGAGCCTTTCATGACCCAGCGTCTTCACCTTGTCTTTGGCGGCGAGCTGGCGGACCCGCAGACGAACGTCTTCCGCGACGTTTCGCAGTTGCACATCGTCGGCATGTTCCCCGACTACGACAGCGCATTCCGGGCCTGGAAGGCCGAAGCGCAGCGGACCGTGGACAACGCCCACATGCGGTACTTCATCGCGCATATCCACCGGCTGCGCGACGAGGCAACGCCCGCCTCTTTGACCGAGGAACTCGGGCACTGAGCCATGGTGCCATCGCTTGGCCTTACGCTTTACAACCTCGGGCAGCGCCGCGATCCGGGTGCCGATCCGGCGCGCCCGCCGCGTCCTGCCGGGCGGTTGGCTTGGCTGCATGCGCCGTCGGCGGATGCCAGTCGGTCGATCATGGCGCTGGCCCGGAGGCTGGTCGAAGAGGACGGGCTGTATGTGGTAGTGACCTGTCCCGCCGATCTGGCCACCCGCGACGGGATCATGATCCAGCGGCCACCGATCGACACGCCATTGGAGGTGCGCCAGTTTCTGGATCACTGGCGGCCTGAAATCGTCGTGTTCGGCGACGGCGAGATTCGTCCCGTCGCCGTGAATGAGACCGCACAGCGCAAAGTTCCGCTGATGATGGTGGACGGGCGCAGTCCGTCGCTGCCCCGCGAACGGGACGGCTGGTATCCCGGCCTGATGCGCGCGGCGCTTGGCGGGTTCCGGCATATTCTGGCGGTGGACGAGGCCGCTGGCCGTGCCTTTCGCAAGGCAGGTGCGGCGATCACGGCGGTCGCGGTGACGGGACGGATGGAAGAGGAAAGCGCGGCGCTGCCCTGTCTGGAAGCGGAACGCGCGGCGCTGGCACGACTGTTTGCGGCCCGGCCAGTGTGGTTCGCCGTCAGCCTGCCTGAAGCGGAAGAGGCGGCGATCCTGCGGGCGCACAGGATGGCTTTGCAACAGGCGCACCGGCTGCTGTTGATCGTGCTGCCCGCAGACCCCGAGCGCGCCGAGCCCCTCTCGGCGCGGATCGAGGCCGAGGAAGGCTGGGCCGTCGCCCACCGCGCGCTGGACGAAGAGCCAGACCCCGAGACCGAGGTATTCATCGTCGACAACCCGGCGGAATATGGGCTGTGGTATCGCCTGTCGCCGATCTGCTTTCTGGGCGGCAGCCTGCACGGGACCGGGGCGATCCGTGATCCGCTGGAGGCGGCGGCGCTTGGCTCGGCCATCCTGCACGGCCCCCGGCCGGGGCGATATGGCACGATCTTCGGGCGGCTGGGGGCGGCCCGTGCGGCCCGCGCCGTCGCGTCGGCCAATGATCTGGGCGAGGCGCTGGGCGATGTGCTGGCCCCTGACCGCACGGCAAAGCTGGCGCAATCCGCCTGGGCGGTGGCTACGGACGGGGCTGAGGTAACGGAAAGGGCGCTGGTGATGATCCGCCGCCTGATGGACGGCGACCGCTGAGGCCACCTTTCGCCGTTTGCCGGTCTGCAGTATCTGTGAGCCCGGGATCATTGGGCGGGCCGGAAATGTCAGCAATGTATGAGGACCATCACTGATGCGCGCACCGGGGTTCTGGTTCACGCCCCCCGACCGGCCCGCACTGGCCGCGCGGATTCTGGCGCCGTTGGGGTGGGTCTATGCGGCAGCGACAGCGCGACGGCTGCGCCAGCCGGGTTATGCTCCTGCGGTACCGGTAATCTGCATCGGCAATCTGACTGCGGGCGGCAGCGGCAAGACACCCTCCACCATCGCGCTGATCGAGCGGCTGACCGGGCGAGGACACAGAGTGCATGTGGTCAGCCGGGGGTACGGCGGTCACCTTGCCGGGCCAGTCAGGGTTGATCCTGCGCTGCATGCTGCCGGTGCTGTCGGCGATGAGCCGCTGCTTCTGTCGGCCTTTGGTCCGGTCTGGGTGGCAAAGGACCGTGCAGCGGGTGTGCGCGCAGCCGAAGCGGCAGGCGCGCAGGTGATCTTGCTGGATGACGGGTTGCAGAACCCTTCGGTCAAGCCATCGCTGTCGCTGGTTGTGGTTGATGCTGTACGCGGGTTTGGCAACGGGCGCTGCCTGCCTGCGGGCCCCCTGCGCGAGCCGGTGTCGGCGGGCCTTGCCCGGGCCGATCTGGTGTTGGCCATCGGATCTGAGGACGCGCAGGACCGGTTTCAGCGCCAGTGGGGCGGCCTGATCACCGTGCCGATGGTCAAAGGGCGTCTTGCGCCGCTGAAGATGGGGATGGATTGGCGCGGGCAGCGGGTGCTGGCCTTTGCCGGGATTGCCGATCCGGAGCGTTTCTTCACCACGCTTCGCGGCGAGGGGGCCGAGGTGCTTCGCGGCGAGGCGCTGGCCGATCACCAGCCCCTGTCCGACACCTTGTTGCGGCGGCTGGAGCACGAGGCGCAGTCGCTGAACGCGCAACTGGTGACCACCGAAAAGGACGCCGCCCGCCTGCCGCCGGAATTCCGCGCCAAGGTTCTGACGCTGGTGGTGCGGCTTAGGATCGACGACTGGACAGCGGTGGATGCAGCCTTGAGCCGGCTGGGGCTTTAATCCGCGTCACCCCTTGCCCAGCACCTCGTCCTGATGCTGGCCCAGCCGGGGCGCGGGGCGGTCGAGTGACAGGTCGGCCCCCGAAAAGGTCATCGGGCTGCGCACTCCCGGCAGGCCCTCTGGGGATATCTGCATCCCCCGCGCCTGCACCTGGGGGTCGGCAAAGACGTCGGAAAGGTCATTGATCGGCCCGGCGGGTACGCCTTCGGCCTCGCAGGCGGCCAGAAGGTCGGCCTTGGCCCAGGTTCTGGTGGCAGCCGTCAGCCGCGCGGTCATCGCCACCCGGTTTGCAACCCGGTCGGCGTTGGTGCGAAATTCGGGCGCTTCCGCCATATCCGGCAGGCCCAGCACCCTGCACAACCGCTGATACTGCCCGTCATTGCCGGTGGCGAGGATCAGCCAGCCGTCAGCGCAATCGAACACCGCGTAGGGGGCAAGGTTCGGATGCGCGTTGCCCATCAGACCGGGGGGCTTGCCCGACACCAGATAGTTCATCGCCTGATTGGCCATCACACCGGTCGCCACATCCATCAGCGCCATGTCGATCTGCTGGCCCACCCCGGTGCGCCCGCGTTGCACCAGCGCCGCAAGGATCGCCGTTGCCGCATAGACCCCGGTGAAGATATCGGTGACCGCAACGCCCACCTTTTGCGGCTGGCCATCGGGCGCGCCGGTCACGCTCATCAACCCGGCCATGCCCTGAATGATGAAATCATAGCCCGCGCGGTGGGCATAGGGCCCGGTCTGCCCGAAGCCGGTGATCGAGCAATAGATCAGCTTCGGGTTTACCGCCCGCAAAGATTCCCAGTCCAGCCCGTATTTTGCCAGACCGCCGACCTTGAAATTCTCGATCACCACATCGGCGTCGGCCACCAGACGGCGGACGGTTTCCTGCCCCTCCGCCGTCCGGAAATCGCAGATGACGGACCGTTTTCCCCGGTTCGTCGCATGGAAATACGCCGCCGACAGTTCGCCGCCGTTGTCGATGAAGGGCGGGCCCCAGCGACGGGTGTCATCGCCTTCGGGGGCCTCGACCTTGATGACATCCGCGCCCAGATCAGCAAGCGTCTGTCCGGCCCAGGGGCCCGCCAGAATTCGCGCCAGTTCGATGACGCGGATACCGTCCAGCGGGGTCGGCATCTTACTTGGCCAATTCGGCGTCGATGATCGCTTTCAGATCGGCATAGCTCATGTTGTCGTGCTTTGCGCCGTTCACAAAGATCGTCGGAGTGCCCTGCACGTCATCGGCGGCCATGTTCGTCTCGAACCGCTTGATCAGCGCTTCGGCCATCGCCTGATCGTTCAGGCAGGCGTCAACAGCAGCCGCTTCCATCCCGGCGGACACGGCAATGGTCTTGAGGTTGCCAACCACCACGGTCGGATCTTCCGACGCGGCCCATTTCTGTTGGGTTGAAAACAGGATGTCATGAATGCCGAAATAGCGCATGTCGCCGCCACAGCGCGCCACCATTGCGGCCCACAGGCCGTAGCGGTCAAAATACACTTCGCGCAGGGTGAAATGCACTTTTCCGGTGTCGATGTAGTCTTTCTTCAGGTCCTTGAAGACGGCCGCGTGGAACGCTGCGCAATGCGGGCAGGTGAACGAGGCGTATTCGACCATCTTGACCTTGGCGTCGGGCGAGCCCAGCGAGAAATCACCCGGCTCGGCCATCGGAGTGGCGGTCGAGGTTTCCTGCGCGAAGGCCCGGGTCACGGACGAGGTCATGGCCGTTGCAGCGGCAAGGGCGATCAGCGCCCGGCGGTTCAGCTTCATCATCGGTCAGCGTCCTTTTTCATGCGCGCGAGTTAAGATGTTTTGCGCCAGCACTTCAAGCGCGGCGCGCAACGTGGGGTCCCCGACGCCTACGGCAGCGTCAGCCGCACGCGCAACCGTCGCAGGGTCGGGTTTCGGGGCGGCTTTGGCGGCGGGGGCAAAATCCGCCTGACCTTCCGCAAAGCCGGTGGGGGCGGTCTGGGTCAGATGAATCCGCGAGATCGCGGCATAGCCGTAAACGGCGTTCACCCGCTCTTTCAACGCGGGAAGGCCCATCTGTACCATCGGGGCTTCGGCGGACTTGACCAGAAGGGTCAGCGTTGCCCCCATGCCTTCGCGGCCATAGCCGATCTTCACAGGGCGGGTTTTGCCCGCCAGATCAGCCCCCGCAACCTCGGCCCAATGTGTCAGAAGGCGTGCCACGGCAAAGCCCCGCGCTTCGCCCGCCGCACGGATCGGTTCCTTCACCAGCCCGGCGGCCGGTTCAAAGCCGCGCATCCGGCGGGTTGCGGTTGGTTGTGGCATGGATCGAGATTGGGGTTTGCGGGTCATCCGGTCCTTCGCTTTGGGCATATCTTATCGCAGCCAGCCGCCCCCGCCAGTGGCCAGAGCCGTTATCCCCCATAAAGATTGCGTGACGACGGGGCGAAGACAGTTGCGGCGCGGGCCAATCACTGCTGGCCCTTCGCGTTTCAGCGGCTATCTTCACCCGGGCAATTGTTGACCCGCAAGGACCGTTTCGTGACGATTTCAGGTATTTCCGATCCTCTGAGCGACCAGATCCTTGCGTGGTACGACCGCAACGCACGGGTGATGCCGTGGCGGGTGTCGCCGCAGAACCGGGCGGCAGGCGTGCGGCCCGATCCTTACCGGGTCTGGCTGTCCGAGGTCATGCTGCAGCAAACCACGGTTGCGGCGGTAAAGGACTATTTCCACCGCTTCACCGCCCGGTGGCCGACCGTCGCCGATCTGGCAGCGGCAGAGGACGGCGCGGTGATGGCCGAATGGGCGGGGCTTGGCTACTACGCCCGGGCGCGCAACCTGTTGAAATGCGCGCGTGCGGTGGTGGCGCTGCATGGCGGGGTGTTCCCCGGAACGCGGGACGGCCTGCTGACGTTGCCGGGCATCGGTCCCTATACCGCCGCCGCAATCGCTGCGATTGCGTTTGACGAGGCGTCGGTGGTGGTGGACGGCAATGTGGAGCGCGTGATGGCGCGGCTGTTCCGGGTGGAAACCCCGCTGCCCGCCGCCAAGAACGAGCTGACCCGGCTGGCCGCCAGTCTGACCCCCGCGCTGCGTCCCGGCGATCATGCACAGGCGGTCATGGACCTTGGTGCCACCATCTGCACCCCGCGCAACGCTGCTTGCGGGCTGTGTCCGTGGCGCGATCGTTGCGTGGCGCGGGCCGACGGGGTGCAGGCGACCCTGCCGCGCAAGCTGGCCAAGCCGGAAAAGCCCGTCCGACACGGAACGCTTTGGCTGGGTCACCGTGAGGGCGGCTGGCTGATGGAGCGGCGTCCGGACCGGGGGCTTCTGGGCGGGATGCTCGGCTTTCCGGGGGACGGGTGGGATGGCGCGGGTGGCCCCGTTCCCACGCAAGCCGACTGGAGGGAGATCGGAGAGGTGCGCCACACCTTTACCCATTTCCATCTGATCCTGCGGATTTACGCGGCCCCGGTCGGCCCCGGAGTGCCGCTGCGCGGAATGTTCATCCCCCCGGCAAACTTCCGTCCTGCTGATCTGCCAACCGTGATGCGCAAGGCCTTTGACGTGGCGCGAAGCAGCGTGGCAGGGTAAATGCGATCTCATCGACCCCCTTTCCGCGACGAACCAACCGGATCCAGATGCCACTGACCCCCAACCGATCCATAGGTTTTGCACAGGCGCTGCCATTCTGGTTGACCCTTGGCATGATCCCGCTGGCGATCATCGGCGCCACACAGGGCGGCTGGATGACGGCGCTGGTGCCAGCGTATTCGATCCTCGTCTATTCCTCGCTGGATGCCGTGACCGGGCTGGACCAGCGCAACGCCGATCCGCAGACCCCGGATGCGATGCTGTTCTGGTACCGCTTGCTGACGCTGATCTGGTTTCCGATCCAGACGCTGATCCTGTTCGGCACCATCTGGTATGCCGCCCGTACGACCCACCTGTCGGGGCTGGAGTTGGCTGTGCTGTTCTTCGGTATCGGCATCATCACCGGGACCGTCGGGATCAACTACAGCCACGAATTGATGCACCAGAAAAGCCGGGTGGAGCGATGGCTTGCTGATCTGCTGCTGGCCTCGGTGCTGTATTCCCATTTCCGGTCAGAACACTTGCGGGTACATCACCTGTATGTGGGCACCAGCCGTGATCCGGTGACGGCACGCTATAACGAGGGGTTTCACCGGTTCTTTCCGCGGGTGTTACGGCAATGTCCGGCCTCAGCCTGGAAGGCGGAAGCTGCGATGCTGGCCCGGCGCGGGATGCCCTGGTGGCACGGGTCAAACCCATTCTGGCGGTACGGGGTGCTGCAGGCGGCGATGCTAGGGCTGGCTTACGGCGTCGGCGGCGGGCTGGGGCTGGGGCTGTTCGTCTATCAGGCCGCCGTCGCGATCTGGCAGCTGGAGGCGGTGAACTACGTCGAGCATTACGGCCTGACACGAAAGCATCTGGGGAACGGCAAGTACGAACACGTCCGCCCACACCACAGCTGGAACGCCGCGCATACCGCGTCGAACTGGCTGCTGATCAACCTGCAGCGCCATTCCGACCATCATTACAAGCCGGACAGGCGCTTTCCGCTGTTGCAGACCTATTCCGAGGCTGAGGCCCCACAACTGCCGCTGGGCTATCCGCTGATGGTGTTCGTGGCGATGAATCCGCCGATCTGGCGACGGATCATGAACCCGCGCGTGCGGGCCTGGCGCAAGTTCCATTATCCCGAGATCACCGATTGGCACCCTTATAACAAGGCTCTGAACCCGGGGCCGGGGCCAACTGCCTGACGCTGCTTTCAGGCGGGGTTTGCGACAAAGGCGAAGTCGTACGCCGCGACGGTCGGGATCTGGTCGCGCGACCGTGGCCAGATCGCGTAATCCGGCCCGTCCCATAGCGCGAACCATTCAGCCCGCCGCCGCAGCGCGCCGGTACTGTCCCAGACAGGCCGATTGCCAGCACGCGCCAGCGCCCACCGCATGGTAGCCGCCGATGTCATCGACAATGGCGATCTCATCCCTCCGGCGCCACACGAAGCCGGGGCTTCGTTCAGCCTCCCGCGCCTCACCCGGAGCGTGCAAAAGCCGCGCCACGTTGAATGTGCGATAACCCGGTGCCTGGTCTGCGCCAGCGTCTGTGACCTTCGCTTGACCGAATTTGCCTCAGGTCGCCGCTGTACGCAGGAGTTCACGCAGGGTTGACGCTGGCCGCACGGGTGAGACCCTTGCGGATCAGCACATCACTTCGATCAACCTTGGTCCGCGTTGTGCCATCGCCTCGGCAAAGGCCGCGTTGAACCCGGCCATATCGGTAACCTGCACGCCCGCGACCCCGTGTCCGCGTGCCAGCGCCACCCAATCCAGTGTCGGCTCGACCACGTCGAACATGCGCACCGCGTTGCGGCCCACCTCGGTCACCCCGACGGCACCCAACTCGTCGCGCAGGATCTGGTAGCCACGGTTGGCAAAGATCACGACGGTCACATCCAGCCCTTCGCGCGCCATCGTCCACAACGATTGCAAGGTGTACATGCCCGACCCGTCGCCCTCCAGCACCACGACCTTGCGGTCCGGGCAGGCGACCGCCGCACCCGTCGCTGCAGGCAGGCCAAAGCCGATGGACCCGCCGGTGATCGTCAGCACGTCATGCCCACGCGCGCGCCGCAGACCGGGGGCAAGGTGCGAGGACGACGACACGCCCTCATCCACCACAACTGCGTTTTCCGGCATCAGGGCGGCGACAGCTTCACCCACCTTGGGCAGGGTCAGCGCACCCGTCGGCAGGGCAGGAACGTCCAGCAGCACGAAGTCCTCCGGCAGCAGCTCCGCCTCGCCCAATTCCGTGCCCAACTCGGCAGCCAGCGCGGCGAGGGTCCAGCCGATGTCCATCTCCCGGCCACACAGGTCGATTAGCCGGGTGTCAGGGTGGTCAGGGGTGCCGGACTTGCCCGGATAGGCAAAGAACCCGGCGGGGCGGGTGGTGCCACAAAGAACCAGCGCGGGAACACCGGCCAGAAGCGTCGTGTTATCTTCGATCCGGTAGGCCATGCGTTCGATCTTTACTGCCCCCGCGCCACGGCGAAAGCGGGCGGCAAAGAACGGCTGCATCAGCCGCGCCCCTGCCGCCTTGGTCAGCCGTTTGGCCAGCAAGCCAAGGTCGGACCACAGCACCGGGCCGTCCACCAACAGCACCGCGCCGGGAAGGCGCAGGGCGCGGGCGGCGGCGGCTACCTCGGCCTGCGAAGGTCGGTGCAAGGCGGGTGGGGGCGGGGCCACGGCCAGATCCTCGGCCGGATCCCATGCCATATTGGCCGGAAGGATCAGCGTGGCGATCTGGCCGTTCTTGCTGCGAGCTGCCTGAATGGCTGCGGCCCCGTCAGTGGCCACGGCGCACGGTTCTGCCGACACGCGGGTCCAATGGGAAATCGCTTTGCTGATCCCCACTGTGTCACCCTTCAAGGGCGCCTCGAATCGCAGGTGATAATCCGCGTGGTCGCCCATGATGTTGACCACTCCGCTTTGCGCCTTACGGGCGTTGTGCAGATTGGCAAAGGCATTGCCAAAACCGGGGGCAAGGTGCAACAGCGTGGCCGCAACCTTGCCGGTCATCCGGAAATACCCATCCGCCGCGCCCGAAACGCCGCCTTCAAACAGGCACAGGATGCAGCGCATGTCGGGGTGCCGGTCCAGCGCGGCCACGAAGTGCATCTCCGAGGTACCGGGATTGGCGAAGCAGACCGTCACATCGCTGGCCAGCAGGGTTTTGACCAGAGTTTCCGCACCGTTCATCAGCAGGTCTCCATCCCTGGGGTGTCAGGCGTGACCTGCCCCCAATCCGGTGCGGAATGCAAGATGACAGGGACCGGCAACATCAGCAGACCTTCTTCACGCTCGCCATAAATCTATTACTTTTCAGTATTTTAGGAAAATTCTCGGCTGCTTCGAAAGTAAAAAACCCCGCCATGTCTGCACATGGCGGGGAAGGTGTCCCCAAGATTTCTCAGGGACAGGCGTGTTCGAATGGGTTGAATGCGTCAGTGGGTGGGGCTGGAGTCCGCCTCCATTTCGGCCCGGATCTGCTGGCGCAGAATGTCGATGGGTACCATCTTGCCGTCGCGTTTGAAGTGCCAGTAGGTCCAGCCGTTGCACGACGGCGCGCCCTCAAGTGCCGCGCCGACCTGATGGATCGACCCTTTGACCTCGTGTCCGATCAGCGTGCCGTCAGCGCGGACCTTGGCCTTGTACCGGTTGCCAAGCGAGAACAGCTCTTCCCCCGGGCGCAGCATGCCACGTTCGACCACCTGACCGAAGGGGACGCGCGGTTCGGAGCGTTTCGAGCCGGTGATCTCCAGCGCGCTGGCGTCAAAACGGCGGACCCGGTCGATCCGCGCCGTGGCGGCTTTCCGGTACGCCTCTTCGCGCTCGATGCCGATGAAATCGCGGCCCAGCATCTTGGCCACGGCCCCGGTCGTGCCAGTGCCGAAGAACGGATCAAGCACCACATCGCCCGCATTGGTGGTGGCGACGATGATCCGGTGCAACAGGCTTTCCGGCTTTTGCGTCGGATGCGCCTTGTCGCCGTTTTCGTCCTTCAGCCGTTCATGCCCGGTGCAGATCGGCAGCACCCAGTCGGACCGCATCTGAACGCCGTCGTTCAGCGACTTCAACGCTTCATAGTTGAAGGTATATTTCGACGATTCGTCGCGGCTGGCCCAGATCAGGGTTTCGTGGGCATTGGTCAGCCGCTTGCCCCGGAAGTTCGGCATCGGGTTGGACTTGCGCCAGACCACGTCGTTCAACAGCCAGAACCCCTGATCCTGCAACACCGACCCAAGCCGGAAGATGTTGTGATAGGAACCGATCACCCAGATAGCCCCGTTCGGCTTCAGCAGCCGTTTGGCGGCGGCAAGCCAGTCGCGGGTGAATTTGTCATAAGCGGCAAAACTGGTAAACTGGTCCCAGTGATCATTGACCGCATCGACCAGGCTGTTGTCGGGCCGGTGCAGATCGCCCTTGAGCTGCAGGTTGTAGGGCGGGTCAGCAAAGATCAGATCGACTGACCCCGCCGGAAGGCTGTTCATTACTTCGATGCAGTCGCCAGACATGATCTGGTTGAGCGGCAGCACATGCGCCACCGGAGCCGTTTTCGTCGCCATTCTCTGCCTCTGCGCCGGTCACTTGCTGTGCCGATCTTGAGCCAGAGCATGAGTCAGCGGCGATTCGCCGTCAAATTCTTTATTGAATCAACGGGTTATAGAATTCCCTTGATACAATATGTTGTGGACGGGCCTGAACGAACGTCTATGCCAAGGGGTGACGCCAAGATTTAGAAGTGCCGCCAGATGCGCCTTTGTCGGGTAGCCTGCGTTCGCCTCCCAGCCGTAACCGGGGTGCTGTTGCGCCAAATCCACCATGATCCGGTCGCGTGTCACTTTGGCCACAATCGACGCCGCCGCGATGGACAGGCAAAGCGCGTC
>JANOQT010000065.1:0-4813 GCA_031415015.1 Paracoccaceae bacterium
CGTTCAGCGGCCACATGTTTGTGTTCCGGGGGCGGCAGGGCGACCTGATCAAGATCATCTGGTGGGATGGGCAGGGGGCGTGCCTGTTCTCCAAGCGGCTGGAGAAGGGTCGGTTCGTCTGGCCTTCGGTGAAGGAAGGCACCCGGCAAGCTGCAGGTCGAGCTTGATCCGGGCGTGATCGCCGCGGCGCTGGAGGTGCCGGTCGCCAAGCTGTCAGACTGCCTGCTCAGGTTCAGCTGCACCTTTGCCCTGCGGCGTCGGGGCGTCGAGACCAGGATCATCGCGGGTGAGGCCATTCCAGCAACGGATGAAGTCTTGCAGCGTACCCTGGCTGAAGCGCATCTCTGGGCACGGGCCTTGCGTGGCTGCACCTCGCTCACCGAGATCGCCCGCGAGACCGGGCGGTCCGAACCCTACATTCGCACCCGCATTCCGCTGGCTTTCCTTGCCCCAAAACTGCAGGCCGCGATCCTGGAAGGGCGTCAGCCGGTGCATCTTTCGGTGGCGCAGCTTCTCCGCGACGACATCCCGATGGACTGGAATCAACAGGCGCGGCTCTTTCAGACCGGGTGACGCCGGACAGCGAAAGCAACATCTTCGGACGTTGCAAACACCCTCCGCCAGCGACGCAAACCGGACTCCGGCACTTCCCTGTT
This sequence comes from Paracoccaceae bacterium, assembly GCA_031415015.1. Lineage (GTDB taxonomy): Bacteria > Pseudomonadota > Alphaproteobacteria > Rhodobacterales > Rhodobacteraceae > JAUYQR01. The sequence continues at coordinate 657 of JANOQT010000065.1, forward strand.
CTTCGCAATTCTTTCCCTGTTCGGGCGAATTTTATTCCCTGATACGCCGGATTAAATTCCCTGTTCCTGTGGAGCAGGGAATTCGGCCGTAACCCACGGAAAACGCGCGAGGATTCCAGGAGCAAAAGTGCGAAACTGGCCCTGGAAAATGGAAATTCCCTGATAATTCCCTGTTCTTTGCGCGCGGGCAAACCGAACGGGACGTGCAGGCTGCGGAGACGCGAGGCGCAAAAGAGGCGATCAGGGACGGGTGCTGGCGTCTCCGTCAGAGGAAAACCGACCCAAGCGACGGAAACAACGCAGAAAATCCCGCCAGAACGGAAAGAGCAGGAATATCAAGGGGTTGGTGGCGGTGGTTGCAGACGAATGCAAACCCGTCTCCGTTTTCAGCGTTGAAATATCACGTTCTTTCAGCTACTTAGAGATTAGCCCGCCACCTGCCGTTTCCAATATCATCCGTTTCGCGCGCCCGAAAATTGTCGTTGTGCGGGAAGCGAGTGCTGTTAACCCGGATGAGATTGTCGCGAAGTGGGATAAGGCTGGGCGTTTTGCGGATCAGGGTGGCCCGAAGATGATCCCGGTTGACGCTTTGCCAGGATAGAATTGCAGTTTGCTGGGTGGAGATTGCAGTTAAGTGGGAAGGGATTGTCGAGTCGTGGGAATCGCGCCATGCCCGGGCGTAGCCGCTGGCCGCGACCTTCTGGCCTTTGCGCTCTCGTTGGGCGAGGCATCGCGCGCGCGCCGATCACAACGCGCCTCCCGTACTGTTTTCGTGCAGATGATGCGGCTGTGTCGGGCGCGGCATCGTGGTCGGCCCGGGTTTCCTCGGAAACGCGCGCCAGCGCGTGCGAAATTCCGCCCGACCCTCTTGACTGTATCGCAGCTGCAACAGGATCAAAAACGACCGAAAGGTCGGTTTGAACGCTTTCGCATTTTTTTAATACCTTCGCAGACCCGTTAAATGGGGGGTTAAACGCCAAACGTTTAAAAACGCGAAACCCGTTAAAGTGGCACTTTGATTCCGGTCGAGATTTCTGCGCCTAACAAATTGATTATGTTTGCCAAACTTGGACTTTATCGACACCCTTTGCCTCATCGTGGTGCCCTTCGTTGGGCTCGGATGAAGGAGAGTGCGAAGAAAGCGATGTGAGAGATCGGCGGTTTGGTCGCCTCGTGCCCGCACTTAGTTGGGCCCTAGCAAAATAGAACAAAGCCGATCGTACGAGGACCGCAGAGGCAGTCGAAACCGGCCGCGCCGCGACCCTTCGCGCGTCACCGATGGACTGGCTTCATGGGGATACGCGCGCCCTGCTGTGGTCCTTCTGGGGAGAACCCGCCTGCAGCGGGGCTCCGTGATTACCGATTTGGAAGTCCAACACTCGGGTGCCCTCGGCACCCGGCTCAACCGTCTCACTTTGGAGAAACACCAGATGGCTCAGTCCGCAAAGCCCCGCTTGTCTCGTGCCGCAAAGGCAGGCCACGCGCCGTATTCGGATCATCAGAAGAAGGTCTATGACTTCGCGACCGCAGAGCGCACGGTCCGCTCAGGCGGCGTGACGGAGACGCTCAGCAACATCGACATCATGACGCGCAAGCAGTTCGAGGCCGGCATCTCGGGCAAGACCCTCGCGCAACGCGACTACATCCACGGGTTCCAGATGGCGCAGGAGGCGCGGCGGGCTCATATTGAAGAGCAATGTACCCTTTTGAGCGTGGTGAAAGCCAGACACCAGAGGATCATCGACAAGGCCCGCGCTGAGAAGGCGCCCATCCCGCGGGTACTGCCGCATCCGGATGACATCCTCATCGACTGGACAAATGGAGTGCGCCTTCCCGGTCCGCTTGATGAGGTGGACTGGAAGAGGTTCGATCAGACCGTGCGGATGCGCGACGCCCTCTTTGTTCAGCAGGCGATGGAGGACTGTATCAACCGTATCCGCCTTCTCGATCGTCCGACCTTGGGAGCAGCGGGTCTTCTTGGCTATCTTTTGAATCAGCTTCTTCCGCCCAGTCTCCGGATGACTGACTTCCAGTGGATGGACCGGGTGGACAGGCTGTCACGCTTGTCCACCAGGGACTGCTTGAAGGACTGCCGGGCGGCCTGGCGGAAAGCCGGCGTGGTGGTGGCGCGCGGGAAGCAGTTCGGCACACGCGAGAAGCTGACGCCGATGCTCGCGGCGTTGAGGGACTTGGTCGATGCGGGGATGCAGCAGAAGGGCGATCCGCAGGGGTATGAAGAGGCTCTGCACGCCTGCGTTGTGGCCACCGATGAGTTCCGGCGCTCTGCTCCGCAGTTGAAACTGGTGAAGTCGGAGACGACCGGCGACAAGGAGGATACCGTATGACCGCAGGTACCCGCCTGACTGCACCTCATTCGCAGATCGAGATGCGAGCCCCAAGCGAGTTGCGCCCATATGCTGGGAACGCACGTACCCACTCGCCAAAGCAGCTGCGCCAGATCGCGGACAGCATCCGCCGGTTCGGCTTTGTGAACCCGATCCTGATTGATGCGTCGGGCGACATCATTGCCGGTCATGGCCGCCTGGCTGCGGCGGAGCTGTTGGGCCTCAGCGAGGTGCCGGTGCTGCCGATCACGCATCTCACTCCGGCCGAGAAACGCGCCTACATCCTTGCGGACAACCGGCTGGCCGAGAAGGCCGGCTGGGACAAGGAAATCCTTGCGATCGAGTTGCAGGCGCTCATCGACTTTGACTTCGAGGTAGAGCTTGTCGGCTTCGAGCTAGCCGAGATTGATCTCATTCTCGACGAGGATCGGGCCCGGACATCCTCGGCCGAGCCGGAGGCGGCGGACGTCGTACCTGCGATTTCGCCCGGACCACCGATCACGCAACCGGGCGACCTCTGGCAGCTTGGCACGCACCGCTTGATCTGCGGCGATGCGCGCGATCCACAGGCGCTTGCAAGGCTACTGAACACGGAAGAGGTCGATCTGATCTTCACCGATCCGCCTTACAACGTCGCCGTTGATGGCCATGTCGGCGGGCTTGGCAAGGTGAAGCACCGCGAGTTTGCCTTTGCTTCCGGTGAAATGAGCCCGGCCGAGTTCACCACCTTCCTGCGTGAAGCCCTGGCCCCTGCCGCGGCGCGCTGTCGGGAGGGTGCGATTGCCTATGTCTGCATGGATTGGCGCCACATGCGCGAGATGATCGCGGCGGGCGACGCGGTGTTCCATGAGCTGAAGAACCTCTGCGTCTGGAACAAAAGCAATGGTGGGATGGGCAGCTTCTACCGCTCGAAGCACGAATTGGTCTTCGTCTGGAAGGCGCGTGCGGGTCGACATGTGAACAGCTTCGGTCTCGGTGACACCGGGCGCTACCGCACCAACGTCTGGGATTATGCCGGCGTCAACAGCTTTGGCGCCTCTCGGGATGCCGACTTGGCCATGCATCCGACGGTAAAGCCCGTGGCGATGATCGGCGACGCAATCCGGGACTGCTCGAAGCGCGGGGATATCATCCTCGACATGTTCGGCGGGTCCGGCAGTACCCTCATTGCGGCCGACCAAGCCGGGCGTCAGGCAAGGGTGATCGAATATGATCCAGCGTACTGCGACGTGATCATCGCGCGCTGGGAGAAGCTGACGGGCAAGACCGCGGTTCGGGCCTCCTGACACAAGCACCTGGCGGGCCGCGGTCGGGGCGCCCGCCAGGTTTGCCTTGGTTTTGTTTGAAGGGTGCCGCCAACAGAGCATTGTGGTGCGCGTGGAAGGACTTACCCAATGCAGATCGACCCCTTCATCCGCTTCCGAAGCGACGCGCTTCGCGAAACGCAATCTTGGCTCTTGGCACGCGCCCGTGAGATGAATGATCTGCATGCGCGTCAGGTCTTGAACTCGGCTGAGTCAGACTGGGGTAACGAAAAGCTGCGTTGCTCAGATCGCGAAACCAGGCTGCCTGGGCATGCCGACGGGATGGCAGGCAATCTGGAGGCCGAACCTATGTCATCACCCGGCGGTGCACGCGATGCGGGCCAGGAGGACTGACAGTTGTGAACGGGTGACCTGCCCCCCGGAAGTTCCCCCGATCTGATGTAGAGTCTGCCCAACGCTGAAGGAGCAGACGAATGAGGAAAAGCCGTTTTACTGATGCGCAGATAATCGGGATGATCAAAGAGCAGGAGGCTGGTTTGCCAACCGC
>JANOQT010000066.1:0-6099 GCA_031415015.1 Paracoccaceae bacterium
CCCGCTCCATTTTTCTGTTCACAAATATCCCGGGGGGTCCGGGGGGCTGGCCCCCCGGTTCACCGGTCGGCACGGCGTCAGCCGATCAGGTCCATGTACTCGTCCTCATCCATGAACTGATCCAGCACCGACATGTCATCCAGCCGCATCTTGAAGAACCAGGCGGCCCCCGTCGGGTCTTCGTTCACCAGCGCGGGCGCATCGGTCAGCTTTTCGTTGACCTCGACAATCTCGCCGTCCAAAGGCGCGAGGATATCCGACGCTGCCTTGACGCTTTCGATCACGCAGACCTCGTCGCCCTCGGCGACCATCGTCTCGACCTCGGGCAGTTCCACGAACACCACGTCGCCCAGCTGGGTCGCCGCATGTTCGGTGATGCCGACGACGACAAGGTCGCCCTCAACGCGCAGCCATTCATGATCCTTGGTATACTTCATCTGGGGTCCTCAGCGTTTGTAGGTTGTGGGTTGGAATGGAAGGTCACAGACCGTGACCGCAAGCCGCTTGCCACGCACGTCGCCCTCAAGCGCCGTGCCGGTGGCGGCAAAATGGGTGGCGACATAGCCCATCGCAACCGGGGCCTGCACCGAAGGGCCGAAACCGCCCGAGGTCACCGTGCCCACCGGCGTGCCATCCGGCGCGAACAGCTCGGTCCCCTCGCGCATCGGTGCACGGCCATCGGGGCGCAGGCCGACGCGCCGCCGCTCCGGCCCCTCCGCCAGTTCGCGCAAAATACGCTCGGCCCCCGGAAAGCCGCCTTCGCGCAGGCCTCCGGTGCGGCGGGCCTTCTGCATCGCCCAGACCAACCCCGCCTCGACCGGGCTTGTGGTGGTATCAATGTCATGGCCGTACAGGCACAGCCCCGCCTCCAGCCTGAGCGAATCCCGCGCGCCAAGGCCGATCGGCATCACCTCCGGCTCGGCCAACAGCTTGCGCGCAAACGCCTCCGCCTCCGCCATCGGCAGGGAAATCTCATAGCCATCCTCGCCGGTATAGCCCGAGCGTGACACCCATGCCTCGCCGATCACCGCCTGATCCATGAACCGCATCGCGGCCACGCCCGGCAGGTGCCGCGCCAGCGCCGCCTCGGCCCCCGGCCCCTGCAACGCCAGCAAGGCGCGATCCGTCACCGGTTGAACCTCGACCCCCGGAATCCCCGCCACCATATGCGCAATATCCGCCACCTTGCAGGCCGCATTGACCACGACAAACAGATGATCGCCCCGGTTGGCGAACATCAGGTCATCCAGAATCCCGCCCGTATCATCGGTAAACAGCCCATAGCGCTGACGCCCCTGCGCAAGCCCCAGCACATCCACCGGCATCAGCGCCTCGAAGGCCAGACACAGCGCTTCCATGCCGCCCCTGGGCCGCAGGATCACCTGTCCCATGTGGCTGACATCGAACAACCCGGCCGCCGCGCGCGTGTGCAGATGTTCCTTCATCACCCCCGCAGGATACTGCACCGGCATCTCGTACCCGGCAAAGGGCACCATCTTGCCGCCCAGTTCCTCATGCAGATCGTGCAGCCCCAACAGCTGCAATTCCGTCACTTCAAGGTCGGTCAAACCGCCCTCCTCCCCATGGCCGGAACGTACCGGCACCGTCGGACAGGCTGATCCCTGCCCCGCGATGCCCCCTCTGTCCCTGCACCCCCCCTCGAAACGAAGGCTTGGTGCGCCTGAGATCGTTATCCCTTCGGCGTCCCGGGTGTCCGGGATCTCTCCAGAGTCTGTCGTCAGAAACGGTCCCTTGCGCCTGAGAGTTTACCGGGGCGGTTGCTCCTTCGGCACCGACAGGCAAACCGGCCCGCCGGATTCTCCCGAACCTGACGCCAGATGGTTAGCCCGAGGGCCCGCAGAAAGGCAAGGCGGAAAAGCGTAACCGACGCATCATCCGCAAAAACCGACGCCTCAGGCCCGCCGTTCGCCCGGCACGGCATCGGGCGCAATCTCGGCCTCGACCACCGGCGCTGGCACACGCTGCGCAACCGCCGGATTGGCAATTGCTCGCAAGGCCAGCCACGCGGCCAGCAGCCCGAACACCACCCCGCCCAGCGCCTGCCCCACCAGCACGCCCTGCGCACCAAACATGCCGCCCAGCCACAGGGCCAGCGGAATCGTCCCCAAGGTATGCCGCCCCCAGTTCACCACCGTGGACCAGAACGGGCGGCCAAGGTTGTTGCACACCGCGTTGGAGACGAAGATCAACCCGTTGAAAAACCACAACAGTGCCAGCGGCCCGCAGAACAGATAGACCAGATCACGCGTCAGCCCCTCGGCCTTGAACAGATCGGCAATCGGCCCGCGCAACACGAACAGCACCGCTGACACCGCCACGATCACCACGCCGGTAAAGATGATCCCGTCTAGGAACGCCCGCCGCACCCGGTCGATCCGCCCCGCGCCAAAGTTCTGCCCGATGATCGGCCCCATCGCGCCTGACAGCGCAAAGATCACCCCAAAGGCCACTGGCGTCAGCCGCCCGGCAATCGCCATCCCGGCCACCGCCGCCTCGCCATAAGACGATGTGGCGCGCGTCACGAAGGCCTGCCCCACCGGCGTCGCCACCTGCGTCAGAATCGCGGGCAGCGCAATCGCCCAGATCGGAGCCAGATCCGCCATCACCCCGGCGCGCGAAGGCCGCGTGAACCCGCCATAGGATTTCACAATCGGCCGCAGCGCCATTGCCGCAATCACCACCCGCGCGACCACCGATGCAATCGCTGCCCCGGTCAGCTCCCACCCGAACCCGAAGATCAGGATCGGGTCCAGCACCGCTGTTGCCAGCGCCCCCCAGACCGTCGCCATCATCGCCGCCCGCGCGTCACCGTGGCTGCGCAGGATCGCACCACCGATCATGCCGACCATCAGCAGCGGCTGCGACGGGATCACGATCTGCAGGAAATGCAGCGACAGTGCATGCGTCTCGCCCGTGGCCCCCAGCAATGTCACCAGGGGCGACAGCATCAGCCAGACCCCCGCCGCAAACAGCGCCCCGAATACCAGCCCGAGGATCAACCCCGTCGTCGCCTTCTGCCGTGCCGCCTCCGGATCGCGCGCTCCCAAAGCCCGCGCCACCAGTGCGGATACGGCAATCGACATGCCGATGCCGAAAGACGTGGTAAAGAACAGGATCGCGCTCGCATAGCCGATTGCCGCCGCCAGTTCGGCCCGCCCCAGCATCGCGATATAGACCATGTTGATCAGATCAACGACAAACACCGCCATCAGCCCGACAGACGAGGTCAGCGCCATCACCGACACATGCCGGAACAGGTTCCCCTCGACGAATTTGCCCTGCGGCCCGGCCATGCCCAAGCCCTTTCATGTTGGTAAAAATATCCCACGGGAGGTCTGGAGGGTGTGAAACCCTCCAGCGCCAGCCCCCCGCTCAGACCTTCGGCATCGCCCGCAACAGTGGCATCACATCCGCCATCTCCGGTCCCGCATCGCGGCCCGTCAGCGCCCGGCGCAGCGGGCGGAACAGGTCCTTGCCCTTGCGCCCCGTTGCCTCTTTCACCGCCGCCGTCCACTCGCCCCAGGTCGCATGGCTCCACGGCTGCGCGGGCAACAGCGTCAGCGCCTGTGCCACGAACTCCTGGTCCGCCTCATCCACCAACGGCTCGGCCCCATCGCGGAACAGCGCCCACCACCCTTCCAGTTCGGCCAGCACGGTCACATTGCCCTTGGCCACCGCCCAGAACGCCTCGGCCTGCGTATCGGGTACGCCCAAATCCGCGATCCGCTGCCGCACCGCGTCAAACGACAAGCCCTGCACGTGGTGCCGGGTCAACGGCATCAGGTCTTCCGCATCAAATTTCGTCGGGGCCGACCCGAAGGCGCTGATGTCAAAGGTCTCGACCAGTTCCGCCATCGACCCGATCAGTTCGACCGGCTTTGACGATCCCAGCCGCGCCATCAGCGACAGCAGCGCCATCGGCTCCACTCCCGCCGCCCGCAGGTCGCGCAAGCTCAGCGTGCCCAGCCGCTTCGACAATTCCTCGCCCTTGGCACCCGTCAGCAGCGAGTGGTGCGCGAACGACGGCGGCACCCCGTCCATCGCCTGCATGATCTGGATCTGCGTCGCGGTATTCGTCACATGATCCGCTCCGCGCACGATGAACGTGACGCCCATGTCGATATCATCCACCGAAGACGCAAAGGTATACAAAACCTGCCCGTCCGCCCGGATCAGCACCGGATCACTGACCGACGCCGCATCAATCGAGATCGGCCCGAGGATGCCGTCCGGCCATTCGATCCGGCTCTGGTTCAGCAAGAACCGCCAGTACCCCTCACGCCCCTCGGCCCGCGCGGCCACCTTCTCGGCCTCCGACAGCTTCAACGAGGCGCGGTCATAGACCGGCGGGCGACCCATGTTCAGCAGCTTCTTGCGCTTCAGGTCCAGTTCCACCGGCGTCTCGAAACATTCGTAGAACCGCCCCGCCGCGCGCAACTGATCCGCCGCTTCGCGGTAGCGGTCCATCCGCAGCGACTGCCGCTCCACCCGGTCCCAGTGCAGGCCCAGCCAGGCAAGATCTTCCATGATCCCGTCGGCGTATTCCGGTTTTGACCGCTCCTGATCCGTGTCGTCCAGCCGCAGGATGAACTGGCCGCCGGACTTGCGGGCGATCAGGTAATTCATCAGCGCGGTGCGCAGGTTGCCCACATGGATCCAGCCGGTGGGCGAGGGGGCGAAACGGGTGGTGACGGTCATTTGTGCAGCTCCTTCAGCCATTCCTCCGTTTCACACGGGGGACGGTTTGTCCAGTTGGCGAGACACCGTAGGATGGGCAATCTGCCCATCACCCCCCCTCGCCGCCCCGTGCATCACACTTCCCCGCCCCCGACACTTCGGCTACCCTGCGGCCATGACCAATCCTGTGCCCGAAACCATCGCCCCCTCGCTCGCCCTGATCGAACAACTTGCGCTTGAGGCCATCGCCACCCTGCCTGCGCCGTTCCGCGAACCGGCAACCCATGTGATCCTGCGGATCGAGGATTTCGCCGCCGATGAGATGCTTGAGGCGCTTGACCTCACCGACGCGTTCGAACTCACCGGCCTGTACGAAGGCATCCCCCTGACGGAAAAATCGGTCAGCGATCAACCGACCGGCCCCGACACGATCTGGCTGTTCCGCCGCCCGATTCTGGACGAATGGGCCGAACGGGGGGACGTTTCCATTGGCGATCTGGTTACCCATGTGGTGATCCACGAACTGGCGCATCACTTCGGCTGGTCGGACGCGGACATTGCCGCCATCGACCCGTGGTGGGAATGACCGCACAAGGCCTGTGCGCCCCCGCGCAGGGCATCACCGACGCGTGACTTCCCCGGAACGCCAATGGCCCTACTCTCCCCGCACCAGAATTTCCCGGAGGACGCCACATGACGACGCCAACCCTTTCCCGCCGCCACGCCCTTCTTGCCGCCGCCGCGCTGCCCTTCACGGCCGGCCTTTCCGCACGCCCCGCCTTTGCCCGCGCTGATCTGCAAGGCACGTCGATGCCCGTGCACAACCGCTTCAAGCTGGGCGCGTTCGAGGTGACGGCCCTGCTGGCAGGCACCCGGACCGGCGACAAGCCGCAGGAAACCTTCGGCACCAACGCCACGCCCGAAGATTTCGCCGCCCTGTCGGCTGCAAACTTCCTGCCCACCGACCGCTCGCAGGGCTTCTTCACCCCCACGCTGGTCAACACCGGCGCGGAGCTGGTGCTGTTCGACACCGGCCTGTCCGCCGAAGGCACCCTTGCCGCGCTGACCGCCGCAGGCGTCACCCCCGATCAGGTCGATGTCGTGGTGCTGACCCACATGCACGGCGACCATGTCGGCGGGTTGATGGGCGCGGACGGTGTGACGCCGACCTTCCTCAACGCCCGCTACGTGACCGGCAGCGTCGAGCATAACCACTGGGCCGCCGCCGCCAACGAAGGCTTCGACAAGAACGTCAAACCGCTGAACGACAAGATCACCTTCCTTGAAAACGGTGGCAGCCCCGCGTCGGGCATCACCGCGATGGAAGCGTTCGGCCACTCCCCCGGTCACATGATCTACATGGTGGAATCGAACGGTCAGCGGCTGGCCATCACCGCCGAC
>JANOQT010000067.1:0-6444 GCA_031415015.1 Paracoccaceae bacterium
CGCTTCGGCACTCAATCGCCGCCCGCGCCCCGCGGCGACGGTTTCAGCAAACAGCGTCCGGATGCTGTCGATTTCCGCCTGGATGCGGGCGCGCACAGGATCGGGCAGCGGCGCATATGGATTGCCGTCGACCTTGTGCGCGCCGGAATGGATCAGCGTGACGGTCACGCCCGCATCCGAAAGCTGGCCGCTCAGGTCGGCGTGCATCACGACGACGCCGATGCTGCCCACTGCCCCGGTGCGGGGCAGGATGATGCGGTCGGCTTGGGACGCCAGCGCATAGCCTGCAGAGAAGGCATGTTCGGCGACGAAGGCCCAGACCGGCTTTGCAGATCGTGCTGCCCGGATGGCGTCCGCCAGATCGAACACGCCCGCAACCTCCCCGCCGAAGCTGTCGATCTCGAGGGCAATACCGCGCACCGCAGGGTCCGAGGCGGCAGCGCCGAGTTGCGCGGCAATCCCCTCATAGGACGTCTGCCCAGAGGATTGGCCGATCCACGCCCCGCGATGGACCAGCACGCCAGAGACTTCGATCACGGCCACACCATCGACCATCGCAAAGGGTGTCTGACCATCCCGCTGATATTGGTCGGCCAGACCGGTCGCCAGGATCCCGGCCCGAGCGGGCAAAGCGGCATGGGCCATATCTTCGGAAGCGACCTCAATCCCGGCCAGCCGCAACTGCCGCCCGGTGATGCGCGGCCCAAGCCCAGAGAGGAACGCCATGGCCTTTGACGGTTCCACCAGCAGCGGCGTGTTGAACGCCCGCTGGGCGATCTGCGCATGGAACATCGTCTCGCCTCCTATGGCGCTGCATCTTGGGCCGGGTCCTGGCTGGGATCCTGCGCAGTTTGGTCCTGCGCGTGTTGATCACCGGAATTCGGTTCACCGCCGCCAGGCGCCTGCGCCGGGGATCCCGGACGGCGGAAGTCGAGACCCAGCCTGCGCTCGCGGTCACGTTCGCGGGCGATTTCCGCGTCGACCTGCTCGGCGTCGTAGCCCCGCTCGGCGATGGCCTGAGTGCGGGATTTCAACCCGGCCTCGATCTGGGCGATTTCAGCGTTGGCGTCCTTCAGCGGATCGACCCAATCCCATTTGGTCGGAAGCCAGTTGCAGGCCAGATATTCGGCCCGGCGGCGGTCATAGCCCGGCAGCTTCAATGCACCGGCCAGCACGGCGGTATCCATGAACCGAGCCCAGACCGGTCGGCACATCTGGAACACCATGACCGAATGCTGCCAGGCTGACACCCTGCGGCGGAATTCGATCAACGAGAGCCGTGAGTTTGAGAAGTTGCCCTTGGCCCCATCGTTGCTGAGATACCCATAGGGAATGCCCAGCGCGGCCGAGATTTGCAGCAGGGTCCGGTACTGGAACGGCTCGTAGGTTGCCCCGGAATCAGCCGGGGCGCTGACGGTCACGTCCTCGCCAGGATCGAGCCGCACCACTTGGCCGGGTGCCACCTCATATTCCTCGTCAGGAGGAGCCAGGGGATTGTCCGGCGCGGGCGAGGTCACGAACATCGCATACATCGCCGCCACCTTTTTGCGGTCGAGTTCAGCGTCGTCATATTGATCGAGCAGGAACAGTTTCACGATGGCAGGCGCAAAGCGCGATACACCGCGCAGCTGCCCGGCCTCGACCGGGTCAATCACATGCAGCACCTCCGAAGCCGGAACCCGGACTGTTTCGCCGGATAGGCCGGGATCGGTGCTGTCGCCCGGGTGTCGGCGCAGGAAGTGGAAGGCGACGCGGCGTCCGACCCGGTCGAACTCGATGCCCTGTCTGATGACATTGCCATTGCCGTCCACTGCATTTTGGTTGAGAGGCAGCATTTCTGACGGCAGCATCTGCACTTGCAGCGGAACGACCAGCCCATCCTCCGGGCGGCGCGGCCGGAACCGCAGGAACACCTCGCCGGTCATGAACACCTCGCGGGCGGCGCGGCGCTGCAACCCGTAGAAATCGGTCAACCCTTCAGCGTCGGCATCATCGGTCCAGGCCAACCAGAGGCGCTGCACGGCATCCTTGCGCGAGGCCTGTTCAATGCTGGAATTGGGGCTGATGCCATCGCCGACCGTGTTGGCTGCCCACGACTCAATAGCGTTCGCGGCATAGCCGTTGTTTCGCACCAGCCAACGCGCCCGGGCGTTCATTTCCGGTCCGGAGGCGGCGATCAGCGCGTTGACATGGGCGCGCGAGCTGACAAAGCCCTTCAACCGGCGCTGGCCGGAGGTGGCGTCAAAGCCGCCCGGCACGCCAAAGCCGCCGACCCATGCACCAAGGCGGGACCGCCAAGTGGTCGAGGTCATGATCACAGATCCTTCGAAGCGAAGGGCCGCGACACCCGCGACCGCGTGACTGTGGTGTCTGCCGCCGCGATCCGACGTTCCAGATCGAAGATCGCGGTCGTCAGTTCTGCGTCCGAGCCATAGTTGATCTGCCGACCGTCATAGGTGATCGACCGGACGCCGCCAAAGCGCATGCCAAGGAGGGCGCTCAAAAGCGCCTGCATTTCTGCCAGAGTCATTGTCGCTACCTCATGTATTTCGGGGTCACCGCGCCGGAACGGCGGCGGCGCAGTGTCAGCACGGTTCCGGCCGTCGGTGCCGTCGGTTCGATGACTTCAGTTGCGGGGATCACTTTGGTTTCCACACCCGCTTGGGCTTCCAGCGACCGCCATGTCGCCTCGTCCCAGCGGTCGGCGCCGAGGATCCACGCGGCGGCGCGGGCATAGACCCGACAATCCAGCGCCTCGTTACGTTCGCGCATCTTCTGCCATTCCTGGTGGCCGAAGCCGCGCTTGTTGCGCACCGTGACCATCTGTTCGGCCACCAGCTGCTTCAGCCATTCGGTGTCAGCCCAGCTGGGCAGGTGCATCGTGCCAGCCGGATCGCAAACGCCCAGCGCCCGATCTTCATCGCTCGGGCGTTCCAACCGCAGGAAGCGGTAGGTTTCCGCCTTGAAGGTGGAGACGGCGATGGTCCAGAGCCGCGCGCCCCGGCGCAGACGCTTGCCGCCAATGGTGGCGTCGACAAAGGTCGGCCCCGATACCGGCGTTGACCGGTTGAAGCTTTCCACACCCTTGATCGGTGTCACCTGCGCGTAACCGGCGGCGCGTGACCATGCGTAAACTGCCGGGGCTTCGTAGCCGGTGTCGATGGAGAGTTTGGATAGCTGCATCACCGCGCCGCTTTCATGCGCCCATGTGCGGCCGAGCAAAGCCGTCAGCTTGTCCCAGGCGGCAGGATCCTCCGGACCACCCGCGATGACGATGTGTTCGATCAGCCAGCTTTCGAGACCGCGGCCCCAGGCCCAGACGTCGACCTCGATCCGGTCCTTCTGCACATCGGCACCGGCGGTCAGAAACAGACCCAAATGGGGGACGGCGGCGGTGAAGACCTCGCGGCGATCCGCCAGCCGTTGCCATTCCGGCGCATCGCCCGACTCCACCCATGTTTCGCCCAACAGAGTGTTGCGCGCGGCGCGCAACATCTCGTCCGAACCCTGCGCCGCCAGCCAGTCCCGCGCGATCTGCGCCCAACTTTTCCAGCCCATCGGTGAATAGAGCGCGGAGATATGGAAGCCGATGGAATGCGGATCGACCGAAACAGCAGTCGACCGCCATTCACCTTGTTCCAGCATCTGGGTCTTGTGATGCTCGGCGATGGGCTTCTCGCACCCCTCGCAAGCGTAGGCGGCGGTTTCCGGTTGGCCCTTAGCCCAGCGCAGCCGTTCAAACTGCAGCCACTGCATCGCCCCGCAATGCGGGCAGGGCACGAAGTACCGGCGCTGGTCCGATGCCTCGAATTCCCGCTCGATCCGCGACAACCCCCGGATTGTCGGGGTCGAGACCATGAACACCTTGCGCCGGTGCGAGAAGGTCGTGGTGCGCGCTTCGGCCAGTGTGACCGGATCGCCTTCTTCGTCGGCCGATGCCGGATAGGCATCGACCTCGTCGAGGAAGATGTAGCGCGCGGGCATCGAGCGCAGTCCGGTGGCGGAATTCGCACCGGTCAGCACCAGGATGCCGCCGGGGAATTCCTTCGACAGCATCGAGTTGCCCGCGTCGCGCGACCGGGCCGGATTGACCCGTTCGCGCAAGGCAGGACTGTCCGCGATCAGCGGGTCCAATCGCCCGCGCGAAGTGCGTTTGGCCATTTCGACCGTTGGCAGCACCGCCAGCATTGGGCCTGGGGCGTGGTGGATCACAAAGCCGATCCAGTTGTTGCCCGCCTCAGTTGCCCCGACCTGCGCAGCCTTCATGAACGAGATGCGCTGGGCCGGGTGGCGGGGCGACAGCGCATCCATGATCTCGCGCAGATAGGGCGTGCGCGCCGTGCGATACCGCCCGGGTTCGGCGCTGGCACGCGACGACAACCAGCGATGCTGATCGGCCCATTCCGACACCGTCAGGTCCGGGTCGGGCCGCATTCCCCGGCGCCAAGTGCGAAGGATGTCTTCCGCGCCGTCAAAGCCAAGGTCGAGCCCGTCTGTCAGATGGTCTCCGGTCAGATCGTCGTCTTCACCCCAAGGAGACTCGGAGGTCGGCGAGGGCTGCGAGCTGTTCTCTGACATGGGTTTCCAGCACCCTTTGCAGGATCGCGGCCTCGATCATCACCGGTTTGTTGGTCTGCTTCTCCACTTCCGCTGCCACTTCGGCCGCCATCAGCGCCGCCACCCGGGCAGGCCACGTCACCCAGACGTCCCGTTCTTGCCGCGCCAGGCGGAACACCAGCGCCTCGGCACGCGCCCGGTCGACCAGAGTGCCCTTCTTCTTCTGGATCGCCAGTTGACGTTCTTGCGCCTGATAGACCGTCAGTGCCGTTCGGGCCTTCAGATAGGAGGAACTGTCGGCGGGGCCGGAAAAACCGCTGTCGCCACTGGTCGACCGACGCTGTTGATCGGGATCGGTCATCTCCGAACGGCGCGCATTTGATGCCGCCGCATTGATAGATCCATCCCCGAAAACCACCAGCCGCCCGGCCTTGCGGGCCTTCTGGATCGCCCCACGCGAGAGGCCGGAATGGCTGGAATATTCCCGCTCGCTCATGCCGTCCATGGCACTGTTCCATCCAGTTAAAGCAATGATATTGCTTGCTATTAAGTTGATTACACTTCGGGAAAGAGCGAATCTGATTACACGAAAACGATGCAACTCACCCCGGAGACCACGCCATGACCGCCAAGACCGCAGCCCCCGCCAAAACCCCCAGCGAAGCCTTGTTGATGGAGATCGCCGCCAAGCATTTTCACTTGGAAACGCTGGAAACCCGCAACAGCGACGGCCTCGACTTCCACGATGTCGCGGTCTGGTCGATCCGGGCCGCACTGGAAGCGGCCTTCGCCGCTGGCCAAGCCGCAAGCCGCTGAACAGGAGCACCGCCATGAACACCCGCCGCATCACCGATAATTCCAAAGCCCTGAACGCTTTCCTCGCCGCGAAGATCGAGATCGACTCGATGCTGGAACGCTTGAAAACCCTCAGCGACGACCATTTCGACACCCACCCCGACGCGATCAACTGGGGCGATGTCGGCACGCTGAACCATTACGCCAGCCTGCTGCGCCAGATCACCGACAGCGCCTTCAAGGAGGGCGAACATGCCGCTTGATCCTGCCCAGCGCCATCAGATCGAACAAGACGCCATCACCGCCGCGTGGGAAGCCGCGCATGATAAAAAAGAGGGACGCACCATGACCAAGCTGACCGAAACCCAGATCATTGTCCTGACTGCTGGGGCCAAACGCCCTGACAACATCGCCCTCCCGCTGCCGAAGGGGCTGGCGGGCGCGGCGGCGAAAATGGCTGTCGCCAAGATGATGGGGCATGGCTGGCTTAAAGAGGTTGACGCCAACACGCGGCGGGGCGAACCGCTCTGGCGCGAAACCGGTGATGGGCATGGCACGACGCTGGTGGTGACTGACGCCGGTCTTCTGGCCATCGGGATCGAACCGGTGGTCGCCCAGACAATGGTCGCGATCCGCCAAAATGCTGCGCAAACAATGGAAGCAAAGCCGTCAATCCAGCGCAAGGGCACGAAGCAGGCGACGCTCATCGCCATGCTCCGGGCTCCCGAAGGTGCCACCATTGAGGAGATCGTCAAAGCGACCGGTTGGTTGTCACACACCGTGAGAGGATCGATGTCCGGGGCGCTGAAGAAGAAGCTTGGCTTGACCATCACCACGGAAAAGATGGCGGATCGCGGACGCGTCTACCATCTTGTCGGTTGAGGGGGACGCTATGACTTCCGAACAATTCCAGCGTCCTACGAAACTCCCCATCCAGATCATTGGCCCGACCACGCTCAGAAATGCGCGCGATGCGTACACAGCACGCTGGCATCGCTCATGGCCCGAAGGTGACAGCTACCTCGCGATGCTGATCATCGAGGCCAAGGAACGCGTGGGCATTTCCCCAAGTTCGAAAGCCAAACCCGACAA
>JANOQT010000068.1:0-51487 GCA_031415015.1 Paracoccaceae bacterium
TAGCGGCGCAGCCAGTAGCCGTGCAGCGCGGGGCTGCGGCTGTGGGCGATGGGGTGGCCAATGACACCGGCGAGCGGGATGCGGGGATGGTCGGTCATCTTGCGATCATGCCCCGAGTTCCAAGCCATGCCAACAGCGGCAGAAGCGGCAGGCCGAGAATCGTGAAATAGTCGCCGGTGATGGCGGAGAACAGCCGGATGCCCTCTTCCTCCAGTTTGTAGCACCCGACTGAGTGGCGGATGCTGTCCCAGTTCCGGGCGATGTAGTCATCGCGGTAGGTATCGGAAATGGCATGCATTGTCAGATCGGCGGTGGCGATGTGTCGCCAGACGGGTGCGGTGTTTTCATAGACCACGATGGCGGAGAGCAGCCGGTGGGTCTTGCCGCGCAGCAGGGTGAGGTGTTGGCGGGCATCCCCGGTGGTTTCAGGTTTTGTGAACGTCTGGTCACCAAGAGCCAGAACCTGGTCGCAGCCTATGACCAGATCATTCGGGAAACGCTCGGCGACCTTGCGGGCCTTCATCTCGGCCAGGGTATCGGCGATATCGCGGGGGTGGGCGCCGTCCTCACGCAGACTGTCATGGATGGTGGTTTCGTCGACGCGCGGACTGTGTGCCGCGACCTGCAGGCCGGCGGCGCACAGCAGTTGAAGTCGGACGGGAGATGAGGATGCGAGGACAATGGCCATGTAAGACTCTGTGGATATCCGTGGTTTGTTCCGGGTGGCAGAACGGGGGACGAGGGTCATCGGGCTGTTTCAGGCCGGACCGGCGGGGCGTCAGGAAGAGATATCCCGCTGTGCAGTACTTTGTCACGGGTGTCAGGACAACCTTTGCGGTTTGAAAGGCGGGGGAGGCGCGATGTGGACAAGAACCTCTGAGATACAGACCTAATACGTTGATAATATGTCACTTTAAGTTTTTAGTTCACCGGGCTGCCAACTTATCCCGGAATTGTCCACTGGCGCCGGGCTGTGGGCATGGCTGGGGACGAAGTGGACAATCCCTTTGCTCACAGGGCCTACATCATCCTCATTCCTTTAGAATCTTTCTTCTTTATAGAAGAGAAGACAAAAAGCAGCGAGGCGGGCATGAGCGGGTTTCTGGCGGAGTGGGTTTTGGTGATCACGGCGCTGCACGTGGTGTCGGTGATCTCGTGGATGGCGGGGATTTTCTATCTGCCGAGGTTGTTCGTGTACCATGTCGAGCAGGTGCAGGCGGGGACGCCTACCGATGCGATTTTCCAGGTGATGGAGCGCCGCTTGCTGCGGGGGATCATGAACCCGGCGATGATTGCGACCTGGGTGTTCGGGCTGATGCTGGTGGCCGTACCGGGAGTGGTGGACTGGAGTGCGGTCTGGCCCTGGGTAAAGGCGCTGTGCGTTGTGGTCATGACGGCGTTTCATATGTGGCTGGCGGGACGGCGCAAGGATTTCATCGTGGGGAGGAATACGTTGAGCGGTCGCCAGTACCGGCTGATGAACGAAGTGCCGACGGTTCTGATGCTGCTGATCGTCTTTGCGGTGATCGTGAAGTTCTGATCGGTTGACTTTTGGCAGACTGCGCGGTAATCGCGGCTTTGCAGGGCCGTCCGGTCCATGCATTTCCCATTCCAGCGCTGCGATGATCCGCCCTTTGCGGCCGATCCGCCTAAGGTATCCTTTCCCATGACTGTAGAACGTTTGAACCTGGCCGATCTGAAATCTAAGACGCCCGCTGACCTGCTTGCGATGGCCGAGGAGTGGGAGATCGAGAACGCTCCGTCGATGCGCAAGGGCGAGATGATGTTCTCGCTGCTGAAGGAGCACGCTGAGGAAGGCTGGGAGATCGGTGGCGACGGTGTGCTGGAGGTGTTGCAGGACGGGTTCGGGTTCTTGCGCAGCCCTTCGGCCAACTATCTGCCGGGGCCGGATGATATTTACGTGTCGCCCGATATCCTGCGGCAGTTCAGCTTGCGCACGGGTGACACCATTGAAGGTCTGATGCAGGCACCGAAGGAAAACGAGAAGTATTTCAGCATGACCAAGGTCACGCGGATCAACTTCGACGATCCGGAAAAGGCCAAGCACAAGGTCCATTTCGACAACCTGACGCCGCTGTATCCCGATGAGCGGTTCAAGATGGAGGTCGAGGACCCGACGATCAAGGACCGCTCGGCCCGGATCATCGACTTGGTGGCACCGCTGGGAAAGGGCCAGCGCGGGCTGATAGTGGCGCCACCGCGGACCGGTAAAACCGTGTTGCTGCAGAACATCGCTCATTCCATCGCGACCAACCACCCGGAGTGTTATCTGATCGTCCTGCTCATCGATGAGCGCCCCGAGGAAGTCACCGATATGCAGCGCACGGTGAAGGGTGAGGTTGTCGCCTCCACTTTCGACGAACCGGCGACGCGGCACGTTGCGGTGGCGGAAATGGTGATCGAAAAGGCCAAGAGGCTGGTCGAACACAAGCGCGACGTGGTGATCTTGCTGGACAGCATCACCCGTCTGGGACGGGCATTCAACACGGTGGTTCCGTCATCGGGCAAGGTGTTGACCGGCGGTGTGGACGCGAATGCGTTGCAACGCCCGAAGCGGTTCTTCGGGGCTGCCCGGAACATCGAAGAGGGCGGGTCGCTGACGATCATCGCGACGGCGCTGATAGATACCGGTAGCCGCATGGACGAGGTGATCTTTGAAGAGTTCAAAGGCACCGGTAACTCGGAAATCGTGCTGGACCGCAAGGTTGCTGACAAGCGGGTGTTCCCGGCGATGGATATTCTGAAGTCAGGCACGCGGAAGGAAGACCTGCTGGTCGAGAAGATGGATCTGCAGAAGACGTATGTATTGCGGCGGATTCTGAATCCGATGGGAACGACAGATGCCATCGAGTTCCTGATCGGAAAGTTGAAGCAAACCAAGTCGAATGCAGATTTCTTTGAGTCGATGAACACCTGATTTGTGTTTTAAGTCAAAAGGTTAACTCTGATGGACACGATTTTTGCCACCGCTACGGCGCGGGGGCGGTCAGGGCTTGCCGTGGTGCGAATCTCTGGCCCTGAGGCTTTCGCCGGGGCTGTAGCGCTTTGCGGAAGGTTGCCGGAGCCCCGGGTGGCAGCGCTTCGTCGTTTGCGTTGGGACGGTGAGGTGCTGGACGAGGCGCTGGTGCTGGCGTTTCTTGAAGGCGCCAGCTTTACGGGCGAGGATGTGGTCGAGCTGCATGTGCATGGCGGGCCTGCGGTGGTCTCGGCGGTGCTGCGTGCGCTGTCCGCCCAGCCGGGTCTGAGGCTTGCGGACCCCGGCGAGTTCACCCGGCGGGCGTTGGAGAACGGAATGCTTGACCTCACGCAAGTGGAGGGATTGGCAGATTTGATTGATGCTGAGACAGAGGCGCAACGGCGGCAGGCCGTCCGCGTTCTGTCGGGGTCAGTAGGAGCGCGAGTGGAGGCATGGCGCCGCGATCTGGTACGAGCGGCGGCGCTTTTGGAAGCGACGATAGATTTCGTGGATGAGGATGTGCCGGTGGACGTGACGCCGGAGGTTCTAGGTTTGTTAGACGGGCTTCTGGCGGAACTGCGACGGGAAGCGGACGGCGTTGCTGCTGCAGAGCGCATCCGCAACGGCTTTGAGGTTGCCATCGTCGGCGCACCGAATGTTGGGAAATCTACGCTGTTGAATCAGCTGGCGGGACGCGAAGCGGCAATTACTTCAGAGATTGCAGGAACGACGCGTGATGTGATCGAGGTTCGGATGGATGTCCGCGGGCTGTCGGTCACCTTTCTTGACACAGCGGGGCTGCGAGAAACCCTGGACCCTCTGGAGCTGGCAGGAATTTCGCGGGCACGGGCGCGGGCAGAAGCGGCGGATTTGCGGGTGTTCCTGCTTGATGACGGGGACATACCAGATCTTTTGCCCGCTCCCGGTGATATCTTGGTAAATGGTAAGGCCGATCAGCGGTTGGCCGCCCCTGGCAGACTATCCGTATCGGGTTTAACGGGGTCTGGCGTTTCGGAACTGATGGCCCGTGTTGGCGAGGTATTGGAGGATCGGGTGGGCTCGCCAGGCGCATTGGTCAGAGAGCGGCACCGGGTCGCTGTTGCGGCAGCTGTAACAGCTCTGGAAGAGGTGCGGCAGGAAGTGGTAAAGGACCACTCGCGCGTTGAGTTGACTGCAGAAGGTATGCGCAGTTCGATTCGAGCGCTGGATGCGTTGGTTGGCAGAGTAGACGTCGAGGATCTGTTGAGCGAGATTTTCGCAAGTTTCTGCATCGGCAAATAGGGATAGTTTCACGTGAAACATTACGACGTCATTGTAATCGGAGGCGGGCATGCCGGTGTTGAAGCCGCGACTGCGGCCGCACGCATGGGCGTATCTGTGGCCATGATCACCCTTCGAATCGAGGCCATCGGCGCGATGTCCTGTAACCCGGCTATTGGTGGGTTGGGAAAAGGCCACTTGGTGCGTGAGATCGATGCTCTGGACGGGCTTATGGGGCGAATGGCGGACAAAGCCGGTATTCAGTTCAGGCTGCTGAATCGGCGAAAGGGTCCTGCAGTGCAGGGCCCGAGAGCGCAGATCGACAGGCGGCTGTATCGTGAAGCAGTTCAGAGGGAACTGCGCGATAATCCCGGCCTCACGGTCCTTGAGGGTGAGGTCGAACAGCTGCTGATCGACGGCACGGCTATTTCTGGGGCGGTTCTCGCTTCCGGAGAAAGGATTTTGTCACGAAATGTGGTTCTGACAGCAGGAACTTTCCTGAATGGCATGATCCATATTGGCAATCGAAAAATGAAGGGCGGTCGTTTGGGGGATCGGCCATCTGCCACCCTCGCCGATCAACTTTCAGGATTGGGGCTGCCGGTTGGTCGATTGAAGACCGGCACCCCGCCGAGGCTGGACGGCCGGACGATCAACTGGGGGCGGCTTGAAACTCAAGCGGGCGACGAGATTCCGGTGATGCTGTCTATGTTGAGCAGCGCCCCCGCAGTAAGGCAGGTTTCTTGCGGGATCGCACATACTTGTGAGCGCACCCATGAGATAGTGCGGGACAGCCTTGGGCTTTCGGCCATGTATGGCGGTCACATTGAGGGTGTAGGTCCGCGATACTGCCCCTCGATCGAGGACAAGGTCGTACGGTTCTCCGACAAGACATCGCACCAAGTCTTTCTTGAGCCGGAAGGATTGGACGATCACACTGTCTATCCCAACGGTCTTTCCACATCTTTGCCAGAAGAGGTGCAGAATTGCTATATCCAGTCAATTGCAGGCTTAGAGAAAGCTGTCATCCTACAGCCAGGATACGCGATCGAGTACGACTACTTTGATCCAAGGGCACTGTTGCGAACATTGCAAACGAAGTCTTTGCAGGGTCTCTATTTTGCCGGTCAGATCAACGGAACCACGGGATATGAAGAGGCCGCAGCGCAAGGCTTAGTGGCCGGTCTGAATGCTGCCGCAGCTGCCAAAGGGGATCCGGAAGTGGTTTTTGGTAGGGCGGAAAGCTACATCGGCGTCATGATAGACGACTTGACATCACTTGGCGTGACAGAGCCGTATCGTATGTTTACGTCCCGCGCTGAGTTTCGCCTTACCGTTAGGGCTGACAATGCAGATCAGCGATTAACGGAAAAAGGGATTGCAATCGGGTGCGTTAAAGAGTCGCGCAGGCAGCAGTATCAGGCAAAGGTGGCGACCCTAAGTTCTGCGAGGGAGCGCTTGAAGGCCGTTTCTTTTACCCCCAAGGAACTCAATGCTGTGGGGGTTATGGTCAGCCCAGATGGCGGAAGGCGCGACGGGCACAAGATCCTGTCGATTTCCGGCGTCGATCAGGCTGCGCTTGTCGCCCTATCGCCAGCTTTTGTTTCTATTGAGCCCGAAGTTTTTGTTCAGATTCAAACCGAAGCGATCTATGAGCAGTACTCTGACCGGCAGGCTCAGGAAGTATCCAGCCTGAAGCGTCAGGAAAGCCAAGTCATCCCGCGGGGCTTTAACTATGCTTCGATTTCAGGGCTTTCGAACGAGCTGAAGCAGAAACTTGCGCGCGTTGAGCCGCAAGATATGCTGCAGGCGTCCCGGATCGAAGGAATTACGCCTGCGGCGTTGCTTTTGGTCCTGGCAAACCTCCGCAAATCACTGGTTACGCGGCGGGCGGGATGATTGGCTATAGCCCTTCGCTTCTATTGAAGCTGAATGTTTCACGTGAAACGGAGCTTGCCCTCGTCGAACTGGAAGCATTGGTAAAGAAGTGGACTCCGTCCATCAACTTGGTTGGAAGTTCAACGCTGGCCGACCTGCGGAACCGCCATATAGTGGACTCCGCTCAACTCTTTGAATTGGCTCCCCCCGACTCAACCAGCTGGGCTGATCTTGGATCTGGGGCAGGATTTCCAGGTCTTGTGGTTGCCATCCTGGCAAAAGAGCGTCTCCCTGGTTTGGTCGTGACCTTAGTCGAATCGGACGCACGTAAAGCCACCTTTCTGCGAGAGGCTGCGCGCATCCTGGGCCTCACAGTGAAGGTCGAAAACCATCGTATAGAGGCGCTCGCGCCTCTCGGCGCGGATGTGATTTCAGCGCGAGCCCTCGCGCCTTTAACCGATCTGTTGCAGTTTGCTTTCCACCACATGAAACCCACGGGAGTTGCGATCTTCCCAAAGGGAGCGCGATTTAAAGCGGAAACCGCCTTGGCCAAGGAAAGCTGGAAATTCCAAGTTGACAGTCTGTCCAGCGTGTCGGATTCCAAAGCCGCAATCTTGATGATCAGGAATATTCAGCGTGCAGATTGATGCTCACGGGAATCGGCCACATATCTTTGCGCTTGCGAACCAGAAAGGTGGTGTCGGCAAGACGACAACAGCCATCAACCTTGCCGCGGGCCTTGCGGAACTTGGCCACAAAGTTCTGCTTGTCGACATAGACCCCCAGGGGAATTCTTCCACCGGCCTGGGAATACCACCCGAGCGGCGCAGCCGGACCAGCTACGACTTGATTTTGGAAGATGCCCCACTACAAGATGTTGTGCTTCCGACTACAGTTCCGTCTGTATACATCATTCCGGCGAACGCGGATCTGTCTTCTGCCGATCTTGATATGGTGGCGAACGAAAAACGCAGCTTCCTGCTGCATGACGCGCTTCGCCGTCCGGAAATGGGCAGCTACGACTTTGACTACATTCTGATTGATTGCCCCCCATCGTTGAGCTTGCTGACCGTGAACGCGCTTGTCGCGTGCAACTCGGTGCTCGTTCCGCTCCAGTGCGAATTCTTCGCTCTGGAAGGCCTGTCGCAACTTATGCTGACAATTCGGGATGTACGTCGCTCTGCAAACCCGGCACTCAGAATCGAGGGCATCGTGCTTACCATGTATGATCGTCGCAACAAACTGACCGCCCAGGTCGAAGCGGATGCACGTCAGAACATGGGGGATTTGGTGATGAACACCACGATTCCCAGGAATGTCCGTGTGAGCGAGGCTCCGTCCCACGCGATGCCTGTGCTTACCTACGATTCGGCGTCTCGGGGGGCGCAGGCCTATCGGGCACTGGCTCTGGAAATTGCCTCACGCCGAAAGTCACCTGTCGCATCAAGGATTGATCAATGACCGCGAAGACCGAAAAGCGCGGCCTTGGCCGCGGGCTGTCCGCCCTGATGGCCGACGTCAATCTGACAAGTGCCGATCATGCCCCTGCTGACCGGCGCGGCGACCTGCTTGTGCCGGTCGAAAACCTTGAACCCAACCCACAGCAACCGCGCATCGACTTCAAACGCGAAGAATTGCAGAGCCTGGCCGATTCGATCCGACAGAAGGGTGTGATCCAGCCCCTGATCGTGCGGCCCAAAGGCAATCGCGGAAAATACGAAATCGTTGCGGGAGAGCGGCGCTGGCGGGCAGCGCAAATGGCGCAACTTCACGAAATACCCGTTATTATCCGGGAGCTTAGCGACAGCGAGGTCCTCGAGGTTGCGATTATCGAGAACATTCAGCGTCAGGACCTGAACGCCATCGAAGAGGCGCTGGGCTTTCGCCAACTGATGACGCGCTTTGGTCACACACAGGAAAAGCTTGCCGAGGCCCTCAGCCGCAGCCGCAGCCATGTTGCAAACCTGCTGCGTCTGCTTACCCTTCCGGATGAAGTGCAAAGCATGGTGCGCGCCGGAACTCTCACCGCCGGACACGCACGCGCCCTCATCTCCAGCCCGAAAGCGCTGGAACTGGCACTTGAAGTGGTTGGGAAGGGGCTTTCCGTTCGCGAGACAGAGCGTCTTGTCAAAATGGTTGGCATTCCGAAGCAAGCCCGCGCAGCCAGAGGCGGGCAAGGCGCGCAGAAGGATTCGGACACCCTTGCCATCGAAGCCGATCTCTCGGCAAATCTTCGCATGATTGTGCGCATTGATCATGAGGCCGGGACGGGCAAGGGCCATCTGACAATCCGCTACAATACTTTGGAGGATCTCGACATGTTGTGCCAGGTTCTCTCAGTCATACCAAGGGATGTAGGTCGGTCAGACACTTAATCAGCGCTGGTTCGGTCCGCCAGCAATGCGCGCAAGACGCCGTTCAGCATCAGAACGCCCGTTTTCGTGGTGTGAATTCGGTCGCCATCCCGCAGCAGAAACCCCAGGTTCTGCATGTCCACCAGCGCCGCAGCGGGCAAGTCAGTGCCCGCCAGATCGCGAAAGCGCGCCAGCGACGACCCCTCACGCAGCCGCATCGACATCATCAGATACTCCACCGCGCGCTCCTCACCGAGCAGAGGCTGCACCGTAGTAGCGAATCCGTTCTGCGCTTCTACCAAGTCAAGCCAGCGCACCGGCTGCCGCTCTGCTGCGGTGGCCAGCCGCTCGCCGGACAGGCTCAGACGGCCGTGGGCACCGGGGCCGACACCAGCGTAGTCCCCCATGCGCCAGTATATCAGATTGTGGCGCGACTCGGCCCCGGCCTGGGCGTGATTTGACACCTCATAGGCAGGCATCCCGGCGGCCTCACATATCTCCTGTGTCAGTTCGAACAGATCCACAGCCAAATCTTCCGCCGGAAGACCGCGCAACTTGTTCTTTGCGTGCCTCTGGGCAAAGACCGTGCCGTCCTCGATTGTCAGTTGGTACAGCGACAGGTGGTCGGTCCCGAACTCCAGCGCGCGGAGCAGCTCTTCCCGCCATGCCGCCAGCGACTGATTCTGCCGCGCGTAGATCAGGTCGATGCTCACCCGGTCGAACGTCGACTGCGCGATGCCGATTGCGCGGTGGGCTTCGTCCACAGAATGCAGCCGCCCGAGCCGTTTCAGGCTTTCGTCATCAAGTGCTTGAATTCCAATGGATATTCTATTGACCCCGGCTGCGGCATAGCCGGAAAACCGCGCCATCTCGACCGACCCGGGGTTGGCTTCCAGCGTCACTTCAAGGTCATTGGCCATCGTCCAGGTGGCGCGGACGCGGTCCAGAATCCCCTGCACCAGCTCCGGTTCCATAAGTGACGGGGTTCCCCCGCCGAAGAAGACGGAGTTGAGCACCCGACCCTCGGTCAGTCGGCCGATCCGGTCGATTTCGCTCAGATAGGCTGCCAACCAGCGACCTTGGTCGATCCGCGTGGCGACATGGCTGTTAAAGTCGCAATAGGGGCATTTCGACTGGCAATAGGGCCAATGCAGGTACAGCCCAAAGCCGCCATGGCGCCAGTCGTCCATCACCCGATCACCCGAAACACGCTGCAACCAGTTTGCCGAACGCATCCGCCCGGTGGCTGATCTGGTTCTTGGCCCAGCGGTCCATCTCGCCAAAGGTCTCTGCATGCCCGTCCGGTTGAAAAACCGGGTCAAAGCCATGTCCCTGCGACCCGCGCCCGGGCCACACAATCTGGCCCGGCATGCGGCCTTCAAACACCGCGTCCTCGCCATCAGGCCAGGCCAGCACCAGCGTGCAGCGGAACTGCGCCCGCCGTGGCGCTGGTGCCTTCACCGCCTCCAGTTCCCGCCAGACCCGCTCCATTCCCACCGCAAAGTCCCGTCCGGCGGCGACGGTGGCCCAGTCTGCGGTAAAGACGCCCGGCGCGCCGCCCAAGGCATCGACACACAGCCCCGAATCGTCTGCCAGCGCCACCAGCCCGCTTGCCCGCGCGGCAGCATGCGCCTTCAGGCGGGCGTTGCAGGCAAAGGTTGTCTCGGTCTCTTCTGGTTCAGGCAGGCCCATATCAGCCGCGCTGAGCACCGTCACACCATGTGGGGACAGCAAGGCCGCGATTTCCTCCAGCTTGCCCCGGTTATGCGTCGCCACCAGAAGCTGGCCGCCAATCGCCCGCATCATCAGCGCCCGATCGCAGCTTTCTGGGCCTTGACCAAAGCCTCGGTCCCGGCCCGCGCCAGATCCAGCAGTTCCAGCATCTCCTCTTGCGAAAATGCAGCGCCTTCGGCCGACAGCTGCACCTCGACCAGACGGCCGGCACCGGTCAGCACAAAGTTGCCATCGGTTCCGGCGGCCGAATCCTCGGGGTAGTCAAGATCAAGCACCGGTTGACCGGCATAAATGCCACAGGACACCGCCGCCACATGATCCAGCATCGGATCGCTGACCACCACGCCAGATGCCATCAGCTTGTCCATCGCCAGCCGAAGTGCCACCCAGCCGCCGGTGATCGACGCGCAACGGGTGCCCCCGTCGGCCTGGATAACGTCGCAGTCAATCACGATCTGCCGTTCACCCAAGGCGTTACGATCCACACCGGCCCGCAGGCAACGGCCAATAAGCCTTTGAATCTCCTGCGTTCTGCCAGACTGCTTGCCAGCCGCAGCTTCGCGACGGGTGCGACTGTTGGTGGCGCGCGGCAACATGCCGTATTCGGCCGTGACCCAACCTTGCCCGGTGTTCTTCAGAAACGGCGGGGCCTTGTCTTCAATCGTGGCGGAGCAGAGCACATGCGTGTCGCCCATCTTGATCAGGCAGGATCCTTCGGCATGTTTCATCACGCCGGTTTCGATTGAAACCTGCCGCAGTTCGCTTAACTTCCTGCCTGACGGGCGCATGGGCTGACCTTTCAATGAGTTTCGGCCACATACGCAAGCAAGGACCCGCGATGCAACCCCGATCAACACCGCTGACCCTATCACCCCGGCGCAGATCATGACCGACGCACAGGCCATTCTGTCCGACATGAACGAGCGGACGCGCGAAGTGTTTCGCCGCGTGGTCGAGGGTTATCTCGATTCCGGCGATCCGGTCGGCTCGCGCACCCTGACTCGCAGCATGTCGGAAAAGGTGTCGGCGGCGACGGTTCGCAACGTGATGCAGGATCTGGAATTCCTTGGCCTGCTGGACAGCCCGCATATCTCGGCTGGGCGAATTCCCACCCAGGCGGGCCTTCGGATGTTCGTCGACAGCCTGCTGGAGGTCGGATCCGTCGCGCGCGAGGATCAGGAGAGGATTGACGCCACCCTCGGGTCCAATGACCCGGATGTGAACAGTCTGCTGGATCAGGTCGGCGCCGCGCTGTCCGGTATCACCCGCGGCGCAAGTCTGGTGCTGGTCCCCAAGAGAGAAGCGCCGATCAGGCACATCGAGTTCGTAAGTCTGGCAGCTGACCGCGCACTTGTGGTGCTGGTCTTCGCCGATGGTCAGGTCGAAAATCGGATCTTCGCGCCCCCGCCCGGCCAGACCCCGTCTTCAATGCGCGAAGCGGCGAACTTCCTGAACGCCCTTGCTGAAGGCAAGACCCTGACCGAACTGCGCTCTACCATCACTTCCGAGATCGCGAATCGGCGGCAGGAAATCGACGTTCTGGCCCGTGATCTGGTCGAAAGCGGCATCGCCTTGTGGGAAAACGCCGGCGAAAGCTCGGAACGGCTGATCGTTCGCGGACGCTCAAATCTGATCGAAGGCGTGGCCGACGCAGCTGAGATCGACCGCATCCGATCACTTTTCGACGATCTGGAGCGAAAGCGGGATATTGCCGAGTTTCTCGGCCTTGCCGAAACGGGCGAAGGCGTGCGCATTTTTATCGGTTCCGAGAACAAGCTTTTTTCACTTTCCGGTTCAAGTCTGGTGGTTTCTCCCTATATGAACGCTGATCGGAAAATCATCGGCGCGGTGGGCGTCATCGGTCCGACCCGGCTGAACTATGGCCGGATCGTACCGATTGTCGACTACACCGCCCAGTTGGTGGGCCGCCTTGTCTCCGACCGGGGCAAGGGTTGAAATGACAAGACGAGGACGACACGATGGCGCAGGATCAGGCCACTCCGCAGGAGATCGAGCTGGAAGATTTCGATAATTCCCCCGAAGCCGGTGCATTGGCCGAAGAGCTGGAAGCCTTGCGCGCCGAGCGTGATGACCTGCGCGACAAGTTCATGCGGGCGTTGGCCGATGCAGAAAACTCACGCAAACGGGCTGACCGCGACCGGCGCGAGGCAGAGCAGTATGGCAGCACAAGGCTGGCACGCGATCTGTTGCCGGTCTTTGACAACCTAAAACGTGCGCTGAATGCCGTCACCGATGAACAGCGCGCCGGTGCGGACGCGTTGATCGAAGGCGTGGAGCTGACGTTGCGCGAATTGATCACGGTGATGACACGGCATGGCATGACCCCGATTGCCCCCGAGATCGGCGAGATGTTTGACCCACAGCAGCATCAGGCGATGTTCGAGGCTCCGGTGGCTGGCACCAAAGCGGGCCAGATCATCCAGATGATGACCGAAGGATTCTTGCTGCACGACCGGCTGCTGCGGCCGGCGCAGGTCGGCGTGTCGTCCACCCCCGGTTGACGTGTAGGATGGGCAATCTGCCCATCCCTTCTACATCAACCCCTTGATTTCATAGATCAACCGCAGCGCCTCCATTGGCGTCAGCTCGTCCGGGTGTACATCACGCAGCCGCGCCTCGACCGGCGACTGTTTCGCCGAAGGTCGGGGCGCCATAACTGGTGCGGCCCGGAACAGCGGCAGATCGTCGATCAGCGCCCTTTGCGACCCGCCCTCGCGCTCACCTTTTTCCAGCGCTTCCAGCACCACTTTGGCCCGGTCCACCACCGATTGCGGCAGCCCCGCCAACCGTGCGACCTGTACGCCGTAGGACCGGTCCGCCGCGCCCTTCTTGACCTCGTGCAGGAAGATCACGTCGCCTTCCCACTCCTTGACTGTCACCGTCGCATTCTCGACGCCCGCCAACTTGCCGGCCAGTGCCGTCATTTCGTGGTAATGCGTGGCAAACAGGGCGCGGCAGCGGTTGGTTTCGTGCAGGTGTTCCAGCGTGGCCCATGCGATGGACAGGCCGTCATAAGTGGCAGTGCCGCGGCCGATCTCGTCCAGGATCACCAATGCGCGGTCGTCCGCCTGATTCAGGATCGCGGCGGTTTCCACCATCTCGACCATGAAGGTTGAACGGCCCCGCGCAAGATCATCTGCAGCGCCAACCCGGCTGAACACCTGGCTGACCAGCCCGATCCGCGCCGACGCGGCGGGAACAAAGCTGCCCGCCTGCGCCAGCAGCGCGATCAGGGCGTTCTGGCGCAGAAAGGTGGATTTCCCCGCCATGTTCGGCCCGGTCAGCAGCCAGATCGCCGGGGTCCCCGCATCGGTCAGCGCGCAATCATTGGCCACAAATGGCCCAGCGCCCTGACGGAGCAACGCGCGTTCCACAACCGGATGCCGCCCGCCCGTCACCACAAAGGCGCGGCTGTCGTCCACCAGCGGCTCAGCCCAGCTTTCTGCGGCGGCAAGATCGGCGAAAGCCGCCGCCAGATCAATTTCTGCAAGTGACCGCGCGGCAAGCCCGATGGGGCCCGCCAAAGCCAGAATTTCGCGTTTTAGGCCTTCATAGTGACGCTTTTCAATCTCCAGCGCGTGATTTCCGGCGTTCAGAATGCGCGTTTCAATCTCGCTCAGCGGCAGGGTGGTGAAGCGAACCTGCCCTGCAGTGGTCTGTCGGTGGATGAAGGTTTCGGGCATCGCGCGCAGGCGGTCTTCATGGGTGGTCGTCACCTCGATGAAGTATCCCAGCACGTTGTTATGCTTGATTTTCAGTCCGGGGATACCGGTCAGCGCCACGTACTCGGCCTGCATCCGCGCGATCACACTGCGGCCTTCGTCCCGCAAGGTGCGGGTTTCGTCGAGCTCCGGGTCATAGCCCGAGGCGATGAACCCTCCATCGCGCGCAAGTAATGGCGGTTCCTCAACCAGAGCATGGTCGAGCAGCGTCACAAGCCCCGCGTGACCTACCAGGCAGGATGCCGCTTCAACCAGCAGGGCAGGTCCAGCGGACAACATCCCGGCAATCCGTTCTGCCTGCTCCAGTCCGGCCCGGACAGCACCCAGATCACGCGGACCGCCCCGGTCCAGCGCGATGCGCGACAGGGCGCGGTCCATGTCAGGCACCCGCCGCAACGCCTCGCGCAGAGCTTCCCGCAGCCGGGCGTTTTCGATAAGCCCACGCACCGCCGCCAGCCGCTGATGGATCAGCGCAATATCCAGCGAGGGGGCCGAAATCCGCCGCTCCAAAAGGCGCGCGCCGCCAGCCGTCACCGTGCGGTCCACGGCCGCCAAAAGCGATCCTTCGCGGCCACCTGACAGCGCCGAGGTCAGTTCCAGATTGCGCCTTGTGGCGGCGTCGATCTGCAGGGTGGCGCCATGCACTTCTCTGATGGGCGCGCGCAGCAATGGCAGCCGGCCCCGCTGGGTCAGGTGCAGATAATCGACCAGCGCGCCCATGGCCGAGACTTCGGCGCGGTCAAAACTGCCGAAAGCATCCAGAGAGCTGACGCCGAAGATGTCACACAGCCGCTTTTCCGCACCGGTGGATTCAAAGCTTCCGCGCGACAGAGGGGTGAGGGCAGCGCCGGTTTCCGCAATGCTAGTCTCTAATTCCCGCTCCCGAGCCTCACTCACCAACACCTCGCGCGGGGCCAGGCGGGCCAGGTCGGGGCCAAGTCGGGCGAGGCTGGACGGCATCACCCGAAACTCGCCGGTCGAGATATCGGCCCAAGCCAGCGCCGCCTGATCGCGCACTTCGGCAAAGGCGCACAGGTAGTTGTGCCGCCGCGCCTCCAACAGTGAATCTTCGGTCAGCGTGCCGGGGGTAACCAGCCGCACCACATCGCGGCGGACCACGGATTTATAGCCGCGCTTCTTTGCCTCTGCCGGGTCTTCCAGCTGCTCGGCGATGGCGACGCGAAATCCCTTGCGGATCAGCGACAGCAGATAGCCTTCGGACGCATGTACCGGCACACCGCACATCGCAATCGGCTCGCCCTGATGAAAGCCGCGTTTGGTCAGCGCGATGTCCAGTGCTGCCGAGGCGGCGACCGCGTCGTCAAAGAACATCTCGTAGAAATCACCCATCCGGTAGAACAACAGCGCGCCGGGGTTCTGTGCCTTGATCGCCAGATATTGCGCCATCATTGGCGTGGTGGCGTCGTCGCTCACTTATGCACCGGTCGGCGCATCGGCGTCGATCAGCCCTGCGGCCTTGAGATCGGCCCAGACTTCAGGGGGGATCGGCAGCGCCATATTCGCTGCATTGGCGCGCACCTGATCCGGGCTGACCGCGCCGGGAATTACCGAAACCACCGCTGGATGCAGCAGCGGGAACTGCAGCGCAGCGGCGGCCAAGGGTACCCCATACCGCAGGCAGATCGCCTCGATTGCCAGCGCTTTCGTCACCATCGCGCCGGATGCGGGCTGATAGGCATACATCACGCCCGGGGCCGAAGGGGCCGCCAGCAGACCAGAGGCAAACGGCGCGCCAATGATCACCTTGATGCCGCGCCGGGCACAATCGGCCATCGGGCCGTGCAGCGCGGCCTGATCGGCGAGTGTGTAGGGCAGGGCGACAAGAAAGAAATCCACCTCGATCCAGGGTGCAATGGTGGTGAAATCGCTGAGCGTGTTCATCCCCATTCCGACGGCGGAAATCACCCCTTCGGCCTTCAGATGGTGCAGATAGGAAAGGCCGGAACCCGTCAGCGCCGCCATATGCCCGTCAAACGCCGCGCCCTGATAGTCGCGGTCCAGATCGTGGATGATCAGCGCATCAACCGACGGCTGCCCCAGCCGCAGCTGACTTTGCGCAAAGGATTGCGCGAAGCCTTCGGCGGAATAATCATAGCGCACAGCGAAGTTCAGCCCGCCCTGCCACTGCATCCGGACATCCTGACCGCGCGGGGCGGGATCATAGATGCGGCCCACCTTTGTGGAGACGAAGGCTTGCTCGCGCGGCCAGTTGCGCAGGGCCGTGCCCAGCCGGTGCTCTGACAACCCATGCCCATACCAGGGTGCTGTATCGAAGTAGCGCACCCCGACGTCCCAGGCTGCAGCAAAGGTTGCCTGCGCTTCGGCCTCGGAATACAGCGCGAAGATGTTGCCCAGCGCGGCCCCGCCCATACCAAAACGCGGCCAATCCGTCGGGAAACGCGGGGCAAGGGGCGCGGTGACGCTCACAACACGTACCGCGACAGATCGGCGGACCGCGCCAATGCGCCCAGATTCGTCTCTACAAATGCGGAATCCACGGTTATGGCCTCGCCTGACCTGTCCGGCGCGGTGAAGGACAGTTCCTCGAACACCCGTTCCATCACGGTATAAAGCCTGCGTGCACCGATGTTCTCGATGCTCTGGTTCACCTCGGCCGCAATCCGGGCGAGCGCGGCTATCCCGTCCTTGGTAAATGTCACCGCAACCTCCTCCGTCGCCATCAAGGCCGAGTACTGCAGCGTCAGGGCATTGTCGGTGTCAGTCAGGATGCGGACGAAATCGGCTTCGGTCAGCGGCTGCAATTCCACCCGGATCGGCAGGCGACCCTGCAGCTCCGGTAACAGGTCCGACGGCTTGGCAATGTGGAAGGCCCCGCTTGCGATGAACAGGATGTGGTCGGTCTTCACCGGCCCGTACTTGGTCGAAACCGTGGTGCCTTCGATCAGTGGAAGCAGGTCACGCTGCACGCCTTCGCGGCTGACGTCAGCACCGCGCGTATCTGCGCGGGCGCAGATCTTGTCGATCTCGTCCAAAAACACGATGCCGTTTTCCTGCACCGCCTCCAAAGCTGCGGCCTTCACCGCCTCGTCATCCAGCAGCTTGTCGGCCTCTTGTCCGATCAACACCTCGTAACTGTCTGCCACCGAAAGCCGTTTACGGCTGGACCGCCCGCCGAACGCCTTGCCCAGCATGTCCTGCAGGCCCTGCATCTGGTCCATCCCCTGACCGCCCATCATCATCGGGAAGGCAGGGGCGGCGTCGGTCACGTCAATCTCGATCATCGTGTCATCAAGCGAACCGGTCTTCAGCTTGGCCCGGAAAATCTCGCGCGTCTGTTCGCGGGCGTCCTTGCCCGCCAAAGCCTCGATCACCCGATCTTCCGCCGCTTTCTGTGCCTTCGCCTTCACATCCTCACGCATCTGGGCGCGGGTATCGGCGATTGCCACATCCATCAGATCGCGGATGATGCTGTCCACGTCGCGGCCGACATAGCCCACCTCGGTGAACTTGGTCGCCTCGATCTTGAGAAACGGCGCTTTTGCCAGCTTGGCCAGACGGCGGCTGATTTCGGTCTTGCCCACCCCGGTCGGGCCGATCATCAGGATGTTCTTCGGATACACCTCATCGCGCAGGTCATCGCCCAGCCGCTTGCGCCGCCAGCGATTGCGCAGCGCCACGGCAACGGCGCGCTTGGCAGCGTTCTGGCCGATGATGTGGCGGTCAAGCTCGGATACGATCTCGCGCGGGGTCAGGCTGGTCATTCCGTGCTCCCGTATGGCGGCAGGCTGGACTTGCCGGGAAAGTCGGGCAATCCACGCATCACGGCGGCACGAAGCGGTACCCACCAGGTACCAATGGCAGTGATCAGCCCGCCCAGCGCGATCAGGATAAAGGTCCAGGACCCGAAATCACCGCTGTCGCCCATCACATAGGCGATGACGAGCGCGATGTACGCAATGGCGGCGGTCAGGAACGACCGGCGGTCGATCACCAGTGCCAGAAGGGTGATGACAACCAGCGCCACGACCAGCAGACCGATGCCCGCCGACCCGCCGGTGTTGTACAGCGTCAGCGCCACGGTGTTGACCAGCGCTGGGGCGGCCAGGAGGTGCAACCAGAACGCCGTCGCGGCATGTCGGCCCAGGCGGTGCGGGTCGCGCGTGTCGAACCACATGCCGACCAGAAAGCAGGCGATCCCGAAGCCCAGCGTCGCAAAGGCGAACTGCGGGCTTTCGCGCAGGTCGAACAGGCCAGCCATGCCATTGCGGCTGCCCGACACAAACCCACCCAGCGCATCGACCGATGCGGTCAGCGTGTAGATTGCCCCCAGCGCGAACAGGCCAAGGATGAAGGCGGAAAACGGCAGGCGAAAGTGGCGATACCACGATGCCATACCAAGCGCTGCCAACACGAACGCGACCACCACGGTGCCGCGAAGGCTGACATCGGCCTGGGCCAGAATGGTGATGGCGGACAGATAGATGCCACCGCCAAAGGCCGTGGCCAGCACCATCGACGGCAGGTTCATCCGCCGCTTCAAGGTGAAATACGTCGCCCACCACCAGCAGATGCCGGCGCAGATCAACGGCAGCAGGGACAGCAGCGCCACTCCGCCGAACCACGCCAGCATCGCCGCGATGCCGGACAAAAGGATGATCAGGCCGATCGAGACAAAGATTTCCGAAAAGCCTCGGAAGAATTCGAACGGCTCATCTTCGGCGGGCATTGCCGTGCGCTTGCCCTGCCGGTCGTTCGCCAGCGCGGTTACGGATGCGGCCTGCGCCTCGGTCAGTATGCCGGCAGCGACGGCAGCGCGAAGGTCTTCGGGGGTCATGTACGGATCACCTTATGACGTCGATCTGTGCAAACAGATAAGGGGTTTGCATGGCCAAACCAAGGGAGGAATACTGGTATATACCAGTCGTATATACATCCTGTACGCGCGGTTGACAGATCGTATATACACGGGCATTCTTTCATGCGGAGCATAGGGTTAGAGTATTCTTGCCTTGGCGACCGGAAACAGGTTGGTGATCATGGGTATACGGGCGGACAGGGCAAAACGGCTGAGCATCGCTGAAAAGCGAGCGATCAGGGACGAAGACAAACCGGTACTTGAACCGGACTATGTCGTGATCGAAGGGTCGTATACGACCGAACCGGAACCAGACTGGCACCGTGCCGTCGTGATCGAGACCAATCACAAGACACCCATATCCCTGCGGCTTGATCCGGATGTGCTGGCGTTTTTCAAACAGGACGGTCCGGGCTATCAGACCAGAATGAACGCTGTCCTGCGCGCTTACACGGTGGCGCAGCGAAAGGTCACGCGGGCCTGATCCGTTCAACCGTCAGATTGCCGTTGGTGAAAACGCAAATCTCTGCCGCGATTGCCATGGCTTTGCGGGCGATGTCTTCGGCGTCCATGCTGGTCGCCATCAACCCGCGCGCGGCGGCCAGCGCGAAGTTGCCACCGGAACCTATTGCAGCCACGTCATGTTCCGGTTCCAGCACGTCGCCAGCGCCGGTGATCACGTACAGATCACGCCCGTCGGTGACGATCAGCATTGCCTCAAGATTGCGCAGGTATTTGTCCATGCGCCAGTCCTTGGCCAGATCGACGCAGGCCCGCGCCAATTGCCCGGGTGCGGCCTCGAGCTTCTTTTCCAGCCGCTCCAGTAGCGTAAAAGCATCGGCGGTCGATCCGGCAAAGCCTGCCACCACATCGTGACCGCCCGGCGAAAGTCGGCGCACCTTGCGGGCGGTGCCTTTGATGACCGTATTGCCAAGACTGACCTGACCGTCGCCAGCCACCACAACTTCGCCGCCACGCCGGACGGCAAGGATCGTGGTGCCGTGCCAGCCGGGAAATCTGTCTTCCGCCATCTGAGCCTCATGTCTTTTCCGCAATATGTGCGGTCTGATCGCAAAACAAAAGGGCGGCCCTTGCGGACCGCCCCTGTGCTTGGTGTCGTCGGATCAGATCGCCGACTTGATCCAGGTTTCCAGCGCGGCTTTCGGTGCAGCGCCGACCTTGTTCGAGATCACCTGACCATCCTTGAACATGAACAGCGCTGGAATCCCGCGCACGCCCAGTACGGCCGGGCTTTCGGGATTTTCGTCCACGTTGACTTTCACGATCTTGATCTTGCCCGCGTATTGCACTGCCAGCTCTTCCAGCGCAGGGCCGATCTGACGGCAGGGGCCGCACCACTCTGCCCAGAAATCCACCACCACCGGAACAGTGGATTTGCGCACTTCGGCATCGAAAGTGGCATCAGTCACGGCGATGGTTGCAGCGCCCATGATCGTATCTCCTGAGGGGAATGTGTCAGGCAGGGAAGCTAGGGATTGTGGCCGGGAACGTCAAGGGATCGTGGTACGGGCCAGCGCAGGCCTCACGATATCGGGATCAAGCCGCATCAGACGGGGGCCGCGGGTCCACAGGATTGCCGTGTCGATCCGGCGACCGGGGTAAATCTGCCCCAGAATATGCGCATAGGCGCCTAGCTGGCGCAGGATGCCCTCGGGCACTTGCGAAGGATCATTCGGGACAACGGCGTTGGACTTGTAGTCGATGATCAGCACGTGATCCGGCGACAGGATCAGCCGGTCGATGCTGCCCGCGACATGCCGACCGTTCCATTCGCCGGTCACCGCCACCTCGGTCAGCGCGCCGGGGCCGAACAGCGTGGCCAGCGCCGGATCGGTCAACACCACCTGCGCTTCGGCCAGCAGATCGGCGGCCAGACCCGCATCGGGGATCAGCACCGAACTCAGCGCGGCCCAGTCGGCCCGTGCGGCCTTTGGCAGATGCTCCAGCAGAAGGTGAAGCGCTGTACCCCGTGCCTTGGCAACGGCTTCGGGGAAAAACGGCTCTCCCGGCAATGCCTTGGCACCACCCAACGCCGAAGGCGACAGCGGTGCCGCATCCTCCACAGGTTTCGGCGCCGGGGCGAAGACCCAATGAGGCAGTGCGGGCGGACGCGCCTCGACCGGTTCCCGCAGCAACGGATCCGGCCAGGACCCAAAGGCGTGCCGCCGCACTCCATCTGCCAAGGTTACCAGCGACAGTCGCTCCACCCCGGCGCGGATCATGTTGTACCAGCACTCCGGCTTGGTTACGGCCCCGGCTGCCGCGACGATCAGCCAGCACCGTGCCCGGGTCATTGCCACATACAGCAAGCGCAACCGCTCGGCCTCGCTGCGGGCCAGACGTGCGGCGCGTTCGGCCTTGATCAGGCCGGGGCTTTCAGCGGCAGCGGTCTTCCAGACCGGCACGCCGTCGGGCAGGCGGTAAATTTCGTCCTTGTCTTGTACCGGGCGGTCCCTGGTATCCGGCAGGATCACAATCGGTGCCTCAAGGCCCTTTGCACCATGCACCGTCATCACCCGGATCCGATGCCCTTCGCCGTCCAGCTGACGCTTCACCTCGACATCATCGGTTTCCAGCCAGACCAGAAAGCCGGTCAGGCTTGGCACTTCCGAGCGTTCGTGGGCCAGTGCTTGCGACAACAGCTCGTCAATCCCGTCTTCCGCCTCTGGCCCCAGCCGGCTCAACAGCTTGCGGCGACCGTCATGGCGGTGCAGCACCCGTTCGATCAGGTCATAAGGCCGCAGGAATTCTGCCTGATCGCGCATGTCGGTCAGGAAGGCGTGGGTCTGGGGATGATCCGGATGATCCCGCAGCGCCTCCCAAAGATAGCCCTTCCGGCCGTTTGCAAGCCGGAACAGCGCATCCTCTGACCAACCGCAAAGCGGCGAGCGCAAAACGGCTGCCAGCGAAAGATCATCCTCGGGCGTGTCCAGAAACGCCAGCAACGCCCCCAGATCCTTGACCGCCAACTCGGCCCCAAGTTTAAGCCGGTCCGCCCCCGCAATGGCCAGTCCGGCTGCCTTGCAGGCACGGATAATCTCCTGAAACAGAACCGACCGCCTTTGCACAAGGATCAGGAAATCGCCCTCATGCACCGGCCTTGCATTTGGTTCGCCATGCTTCGGGGCCAACGGAATTTGCGTGCCCGCGGCGATCAACGCCTTTATCTCGTTCGCGATATTATCGGCCAACTGAACGTCCGGGGCCGCAGGGGACAGCAGGTCAACCGGATCAAACCATTCGCCGGTATCCGCCTTGTCGGCCTTTTCGATCGGGGCCCAAAGGTCCACACGCCCGGGCAGGCTTTCATGAAAGGCCGTGTGTTTTGACGCGCCACCAATCGCATCAAGGGATGGCCCATCAAAGGTATGATCGACCAATTGCAGGATAGCTGGCGAAGAGCGAAAGGAATGCTCCAACACCCTCTCGGCAAGCGCCCCGGTGCTCCCCGCCAAGCGGTCGCGAAACAGGTCGCGCTTTTGATCAAAGGCAGCCACATCCGCGCCCTGAAACGAATAGATCGACTGTTTCTTGTCGCCAACCACAAATATCGTTCGCGACTTATCGCTGGCCCCAAGACCTGCAATCAACTCGGACGCGAGACTTTCGATCACCTGCCACTGGTCCGGCCCGGTATCCTGCGCCTCGTCCACCAGAATGTGGTCGATGCCGCCATCCAGCCGGAACAGCACCCAGGCCGCCAAAGACGGATCGGTCAAAAGCGCCCGCGCCCGGGAAATAAGATCATCGAAGTCCAGAACCCCCAGCGCCGCCTTGCGCGCTTCGTAAAGCGGCAGGAAGACGCCGGCGAATTCGTGCAGAACGGCAGTCTTCTCGGCAGCCCTCAATGTGATCCGGCGTTCGCGGGCTGTCTCGACCCGCGCCATCAGATCATCCAGTCGTGGCATCGTGGCCGACAGCAGCCGTCGCGTTTCCTTGGTCGGAAAGCTGCCGATCTTGGCGGTGAAGCTCTTTCCCGGGTTGTCCTTAATCACGCCGAACAGAAGCACGTCTTCCAGCGCCTCCAGCGCGGAACCACCCGGCGCAACCAGGTCGACCCGCCGCAGTTTTGCCGCCGCCTTGGTATCGTTCGTCGACCCTGCCTCAAGGGCGCGTATCACCTCATCCATCCAGTCCGCCTCGTCTCCAAGAAAGACCGAGGCGACAATCGTCTGCACACTCTGCCCCCGAGAAACGCCAAATACATCCCAGAGGCCATGTTCCCCGACGGGCCGCGCAAACTGCCCGCGGTGCCGCGCCACCTGTTCGACCAGCGCTGTGAAATCCTCGGAAGTATAGACTTCGGTCAGGCGGCGGATCACGTCTGGGGCAATATTGTCAGCCATCTCCTCGACGATTTCGGCGCGCAACAGCCGCGCGGCCCGGTCCTCCAGTTCGGTAAAGGCCGGCGCAATGCCCGCCTCAAGCGGAAAGCGCCGCAGCAGGGTGGCGCAAAAGCTGTGGATAGTCTGGATGCGCAAACCGCCCGGCGTTTCAATCGCGCGGGCGAACAGTTGCCGAGCCAGCGACAGCCGCGGGGCCGACAGCTCCACCTCGCCAAGGTCCAGCAGATCGCGGCGCAGGTCGTCGTCCGGCTTCATCGCCCAGGTGCCAAGCCGCTTGAACAGCCGGTTCTGCATCTCGGACGCGGCGGCCTTGGTATAGGTCAGGCACAGGATGTGCTGGGGCTGCACGCCGTTCAGCAATAGCCTCGCCACACGGTCAGTCAGCACGCGGGTCTTTCCGGACCCGGCATTGGCCGACAGCCAAGTGTTGTGGTCCGGACGCGCTGCGTCAATCTGGGCGTTGGCGGCGGGGGTCAGGGTCATCCGACATCCTCCGGCTTCGCTTCCGAGGTTTGATCCCACTCTCCGTAGCGCGACAGATGGTCGTAGTCCGACACGTCTTTCGTCTCGAACATGGCCCGGCGGGCGGTATAGCCTTGGGTGGGCCGGGCGTAGCGTTCGATCAGACGACCGAACTCCTGCCACACCGTCACAACCTGACCAGGTTCCATGTCGCTGGCTTCCTCTTTCAGGTCACCCTTCACGCCGACATAGGTGATCCTTGCCACCTCCATCGGCCCAAGCGAGGCAAAGCCACCCATTTCAGTCATGCACGCGGCCAGAAGAAGCTGCTTGTCGAACTTTTTCTGCTGGTCCTTTGAGGGTGGCGTCCCGGTCTTGTAATCAATCAGGTGCAAACGCCCGTCCTGCAGCAGGTCAATGCGATCAGGCTTGCCCGTCAGCGCAAAATCCATGTCGGTCAGGGTGACCATTCCCTTTTCCTCGATCAGCACCGGAACACCGCCTGTTTCGGCTGAAAAGCGCAGGAACGCCTCTGCCGCCCGGTCGATACGGGCGTGCCAGATGGTGCGCGCCAGCGGCCAGGCAACCTCGGCCTCCAGCACGTCGCGTGTGATCTGCATCAGCGTCTCGCGGTTGCCTGAACCGCCTTCGGACTGGCGCACGAACTGTTCAAGGATCGCGTGCAGCACCACGCCGCGCAGGCGCGGGTCCGGTTCCGGGCGCAGCGAATCCAGCGGGTTCAGCCGCAGGACATGCCGGGCATAGATCGCGTAGGGATCGCGGATCAGCTTCGACACTTCGGTCAGCGACAAGCGCTTCGGCCGCGCCGCTATCGGGGGGCGGGGTGACGGACGCCTTGCGGGCTGCACCTCGTCGGTAGGCGCCTCCAGCGCAGCCGCAAGGTTCAGCCAGTCCGCCCCACGCGCCCGCATCGCCGCCAGGGCCTCCGGTCCGCCCCGGCCTGGCAGCCCGTCCATCAGGTTGGTCAGCCGGTTCAGCCAGCGCGACGGCACCGTCTCCGCATCGGCATTGCGCAAGGGTCGGGTCAGGATGACGCGTTTCGCCGCAACCGCTTGCTGAAAGTCATGCGCAGAAAGTCCGATCCGCCGCTCTGGCAGCAGCAGCCCCGCTTCTTTCCGCATCTGCCGGTTCAACCACGGATCAGGCGGCGTCTGCGCTGGCCAGATGCCATCGTTCAGCCCGCCCAGAATGGCAAGTTCAGCCCCCTGAACCCGCGCCTCCAGCGTGCCCCAGATCATGATGCCGGGGTGAACCTGCGGTGCATCCCGCACTTCGCGCCGCTGCAGCACGGCAGTAAACAGCGCCCGATAATCGGCGGGCGACAGGGCTGGCCCGACCTCAGCCTCAAGGCGCAGTTCGGTAACTGCCGCCAATGCCTCGATCCCCGCGGCTTTGTCCCACAGCCCCCCCGCTCCCTCAGGTGCCAGACCCCGCGCCAGCGCTTCTGCCCGGTGTAGATGCAGCGTTACATGTGACGAAAGGGCCATGTCAGTGACGTTTTCTACATCCCTGAGACAGCCCCCGATCAGCGCGGCCCAAGGCCCGGCGCCGTCAATCGCCTTGGTTGCGGCCCAGGCTGACAGGCTCTCCGCCGTGGGAAAAGCCGGGCCATGGCGGCGCAGGTGCAGTTCCAGTTCGCGCGTCAGCATCAGGTGAGCGCCGCGTCCGGGACCGGAAAAGCACAGCGGGTGTTTCAACAGTGTCAGCAGCGCATCAGCTGTCAGTTTGCGGCCCATCAGCGCCGCCACATGCCGCAGGAACCGGCCCGGCGCAGAAAGCGGCAAGGGCTGACCGGCGGAATCGTCGGGTCGGATGCCCCAGCGGTCAAGGATTGCGCTGACACGCCGGGTCATGTTGCGATCCGGCGAGATCAGCGCAGCGCGGGTGCCCTGTTCAGCCGCCTCGCGCAGGATCAGCGCGATGGCCATGGCCTCGGCCCGTTCTGACGGTGCCTCGATCAGGGTCATCTCTGCGGTCGCGGGCCCAAGATCCGGCAGGTAAGGACCATCAGCCAGCCACCCATCCGTGACCGGCGCGGGCCTCAGCGACAGCGAGATCAGTTTGTTGCGGTCGGGGGCTGGCGCGGCCGCCTCTGTCCAACGCTGTACGTCGCCCGGTTCGGCTGAAAGCGTGTCTAACAAGCGCTGAAACCGATACTGCGGGTGATCTTCGGCGGTCAGGACGTCGGACATGCTGGCCCAGACCGACGGCGGAAGATCGAAGTCGAACCCCGGCAGCACGACCGCACCACCCGGCAACTTTGCCACCGCCTGCATCAACAGCGCCGTTGTGCCCCGCGATCCGGTTGATCCGGCAAGGATCACCGGATGCGACGGGGGTTGCTCCCGCCACCGCGCCACCATGATCTCAACCGCGCGGCGCAGACGCGCCTCGGCGTCGGGCGCATCCCCGGCCAGCGCTTCGGCCACGATCGCCAGAAAACTTTGCGTCCGGGCCCAGTGCGCCGAATGGTTTGCCACATCCAGCGCGGCGATCTGCCCGGGCGTGACGCCCTCCCCCTGCATCTCGTCCATCAGCGCGGCGAGGCTGTCGGACAGATCGTAAAGCGAATTGCGTGGGAAAGCTGTCGTTCCGGTTTTCAGCAACTGGTCCAGCAGAACCGACAGATCCAGCCGCCTGCGCAACGGCGACACCGGCGGAGGAAGACCGATTTCCGCCATGTCAGAGCCGATTTCGGTGATCAGACGCAGATTGGGCAGAAACCCCGCCCCGCCCCGGATCAGCACCTCCCGGACCCGTCTGCGCATCCGTTCGGTGTTCAGGATCAGCGTCACATCGGCCATCGCCTCTGGTGGCGCGGCGGCAAGTTTTGCGCGCAGGCCCGCAACCAGCTCTGCCGGGAAATCGACGCCCGGCGGCAGGGCGAACAGCGCGGGGCGGGGCTCAGTCATCGGATGAACCCTGCAGCAGCGCTTCGGCGACCGCAATGCCCGCCGGGGTACCGACATCGCACCAGCCGCCGTCATGAACCACACCGTAGGCGCGTCCATCGGCAATGATGTCATTCCACGGGCGGTTGAGCGAGAACACATCCTCCTCGATTGCCGACAGCCGGTCGGTGCGGATCATGCTGGCACCAAGATAGACATGGCCTTCATCCCCGCGCCCCCGGCTGATCCGGCCATCAGGGTCCAAGTGGAAATCGGCCTTGGGCCCATGCCCCCGCGCGGTGGCCAAAGGCAAAAGCAGCAGCAGCGCGTCCATCCTGTCTTCATCCCACCCACGCGCCAGTTGCAGCAGCGGGTTCGCACCGGTCCAGATCGCATCGCTGTTCAGAACCATCGCGGGACCGGGCTCCATCAAAGGCAGCGCAGCCCGCAGCCCGCCACCAGTTTCAAGGATTCGGCCTTGTTCGTGACTGATTGCAATATCGTGGCCCCGCAAGTGATCCATCAAACGGGGCGCAAGATAATGCACATTGACGACAGTTCTGGCAACGCCCGCTTCGTTCGCCACCGCCAGCGCATGGTCAATCAGCGGCCGCCCCGCGACCGGGATCAGTGGTTTTGGCAGGGCGGCGGTCAGCGCGCCCATCCGGG
This sequence comes from Paracoccaceae bacterium, assembly GCA_031415015.1. GTDB lineage: Bacteria > Pseudomonadota > Alphaproteobacteria > Rhodobacterales > Rhodobacteraceae > JAUYQR01. The sequence continues at coordinate 27,194 of JANOQT010000068.1, forward strand.
TGCCGAAGCCAGCCGCAAAGATCAGGAGCGGATAGGGAAGTGGCTGCATCTGCTTTCGATCCGGGTCAGGGCTTCGGGGGTGGGAGGTGGCAGGACCGCATCGCAGATCGCGCGCAGGGCGGCCAGATCCTTGTGCGCCAGATTGCGCTGCAACTGGCCCCAGACGCGCGGGATCAGGGGCAGATACCCGGACTTGCCCGAAACCAGACACAACCGTGCAAAGATCCCAAGGATACGCAGCGCACGCTGCGCGCCAAGGGCGGCATAAGACGCCAGAAACTCCGTCTCGCTCGCACCAGACTTATGCAAAAAATGCTGTATCAGAGCCTGTTGTGTGGCCGGATGAACATCGCGCCGTGCATCTTGCAGCAAGGACACAAGATCATAGCCCGGCTGCCCCATCTGTCCCGACTGAAAGTCCAGAAGGCCGACGCGGGCCAACCCGGCGCGGTCCGGCAGCCAAAGCAGGTTGCCGGCATGATAGTCGCGCAAGATCAGCACGCGCGGATCGTCGGCCCGTCGCAGCAGCACATCGGTCAGCGCCGCGATGAATGGGAGGGCGTCCAGTTTTTCGCCGGTGATGGCAAAGGCGTACCAGTCGAGTGCGAATCCGGCAGCGGTGGCCCAATCATGCGCGGTCAGATCGGGCAGACCTGTAGGGGCGGGCTGGCGATGAAGGTGCAGCAAGACGTTGGTTGCGGCTGTGTAAAGCTGCAACTCCGGCCCGGTTCCGTCGGCCAGAAGGCTGGAAAAGAGATCGTCGCCCAGATCCTCAAGCAGCAGCAGACCCTTGCTCAGATCCTGTGCCAGAACTCGTGGCGCCGACAGGCCAATCCCCGTCAGATGCCCCGCGATACGCACGAAACTGGCTGGATCATCGGCGGCTCCGGCCGGGCTGTCCATCAGGACCGCACTTTCCTCTGCGCGCCGCAACCGCAGATAGCTGCGATCAGAGGCGTCACCGGCAAGATGGTAACGCTTCGCCGCGCCCCAGCCTGCGCCGTTCAGAAAGGCTGAAATCGCGGCGGCGCGGTCAGGCATGGAGCCAGGCTTCCCGCAGGGCCGCCAAGATCCCGTCACGTCCGCCGGTCAGCGTGGCCACACGACCAGCACCCAGCGCAGACAGGTTCAGGCGCAGGGCGCGGTCGGGAAGATGCCGACCCAGCCGGTCAGGCCATTCGACGAGGCAGATCCCCGTGACGAATGCGTCGTCCAGCCCCAGTTCCCATACCTCATCTGGATGGGTCAGCCGGTACAGGTCGGCGTGCCAGATGTCGGCCTCCGGCGTCTCATAGGTCTGGATCAGCGTGAAAGTGGGCGAAGGCACGTCTTCAGCCCGGCCAAGCCGCGCCCTGATCAGAGCCCGCGCCAGATGCGTTTTGCCGGCACCGATCGGGCCTTCCAGCAAAACCGCATCGCCGGGCTGCAACAGGGCCGCAAGCGCACCGCCAAGTCGCGAGGTATCAGCCTCGGTTGGCAGCGGGATTTGCAGGGGGCGAAGGGCGGTGCCGGACATGGCGGGAGTCTAACCGGCAGCCGGGCCTCTGCAAGCGGCTTCCGCTCAGGCCGACATCAGGCCCGTCTCATCCATCTGTAGTGCAAGACCTGCCTGTTCGGCGGCGCGGACCCGGAACGTGATCAGCGTCGCCCCGCCGGTGATCGGGCGGAACTTGCAGGCGACAAGCCGCCCGTCCGGCAGCCGCGCTTCGCCGTCCCAACCGGTGCGGTCGCCCGCCGTCATCACGAAATCCATCGCGTCATCCCAGATCAGACTGGGCGCGGAGTTTTCGCGCCACCAGCCCGACAGCGTGGCAATGCCCGCATCCGACAGCAGGATCGCCGGATCATGGTTCCATAGCTGGGCATAGGCGAAGTTTGACATGACCAGCTGGCCACTGTGTGAAAACACGGCAACACCTTCGTCTACCGCGTCGATCACAGCCTGACCCAGTTCCAGATCGGCACGGTAACGGCGGGTTCGTGACATTTCCGAAGAAATATCCTCGAACATGAAGGCCAGCGCACCGTTCGGGTGTGGCCGGCCGATCACCCGGTAGGTCTGCCCGCCCGGCAGGCTCCAGGTGTCTTCATACAGACCTGACGAGGCATCCTCTTCAACCTTGATCATCTGCTTGCGCCAGGTGCGGTAATCCTTTGGCTCCGGGATCATCGACCGGTCGCGCATTGCATCCAGAACCGATGTCAGTGACGGGCGGCCGATCAGGAAATCCGGCTGCAAAGTGGTCAGATCGACAAGCGCCGGATTGAACAGCTGCAGCACCCGATCGCGGTCAAAGATCGCAAGGCCGATCGGCAGGTGCGCAAAAGTCTTGGTCAGCGTCTGCATGAACTCGCGCAGGGACCGTTCGGCCAGCACGGCAGCGTTGGACGGCAGCGCATAGGCCAGCCGGTCTTCGCCAGAGGGCACAAACACCAGATCGAACCATTGAAGGTCGCCGTTCACCTCCAGCTTGTGACGGCCGGTCTGGCTTGCGACGTCAAAAATTCTTGGCAAGGGCCACGATAAGTCGCGCCCCGTTGGCATCTGATCAATGGCGCGACTGAGATAGGCATGGTTCGCCCAGACAACATCACCAGCCTTCGTTTCCGTCCACATCAGGATCGGCGCATTGGACAGGATATTGCGCTGGATCGACACCTCTTGCTGAACGGCGGTCATTGAGGCGCTGTCCTGATTGGTCTGGCGTTGTTCGACATCGGTGTCGATCAACGTCAGACGGACCAAACCGCCAACAAGTTCGCCACGCAGAACCAGCGGTGGAAGGACGCCCTCCTTCGATCCCAACAGGAACTGGCCATCGGTCGGCAAGGTCAGCACCCGCGCTTCCAGTTCGGGAAACATCGGGCCAAGCCGGGCCAGAAGACGCAGCCACGGCCCGCCACGCACCACGCTTGACGCAAGCATGAAGCGCGCGCTGGGCGTGGCATCCACCATCACCTCACCATCGAACAGAAAGACAGTCGAAGCGGTGTCGCGCAGAAAGATGCTGTCACCTGTCGCCGGTTTGCGGTTCTGCACCGCTGACACCAGCAGCAGACTGGCCAAGGCCACCAGCGTCGCGGTCAACACCAAACCCAAAGCGAATGTCCAGTCGGCTGGCATCCGGCCACTCCACCAATTACGAACTCTCCCCATTTCACCCTAGGGTAGAAATCGTTAACCGATGGTTAAGTCCGCAGATCGACGGATGACCCCGCAAGGGGTCTGCGTCACACCGCCAGGCGCGGGTTGGTCCCAAGGCCATTTGTGGCCGGCGCGGCCAGATCCTGCATCGACCAGACCGCTTCGACCACGGCGCCGCAGCGTTCGGGGCGCTCTTCGGGGGTCAGGAAGGGGTCGGTGGCATTGGCGAAGGTCAGTTCAGCGCCCGACCGTTCCAGAAGCGTTTTGGCAATGAAAAGACCAAGCCCCATCCCCTCATACTCCGGACGCCGGGCTGTGGAACTATCGCCCCGCCGGGCCCGGACGAAAGGGTCGCCGATCCGCCCGATGACGTTCGGCGGAAAGCCATCCCCGTCGTCGAGAATCCGTACCGTTATTCTGCGGTCGGTCCATTCCGCCTCGATCCAGACGGTGCTGCGGGCAAAGTCCACGGCGTTCTGAACCAGGTTGCGCAGGCCGTGGATGATCTCGGGGCGGCGCAGGATGGTCGGCTGACGGTCGGAACTGCCTTCCACCGGTGCGACGTTGAAATGAACTGCCTTGCCGCGCGCCATGTGCGGCTCGGCCGCCTCACGCAAAGCGGCACTCAGCGGGGCCTGCCGCAGGTGCAGGTCATCTTTTCCGGCGCGGCCCATATCCCGCAGGATGTCGCGGCAACGGTCCGCCTGATCGCGGATCAGCTGTGCGTCCTCCAACAGTTCCGGCTGTCCCTTCAGCTCGTGCATCAGCTCGGTGCTGACCAGCTTTATGGTGGCCAAGGGCGTGCCCAGCTCATGTGCCGCAGCGGCAACCACGCCGCCCAGATCGGTCAACTTCTGCTCGCGTGCCAGTGCCATCTGTGTCGCCAGCAGGGCGTCCGACATCGACCGGATCTCGATCGCGACGCGGCGCGAATACAGCCCAAGGAACAGGATGCCGATGACGATGGACAGCCAGAATCCGAACTCGAAAAGGTCGGGGATCAGCAGCTCTGTCCCATCTTCGAACCGCAACGGGATGTGCATGAACCCGGCAATGGTGATCAGAAGGATCGCGGTCAGCCCCAGCAGAATCGTGCTGCGCAGTTCCAGCGTGCTGGCGGAAATCGTCACCGGGACCAGTACAAGAAGCGCGAAGGGGTTGGTCAGTCCGCCGGTGATGAAAATCAGGAACGACAGTTGCGTCAGATCGAACAGCAGCGTCAGAAAGGCCTCTGTCTCGTTCAGGCGCTTGTTTTCCGGGAACAGGAACGCCGAAAACAGGTTCGCCACGATCGAAGCAACAACCGCCAGATAGCAGATGCCCAACGGCAGCGCGACGCCGTACCACCTGTCTGCAACCGTTATGGTGGCTAGCTGTCCGGCAACCGCCATCCAGCGCAACAGGATAAGCGTTCTCAGCCGCACGAAATTGCTGCGTTTCCCGCTGCCAAGAAAACCAGAGATTGCCGAAACCACGCTATGACCCTAACCGCTGCTGCTTTGCCATTGTTAAGCGCGCCGACATTTGGGATCAATGCGATGGTTGGGACAGGACGGGGGCAATCCGATGACGAAGATCTATGCCGGAGTGGCGGTCGGGGCGGTGGCTGCATTGCTGGGCGGCTCGCTTTGGTTCGTGTTTGCAAACCGCGCCGGTGACACCTTTGCAGACTGCCGCACCGGGCAGGTCGCGGGTGGCGCCATCGGCGGGCCGTTTACGCTGGTCAATTCCAAGGGCGACACGGTGACAGAGGCGCAGGTCCTGAATAAGCCGGCGCTGGTCTATTTCGGCTATACCTACTGCCCCGATGTCTGCCCGATGGACATGGCCCGCAACGTCGAGGCTGTGGACATTCTTGAGGAACGCGGTTTCGAAGTGACGCCCGTTTTCATCTCCATCGACCCGGAAAGGGACACCCCCGAAGTGATGGGAGAGTATGTCGCCAATCTTCACCCCAGACTGGTCGCGCTGACCGGAACGCCGGATCAGACCAAGGCGGCATCACTGGCCTACAAGACCTTTTTCGAAAAGCAGCCGTCCGAGGACGAGTTCTATCTCATGAACCATTCCACGTTTACCTATCTGATGCTGCCCGGCGTCGGATTTGTGGATTTTTTCAAGCGTGACCTTATGTCTGATCAACTGGCCGACAGCGTCTCTTGCTTTCTTGGGGCGTCTGAAAGCGGCAGCTGACCGCTGAATTGCGCCAGGAGTTTTGAAGGGAACGGTACGATGTCGGATGAACTGAGCATGGACCTTGGGGCGGATCGAAGCCTGTTGCTGGTCGATGATGATGAGCCGTTCGTAAAGCGCCTTGCCAAGGCGATGGAAAAGCGCGGCTTTATCCCCGACACCGCAGAAAGTGTTGCCGAAGGCCGCGCCAAGGCGCTGGCCAATCCGCCCGCCTATGCCGTGGTCGATCTGCGCCTGGAGGACGGCAATGGCCTCGACGTGGTCGAAGCCTTGCGGGAAAAACGTCCGGATTGCCGCATCGTTGTTCTGACCGGATATGGTGCCATCGCGACGGCGGTTGCGGCGGTCAAGATCGGCGCGATTGACTATTTGTCAAAGCCAGCCGATGCCAATGACGTGACACATGCCCTGCTTGCCAGAGGCGAGGCTTTGCCACTGCCGCCAGAGAATCCGATGTCGGCGGATCGGGTACGTTGGGAACATATCCAGCGGGTCTATGAAATGTGCGAACGCAATGTTTCTGAAACCGCCCGACGTCTGAATATGCATCGCCGGACCCTTCAGCGCATTCTGGCCAAGCGCAGTCCGAAATAAGCAAAGGATTATTGCCTTCTCTTTCGTCAGCGCGTAGTCATAAGCATGACATAAAAGGGGGTACTTGAATGTCGGTGAATCTGAACGCCTATTCCTTGAAAGAACTTAAAGAATTGCAATCACAGGTCGCAAAGGCGATTGCGAACTTTGAAGACCGCCGCAAGAAAGACGCCTTGGCTGAGCTTGAAGAGAAAGCCCGTGAAATGGGCTTTTCGCTGGCCGAACTGACCGGCGCCGTCACGGTGCGCAAGCGTGCTCCAGCAGTCGCAAAGTACGCAAATCCTGCAGATAAATCAGACACATGGTCTGGTCGTGGCCGCAAGCCGCGCTGGTTTTCGGCCGCCCTCGCTTCGGGCAAAAAGCCCGACGATATGGCGATCTGACGGCGGCGCCCCGGGTCGGGTTACGCCCGGGATTTCGACCACTTCAAGAATGCCCGGGTTGCAGCGCGCTGTGGTCCGGGCAATGTCATGATGAAATAGACGGGCAACTGGTCGCGGCTTGCGTAAACCACCCGCTGCCGCCCTTCGGCAACTCTTCACCGGGAAACCTGGTCTGGCTCAGCCCGGCAGGGTACAACCCGGATGCCGCAGGTAATTGTCCTGCCCGGGCCAATTCCGCGTCAGGGCCCAGTCCATCTTTCGCATTTTATTCGCGGTCAGGGTGAACCGGGTCGCTAAGTGCAGGCCTCCAGCCGCTCCAGTACACAAGCCACATAGTCCGCCCGCACCACAGCGGGCGGGCGTAACTTGATTTCAAGCCGGTCGATCAGAGCGGGCAAGGGTTTGCCGAACAACTTGTCTGCCTCTGCCGCATGGAACCCGGCGATGCGCACGGCCTCCAGCCAGGCGGACACCTTGTCGGCTGCCTTGATCGCCTTCTTGATCGGCGCAGGCAGAACGGCGGGCAACCCGAAGCGAAGGTGAATGGCTGCCATCAATCGCAGGTCCAATTCGCCGTAGCCCGGACCGACGGCAGCCTTTACCGGGCTGATCATGTCGCCGATCACATACTCCGGTGCGTCATGCAGCAGCGCGGCAAGCCGCCAGCGCGAGGCAATCCCGGGATTGGCGCGGGTAAAGATCTCTTCGACCAGTAGCGAATGTTCTGCCACCGAATAGGGCCAGTCACCGCGTGTCTGCCCGTTCCACCGCGCCACAAAGGCAAGCCCGTGCGCGATATCCTCCACCTCGATATCCACTGGCGTCGGGTCCAGCAGATCCAGCCGTCGTCCCGAAAGCATGCGTTGCCAGGCCCGTGCTGCCATTGCCGGTCCCTCAGACCTTTGCGCGATAGGGATCAGGATGACGCGCGATGATGTCAGCCACGAAGTGGCGGCCCCTGATATGGCGCAGAACCAGACGCGACGCCTCTGACAGCGTCATCGGCGCCGGGTTGCTGGCCGCTGACAGCTTCGGCAACAGCTCTGGCATCAGCTGCGTCAGAAAATGGCGGTAGGCGGCATTGAACCGCGCCTCATGCCAGCCTTTCGGGTCCCGGTCGGGTTTGACCTTGCTGACGAAATGCCGCAGAAAAACCGGATAGCGCATCGGAATCAGCGGGTAGCGGCCGTTCAGTTGCCAGTTCCAGCAGGGCGCAAGCTGTGCGAACTTTCCGCGCAGTGCCAGGTTGGTCAGCGACTGGTCGGTCAGCACAATCGCATGGGGGTGCGTCTTGCACACCTCGAAGGACCGGCGATCCACGTCCTGATCAAGGTACGCTTTCGTTTCAATCAGCTGCATCCCGGTGTTTGCGTAAGGCATGGCCGGCAGGTCGGCCTTGACGAATTCCAGCGCCCGATGGTCGGCCTCATAGAAAAACGGGGCATCCAGCACCATGCCAACCGGGTGTGACCCGATATCCACCTCCAGCAGCCGATTGATGTCGCCACCTTCGACGAACATGTCGCAATCAAGGTACAGGATGCGGCGGTACCGGTCGCCCAGCGCACGAACCAGCATCAACCGGTACAACGGTGCCACCGACCCGCGAAAACCGGCGGTTTCGGTGCCTTCGGGCAATTCGTCGGTCTTGTGCATGACGATGCCAAGCGGCTTTGCCCAATCCGGCAAATCAAACGTTTCGCGTGATGAAATCACGAAATCGAATTCCCGGTTCGGATTGTGAAAGTCGATCTGCCGGATCATGAACAGCGCCAGATGCAGATAGTTGCGGTCGCAACAAAACGCGACAGCCCGGTCGTGGCGTTCGGGGATGGTCATATTGGTCCTCACCTTGTTGCCACGCAGTCTTCACAACTCGCCCCCTTTGGCAAGCGTGCCACGTTGTCATGCCCCGTGGCTTTTGCTATGGCCCGCCCAAGACCATAAACCGGCTTGCGCGACGCAGCAGGCACCGAAAAGAAAAGCAGGACGCAATGGATTACATCGTCAAGGACATCTCGCTGGCTGATTTTGGCCGCAAGGAACTCACCATCGCCGAAACCGAAATGCCGGGCCTGATGGCCTGCCGCGAGGAATTCGGAGCCAGCCAGCCGCTGAAAGGCGCGCGGATCGTCGGCAGCCTGCACATGACGATCCAGACCGCAGCGCTGATCGAGACGCTGGTAGCGCTGGGCGCGGATGTGCGCTGGGCCTCGTGCAATATCTTCTCAACGCAGGATCACGCCGCTGCGGCTATCGCTGCGGCCGGGATCCCGGTGTTTGCGATCAAGGGCCAGACCCTGACCGAGCATTGGGATTATCTGGACCGGTCCTTCATGTTCCCTGAAGGCGCTAACATGATCCTGGATGATGGTGGCGACGCGACGCTGTATGTTCTGCTTGGTGCGCGTGCCGAAGCGGGCGAAGACATCATTCCCGTCCCTCAGTCCGAGGAAGAGGAAGTCATCAAGCTGCAGATCGCCAAGCGGATGAAGGAAACCCCCGGTTTCTTCACCAAGACCCGCGAAGCCATCAAGGGCGTGTCCGAAGAAACCACCACCGGCGTGCACCGCCTGTATGATCTTCACAAGAAGGGCCAGCTGCCCTTCCCGGCGATCAACGTCAATGACAGCGTGACCAAGTCAAAGTTCGACAACAAGTACGGCTGCAAGGAATCGCTGGTGGACGGCATCCGCCGCGCCACCGACACCATGATGGCCGGCAAGGTTGCCGTCGTCTGCGGTTACGGCGATGTGGGCAAAGGCTCTGCCGCATCGCTGCAAGGGGCCGGCGTGCGCGTCAAGGTTACCGAGGTGGACCCGATCTGCGCCCTGCAGGCCGCGATGGACGGGTTCGAGGTTGTTCTGCTGGAAGACGTGGTCGCCAGCGCCGACATCTTCATCACCACCACCGGCAACAAGGACGTCATCCGCATCGAGCATATCCGCGAGATGAAGGACATGGCGATCGTCGGCAACATCGGCCACTTCGACAACGAAATTCAGGTCGCCGCCCTGAAGAACCACAAGTGGACCAACATCAAGGAACAGGTCGACATGATCGAGATGCCTTCGGGCAATCGCATCATCCTTTTGTCCGAAGGCCGCCTGTTGAACCTTGGCAACGCCACTGGCCACCCGTCCTTTGTGATGAGCGCGTCGTTCACCAACCAGGTGCTGGCGCAGATCGAGCTGTGGACCAAAGGCAACGACTACCAGCCAGGCGTCTACATCCTGCCCAAGGCGCTGGATGAAAAGGTGGCCCGCCTGCACCTGAAGAAAATCGGTGTGAAACTGACTGAACTGCGCCGCGATCAGGCCGATTATATCGGCGTCAACGTAGACGGCCCGTTCAAGGCGGATCACTACCGCTACTAGGATCAACGGCCCCGGTTCATCGCCGGGGCCGTTTCGCCTATGGGGAAAGCCCGCGATCTTTTCCCGTTGCCGTTTACCTTTGTTGGCTTAAGCTGCGCCTCGTCTTTTCCCCGACAACGGGGAACAGCAGGGACAGGTAAAGGAACGAGGAAACCTCATGGGTAAGAGAGACGAACTTATCGCCAAATACGCCGATGATCTGAAAACAAAGTGCAAGATGACGCCGGACATGGCACTTCTGACAAAGGTCACCGTCGGCTGCGGACCTTCGGTTTATGACACTGACGCTTCGACCGTTGCCGCCAGCGATGCGGCTGAACTGGAGCGGGTGAAAGCGAATTTCCTGATCAAGAAACTTGGACTAAAGGACGGGCCTAGCCTGATGGACGGGATCAACGCAGTGATCGACACCTATGGCCGCTCTGAACGCCAGAAGTACCGCGCAGTGGTCTATTACATGCTGACCAAACATTTCGGCAAAGAGCACGCTTACCAGTAAGCCCCTCCTGGTCTGACAAGCGCCCGCGCCCGGCGATGGCGCGGGCGTTTTCATGCCCGGACATGCACGATTTGAAACAAGATATTGGTTTCGTTTTCTTGTTTCCCAAAGCGATTCGGGCGATACAGATCAGGACAGGGCAGTACGCCCGGGACCCTTATCAGATCACGTGTGGTGCTTGGGGAGCGCGTGGGGTGGATGAAGGGTTCCGTAGGGGTGCGGGACTCTTCATTCCGTTTTCAGTCCCATTCCTTTTCAGAACAGCGTCAGAATCGCACCCATTATGCCGCATCCGACGACGGAATTGACGCCGTCAATCACCGTCAGCGCCGGTTTGCGCATTGCAAAGGCATAGTTCATCGCAACCCAGGGCGTGATCAGGAACGCCCCGATTCCCAACCCACCAAGCACACCCGCGCCCACGGTTGTGATGCCCGAACCTGCGAAGATGTGGCGCATCATGCCTGCCACCAGAATCATCGCGGCGAATCCGACCAGAAACGGCATCATGCTGCCGTTGCCTTGCGGCTTGCCCTGATCATCCAATGAAATCCCGGCAGCGCTGGCCCAGAGTTTTGACATGCCGATGTACCAGACCGCCCCAAAGGCAAAGGCGCCGGCAGCGGCCGCGATCACGTTCAGAAACTCCATTCGTCCCTCCTGCAATTTGCCTGGGGCCGCCCGGAACTCAGGGCTCGACGCCCCCCATTGCGCACACAATCCGCCACTCTTCAGGCGTCACGGGCTGCACCGACAACCGCGTATTGTTGACCAGCACCATCTTTTCCAGCCCCGGCTGCATCTTGCACGCGTCCAGCGTGACCGGACGCAAGAACGGGCGAACCGCCCGGATCATCACGCAATCCCAGCGCGGATCGTCAGTGGTGCTGTCCGGCAGGCTTTCCCGGCAAACCTCGACAATACCGACAACCGCCTTGCCGACATTGGAGTGATAGAAGAACCCCAGATCGCCAACCTTCATCGCCCGCATGTTGTTGCGCGCCTGATAGTTGCGCACGCCGTGCCATTCCTCACCCGCAGCGCCTTTGGCCATCTGGTGGTCCCAACCCCAGACATCCGGCTCGGATTTGAACAGCCAGTGGTTCATCCGCCAATCACCCGCTTCCATTCCTGAACCATCACCGACGCAAACAGCCCCGCCTTTCCATATGGATCTGCGGCCACCCAGGCGTCGGCGTCGGCGCGGCTTTCCACCTGAAGGATGATCAGGCTGCCGCACATTTGGCCGGCAGCATCGATGAACGGCCCGGCCTGCTCGACCACGCCGCTCGCTTCGATATGGGCCAGATGAGCAGCGCGGTTTTCAACCCGGGTCTGCAGGGCATTCGTTCTGTCTAGGCAGATCACGGCAAAGCGCATTGGGTCATTCCTGTTTCAAAGGTCGTGTCATCAGCGTCTGGATCCCATCTTCCAGCGGGACCGTGCCGCTGGCAAGGGCATCAACCATCGCAGTTACCGGCATGTCGATGCCGTGGTCTGCCGCCAGCCGCGTCACCGCCCGTGCCGTGGCCACGCCTTCAACCGTGACAGCCGGGTCAAACCCCTGCCTCTGCCCCAGCGACTGGCCATAGCGAAAGTTGCGCGATTGGCTGGAGGTACTGGTTAGCACCAGATCGCCAAAGCCCGACAGCCCGGCCAGCGTTTCCGCCCGCGCGCCAAGGTGGCGGGCCAGCCGCACCATTTCGGCATAGCCCCGCGTCATCAGCGCAGCGCGGGCGCTGTCGCCCAGGCCCGCGCCGATCACCACACCGGCCGCAATCGCCACGACGTTCTTCAACGCCCCGCCCAGTTCCGCGCCGGTTACATCGTCGGTGCGGTACAGCCTTAGCGTGGCCGTGGACAACAGCCGCTGCAATTCCGCCCCCTGCGCATCGGCACAGGCCAGCGTCAACGCCGTTGGCAGCCCCTTTGCAATGTCGGCAGCAAAACTTGGTCCGGTCAGGATCGCGGCGATAGCGTAAGGCCGGCGCTGGCGGATCACGGCCACCGGGCCGGTCAGACTGATCAGGTCCACCCCCTTGCAGCAGGCGACCAGTGGCGCATTTCCCATGTCCGGCAGGCTGTCTAACAGACTGCCAAGCGCCTGCATCGGGCAGCACAGCAACAGCGCATCTGCGCCCCGAAGACCCTCGATTTCCGCATGTACAGAGACGTTTTTTGGAAGATCGACCCCCGGCAAATGCGCCCCATTCCGGCGCGTTTCCCGCATCAGTGCCACCTGACCTTCCGAGCGCGCCCAGAGCCGGATGTCGTTTCCGCCCTTGGCCAGCGCGACCGCCAAAGCGGTCCCGAACGCTCCGGCGCCCAGAATGCCGATCATGCCTTGGCTCCCTTTTTGCCAGATCCGATCATCGCCGGGGCCGTGGCGTCCAGGGGCCACCGGGGCCTTGCCAGAAAATTCGCCTCAGGTGGTATGCCAAGCTGCAGGATTTCGATCCCGGCCCAGGCGATCATGGCGGCATTGTCGGTGCAAAGACGCAATGGCGGCGCCAGGAAGGGGGTGCCGAAACTGCCTGAAACAGTCTCTAACCTTGCCCGAATGACCATATTCGCCGCAACGCCCCCGGCCACGGCCAGCGCCGTCGGATGCACGCCTTCGCCAGTGATCAGCGCCAAAGCCCGCCGGGTCTTTTCGGCAAACACATCCGCCACCGCCGCCTGAAACCCGGCGCACAGATCGCGCCGGTCCTGCACGGTGATCCCGCCTTGCACCGCAATCAGCGCATCGCGCGCCCGCAACAGCGCCGTCTTCAACCCCGAGAATGAAAGATCGCACCCGGCGCGGTCCAGCAAGGGCCGGGGGAACTTAAACCGTTCGGCATCGCCCAGCCGCGCCTCGGCCTCTACCGCCGGGCCACCGGGCTGGGGCAAGCCCAGCAGTTTCGCTGTCTTGTCAAAGGCCTCGCCCGGCGCATCGTCGATCGTCCCGCCCAGCCGCCGAAACCGGTCGGCGGCCTCAACCAGCAGGTATTGGCAATGCCCGCCGGACACCAGCAGCATCAGGTACGGAAAGCCGATCCCGTCGGTCAACCGCGGCGTCAGCGCATGCCCTGCCAGATGGTTGACCGGGATCAGCGGCACCCCCCGGCTGGCTGCCAGCCCGCGCGCCAGCATCACGCCCGACAAGACGCCGCCAATCAGCCCCGGCCCTGCCGTGACGGCAATCGCGTCGATATCGTCCAGCGTCAGACCGGCGGTTGCCAGTGCCGCCTCGACACAGCCGTCCAGGCGTTCGACATGCGCTCGCGCCGCAATCTCTGGCACCACACCGCCGAAATCCGCGTGCAGTGCGGTTTGGCCGACAACCTCTGACGACAAGATCACGCCCGCCCCCGCAGAAAGGCGCACCACCGCCGCCGCAGAGTCATCACAGCTGCTCTCGATACCAAGAAGGGTCAGGGGTCTGGTCATGGCCACCGTTGCAGGAACGCTGCGCCGCAGGTAACACCGGGGGCATGTCGAAACAATCCTCAGACGCGGCCTCGTTGCGACCTGCGGTGCTTCTGACCCGTCCTGCAGCGGCGTCTGCGCGCTTTGCCACGGCTGTAACCGAACGGTTCGAGGATCGGGTGGAGGTGATCTTGTCCCCCCTGATGCACCCGGTGTTCTTCCAGCCCGCCGTGCCCGGCGCTGCCTTTGAAGGTGTTGTCTTTACCTCCGAGGCGGGGGTGGAGGGCGCGCACCGGCTGAACGCGTCCGGCATATCGCTGCCCAGCCGCGCCTATTGCGTGGGTGATCTGACGGCCCGCGCCGCAAGCGCCGCCGGTTTCGATGCCTGCTCCGCCGGGGGGGATGCCGCTCAGTTGCTGGCCATGATCCAACGGGCGCGGCCGACCGGCCCGCTCCTGTACCTGCACGGTCGCGAGACGCGGGGTGATCTGGCCGAACGGCTGAATTCCGCTGGAATAGAAACGCATTCGGCGCAAATCTACCAGCAGGAATCGCTTCCCCCCAGCCCCGACGCGTTGGCGCGGCTGGCCCAGACCGGCCCCGTTCTGATCCCGATCTTTTCGCCCCGCAGTGCCACGCTGCTTGCGGCTGACCTGGCCAGCCCCACCGCACCGCTGTATCTTGTGGCGATGAGCGCGGCTGTGGCTGCGAATGCCCGGACAATTCCGCACCGTGCCTTGCAAATCGCACAGCGGCCGGATGCCGTGGCGATGCTTGACGCTCTCGAAGTTCTGCTCAATCTGACGCAGGCTCCTTGAACCGTCCCCCTGCCGATGGTTAGGTATACTGCGGTTAAAGCGGGAAGGGGCGAAGCCATGAAACGAAAGCCTGATACCCCGCCCGAACTGCCGCCCGAGCCGTTCGTGCTGGAAACCCCGCTGGATGGCCTGATCGAGCCCGAGTTGGAGGCGCCTCCCGTCGAGACGGACCCTGTTCGTTTGACAGAACCCGAACCTGTGCCGCCCCCGCCCCCGCCGCCTCTGCCGCCAGCACAACGCCCCGGCATCTTCGCCCCGCTGCTTGGCGGTGCTTTGGCCGCTGTTGCCGGGTTCGGCCTTGCCCACTTCGACGCCTTTGGCTTGCGCCCCGATGCGCAGCCCGACCTCTCCGCGTTCGATGCGCGGCAAGCCGAGGCGCTGGCTGCGCTGAAGACCGGCCAGACGGCAGAATTGAATGCGATGGGCGCGCGAATCGACGACGTGTCGAAACGGCTGACCGACGCTGAAGCCCTGCTGGCAACACCGGCAAACCCGGCCATCGACCCCGCTCAACTTGACGCTCTCGACGCCCGCCTCAAGGCAATCGAGGCGCTGCCCCCCGGCGGTGACGCGTCAAACGCCGCGCTGGCCGGATCGCTGGCCGATCTGCAACGTCAGGTCGCGGCCCTTGGGGCGGCCGAAACCATGCCCACCGACCTTTCCGCCAAGGTGGACGCCGCACTGGCGCAACTGGCCGAGGCCGAAGCCACCGCTACCGCCCGCGCCGATGAGGCGGCGGGCGTCGCCGAAGCCATCCGCCTGCGCAGTGCCCTGACGGATCTGCGCGCGGCTGTAGACAGCGGCGCGCCCTTTGATGCTCAACTTGCTGCCTTTGCTGATGCTGACCTTGCCACAGCACTTGCCGCGATGGCCACCACTGGTCTTACCCCGCTGGCAACCCTGCAAGACAGCTTTCCCGACGCTGCCCGCGAGGTGATCGCCCTCGCGCGGCAGGCAAGTTCCGCCGACGGCTGGGGCGCGCGGCTAGTCGATTTCCTGGCGGCACAGACCGGGGCCCGGTCCCTGACCCCGCGTGAAGGCACTGATCCCGACGCGATCCTGTCGCGTGCCGAGGCAGCGGTGCGGGATGGCCGTCTGGCGGACGCGCTGACCGAAATCGCCGCGCTTGACCCGGCCATTGCCGCGCCTTTGGCCGACTGGTCCACTGCGGCCAGCCTCAGAGTTCAGGCCGAACAGGCGCTTGACGCGGCAGCGGCGCGACTGCCGCGATTGGAGGACTGATGCTCTGGTCATTGACCAAAGTGATCCTGTTTGTGCTGGCCATCGCTGGCCTGACGCTAGCGGCAAGTCTGATGTCGGATTCCGGCGGGGTCATGCGGGTCACGGTGGCCGGGTGGGAATTCACCATCGGTGCCCTGCAGGCGGTGATTCTTGGGGTGATTCTGGTCATCAGCGTCTGGCTGCTGATCCGCATCCTTGGCCTGATCGCGGCAATTTTCCATTTCCTGAACGGCGACGAAACCGCGATCTCGCGCTACTTTGACCGCAACCGTGAACGCAAGGGCTACAAGGCGCTGTCCGAAGGCATGCTGGCGCTGGCGTCGGGCGAACACCGGTTGGCGATGACCCGCGCGCAGACAGCGGAAAAGCTGCTGGGCAAGCCGGAACTGACCACGCTTCTGGTCGCGCAGGCGGCCGAGGCGTCAGGCGACAAGGCCCGCGCGACCGAAGCTTACAAGGCGCTTCTAGCTGACGACAAGACCCGCTTTGTCGGCGTTCGCGGGCTGTTGCATCAGAAGCTGGCCGAAGGTGACAGCGAACTGGCGCTGAAACTGGCGCAAAAGGCGTTTGAACTGCGGCCGCGTCATGTGGAAACGCAGGATATCCTGCTCAAACTGCAATCCGAAGCCGGCGACTGGGGCGGCGCGCGGACCACGCTTGGGGCCAAGCTGAAGGCCGGGGCCTTGCCCAAGGACGTCTACCGCCGCCGCGATGCGGTGCTGGCCCTGCAAGAGGCGAAACTGGTGTTTGACGAAGACACCCCGATTGACGCGCGCGAGGCCGCGATCGAAGCGAACAAGCTGTCGCCCGATCTGATCCCGGCAGCGGCGATGGCGGCCCGCAGCTATACCGCCAAGGGTGACCGCAAGAACGCCACCCGCGTGCTGAAAAAGGCATGGGAGGCGCAGCCGCACCCCGATCTTGCTGCCGCTTTCGCCGATATCGAACCCGATGAGACGCCCGAGGCGCGGCTGAAACGGTTCAGGGTCCTGACCGCGATCCACCCTGAGGTGGACGAGACGATCCTGCTGTTGACCGAACTGCATCTTGCAGCCGAGGATTTCCCCGCCGCCCGGCGTGCGCTGGGCGACCTGACCACCCGTCATCCGACCCAGCGCGCGCTGGCGCTGATGGCCGCCATCGCCCGGGGCGAGGGGGCAGAAGATTCAATCGTGCGCGATCTTATCTCGCAGGCCCTGTCCGCGCCACGCGGTCCGCAGTGGTGCTGCGACAGATGTCAGGCGATCCATGGCAGCTGGCAACCGGTCTGTGACAACTGCGGCAGTTTTGACACGCTCAGCTGGCGCGAACCGCCTGCAAATGCTGCCGCGCCGAAGGGTCTGGCCGACCTTTTGCCGCTTCTCTCGGCCAAACCCCGAAGTGTGCCAGAGCCAGAGCCGGAGGTCACCGATCTGGACCAGATCGCCCGCCGCGCAAATTAGGGCTACACACCCGGGTAAGGCGGTGCTAATAATTTGCCGATCTTGCAGACAGTCCTGTCTGTGCCGCTGTAGCTCAGCTGGTAGAGCACGTCATTCGTAATGATGGCGAACCGCCCCTAAACAACTTGAAATTGTTGCGTTTTCCGAGACTGTGGCTCCATTTAAAAAGGATGTCACAAGTTTCGCGGGTTCTGATGTCGCCGCAAGCTTCCGGTGCTTGCCTAATGGAAGACTCTACCCCCTATCGGTACGCTTGGCACCGCTAAGAAGGCCAAGGATCGTTCCCATCCCCGCGGCGAACAGGAAGGATGAAGTATCCATCAAGCTCTTCGCGCCAGGGTTCGCGGAAACGTCGACCTGCAACGCAATGGAAATAGCCGATGCACCGCTCAGAACGGTCAAGAAGACTACTACCCCAAAGACGACATAGAATCGCATTTTGCCCCTCAACCTCCTGATACAGCTTGCTTTTGTTGCGGTGGGTGGTTGCCCATATTCCACCATACCATATAAGCCTAGCCAAGTCACCATGGTTGCATAGGCAACCTATGCAACCTATGCAAACACTGTAACTGATGTAGTGGACGTTCATGAAGTTGGGGAGTAAGATGAGCCTATGTCAATCAGAGTCAAAAACACTGAGTACGATACGGTGAACGACGCATGCCGGCGTCTAGACATATCCCGCAACACACTACTTTCCTATATTTCTCAAGGACTTATCCCTTCACCGCCCACTGCAAGGAAGGGAAGAACCCTCTATCGGTATTTTCCAGAAGAGTGGTATGTTCAGGCCTACAAGAAGCTGGACCTGGTTTGGGAGGATCGGAAATCCGCGTCCCGGCGCAGCCAAACATCAGATGCAGGCTGAGGCACAGCCAAAGATATTGCCAGATTGCCCCGTCTGCCGCGTTGCAAGGGCTGTGGTATGTCACTGGCAGTCTGTTTCAGCGATCAGCTTGGCGACACGGTCGCGGAACGCGCTTGAGAAGAACGTGAAGGTCTCCTTGCTGATCGCGTTGAACTCAGCGTTGATGATCTCCTGGCCGTCCACGATCCGCGAGACGCGCGGTTTGTCCAGGCGCGGGATCGTGTCGCCGAGCATGGTCTCGCAGTCGCCGGACGTATTGTTCCGCGCGATCTCGAAGAACTCCTGTGTCTCGAAGTTGAAGCCTAACTGGTTGATGCGGCACCCTGTGCTGTTCATTGGCACGGCGTCGATGGACTGTCCTTCCCACCGCGTGATCTGGTAGACCTCGTCCGCAACCTCGCCAACGTGGTAAGACTGAACCCAGGAGTTTTCGTCAGGCAGTGTCAGCGCGATCTGTCGGTACTCGCACGTTCCACGGCTCCGGCTGCACTCGATATCGACGTGGTTGACCGGGTAGGCAATCTTCTCGTCGATGATCTCTAGCGTGCCCTTCACGAATGCCCAGTCGCCGGTCATGGCCCCGCCGAAGTCGAATGGGAAGAAGCTCACGCTGGTCATGTTGACCCGCGATGCACGGGATCCAAGCGTGTGAATCTGCCATACGGTGAGCGTACCAGTAGGCTCTTCGCCGAGGTCCACCTGGAAGGCGCGATTGGCATCCTCAAAGTCGGCAAATCCGTCATACATTAGCGAGTTCAGATTGGCCTGTATGATCAGCTCACCCGCTGGTGAGACGGCAAGGTTGGCTGCGCCTGTGAACATCATCGGGACGGTGCTGCTCCGCTCCTCCTCCGGAAGAGCTAGTAGCTCAGCGGGCAGGAGGTCACGATACTTCGCAACGGCGTCCTCGTCCGCACGGGCCAGGCCAGCCAACAAAAACAGAAAGATGAAAACAGGGCGGAACATGCGAACAGCTTCACATGCTGGTCTGCCCTTGGTCAATGGAGGCGCGTGTGCCAGGAAGGCCGACGCCCTTGCCATTAAGCCTCCCTCGCTGTTGCTGGTTGCGCTTGCAGGGACGGGGCATGGATGGTCATGGCGTTCCCACTATTCTTGATTCCATGAAGCGCGTAGATGGCAAGACCCAAATCAGAGGCAGCCCAATGTCCGAACAAACACCTGAGCAAGAGATTCCCGGTGTCACGTTCGTTGTCTCGCTTGCAGAGATGATGGCCATAGATGTGAACGATGCGCTGATCGACGAGCGCAGCATAGACTGCCACGACCTTAACCGGAAACTCGCTGAAATCGCGGAAAAAAGGCCCGACGACCATAGGGCCGCATTTCGCCTGCTTCAGAGTGTGACGAACTACCATACCGAACCAGACAACGCTGGTGAACCGTTCAAACCAATGATGGTGATGGAAGGACGACGATCCTTGGTCCCAAGCGACCTCCTGACAGATCAAATCGGTATTCTTGCAGAACTCGCGCCGACGATAGAAAACGTCGGCTTGAAGGCTCGCCTCGCAGACGTTGCCTGGACTATGCAACGTAAGCGTCAGGACTCAGCCGACCTTGCCGTCCACAGCTACTGCGATGGTATTGAAGTGCTTCTTGCGGGCGGAGCAACCATGGCGTTCAACAACGACTCCGCCTGGTGCGTGCGTGCGAAGGATATGGCCGTGCGCGCCGCCCGGATATCTAGAACTGCGCGATGGCAACTGAGCTCCGCTGATCGGATCAAGAACCTTATCTCGGACCTTGTGCAGACATCGGCAGATGACAATCGCGGCAGCGACTTCTGTCGTTTGGCCGAGGTTGATCTCGACCATCGACTTACTCCACCGGACAGGATTGCAGATCAAGCAGAGCGTCTCGCCGCACTGGACGTGCAGGCCACTAACCCCGAGGCAAGGAAGTGGCTTCTCGAAACAGCAGTTCGCGCTTACCGCTTAGTGAATGACACGGTCGGCATGCATCGGTGTGTTCGAGGTATCGCAGGATGCCACGAGCAGAAGGCAGAGTTGACAGACTCCTCAATGCTGAAAAGCGCCTTCTTAAGAGATGCAATCGAGGCGCTTCGCCAAGCTCCAGACACCCGAGCCGAACGATCTGAAATCGAGGAGAAGCTGCGCAGTGTCCAAGCCAACATCCGTGACGAAATGGGTAGCTTCTCTCATGAGATTGATCTTTCTACGTTAGTCGATGCAGCAGTTGCAGATGTTCAAAGTCAGTCCTTCCCCCAAGCTCTTCTGCGCCTTTTCTTCTGCGAACGACTTCCAAGTGAGCAGACCTGTCGGCAGGAAGCTGAGCGGCACTCTCGAGAGCATCCGTTGCAGGCCTTGATACCAATGCAAGTCCATGAATCTCAGGGCCGTGTCACCTTCCGGTCTTCTGGCGCAGGCGATGAAAATCAGATGCGATGGCTGATGAGCTTTAACCGCAGGCACACCCGCGAGATAGTTGTGGTCGGCACCATCAATCCGATCCGAAGAACGATGGCAGATGAGCACTGCTTCAGCGTGGACGCAATCGAGGCAATGGTCAGAGAGAGCATTCTCGTGCCACCCGGCCACCATCGTATCTTTGCTAAGGGCCTCTCTGCGTTCCTGCAGGGCGAAAACCTCGAGGCAGCGTCACTGCTCGTTCCGCAACTTGAAAACACGCTCAGGCAAGCACTTGCTCTGAACGGAATCGACACCACGATCACCAATGAGAATGGTCTACAGAGCGAGGCATCTCTGTCATTGCTGCTTAACCGCGATAGGCAGTGGCGAGGACCGTTGGAGGGAATGTTTCCGGACGGCTACATCCATGAGATCGAGTCACTGTTCGCATTCCAGGGGGGAACCGCGGTCCGGCACGAGATCGCTCACGGCAAAATGGCAGTTGGCATCTTCTGGGACCCAGAAGTGACTTACGCTTGCTGGCTGATCCTGAACATGATCGCACTGCCCATGACTTCACGCTGGTCCGAGGTCGAGAAGGCACACGCTCATGCGACAGGAATGCAGGCAGGTTAAGGTAGTGGTGCCCCAAGACGGATTCGAACCGCCGACCCCTTCATTACGAATGAAGTGCTCTACCAGCTGAGCTATTGGGGCTACGCGAGGCGCCGTTTATACGCTCGGGGTGCGCCACGCAAGGTGGAATCAGTCGTAGCGGCACTCTGCGCTACGCCACGTCCGGCGACTTCTCACACTGCGCCAATGGAAGTTCATCGGCCATTTCTCGTGTCAGGAAGCGAGACCATGCTTGTCCCGCAAGCAGGTCTAGCAACTTAAGCTCGTCTTCGGTGATGGCTTCAAGGTCGGCCGGCATCACGTCAAGTATTCCGGCATGCGCGTCGTTACCGTGCACCGGAAGGTATACCGCTTTCGGCGCTCTGCCAAAGGTTGCTCCTGCTGCGGCCAAGTGATCGGTTCGGGCAACGCAAAAACAGGCCTTTGCCTTAACATTCATACTACTACGAATAGTCTCAATCGCGCACCGAAGTTGGTGATCAGGGTCGCCAACAAAGTACTCGCACCACTTTACTGACAACGAGTCGTCCGTCGCTCGACCCTCGAAAGCGGTCGGCAAGGGACCGACTACGTTGCCGCCGTAATGCTCCATCTGGTTGAACCCAACGTACCGCACAACCGTGCTAGGGTTCGGAAGTTCATCGCCTTCACTGACCAAACCAAACCTCAGGCCCGTATGCGTTCAGCACTTCGCTGAGACGGTGGGGTTGGCACTCTGCCGCAGCCCGTTCGACCTCTCCGTTCGCGTTCACCCGCGTAAGGACCCAGCGTGTGTTTCCAGACGGCAAGCAGTCAATCGTGAGTCTGTTCTCGCCGTTTCGCCAGACCGCAGTGATGGAACCGCGCCCGTTTGTCCCAATCCCTGGCCGCTGCGTGGCGTGTGTGGAAATAAGCATCAGCAAGAATGCCTTCAGCGAGAGAATGGACGGAAACACGTCATTATCTTCCCACGCATCCTCAGCCATCATGTTCGCGAACTGGCCGTTTAGGCCAACCGCGAAACCTTTTGGAAGGTGCATGGAAATGCTGGAAATGACCAGCTGGATCTCCTCCAGCCGTCTTTCGCGAGGCGTCCCTTCAGACCGAGTGCAATCATCCTCGATCACGAGGTAACCAGCTTGGCCAATACTGATCATTCGTCTGAAGCCATCGACGACAGAGTGCGCAAAGGATGATCGCCCGTCTCCTGCGCGGGTTCTTTGACCCAACGCCCCCGTATCAATGTAGGTCATTCCTCCACCCCTCCAAACAAAGCGACAGCTGGTTTCTTCAGGCAGCTATGAAATATGTCGTTCTTTTCGTCTCTCATCTCAGACAGAAGCTTTTCGAAAGCCGCGCCGGAAGCAGGAGCCGGTCCATCAGTGAAGACGTCTATGTCAAGTATTATGCTGCTGTGACCGGGCAGCAGAGAACCTGAAGTTGCGACCACAAGTGCGTAGGAGATGCCGTCTTTCAGCGTCGGCTTGACCACACGCATTTGGAACTCATGTACCACATCCCTATCAGTCCGCGGTCCATTGAAACTGACAGTGATGTAGTCATCCGTGTTGACGTTTGCACTGCTGTCCTGAGGAATATCGATACGGTTCACAAACCGCACTCCTACGCGGCTGAACTCATGAACGTTGAGGCTCAAGGCAACAGGCTCAAGTAGGCTGAGAGCCCGCTGAGAGAAAGTCTGCCACTGGTCGTAGGGCGCTCGCTGAACGAAAACGAACTTGTCAGCTTCAAGAATGCAAACTTGAGATCCATCCTTGAGAGCAAGCTCGAACCCTACTTCCCTGCTTTCATGGCTGATCTCACCACCCTGGAGATCAAGTGTGGCGTTGACAAGCTTGCGCTCCTTCGGCGCTTCGAAGTCCGAAAAAGCGGGCAAGCCTGCCGATGCACGAATGGCGTCCAGCGGCCTTTCTGGCTGCCACCTAAACTCAAGAGCAGCTTCGAGGATCGGTGCCTTCCTATAGCGCACCAAAAACCTCCCAACGTCTTGCTCGACTACCAGCAAAACACGCGCCCGCTAACGACTCGCGATCCATTGTCTGGGGCAACTTTTGCATCGGCAAGCACTTCCTCCACGTCGAATCACAGTGTAACCCGCGCGCGAATCGGGGGCAAGCGCGCAGGACTCCGAACGGCTTCGGTGTCAATACCCCAGGATTCTTTCTGAGCCGTTGGGCAAGTGCGCGGTAACACGACGACAACTGGGAGCCAATGATTCTGGTTCCAGTGACAGCGGGGACGTGTCGTCAAGCCGCAGCCAGCGCCCGCAGCGCTCGCGGTCGTGCCTCATCGCCATGTCCGCGTGGCGCGCGCGATGCAGCGGCCTTCGCTGACGCGCTACGCGAAGGTTACTCAGCGACCATCAACCTCGATCAGCGTTCCATCGAAGCGGCGCAACTCGACTTCAACGTCCCGACCCTTGCCGTTGCTTTCGAAGAACTTGACCAGTCGCATGTCGGGCGAAACACCAGCACCGAGGCCTTCGCGCACTGCCTGCAGAGCAAGCTTGAGGCCCCCACCATTCCAGAAAGCGTCCTTCGTCGGGAAATCATCTGACTTCACTTTGAGCAGGAGCGCGCCGTCCGGCTGGATCGAAGGTTCAACTGTCATGCTTGCCATCTGGTTACCCGATGAACAACCCCCGACTGTCCACCCCAGACGCCCCCGTGACGCGCAACCAACGCCTCGGCACCAGCGACACCACTCCGATGACCTACAGCCCGGAACAACTCGACATGCTGCGCCACCACTTCGAACGCATGGGCGCACCGAACCAGGTGGTCTTGTCGGCGGACAGTGTCTTGAGATTCGTGTCGGTGAAGCGGGTCGAAGGCATCTCGTGGCTCCTTGTAAAACGGCGGTTTTCACAAAGTTCACGATACGTTCTAACACCACCGCATCACAACCGAATGTTGGTCAAGCAACTGATTTTGTGGGGTAAATAATGTCAAACACCACCGAGTGTTGGTGTGTTTTCGTCATTCGTAATGATGGGGTCGGGGGTTCGAGTCCCTTCAGCGGCACCACTTCTCACTGAAATTTCAGCAGTATCCAGCCCCTTGGGGCAGAGTGCTGGATGGATGCACCAATGCATCAGCATATCGCATGCGGTTCAGCATTAAGCTGAAGTATCTGTCCGTTATGAAGAAGGCAAAACGTAACCGTCCGGTCTGACTGCCATTACCGCAGGTTCCATGGCAGCAGGTCATTGATCCGGTTGATCTTGTGGTCTGGAATGCGGGCGAGGGTGTCGACGAGCCAGGCTTGGGGATCGACGCCGTTGAGCTTGGCGG
>JANOQT010000069.1:0-20035 GCA_031415015.1 Paracoccaceae bacterium
GGGCAACCGAACGCAACGGTCAAAGCGCCAATCGCCAAATATCAGCTATCATCAGCTGATCCCGCACCATCCGCCCTCAGACGGCCTCTTTCGGCCTCAAACCTTCTGAAACGGGGTAGTCAGACTATGTGAACACACACACTGGCCCCCCGCTGCTTACAGCTTGCTGTCGCGGATGCGCAGTTGACGGGCGCGGGTCAGGATAGCGTCTTCAATGGCGCGCACGGTTTCGGGGGCGACGGCACCGCCGCCCTGACCCTGCAGCGCGATCTTCAGGCTGCGTGCGTCAAGCGCCGGGTCCTGCACATAGACCGTGGCGCGGTAGGCGCGGCCACCGCCGGGCGGGCGACCATAGCCGGTGACAAAGACGCCGGTGAACGGGTCAACCGATTCGATGGGCAGGAAGTTCAGCACCTCAAGCGAGGCCTGCCAGATGTACTTGTTCACCTCGACCGTGGTGTTCGGGTCGTCATTGTTGGAAAACAGATCCCAGACCGTAGAGCCCTTTTCCTGCCGGTCGGTGTTCGCGGCGGCGTTGGCGGCGCGCTGGGCGTCGGCGCGTTCCTTGCGGGTCAGCTGGCCGTCGGTGGGGATTGTGGCCGAGGATCGGCGGAACAACCCGCTGTCGCCACTGGCAAACCCGCCCCCGCACGCGGAAAGCATGCAAACCAGCCCCAAGGCCAGTGCCATCCGTGCGACGCGGTGCAAGATCATATACAGTCACCCTCAAGTCCGGTGTTTGCTGTCTAGCCGACGGGCCGGGGCCTGCCAAGGGCTTTCCTGTCCACACGGCAGGCCTGCCAATCCGCAGAGGCCCGCGCGCGAGGGCTGGGTGGGGAATTCCGACCTGTGGCTTTGCTGCACCAACTTTCGGACCTTTTGGCGGCGACGGACTGTTGGCGTTGCAATCCGGGGCGTCTGGGGCGAAATACGGTTCATTCCCCTGCGGATTCCCCTGCGGCGGGCTTACCTTGAAGAAAGAGGGAAAAAGACATGAAAAAGGTTCTCCTCGCGACTAGCATCCTGGCCGCATCGGCTGGTTTTGCTTCCGCGGAAGTTGCTGTTTCGGGCTCCGCCCGCATGGGTCTCGTTTACAACAGCACGCTCGATCTCGGCGGCGGCCAGACCTACTTCTCGTCGCGTGTTCGGATCGTCTTCACTGCTTCGGGTGAAACCGATGGCGGCCTGACCTTCGGTGCGTCGATGCGCGCTGACCAGACCGGCGGCAACAACAGCGACGCCGGTGGTGACGAAGACGGCGACAGCAACGGCGACTCGACCGTGTTCATCTCGGGCGCGTTCGGCAAGCTGACCATGGGCGACGTTGGCGGCGCTGCCGACGCTCTGGTTGGTCAGGTTTCCGGCGTTGGCTACGGCCCGAACGACGACCTGCAGGAAATCGGCTTCATCGATACGACCAAAACCGCTGTTTACTATGAATACAGCGCCGGTGCCCTGACGTTCGGTCTGGGTGTTGGCCAAACTTGGAACGTTGACGCAGACGCTGACACCGATGACGAAGCAAACATCGCTGTGAAGTACTCGGCTGACGGCTACTCGGCAGCAATCGGCTACGAAGAGAATGACACCGAGTCGCTCGTCTCCGTGTCCGGCTCGGCCACCTTCGGCGCAGCGACCGTCAAGGCACGCGCTTCGGACAGCGACGTTGCTGGCACAGACACAACCTACGCTCTGTCGGTTGACTATGTTGCTGGCGCGATCAAGGTCACCGGTTTCTACACTGACTTCGGCAATACCGGTGCTTCGCTGGACACCCAGCACATCGGCCTCGGCGCTACTTACGACCTCGGCGGCGGCGCTACGCTCGCTGGCGGCGTTGTGATGCAGAACAACGATGGTATCGTCCCCGACGAAACCTTCGCCGACCTCGGCGTGAAGTTCTCGTTCTAATCCTTCGGGATCAGACGAAGCTTGAAAGAGCGGGCCTTCGGGTCCGCTCTTTTCTTTTTGCGCGGCGGGGGCCAGGGTCTGCCAGAACCTTGGGGGCGTGGCATGGGGCTGACGGATATCACGGAACGGATGCGCGCGGCGGTTGCTGCGGCGGGGCGCGCGGCGGGGTCGGTGACGCTGATCGCGGTGTCGAAGGTACAGCCGTTGCAGCGGGTGGAGGCGGTGCTGGCCGAAGGGCACCGCGTGTTCGGCGAGAATTACGTGCAGGAGGCGGCGGCGAAATGGCCCGGCCTGCGCGACCGGTTCGGCGCGGTGCAGGTGCACATGATCGGGTCGTTGCAGACCAACAAAGCCAAGCTGGCGGTGGAGTTGTTCGATGCGATCCACACCGTGGACCGCCCGTCGCTGGCGCAAAAGCTGGCCGGGCTGGCACAGGCGCGGGGCGTGTGTCCGCACCTGTTCGTGCAGGTGAACACGGGGGCAGAGCCGCAGAAGGCCGGGGTATTGCCCGGCGATCTGGCGGGGTTCTTGGCCGACTGCCGGGCGATGGACCTGCCGCTGCACGGCCTGATGTGCATCCCGCCCGAGGGCGAAGATGCGGCCCCGCACTTCGCCCTGCTGGCGCAGATGGCGGCGGATCAGGGGCTGACGGGCCTGTCCATGGGGATGAGCAGCGACTTTGAGGCAGCGATTGCCCACGGCGCCACCCATATCCGGGTGGGATCGGCAATCTTTGGCGCGCGGGCCTATCCCGCCTGAGGCAGACAGCCGGTCAGACCGGCAGGCAGCACCAACGGCGCGCCAAGGGTGTAGAGGGTGGCGACCAGTCCCTCGCCGCCTTGCACTGTCACGCTGAACCGCCCGCGCGACACGATGGCCACCCCGTCCGGCAGGGTGGCGATGAACCCCTCGGGCGGCAGCATCACAAGCGCGGCGGGGGCGTCGCCGCCAAGCCGCATCACTGTGGCCAGCACGGCAAGCCAGCCTGTGACGACCAGCGGCACCGCCAAAAGCCAGCGTTTGCGGTCAATAGTCATGGATATGTTCCAACGCGCCCTCGGGCAGCGCCCGTAGCGCGGCGGCAAGACCCGCAACCGGCAACAGCACCAGATGCCGGTAGCCGGGATTGCCCTGCCGCGCAAAGGAATGGACGGCACCCGGCATCTTGGCCGCATCGGTGATCACGGTGAACAGGATGTCATCGTTCCCGGCAATCTCGACAAAACGGCCGCCCTGCGCCGCGATGGTTTCGGCCAGACGGGTAAAGGCGCGGTAGCGGGGGGCCTCGATCTCAACCCCTTCCGGGCGGGTGGCGACGACCGACACATCGGGCAGCGCGGCCAGGGCCTCGGCGGTCATGCCGGTGACCACCGCCCGCAAGCGCAGCTGATCCTCGCCGACCGCGGCGACGGCGGCTGCGATCACACGGGCGTAGGACGCCTTGACCCGGTACTCGATGCCCAGCGCAAAGCGCCGCTCACGATCGCGGAACGCATCGGTCGCCGCATCTAGCGCTGCCGCATCCGTCGTGAAATCCCATTTGTACCACGGCACCTGTTGCAGGAAGGTGGCGTAATCGCTGGCCTGTCGCGCCGACAGGTCATCCAGCGGCGCGCGCGTGCTGCCCCGGACCCAGGTGGCGGCGCGGCCCAAGGTTTCCTCATAAGCCGCCTTGGCCAGCAGTTCGGCGGTAAAGCTGACGCCGATGGTGTAGATCGTCTGTTTCGTCGTCCAGTCAAAGCCGCCATGGGCGCCGGACGCCTGCGACAGCGCACACAGCGACGACCAGAAACCGGTGATCGAGGTCAGAAACCCGAACTGGTGCGGATTGCCGGTGCGGATCACCTCGGCATAGTCGTCGTAGGCGTGAACGATGTGCCATTCCGGGTAGGTCAGCAGGGTGCGGCCTTCGGGGCGCTGCCATTCCGGGGGGAGGAGC
Source organism: Paracoccaceae bacterium (assembly GCA_031415015.1). Lineage (GTDB taxonomy): Bacteria > Pseudomonadota > Alphaproteobacteria > Rhodobacterales > Rhodobacteraceae > JAUYQR01. The sequence continues at coordinate 3,851 of JANOQT010000069.1, forward strand.
GGGGTATAACCGGCGGATTGGCCCTGCGGGCGGCACATGGTTTCAATGTAGACCAAGGGCGACAGCAGGCCCGCGACGACCAGCAGCAGGGCCAGAACGATCCGGCCAAGCCAGCGGAACAGCCGCCTCACCGCCGCAGACCCATGATCAGGGCAAAGCCGCCCAGCAGGATGTGGGGCAGTGAGGACAGGACTTTGAGGCTGAGCGGGATGTCCAGAACCCCCCAGGTGAAGATGCCAAGGTCGAGAAAGCCCGAGCCGGCAAAGCAGCCCAGCAGCCCGTCCAAGAAGTACAGCGCGCCGAACAGGATCAGGAACATCCGCGACGCACGGGCCGAGATCAGCGCCGCCGCCAGTGCCCAAATCGCAGAGGCCGCGTGCAGGGCGTCGTCAAAGACATCGAGCGCGAAGATGCCGAAGGTGCGGCCCTCGGCGTCGATGATCCCGGGAATGGGCAGGTAGTTGAGCGAGGCGACAACCGCCAGCACGACCGCATAGCCCAGTGCGATTTTCTGGTTCAGAACCATTGCCTTACATCCCCGCCATATAGGTATCCCACAGTGCATTCCGCAGCCGAAGCCCCGGATCGACCTGCCGTTTCAGCGCCACGAAATCCGCCGCGCGGGCGTAGCTGCGGGCAAACTGGTCCGGCGTCGCGTGCAATCTGTAGGGCAGGTAATAGCTGCCGCCCATGCCAATCACCGCCTCGATCAGTTCTGCGGTCATCCGCGCCATGTCCGCTTCGGCCCGCGCAGTCATTTCCTGGCTGAACAGCAGGACTGAGGCGATTCGTGGGCCTTGCGGGGCGTAGGACAAAAGGGAGGTGGCGTCTTGGACCACATAGCGCAGGGTGATGTTGAACAGCTCTTGATAGCTGCCGGGAATGATCGCGCGGCAAGCGGTCACGAAATCACCGAACCGGTCGGGGGCGACGAAGTATTCGTGCAGGATATCGGTGCGGGTTGGATCGCCATCGTCCAGCGTGATCACCGGCTCGTTCATCAGGCTGGACCGGCTGGCCGCGCCTTGCAGACTGGCGCCGATGCCGGTTTCCACCCCCCAGCGACGGCGTTTGACCCATTCGTTGCCCAACTGCGCGCGAAAGATGTGCCGCGAGACTTTGGAGAGGAAACCGGAGCCGGATGCGGGGGGTATTTCCCCTTCGACCTCGCGGTAGGTGACCAGCATGGCGTCGTCAAAGAACCCCTCGCGGTCGATGTTCAGCCGCCCGTAGGCCATCGGGATCGTGCCATCCATTGCGCCGGTAAAGGCGATGGGGAAATCAGCGGCGGGCATCTTTTCGAAGGACGGTTCCAGCAGCATGTTGCGCGCGGCCTCTACCTCCAGATCGGTGATCAGGCCGATCAGGCCGTAACCGCCCATTGCGGCGGCGAAGAGATCGGCGTTTTCGCTGCGCGAGGCGCGTAGGAAGGTACCATCGGCCAGCACCATGCCGACCGACCGCACGGTCGATCCCATCGGGCCGAACGGACAGGGCCAGCCATGCGCGTTGACCGAAAAGGTCGAGGCGACGCCGAAATCGCTGTTCGATTGCATGACCTTGGGAGAGAGCCCAAAGGGATCAAGGGCCGAGATCACCTGATGCCAGCGGGTGCCGGCCTGTACGGTGTAGGTATCGGCCCCGGTTTCCACCGAGACGAAGGGGAAATCGAGGGTAATCGCGTGGCCGTCGCGCGGGATTGCCTGCCCGCCCATGGTATGCCGGGCCGCGCCGATGTTGACGGGGCGATTTTCGGCCTCGGCCGCTTTCAGTTCCGCGCGCAAGGCTGTGACCAGCGCATCGCCGGGGGCCTCCTTGACCACGATGTGTTTGAAGACCGGGGTTGCCGACATGAGCGAGGCGTCGTTCAGGGTGGTTTTTCCGCTTTGCGGGGCAATGATCGCAACCCCGTCAAGGCTGGGGTTCTGCGCGCCCGTCAATCGGGTGGCTGCCGCCCCCACCACCGCCCCGGCCCCGAACAGGGCCGCCCGTCGCGTCAGCGCCATGCACATCTCTCCCACGTCACCTCACGGAAGATTTGCCCGAACTGAGGTAAACCGTCCAGTCGGCAAAACCTCAGGTCAGCCAGACCCTTGCATAGGGTGGCAAGGCGATGTGGCCGTCATGCGGCAGAACCGGTTGATCTGACAGCGCATCGTGCATCTGCGTGACGCCCACGGCGCGCGCCCACGCCTCGGGCACCCGTTGCCAGCTTTCGGTGAAGTTGAACAGGCACAGGACGGCCCCGGTCGGCGCGACCCGGGCGAACGAGAAGACGCCGTTCAGGCCGGAACTTACCACCCGGACCGGGACTGCGGCATGCAACGCCGCCGTCGCCTTGCGCCGTGCCAGAACGTGCCGCACGCCTGCGAACACGCGCGCGCCCGGTGTGGACCCGTCATGGCGCAGGGCGGCGGACCGCCAATCCATCCGGGGGCGATGAAGCCAGCGGCTGTCATGGGCGTGTTCGGGCACCTCAAGATACCCGTGGTCATTGGTCAGGGCCAGCTCGTCGCCCATGTAGATCAACGGGATACCGCCGTAAGCGGCGATCAGCGCGTGCCCCATCAGAATGCGCTGCACGGCGGACTCCTGCTGCGCCGGATCACCCGCGGCCCGCTCCAACCCGGCCAGCGATGCAAGACTGCCGGAAATCCGCTTGTCGCCGGTTGCCTCATTCACCTGAAACGGCGCGCCAATTGCAAAGCTGCCGGAAAAGCCGCCCTCATAGAATTCCGACAGAAAATTGCGGTGGCCGTGGCCCGATGCGCCGACCGCTTGCGCATCTTCGTCGGTGATGGCCCAGCCGATGTCGTCGTGGCAACGGATGTAGGTGGCATAGGTCGCATTGGTCAGCCGGTCGGGGAAATGGGTGCCCAGCACATGGGTCATCAGCCGGGTGTCGCGGGTGGCCAGCGCGGACCAGAATTGCACCATGAGCGAGTTGTGGTAGGCGAGGTTGCCTTCGCGGCCGTCATGCTTGCCCCGCCCAAGGTAGGGCAGCATTTCGGCGGGGGCGACGATCGCCTCTGCCAGATGGATCACGGCTGCAGAGGCTATGCGCGAGCAGGCGCGCAAGGCGTGCAGCAGCATGTGCACTTCGGGTTCCGATTGGCAGCGCGTACCCATCCGTTTCCACATGAAGGCCACCGCATCAAGGCGCAGCACATCGACGCCCTTGTTGGCGAGGAACAGCATGACCTCGACGATTTCCAGAAACACAGCCGGATTGGCCCAGTTCAGGTCCCACTGGTGTTCGTTGAACGTGGTCCAAACCCATTTGCCGAACGCCGGGTAATAGGTGAAATTGCCGGGCGCGTTGGCCGGGAACACCTCGACCAGCGTTTGTTCATAGCGGTTCGGCACGTCGGGCGTGTCGAACATCAGGTAGTAATCCTGATAGGCAGCATCGCCCTTCGCGGCCTTTTTTGCCCAGGCGTGTTCCTTGGCCGTATGGTTCAGCACCAGGTCGATGCACAGTGACATGCCGCGCTGGCGCAGGGCTGCGCTCACTGCCTCGAAATCGTCCATCGTGCCGAAATCGGGGTTGATCTGGCGGTAATCCATCACCGAATAGCCGCCGTCGCTGTCGCCGGGGCGGGGTTTGAGGCAGGGCATCAGATGGATGTAGGTGATGCCCAGGTCTTCGAGGTAGTCCAGCTTGTCGAGGATGCCGCGCAAGGTGCCGTTGAACCGGTCGATGTAGAAGACATAGCCCGCCATATCCGGGCGCTGGAACCAGTCGGGTTCAAGATCGCGCTTCAGATCGAGGTGTTTCAGGTCTGCGGGGCGGTCGTTCCAGCCGGTACGCAGGGCCTTCAGCAGTGCCGATTGGAAATCGGCGTAATCCGGACGGTGGCCATACAAGGTTTCCAGCATGGGCCACAGATCGGGGGCAGACCGGGCCAACCGCAGGTCAAAGATCGCGTCATCCGCGCTGGACGGCGTTCTGGCCATGGTCATCCTCCCTCTTCCGCGTGGCAGAATAGGCAATCCAAAGCGGTTTGGGAAGGGGGCTCAACCCCGGATGATCAATCGTGTCTGATGCGTGATTCGGGGGGCGATCCAGCGCAGATCGGCCCGGGAAAACCCGACGCATCCGGCAGTCGGGGCCAGCGGTCTGCGCCATTGGTGGACGAATATTGCCGAGCCGCGCCCCGGCACCGAGCGGGGCCAGTTCCAGTCGGTGATCAGGATCAGGTCATACATCGGATCGGCGCGGTGCAGGCGTTCGTGGCTGAAAGCGTGGGGTGCGCGGACCATGAGGTTGTAGTCCTGATCTTTCGGATCGTCTGACCAAAGGTCACACAGCCCGATGGGCAGCGCCCAATCGGCGGGGCGCGCCATCCGGTCGGGGCGGTACAGCATGCCCACAATCCGGTGCGTACCCGCTGGTGTGGCGCCGTCACCCTCGCGTTTCCGGTCCGTGATCCCGCCGCGCCCGATGGCGCAAGGGAACCGCCGCCCCATGAAGCGCGCGCCCCAGCGGGTGACGACGATATCTTCGGGCGTCACAACAAATGCCCCGACTTCGCGGCCTTGGTCGCCAGATACCCCTCATTCTGCGCCGTCTGGCCCGCATGCAGTGGCACGCGTTCGGTCACGGTCAGGCCGCAGCCTTGCATCATGGCGATCTTGCGCGGGTTGTTGGTCATCAGCCGCACTGCGTGAAAGCCCATCCGCCGCAGGATATCGGCCCCGATGCGGAAATCGCGCTCGTCATCCTCGAAGCCCAGCCGGTGGTTCGCCTCGACCGTATCAAAGCCCTGATCCTGCAACGAATAGGCGCGCATCTTGTTGGCAAGGCCAATGCCGCGCCCTTCCTGATTGAGATACAGCAAAACTCCCGCCCCTTCTGCCCCCATATGCGCCAGTGCTGCGCGCAGTTGCGGGCCGCAGTCGCATTTCAGGCTGCCCAGCACATCGCCGGTGAAACAGGCCGAGTGCAGGCGCGCCAGCACCGGCAGGCTGCGGTCGGGCTGGCCGATCTCGATGGCATAATGTTCCTCGGTGCCGTCCTCAGGGCGGAAGATATGAACGCGGCTGGCCTGACTGGCGGCCATCGGCACGCGGGCTGAAACCACTTCGGCCATCGGGGACAGGTCGGTCAGGGCGGGGCCGATCTCTTCCAGCGTCAGAAGCGTCAGAGCGTTGTCACTGGCCACCGACAGAGCGCGGGCCACCGGAACCAGCACCGCCGCCGGCAACAGATGTGCCGATTTCACCAGCGCAATTGCGGCGCGGTGCAGGTCCGCAGACCCGTCGCGCAGCGACTGCAGCGGGCCTTTCATCGGCATCCGCAGATCATCCGCCGGGTCGGCCAGCGCGCGCAGCCAGTCCATCCCGGCATCTGCGGGCAGCGTAATCCGCGCCAGATCGCCGTCATAAGCGCGCGCCTTCAGCGTTTCCGCCCGCCGCGCGGTGATTGCCAGAACCGGGGTGCCAAAGGCCCTGAGGGCAGCCAGACGGTCTGCGTCCAGCGCCTCGACCGCCACCACAAGGGCCGCATCGCCGCCGCCGGTCAGCACGACCGGCACGCCCATGCGTAGATCGCCACGGGCGCGGGTCAGCCGTTGGGTGATGGTGGGGGCTAGAAAAGAAGCAGATGTCATGCCCTCTCCATACCCCCCGGGTGACGAAATTGAAACATTCACCCGTCAGCCGACACGACCGCGTGAGGGAATGGTAGCAAATCTTGCAGGACCTGTGATCGCGGCGCACTTCATCGGTAACAGCAACGGAGGCTCCCATGGCCCAACTTCGCAAAATCCTGCTTGTTGATGATGATGATGACCTGCGCGAGGCGCTGAGCGAGCAGTTGGTCATGACCGAAGACTTCGACGTGTTCGAAGCCCGGACTGGGGCCGAGGGCATGGAAAAGTCCAAGGCGGCCCTTTACGATCTGGTGATCCTGGATGTGGGCCTGCCGGATACGGATGGCCGCGAGCTGTGCCGCCGGATGCGCAAGGGTGGGGTGAAATGCCCGATCATGATGCTGACGGGGCATGACACTGACAGCGACACCATTCTGGGTCTGGATTCCGGCGCCAATGACTACGTGACCAAGCCGTTCAAGTTTCCGGTGCTGCTGGCCCGGATCCGGGCGCAGTTGCGCACCCATGAACAGTCGGAAGACGCGGTTTTCCAGATGGGTCCCTACACCTTCAAGCCCGCCCAGAAGATGCTGGTGGACGAGAAGGACAAGAAGATCCGCCTGACGGAAAAAGAGACCAACATCCTGAAGTTCCTGTACCGGGCGTCGCAAGGCGTCGTCGCCCGTGATGTGCTGCTGCACGAGGTCTGGGGCTATAACGCCGGTGTCACCACCCATACGCTGGAAACCCACATCTACCGCCTGCGCCAGAAGATCGAGCCCGATCCCTCGAACGCACGCATCCTTGTGACGGAAAGCGGCGGCTACCGGCTGGTGGCCTGACAGTCCCCCTGGCCGCGTCGGGGGCATGACGCGGCACTCCTCCCTGTTGGACTGGCCCGGCCCACCTGTGGTGCGTCGGGCCGTTTTTTCAATTCGGGAATGCAGAGAACAGAAAATGCGTCTGCCTTGCAACAGCCCAGAAATCTTGCGCATTGGGGCTTATTGTTGCCGGATTCGCTTGCTACCTTTCTTGCATGCACAGGTTGTGCTGATGGTTCCCCTTGTCGCGTCGGGGTTATGGCGCGGCATCCTCCCTGTTGGACCTGGCCGGGCTTCATGCCCGGCCTTTTTTTCACCGCATCCTCAGGGTAGGCAGGGGGTGCTCCACAGGTTGGCTGTGGCTGCAGTTCACCGGAGAATCAAATGCGTATCGGCTTCGCCGCCCTCGTGACGGCGCTTTCTGCGACCCCTGCTCTTGCCGAAGACCTTGTCTTCACCCTCGTCAACGACAGCTCGCACATGATTGTCGAGATGTACGTCTCGCCGGTCGGCGAGGATGAGTGGGGCGAGAATATCCTGATGGTTGACGGGGTCGAACCCGGTGTTTCGGGCGACGTGACCATCGCCGATGGCCTTGACGTTTGCGACTACGACCTGCGCTTTGTCACCGATCAGGGTGACGAGGCGACCCAGCAGCAGAACCTCTGCGACATCGGCACCTTTACAGTGAACGACTGATCCGCTTCGTCGAACAAGCCTTCGCTCTTGAGCCTTGGGACGGTCGGCCTTAGGGTCGACCGTCCCTGCCAGACGGAGCCACCGATGCCCTTCACCCTTGCCACCTGGAACATCAATTCCGTTCGCCTGCGCGAAGGGCTGGTTCTGCGGCTGATGGCCGAAGAGATGCCGGATATCTTGTGCCTGCAGGAATGCAAAAGCCCGGTGGAAAACATCCCCTTGGCGCAGTTTCAGGCGCTGGGCTACCGCTACATAGTGGCGCGTGGGCAGAAGGGGTACAACGGGGTCGCGATCTTGTCGAAGCTGCCGATTGTCGATGCCGGCGACAAGGATTTCGCACAGTTGGGTCATGCGCGGCACGTTTCGGCCCGGCTTGAGAATGGGGTCACGATCCACAACTGCTATGTCCCTGCGGGCGGTGATGTTCCCGACCGCGAGGAGAATGTGAAATTTGGCCAGAAGCTGGATTACCTGACCGAGATGCGGGATTTCTTCCACTGGGAACGGCCGGACCGCGCGATTCTGGTTGGCGATCTGAACATCGCTCCGCGTCAGGATGACGTGTGGGATCACAAGGCGCTGTTGAAGATCGTTTCGCATACGCCCGTTGAGGTGGAGCATTTCGGCGCGGTGATGGAGGCGGGCGGCTGGCAGGACGTGACCCGCAACGACATTGCCGAGGGGCGTCTTTACAGCTGGTGGAGCTACCGCGCGGCCGACTGGGACACCGCCGACAAGGGCCGCAGGCTGGATCACATCTGGGCGACGCCGGATATCATGGGCGCCTCGCACAACAGCCGCATTCTGCGCGCCGTGCGAGGGTGGCAGCAGCCGTCGGACCACGTGCCGGTGTTTGCGACGTTCGATCTGTAAGGCCCGGCCAACCGATCGGCCAAGCCCGTTAGGTGATTCCGCCTGATGCGGTCGCTATGCCTCGTTCTCCGACACCTCGATCATGGCGCCCGTGACCATGCGGCGCATGTTGCGGGGAGGTACGGATTGGGGCCAGCGTGCGCCCAGAAGGCGTGACTTGATCAACCTTGTGACGCTGACGGAATCCGACTGGTTGCCGCCAAGCACATGGTAATGCAGGTCATCCTCGGCCCAGTAGAACCCGACATGCCCTTTGAAGCTGCTTGGCGATTCGCGCCAGAAAACCAGGGTCGATCCGAACTGCGGGGTCACCTCGTCCCCGAATTTCAGCCACTGCCGCGCGCCAAGGGGATTTGCCGGCATCGCTTCGTCCGGCAGGGTGGATGCGATGCAATGGCTGACGAACAGGCCGCACCACGGCGTCTCGTCATCGGTCATCTGGACGCCGCCGGCCTGTCCCATGCCGATGATGACCGGGTTGTGCTGCGGCCCCTTGATCTCGGTCGTGCCGATCAGACGTTTGGCTTCGTTCAGCCATGGCAGGTCAGCGGGAATATCACCTGCAACGGCGGCCGCGGCGACCTTTTCGCTGCCAGCTGCCGCCTTGCCCATCAGCTTTGCCGCGGTCTTTGGTCCGGCGATGCCGCTGGGCTCCAGCCCGTTCTGGGCCTGAAACGCCCGAACCGCCGAGCGGGTTTTCGGCCCTGCAATCCCGTCAACCGGCCCGGGGTCGAACCCCTTTGCCAGAAGGGCTTTCTGAAGTTCATGAATGGTCATGGCATGAATCCCTGATGAAAATGCAATATCCCGCGCCGCAAAATACCGGCGTCAGGTGCAAAGAGTGTCCGCCTGACGCTGAGTCGGCGCAAGACCTCAGTTTCCGCTCAGGACCGCCAAGTCAGGTTTTCGTGCCTTATTCGCGTGTCATTCACCCATCATAGCCGCGAGGACCGCCTTGGCGCTGTCGCTGTCCCATTCGGCATCGCCGATCAGACGGGCAACTTCCTGGCCATCCGGGTTCAGGATCACGGTAACTGGCAAACCCAGCACGCCCATGGCGCGGCTGAGGTCGGACTTGGGGTCGCGCAGGATCGGCAGGTTCTGCACGCCGGCCTCGGCAAAGAAGCGTTCGATCCCTTCGACCGCATTTCGCCCGGTTGCGACCGGGACCACCGCAAGCTCGGGCATCGCCGCCTGAAGCCGGTCGAGCGAGGGCATTTCCTGCCGGCAGGGTGCGCACCAGATGGCCCAGAAGTTCAGAACCACCCACTTGCCTTTGAACTCGGTCAGGGAATGTTCGGCGTCCGCCGCATCCAGCAGCACCGCATCGGGAACCGGGGCGGGCGATGCGTGGATCGCCAGCTTCTTCATGTCGCCGTCGCGCAGGGCGGCCACATCGGCGGCGGCCATGTTTGCACCAAGCGTCAAGGCCGTATAAAGGACCATCAAAGTTTTACGCCACATCATCCCTCGCAAGGCCGCATCATGACCGCTTCGCCCAAAACCCCCTCCGCCAACCAGATGTGGGGCGGGCGTTTTGCCGCTGGGCCGGATGCCATCATGCAGGCGATCAACGCCTCCATCAGCTTCGACCAGCGGCTGTACGCGCAGGATATCGCGGGTAGCCGGGCCCATGCGGCGATGCTGGCCGCCACGGGTATCATCAGCAATACGGATGCCGAGGCGATCGGGGAAGGCCTTCTCACGGTGTTGTCAGAGATCGAGGATGGAAAGTTTCCGTTCCGGGTGGAACTGGAGGATATCCATCTGAACATCGAAAGCCGTCTGACCGAGATCATCGGCGATGCGGGCAAGCGGTTGCACACCGGGCGGTCGCGCAACGATCAGGTGGCGGTCGATTTCCGCCTGTGGGTGCGCGACCAGTGCGATGCGGCGATTTCGGGGCTGGAGGCGCTGATGCGCGCGTTTCTGGCGCAGGCAGAGGCGGGGGCCGATTGGGTGATGCCCGGCTTTACCCATCTGCAAACCGCGCAGCCGGTGACCTGGGGGCATCACATGCTGGCTTATGTGGAGATGTTCGCACGGGATCTTGGCCGGTTTCAGGACGCCCGACGTCGGATGAACGAATGCCCGCTGGGGGCTGCGGCGCTGGCGGGGACGTCGTTTCCGATTGACCGGCACATGACGGCACAGGCGCTGGGCTTTGACCGGCCGACGGCGAACAGCCTTGACAGCGTGAGCGACCGCGACTTCGCGCTGGAGTTTCTGGCGGCGGCCAGCATCACCGCGATGCACCTGTCGCGGTTTTCCGAAGAGTTGGTGATCTGGTCGTCAGCGCAGTTCCGGTTTGTGCGGCTGTCGGACAAGTGGACGACGGGGTCCTCGATCATGCCGCAGAAGAAGAACCCCGACGCGGCGGAATTGCTGCGCGCCAAGTTGGGGCGGATTCTGGGGGCGACGGTGGCCTTGTTCACCATCATGAAGGGCCTCGCGCTGACCTATTCCAAGGACATGCAGGAAGACAAGGAACAGGTGTTTGACGCCGCCGACACGCTGATGCTGGGGCTTGCCGCGATGACGGGGATGGTCGGCGACATGGCCGCGAACCGTGCTGCGCTGACCGCCGCCGCGGCCAGCGGTTTTTCCACCGCGACCGACCTTGCCGACTGGCTGGTGCGGGAACTGGGCCTGCCGTTCCGCGAGGCGCATCATGTGACTGGCACGCTGGTGGCGATGGCCGAAGGGCAGGGCATTGATCTGCCAGAACTTACGCTTGCGCAGATGCAAACGGTGCATCCGGGCATCCGGGAGGATGTGTTTGCGGTGCTTGGTGTCGAAAACTCGGTCCGCAGCCGGACCTCGTATGGTGGCACGGCACCGGATCAGGTGCGCGCACAGGTGGCACGCTGGCGGCAAACGCTTGGGTGACGGTGGTGCTGAGACATGTTGGTCCGGCGTGACTTTCCACAGGAAAAAACCATGAAACCGATTGTTCTTGCAACGCTTTTGGCCGTCGCCGCCTGCACCGAACCGATGTTGTCCACCGGGATGGTCTTTACCCCGGAGGGCGTGGCGGTAAACCCGACCTTGTCGGCCCGTGTCGGGGGTGGCACGGTCTACATCCAACCCTGACGCCAGAGGTCCCGATGCGACGCATGATCCTGATTGCCCTTCTTGCCCTTGCCGCCTGTGGTGCCGACGGCGCGCCCGAGCCGCCCTCCAAATCCGGACTCAGTGTGTCGGGCGAGGCGCAGATCGGCATGGTGCTGCGGTGAGGTTGGTTTACCTGGCGCTGGCGGTCTGGGGGGCGATCCATCCGATGTATTTCTTTCTGTTGTACATGCGCGAAACCGGCACGGGACTGGGCGGTCTGATCGACGCCTGGTACGTCAACGCTTCGACCACCGGATTGACCTGGGATCTGACGATTGCCGCCATCGCGCTGACGGTCTGGGTGCTGGCGGAAACCGCAGGGCGCAAGGCCTGGCTGAACCTGATCGCCATCCCGGCCACCTTTTGTATCGGCGTCAGCTGTGGCCTGCCGCTGTATCTGTTCTTGCGGTTACGCACTACGGCGTGAATTGCGCCGCGCGCGGCATCTGCTATACGCGCCAAAGGCTTCGGGGGCGGTGCAGATGGACCATTTTCTTTACCGTAACGGCATCCTTCATGCCGAAGACGTGGCGATCCCGGATATTGCGGCATCGGTCGGCACGCCGTTCTATGTCTATTCCACTGCCACCCTGACCCGGCATTACCACCTGTTCACCGAAGCGCTTAGCCCGCTGCCGCATTTGGTATGCTTTGCCATCAAGTCCCTGTCCAACGTGGCCGTGCTGAAGACGCTGGGCGATCTTGGGGCGGGGATGGATGTGGTGTCGGGTGGCGAATATCTGCGGGCCAAAGCCGCAGGCGTGCCGGGCGAGCGGATCGTGTTCTCTGGTGTGGGCAAGACACGGGACGAGATGCGACTGGCGCTGACCGGCGGCATTCGGCAGTTCAACGTGGAGTCTGAGCCCGAGATGCGGGCGCTGTCGGAGGTGGCGGTCAGCCTTGGCGTTGTCGCGCCGATCACCATCCGGGTGAACCCGGACGTGGACGCGAAGACGCATGAGAAAATCGCCACGGGGAAGAAGGAAAACAAGTTCGGCATCCCAATTTCCCGCGCGTCAGAGGTTTACGCCGAAGCCGCCCGTCTGCCGGGCCTGCAGATTATCGGGATCGACGTGCATATCGGCAGCCAGCTGACCGATCTTGCGCCATTCGAAGAGGCTTACCTCAAGGTCGCCGACCTGACCCGCCGCCTGCGGTCGGAAGGCCACACGATCACCCGCCTTGATCTGGGCGGCGGACTTGGCATTCCCTACGAACGCTCCAACTCTGCGCCGCCCTTGCCGACCGACTATGGCGTGCTGATCAAGCGGACGGTGGGCGATCTGGGCTGCGAGATCGAGATTGAGCCGGGCCGGCTGATTTCGGGCAATGCGGGGGTGTTGGTATCGTCGGTGATCTATGTGAAGAACGGCGAGGGGCGGGATTTCCTGATCCTTGATGCCGCGATGAACGATTTGGTCCGCCCGTCGATGTACGGGGCGCACCATGACATCGTGCCGGTCATTGAGGCCCCCGTTGCGTCGCCCACGCAGGAATTCGACGTGGTTGGCCCGGTGTGCGAAACCGGCGACACTTTCGCCAAAGGGCGCGAGATGCCGCTGGTGGCCGAGGGTGATCTGGTGGCCTTCCGATCTGCGGGGGCGTATGGTGCGGTGATGGCGTCGGAATACAATACTCGGCCCTTGATCCCGGAAGTGTTAGTCAAAGGGGATCACTTCGCTGTCATCCGGGCACGTCCGACCTTTGACGAAATCCTGAACCGCGATACCATCCCGGAATGGCTGTGACGTGTCGTCCGGCCCTGAGGCAGGATATATGACAGGACGCAGCACGCTTTCGCCCCTGAAATCCCTGGTCTGGCCGATGCGGCTGACGCTTGTCGGACTATGGGCGGAACGGCTGTCGCGCGCGTTCTGGCCGCTTTGGTCGCTGCTGGTCGCCACCATCGCGGCACTGGCCTTTGGTGCACAGGATCTGGGGTCGCTGCAATGGGTGCAGGCCGCGGGCGGGATCATCGCAATCGCCGCTGGCGCACTGCTGATCATCGGTTATCGCCGGTTCCGCCGCCCGACCGAAGCGGATGCGCTGGCGCGGCTGGATGCCACGATGCCGGGCCGTCCGATTGCGGCACTGCAAGACACGCAGGCGATTGGTGCGGGTGACCCCGCGTCGCTGGCGGTCTGGCAGGCGCACAAGGACCGGATGGCCAAGCGCGCGGCTATGGCGCAGCCGGTGGCGCCCGACCTGCGCTTGTCTTCGCGCGACCCGTTTTCGCTGCGCTATGTGGCGCTGACCGCCTTTGTGATGGCGGTGTTCTTCGGGTCGTTCTGGCGGGTCACGACGGTTGCCGGCCTTGCCCCCGGAGCCGCCGAGGCGATGCCTGCGGGACCGACGTGGGAGGCCTGGGCCCAACCCCCGGCCTACACCGGCAAGCCGTCACTGTATCTGAACGATATCACCGCCGAGACGCTGGAGGTTCCGACCGGCACCCGGCTGCAAATCCGCCTTTATGGCCCGGAAGGTGCGCTGACCGTGGCGCAGACCGTGGCCGTGCCGCCACCGGTGCCGCCTGCCGATCCTGCGGCGACGGCGACTGTGGTCGCAGCGGTGCCGGATGCCACCAGGGGCGTGCATGACCTGAGCGTCATAAAATCCGGTCGTTTGGCCATCGAAGGCCCGAATGGCCGCGAATGGCAGATTACCGCCAAGCCGGACGGGTTGCCGCTGATCGAGGTGTCGGGCGCGATGGGGCGCGAGGCCGATGGGCGCTTCAAGCAGGGCTTCAAGACCACCGATGATTATGGCGTTGTTGCGGGCCGGGTGACGATCACCCTCGACATGGCGGGGCTGGACCGTCGCCATGGGCTGGCTGCCGACCCCGAGCCGGTGGAGCCGGTTGTGCTTGACCTGCCGATGCCATTGTCCGGCAAGCGGACGGACTATACCGAGACCCTGATCGACGACCTGTCCAAGCACGTTTTCGCCAACCTGCCGGTGACAATGGTGTTTGCCGCCGTTGATGCGGCAGGGCAGGAGGGGATGTCGGCGCCCTATGTCGTCACACTGCCGGGCAAGCGGTTTTTTGACCCGTTGGCGGCTGCTCTGATCGAGATGCGGCGCGATGTGTTGTGGAACCGCGTCAATGCCCCCCGCGCGGCGCAGATATTGAAGGCCGTCACCAACGCGCCCGAAGGCTTTATCCGTCATGACCGTGCCTTCCTGCGGCTTCGGGTGCTGATGCGCACGCTGGACGCGCAATCCGCCGCCCTGACGGTGGAGCAGCGCGATGTGATGGCCGAAGAGCTGTGGCAGATTTCGCTGATGGTCGAAGAGGGCAACCTGCACTCGGCCCTGGAACGGCTGCAACGCGCGCAGGATCGGCTGGATGAGGCGATCAAGAACGGTGCCTCGCCCGAGGAAATCGAACAGCTGATGAAGGAAATGCAGCAGGCGCTGAAGGAATACACCCGCGAGCTGGCCGAAGAGGCGCAGCGCAATCCGGGCGACCGGCAGCAGTCGGAAAACATGCAGGGCATGCAGATGTCCGCCGATCAGTTGCAGGAAATGCTGGATGAATTGCAGCGCCTGATGGAAGAAGGCAAGACCGCCGAGGCCGCCGAGTTGATGGAACGCTTGCGCGAGTTCATGGAAAACATGGAAGTCGTGCAGGGCGAAGGCGGACAGGGCCAGGGGGCCCCCGGCCAGCAGGGCATGCGCGATCTGGGCGAGACGCTGCGCGATCAGCAGGACCTGTCGGATGACGCCTACCGCGACATGCAGGAGGGCGAGGGTGGCCAGCAGCCGGGTGACGAACAACAGGGCGAGAACGGGCAGGAACCGGGGCAGGATCAGCCCGGTCAAGGGCAGGACGGTCAGCAGGATGGGCAGGGCGGCGACCAGCAAGGCTCGCTGACCGACCGGCAGCGCGCGTTGCGTGAACGTCTGGATGATCTGCAGAGCGGCGAGTTGCCCGGTGACGGCAGCGAACAGGGCGAAGCGGGCCGCCGGGCGCTGGATGATGCGGGCCGCGCGATGGAAGAGGCCGAAGAGGCGCTGCGCGACGGCGATCTGGACGGCGCGCTGGACCGGCAGGCCGATGCGATGGAAGCGATGCGCGACGGCTTGCAGAATTTCGGCGAGGCCCTGGCCGAAGAGCAGCGCGAAAACCGTGGCGCCACCGGCGAGAACCGCGAGTTTGGCAGCGCCGACCCGAACGGCACCGATCCGTTGGGCCGCGAGCCGGGCGACAGCGCGCGCATCGGGTCGGACAGGAATATGGTGCAGAACGACCCTAACGCCCGCGCGCAGGAACTGCTGGACGAGATTCGCCGCCGCTCTGGCGATCTGACCCGCCCGGGCGAGGAACTGGACTACCTCAAGCGGTTGTTGCAGTTGTTCTGACCGGGGGCGGTGCGTGAAATCACGCACCCTACGCTTGCGATCACCCCCGGCGCGGGGCCTTCAGGATGATCCCCCCGCCAACGAGGCAGACCACCGCCCCGGTCAGGTCCCGGCGGTCCCGGGCTGGTTGCCTTCGATAACCCACAGCCAGACCCGCGATGCCAGGATGCAGACGCCATAGACCGCATAGGCCCGGCCCGCCTGCCCGCCATCGACAAGCGACAGCACGCCGGGCACCGGCCAGACCGCGCCTTTGTCCAGCCGATACCACCCCCAGACCGCGAAGCAACCGGTCAGTTCGAACAGTGCGGCTGCGAGGACGATGGCGATGGTTTGCGTGAAGGCCTGTCGGCCAGAGCGGGCTTGAAAGGCAACCTTGCCCGCGTCAGGCAGCCGGATCCGGCGGCTGGCGGATCGGCCCGGTGTCGCAGCCCTCGTCTTATGCGCACCTGCAGTCCACTGCGATCCGTGCCTGTTTGGCGGTCTCCGATGACGCGGGTAGAAGACATACCCGCCAAGACCTGCCGCAACCGCCTGGGGACTGTTGAGGTTCGGGATTCCCAAATCAGCTGACGTCTGACTCAAGGTTGCCAACAGAGGAGAGCAGCCTTGACGCGCGGAGTTTTGAACGATGTCCAGTGGGCAGCTGTTGAGCCGTATTGCCTTGGGAAGTCATCTGATCCTGGACAGACCGGGCGCGATCCGCGGCTGTTTGTGGAAGC
>JANOQT010000070.1:0-35854 GCA_031415015.1 Paracoccaceae bacterium
CACGCTCAGAAATGCGCGCGATGCGTACACAGCACGCTGGCATCGCTCATGGCCCGAAGGTGACAGCTACCTCGCGATGCTGATCATCGAGGCCAAGGAACGCGTGGGCATTTCCCCAAGTTCGAAAGCCAAACCCGACAACGTTCGCGAGGCCACGCTCGATCTGATGCGCGCCGATCACGAGTTCTGAAATCCGCTGCGGCACGATTGGCGCATTCATGCCGCCAGCCTTTTCGCCTTCAGGTCGGCAAATCTCTCGCCAGTCTCGGCCAGAACAGCATTGGCACCGGTGAATTGCTGCCAGCGTTCAATGGCCACATCGACATAGGTCGGGTTCAGTTCGATGCCGTAGCAGATGCGGCCGGTGGTCTCGGCCGCGATTAACGTGGTGCCGGATCCCATGAAGGGTTCGAACACCGCCTGACCGGGACTGGAGTTGTTCAAGATCGGGCGGCGCATGCATTCGACTGGCTTCTGCGTGCCATGCACGGTGGCCGCGTCCTGGTCCTTGCCGGAGATATGCCAGAGGGTGGTCTGTTTGCGGTCGCCAGCCCAGTGGCCCTTGCCGGTCGTTTTCACGGCATACCAGCAGGGTTCGTGCTGCCAGTGATAGTCGCCGCGGCTGAGCACCAGCCGGTCCTTTGCCCAGATGATCTGCGAACGCACAGCGAAACCCGCCGCAATCAGGCTTTCGGCTACTGTCGAGGAGTGCAGCGCACCATGCCATACATAGGCGACGTCACCGGGGAACAGCGCCCACGCTTCGCGCCAATCGGCCCGGTCGTCATTTAGCACCTTGCCGGTGCGCTTGGTCTTGGCCGCGCCCGCCTGATTGCGCCAGGACGGGTCATATTCCACTCCGTAGAGAGGGTCGGTCACCATCAATAGCGGTTTCACATCGCCTAGCAGCCGCCCGACCACATCGGCAGACGTGCTGTCGCCGCAGATCAGGCGGTGCGTTCCGAGTTGCCAGAGGTCGCCCTGCACCGACACCGGCGTGACCGGCGGCTCGGGAATGTCATCCTCACCCTCGACCGCGCCGCCTTCCACGTGATCCGGATCGCGCAGCAACGCATCCAGATCCTCGTCGGTGATCCCGAGCAGCGACAGGTCGAAATCCTCGGCCAGTAACCCCGCGATCTCGTCGCGTAGCATTGCCTCGTCCCATTCGCCCAGCTCGGTCAGCTTGTTGTCGGCGATGCGGTAGGCCCTGCGTTCGGACTCGTCTAGGTGGCTGAGCCGGATCACCGGCACATCTTTCAGCCCAAGCATGATGGCGGCCAACACCCGGCCGTGCCCGGCGATCAGTTCGCCATCGTCAGCCACCAAGCACGGCACGGTCCAGCCGAACTTGGCCATGCTGGCCGCGATCTTGGCAACCTGGTCTGTGCCGTGGATCTTGGCGTTGCGGGCATAGGGGCGCAGCCGGTCGAGCGGCCAGGTTTCGATCTGGCTCGGTGCAAAAACCAGGTCCATGGGGTGGCTCTCTCGGGCAGGCGGACATGCCGAAGCGCGCTAGGCGATGCCAACGGAACGGAATCCGCGATATGGGAAAAACGAAAGCGCCCGCGAGGGTTATCCTCCGGGCGCAATTCTTCGATGATGAAGGGGTAGGTCAAGGGGGGCAGCTTTGTCAAACGGAAAATGCACGCGGATTCAATGGCTTCCCGGCAGGTGGCTTCCATTGGATGGATTGCGGTGAGGTGGCTTCCACAAATTGGATTCCCTGGATTCCGCAAAAGAATCCAGCACGCCGAGATCGTGATTCCGCAAGCCTTTGATAACGAGTCGCTTTTTCCAAGATCACCCGTCAAGTGGCTTCCGCCTGGATTCCCCGGTGAAGAAGCCAGTCGCTAGCGAAATGCCGCGCTGCGCCCCCCCGCATACGTTCGGGGCCGGGGAGGAACCATGCCAGGGGGGGTCACCTATAGGTCTTGATGGCCTGTCGGTCGAGGTCGCGAGCTGGGACAAGCCGGTAGTGCCGCTCCTCGACAACGCGGATCTCGTCATCCTCCAGCGTAAGTTCAAAAAGAGCAATCACCTGATCCTCCATGAACTGCGCAGCAATTGCCCGGCAGCTCAGCCCCGGAAATTTCTGTTCCACAAAGCGGATATCTTGGGTTGTCTGAACAATGCCGATCTGGTCCTTACCGCCCTTCGCCTGCACGGGGATAACATAGTGGCAGCCGCGCTTATCGAGCCCGATGTAAAGTTCGTCGATCTCAATCTGACCGATGCCTTTGACCGTCGTTCTGAGATGGTTCTGAAGGCTATAGGTCGTCAGCCCCAAGAAGGTGTCGATCAGGCGATTGTAGCGGACGATTGCAAGCAAGGCTTGCTCGTCATCCAGAGCGTAGGCGCGGATGATCTCAGGCGTTGCGTCCGGAATAGACACTCGTACAAGGTCTGCACGAGGTACCACACGGTTGACGCGCACAAGTTTGAAACGATATGCCGCCCTGCCAGCGCCTTCGATGATCCACTCCATCCCTGGCGGTTGGGTGGCGAGAATGTCGTCCGGAAGGGCTGTCCGGAACCTGACGGAATAGATCACATCGCCAAGGTTCTTCGGCAATTTGATTCCTAGCGCCTCTGCCCCGTGTTCGAGCGCGACACGTTCAAATTCAAATGACGCATTGCCGGGTTGATACCCATCGAAGAATATCTTCGAAATCAATGCTTGATAGCGATTTGACTTAGCCATAGGCGACCTGCGCACAAATTCGTTCTGCCTCAATCTCGATTTGCTTGCGCTTCTTCGCGCCACTTTTTTGATCGCGCCCTGTTTTTGGCGGTTCTACCCCAAAATGGGCGGCTGCGCTGGTGACGTTCATTTCCAGCAGCGCCGGGCTGCCTAGGGCGATTGTTTCTGTGCGCCGCGAGGGTGTTAATCCCAGAGCAGCAATGACCTGACTGGCGACTGCGCGAGCCAATGGAGGCGGCACGGCATTCCCAATTTGTCGGGCTCCATGCCATTTTGTGGCATTAAAGCGAAACCAATCCGGAAATCCATGAAGGCGGGCCATCTCGCGCACGGTGATGCAGCGGTCGAACATGTAATGTATAGGGCGAGGGCTGGTGAAGGCACCGCGCGCGCCGTCTGTTCCTGCGCGCAGAGTATTTGAGACCCCGCCCGGAGGCAGTTTGAAAAGGCGGCTGATCGGCTCGACGTCCCCCTTGGCCGTTTCCGAGAATCTGCGGCGCGAAATGTCGGTGTGTTCGGTGCGCGCACTCGCAGTAAGGACCGCTGGATCCCACTGCCGTGGGTGCGCGAAATGCCAAGCGTCGTTTGAGAGGCAACGCATTTCTTCAGCATAGGGTGTGGGTTTGCCAAAACGACGCGGCCTTACTGAGTCATTGTTGATCAGTTCGGGAAATAGCTCGGCATCTGGCAGGTCGCCAAGCGCATCTGCGCAAGTCGGTCCGCAGTTCAAGTCTGCTTTTGACTTACGACCGGCAATTGCCGTGATCGAGGCAGGGTAATCAGGCAGGACCTCGCCCTTTTTTGCGCCGAACAGGATAAGTCGCTCTCGCGATTGCGGAGTTCCAAAGTTGCCTGCATTCAGCACGCGCCACGGAAGGCGGACCTGATAGCCTTTTGCATCAAACGCAGCGACCAGCTCGTTCAGAAACTGCTTGTGGTGGCCAAGTGTCAGGCCCTTAACATTCTCGAACACAAACGTCCTTGCATCCAGTTCGCTGACGATCCGGACGAACTCGAGAACAAGGCTGTTCCGTGGGTCATCAAGAACCCGGTGGCCGATAAGTGAGAAGCCTTGGCACGGTGCGCCACCAAACACACAATCGACTGGTCGCGCTCCAAGGCCTGCTGCCAGCCGAATCTCCTGACCAGACAGCCGCTCGACAGATCGGGAAATGACCGCAGTTTGAGGGAAATTGAACTTGTGGGCGGCACAATGAACCGGGTCTATTTCTACTGCTGCCGCGACATCGAAGCCTGCCTGTTCGAAGCCCAAGCTCATGCCGCCTGCGCCCGCGAAAAGGTCCACTCCGATAGGTCTACGCATATCAAACTCCGCTTTGTCTTACTTAAGCTATAGGTGGCGGGCTGATTTTGCCAGCAAAACCGTGTGTTACTGCCTCAGTATGGTGGGTCGCGGTTCGCTGCGGCCAGGGCGTTATTCCTTTGCGACAAGGCCGCACTATCGGCCTTGTCACCGTCACCTCGACCTCCGGTAACATGCGACCTGCCAACAACACACTCCGCACCCAATCAAGTGCGTGCCACCAATCCTCATAGCAGAGGCAGGCGGAGGCGATCTGATCAGGATGCGGTCGCCAAGTGACCGGACATGCTAGTAGTTTGACAGTGCGCCACTTTCCGTGCGTCAGCACGTGTTCGGTGCCCACTACGACGGTGGTGGACCGCTCGCCATGCTGGTTGCGCTTGGTCTCAACCGGTACGCAACGTGGCACGACGCCGGGCAGCCAGTCGGGTGTCATCACCCCACGCTCCAGTGCGGCGATGTAGATCGCCATGCGTTTGCCGCCCAAACTGTCGGGAATCCTTGCCAAAGTTGCAGCCAAGATCTCGGCATCATCGTAGGTGTGGGGCTGCGTTTCATGGCGCCCGCGGTCGACCTAGCCCCCGTTTGGCAAGTGAAGCATCTCAGATTAGCTGGCCGTTAAGTACTACCACCTTGGCAGACGCAGGCTGAACAGATACCGTCGGGTTGGAGAAACACGGGCTTCACTGCTCAAAAGCAAGTCGGACATCATTTCTAGTGGCAAAATTTCACATCAGAGCAAGAACCATTGATCTTCTTGGTCGGCAGCAAATCGCCAATATCTCTACCGCAATAAGTGAGCTGTTCAAGAACGCTCATGACGCTTATGCCAAGACTGCTGAAGTCGACTACTTTCGGGACGATGGACTTTTTGTCTTACGAGACGATGGGCTTGGAATGACACGGAAGGACTTTGAGGAGCGTTGGCTCACCCTTGGTACTGATAGAAAAGTCGGTTCGTTTTCTGGCCTCAAACGCCCCCCAGTTGATGGTGAACAAGATCGTCGTCCGCTTCTTGGCGAGAAGGGCATAGGTCGTCTAGCGATCGCAGTCATCGGCAGGCAAGTGCTGGTGTTAACCCGCGCAAAAGTTGACGGGAAAGCTGAGAACAACATTACCGCTGCCTACATCCATTGGGGCCTATTTGAGCTTCCTGGGATCGATCTTGACGAAATTGTCATCCCGCTAGAAACTTTCAGAGCTGACACGTTGCCCAACTTTGAAGACGTCAAAGAAATGGTCGCAAAAGCACGCGAAAACCTTGAGAGCTTATCGATCCGGATAGAGGAGAAGGTAGCTGAAGGCATTCGCCGGGACATGGAAGCTTTTAAAGTTGATCCTCGCGATGCAGCAACTTACCTCGGCCAGCCAGCTTTCGAATCAGACGGCTGTGGAACACATTTCTATATTTTTCCTGCTGACGAGATTATCCAAGACGATATTGATAATCGGGATGAATCAACTAAGGCTACAAGGTTAGAAAAAAACCTTATTGGCTTTACAAATACAATGACCCCCGATTTTCGTAAGCCGAAAATCATAACGCGATTTAGGGATCATACTGACGAGGGGGAGCCTCTAGAGAGAGTTGGTGAGAAAGCCTTCTTCAGTCCCGAAGAGTTCAAGCAGGTCGATCATCACATTCGCGGGCGCTTTGATGAGTATGGGCAATTCCGTGGGAAGGTCGGCATATACCAAATGCTCCCTACTGAGTATGTTCTCAACTGGCAAAATACAGATAACAAACAGACTAGCTGTGGTCCGTTCGATTTTTCAATTGCGGTCATTCAACCAACCCCCGGAGATTCGTTAGTTGAGCCGACGGAGCATAATAAAATTAAGCGCAAACTTGATCGTCATGGCGGCGTGTACATCTACAAAGATGGTGTTCGAGTTCAGCCCTATGGTGGTCCTGACCTCGATTTTCTCGATGTTGAACGCAGACGCAACTTGAGGGCTGGAACAGCTTACTATTCCTTTAGGAATATTATGGGGGCAGTGGAGCTAACTTCCCACGACAATCCCAGCCTAGTAGAGAAAGCTGGAAGGGAAGGGTTCCGTGAAGACAAAGCGTATCGACAGTTTCGGAGCATACTGATCAACTTCTTTATTCAATCGGCCGCGGATTTCTTTCGGGATAAAGGCAAGTACTCAGAGGAATGGTCCGAGAAACGGTATGAACTTCATCGTCTAGATGAAGTCCGAAAGAAGCGTGAGAAACAGTCCAAGGGCAAGAAGGACAAATTTGGCGAGCAGCTGGAGGTTTTTTTTAAGGTTGTTGACGCGGGAACACTGCCAAAAACAATATCCGATACTGTGTCAAAATTTGAAGAGACCGTACGCTCTGAACTTGAAAGCAAAAAGACTCCACAACTTAAGGCGCTTGCAATTGGTCGTTTGGAGGGCGAAGCAAAGCTACAGTTGGATCAGATTCGCAAAGAGCACGCGATCTCAAAACCACGAGGCGTTGGCCTGAACACGGAGCTGCGCAATAATTGGGAGGCCTACCAAACAGAGATAGGCCGAATTACAAACCATCTAGTGTTGCCCGCAGAGAAGGCGATAGAAAATATTGTCACAACCACTGTAAAAATCAATAAGCTAAACCTTGAGCCAGCGCTGCGGCTTAATGCTGCGGTCCAAAAGCACACTAATGAGACCCTTTCGTCAATGAAAGCCCTCAGAGCACAAACGGAAGAGGCGCTTACCGACTTAACTCGGACAGTGAGGGATACGACAAAAAATAGCTTTCGAAACGTTTCCAAAGTCGTGGATGAAGTTCTTGCTGAACTCGAGGCCGTCAAAGGCAATAAGCAAGCGGAGTTCGACTTTTCCAAACAACGCGAGGCATTCGAAGTCCTTGTATCTGGAGCGTTCGAAGAGGAGAGCGAAAAACTGCGGAAAATCTACAGTCAGATTGAGGCAGTTCTTGCGTCGACTCAGTCAAGCGGCTCAGATCTCGTAGAGGTCACTGAAGCATTGGAAGAGGAAGTTGTTGCACTTCGGGAACGGCAAGAGGTTGACTTTGAGCTCGCGCAGATTGGGATGGCCCTAAACACAATCAATCATGAATTTGGTAAGACTGCTGGAAGTTTACGGGACGGCCTAAGGCGTATGAAGTCCTGGGCACATGCCAATCCAGAAATGAAGCGCCTCTATGATGACATGCGCGTGAATTTTGATCATTTGGACAGCTACCTGGCCTTGTTCAACCCGCTTGATCGAAAGTTGCAGTCGACCGCCGTCGACATTAAAGGCAGCGACATCTTTCGTTTTGTCTCTGATTTGTTTGAGAAACGCCTCAAACGCCATAATGTTCGCTTAGCCGCGGATGAGGGGTTCAAGCAGCATACTCTTCATGGTTTCCACGCAGACTTCTACCCGGTCTTCGTCAACCTGATCGATAACGCGATTTATTGGGCGTCTAGCGCACGAAAAGATCTTGGTATCATTGAACTTATTGAAGATAATGGGAATCTTTGCGTAAGAGATAACGGTCGCGGGGTGAGTAGTATTGATGTTCGCAACATCTTCGAGCTCAATTTTACTCGCAAACCAGGTGGAAGAGGTATGGGGTTACACATTTCACGGCAAGCTCTAGGGCGGCTTGGATACGAACTAAACATAGATCCCCCAATGCCAAATGCTGGTGCCTGTTTTCGCATTTCAAAAATAGCTCAATAGAAGATTTGTTCATATGACTTTTGCAGACGATCAGTACGAAGCCGCCAGGTCTTTCGCGTATACAATGATAGTAGTTGACGACGAACCAATAGGTGCTGGCATCGAGGCTGAACCAGTCGTCATAGTCAAAACGCCAGGTAGGGGCGATGTAGCGACGGCTAAAGTTGCAACTGATGAGCCTTTAAGTCCTGAGCTTCATTCTTTGAAGACAAAGGAGTTGATCAAGAGTGCACTAGAACTAGGCCTCGTTTGCTCCGTTGTGAACCCTAAGGGTGATGAGGACAACGTCGCCAAGAGTGTCGCGAAGGCTGCTCTAAGAGCGGACATTGTCTCCTTGGACTGGCAAATGAATAATAATGATAACGGTTTGCTTGCATCAGAAATAATCAAGGAAATCCTTTGCAAGGATGAAGAAATTGGAGGCCGACTTAGGTTGATTGCGATCTACACTGGCGATACCGATAAGCAAGGAATCCTCGATAATATTGCCGCGAGGCTCAATGCAGCTACGGAAATCACCAGCCCCGTTGTGAAGAAGGATGATGAGCTAACCAATTCAGCTGGTCTACGTGTGATTTGGCGCAGAAAATCGTTGGGCAATGACAAACTTGCCGATGCAGTTTCTGAAACACAGCTACCGGATGAGCTGTTGAAGGCATTTGCTAAGCTCTCAAACGGGTTGCTCGCAAACGTAGCTCTCTCAACAATTTCTGCCATGCGTGACTCCACGCACCACCTGCTGAGTAAGTTTTCGCCGGAGCTAGATGGCCCCTTCTTCCATCACCGAACTTTGTTAGAAAATTCGTCTGAGTCAATGGATTACGCGGTTTCTATCGTTATGAGCGCCATGAAGTCCGAAGTTGATAAGTCTCAGATTTCTAATCGGTACGCAACAAAAGAGGCTATAAAGAGACGACTCGAAGTGGCTGGAAAAGGTACTTTTATTCTGCGCTATGAGCATGAAGGATCTGAAAAGCAGTTCCACTTTTCTTTGGACGAAGTCTTGACCCTCATCGAGGGAAACAACAAGGACAAATGGCCGCCCGAAATATTAACGGCTGCTAAAGCAAGAAAAGAGAACAACAACAACACGAAGCCACCAAACTCTTACCTCAAAAGTGACTTTTCGACGCTTTTTTCGGAGTCTCGAGATGCTGCCAATCAATCAATGATGCGGTTTTCGTTCTTAAGTAGTTCAAATTTGAGCGAGCTAAGCAAAGTGAGTCGTACTGTCTTGCCAAAGCTTGGACTGGGATCCGTTCTCCATTCAGAACAAAGTGGCTACTTGCTATGCTTACAAGCTTCTTGTGATGCTGCCCGTGGCGATGGGTTGTTCTTCTTTGTGCCACTGAATATCGTAAAAGGCTCCCCATATGTTGTCGTTCCTCATCTCGGCGCTAACGGTGAGCACAATTACATTTGCCTTGAAGTGCCAGAAAATTGTTACACTAAATCCTTGACGATAAATTTTGGGAAAATTGACTCAGCAAGCGGAGGCATTTCGATAGGTTTTGATGGAGACAGGAAAATTTTCTGCGTCAATTCTAACGAGAAGATCGAATATCGCTGGCTGGCAAACCTAAAGTACAAGCGAGCTTTAAGAATTTCGCAGGAAGTCAGCCAGCACATGTCTAGGATTGGCTTTGATGAATTTGAACCATTCCGGAAAAAAAGACCCTAGCTTAGTTAGGCGAAAGCTAAACCGAATCACCCTGAATTGATCAGAGTTTTTGATATTTCGACCGCATGCCGCCTAATGAATTCTGGTGGCAGTGCGTTTCCAATCATTAGAGCAACCTTGCCGCGACCTTCGGTGAGGTCAAACTTATAATTGGGCGGAAAAGTTTGAAAAAGTGCCGCTTCACGCAGACTAATTGCGCGGTCTTCTTCGGGATGAAGATAGCGCCCCTTTGAAGGGTTGCCACACCCGCCAGTCATCGTGGGTGAAACTTTGTCCCAAGACATTCGACCATAGACGTCACGAAAACCTGACATTTTATTTTTATGACATTGCAGTACCAAATGCTCCGGTAGGGCTGTTCTTGAACCTCCATCTTTAGGAATGTTGCGGATAATCTCTAGCACATGAGCTGCCCTGTTTGGAACATGGTCATGCAAAGGGTCGCCGGTTTCGCCAACTGGTGCAAGACGAACGGCGTCGAGGCATTTGCGAACCGTTATTGCTTCCGATTTTTCGGCTTGCCTGACTTGGCCAGTCTTAGACGCGAGCAAAATCATCCTATAGCGGCGCTGAGGAACACCGTATTCTGAAGCATCTTCTACTCGGATATTTTTCCGCCCCACCTTGTAACCAAGGACAGAAATTCGCTTCAAGAACGTCTTCATCCTACTATCTCGTGCTAAAGCGGGCACATTCTCCATCATGATTGATCGAGGTGAAATAGCTTCAACAATTCGCAAAAACTCAAATAGCAGATCGTTACGGTCATCTGCGACTGCGTTTGATCGCTTTCGAGTTCTGAGGGTTGAGAAGCCTTGGCAAGGAGGGCAGCCAGCTAATAAATCTAGCTCACCACGTTTTAGTCCAATACATTTTAAAAGTTCAACAGCGCCAAGTTCACGAATGTCTTTGTTGAAACAGAAAACATCAGGGTGATTCAGCCGATAAGTCGCTGCAGGAATTTTCTCAAGCTCCACACCAGCAAGCACGGTGAAACCTGCTTGCCGCAAACCAAGGGTTAATCCGCCCGCGCCACTAAAAAGATCCACGGCAGTCAGATAATTGGTTTGATCTAGGCTCAATTGACCTTCAACAACCGGTTCGGCTTTCCCTAGTCTCAAAATTTTGCGCCTAACC
Organism: Paracoccaceae bacterium; assembly: GCA_031415015.1. Classification (GTDB taxonomy): domain Bacteria; phylum Pseudomonadota; class Alphaproteobacteria; order Rhodobacterales; family Rhodobacteraceae; genus JAUYQR01. Next base: position 10,531 of record JANOQT010000070.1, read on the forward strand.
ATATGACTTTAAACCATATTAAAGCTGAAGTGTCATACCCCGAGTCAATGCCATTCTCAAGCCGTTTTCGGTGTGTTTTCACTTTGATATATGTTTTGTAGCCACGCAAGTATTTGTGCACCCAAATTATGGTTGAGATCACCGCTGCCACGGCCGCACCTTAGGCTTCGCCGCTGTCACTTCCATCTCCTGCAGCATCCCACCCGCCAACAGCCCATCCCGAACCCAATCCAGTGCCCGCCACCAATCGTCATAGCCGCGCCGGGCGGAGGCAATTTGCTCAGGATGCGGACGCCAAGTGACTGGGCAGGCCAGTATCTCGACACTGCGCCACTTGCCGCGGGTCAGCACGCGCTCAATGCCAACCACGACCGTGGTGGATCGTTCGCCATGCTGGTTGCTCTTGGTCTCGACCGGCACGCAGCGCGGCACGACGCCGGGCAGCCAATCTGGCGTCATCCCTGCGCGCGCCAGCTCCGCCACATAGATCGCCATGCGTTTGCCGCCAAGGCTGTCGGGCATTCCGGCCAAGGTAGCCGCCACGATCTCGGCATCCTCATGGGTGTAGGACTGCGATTTATGGCCGCCGCCGTCCACCTTGCAGCCCAATCGCGCGCGCTGGATCAGCACGTATTCCATGCCAAACCCGAAGCCTTCCTCGTCGATGTCCCGCCGCTGCGGCAGCTCCAGCTGCGCCTTTTCCACCCGGAATGCCCATTCCAGGATCGCCTGCACGCCCAGCGCCCTTTTCACGCGTCCGCTGCCTGCGCGCCCGATCCGCCCCTGCATGCTCATGGCAGCATTCCTTCAAAGAGGTTCATCTGCGCCGGGCCTATCGGCTCATCCAACGGCCTCCAGATCCACGGACCCGAGGCCGTGGGCAGCTGCGAGAGTGCGCCACGCATGCGCTGCTGCCAGTGGGTGAACTCCGTTTCCGAGCAGGCGCAAAGCGCGTGACCGATGGGCCAACCCATCAACCATCCGACGAACAGCGGGTTCAGCCGCCGCCGCGTCCGGGCTTTCAAGATCCGCCGCGAGACGACACGCCCATGCGATGCAATCATCGAAGCCCACAGCGGGCGCGAGATCGGGGCGTGATGCGAGGGTTGCAGCCCAAGCGGCGTGATCGCCGGGTCCGGGCGGGTGAAGCCCTGCTCCGCCCGATAATGCAGAATATCCATCCGGCTTTTGCCATCTGCCCGTGTCACGCTGGCCGGACTGCTGCCCTTCCAGTTCTGCGCGGCCGGTGTTGGCCACTGGATCGCCTGCGCACTCAGCTTCGGCTCGCCCCGGCTGTTGATCTTGCCACGCAGACGGTCGACCTGATCGTCGGCCACTGGCGTTTGCCATTGCGCCGCCTGCGCTGGCAGCGGTGGCACCCCGCCCGAGCCATAGGTCTGGCTCGGCCCACCCTTCGGGCCGTCCGAGCCCTTGGGTGTCGACCAGTTGGTGATACCCAGCGCCAAGGCTTCCGCCTTGCGGGTAAAGTCGCTGTTGCCCGCTGGGTTGTAGCTGGTTGTGCCGGGATGCAGGCTCATCGGTGTGGGCCAGGATGAAGATGCGCAGCCGCTGGTGCGGCGCGCCGACCTCTGCCGCGCTGAACAAGCCCGCCGCAGGCGTGTAGCCCATGCGCCAAAGCTCTCGCAGCACGGTCTCGAGGCCGAGGGTGACGTGGCCGGAGACGTTTTCGAGAAAGACCCATTCGGGCGCGCATTCCCGGATGACGCGGGCGACCTCGGGCCAGAGATGGCGGGGATCATCGGCACCACCGCGCTTGCCTGCTGCACTGAACGGCTGGCAGGGATATCCGGCAAGGACGATGTCGAAGGCACCGCGGAAAGGGCGGGCATCGAAGCTGCGCAGATCGTCCCAGATTGGCGCGGGCGCAAAATACCCGGCGCGCTGGGCAGCGATGAGGACGCTGCGGGGCCAATCCTCCCATTCGACAAATGCGCGGGTGTCATAGCCGGGTTCACCGAGCATGACGCCCAGATCCAAGCCTCCGCCGCCTGCGCAGAGGGACAATCCGTGGCGGGGACGTGACACCAGCCCATTCACCGCACCCCCCGCTCGCGCAGGCGTTCCGGCGTGACGAGGCGCCGCACCAACATGGCATCACGGATGGTGTTGCTGATCACGCTCTGGGGCAAATACCCGTCGGCATTGACCATCTTGGCGTAGAACGCCGCCTTTTCGTCGTCGCTGAGCGGAGGCTTCACTTCGCCCTTGCGCTGCCGTTTGGCTTTCTGGCCGCTGGCATCTGCGGCGGCAGTTTGCGCATCGCGCTGGGCTGCCCGCTCCATGAAGCGGTCGAGGGCTTTGGGCCCATCGGGCGGATTGGGATGATCGCGCCGGGATTCCGTGGCCGTTTCGACGATCCGATCCTCGGACAACCCTAGGTCATTCCGCCAGCGGCGGACATGGAGCCGCGCTGGCGATCCCTGCCACCACGCGGGCAGAGTGGCGTTGGCTGCAAAGCCCAGCGCATTCAGCAGCTTTGCGAAGAACCGATCAAAATCGGAATCTCGCGCTTGCGCATCCTCCTCCTTTACAGGTTTACTTAGGGGTTGTCTTACAAGGTTAATCTCCGGATTCCGGAGATGGCTTTGGGCAAAATCCGGAGATGGCTTTGCCGGAAATCCGGAGATGGCTCCATATCCGGATTCCGGAGATGGATCGCCCAAGTGTTCCTCGTCCGTTCCCGCAACCCCTTCTCCGGTTTCCGGAGTTGGCTCTGGTGGAAATCCATCCTCAAACCCCAGGATGTAGCGTGTCGCCAAGCGCTTGTGGGTGTGGGGATCCTGTGCACGGACCCGATGGATCAGTCGCAACTCCTGCAACTTGGCGAGATGCTCGTTTAGAGCAGAAATCGACATTTCCGCATCGTCCGCCAGCCGCGCCTGCGTCGGGAAGCAGCCGAAGTCCGGGTTGTGCCGGTCGCACAGAAACCACAGCACGATCTTTGTGGCAGGCTTCAGCCCGCGTTGCTGAATGGCCCAGACGGTTGCCTTGTGGCTCATGGTGCCACCCTCCGCGCTGGGCGGACACGGCTGGTGAAACCTTGATCGGCCAAAGCACCCAGCGCGTCGTCCAGGCTACGGACCAGCGCCCAGCCGAAGCCCTGCGCCAGAACGGCATCCCGGAACGCCTCCTGGTCGGGGCGCAATCGTCCCTTGGGTGCCTTCAGTTCCAGAAAGAGGACGCGCCCCTCACACATCACCATCAGATCGGCAAAACCGGCATGCACGCCCGTGCCGACCAGAATGGCCTGACGTTTTGCGCCACGGGGACCGGGTTCGGTGACCTCGTTGGCGCAATGATGGATGATGGCCGTGCTGGGCAGGGCAAAGCGCAGTGCCTGAACTACCGCGCGTTGCAGGTCGGCCTCGGGTGTGTTGCGCCGGGTCATGGCGTGACCCTCCGGTCGGCATCCTCGCGCTGAGCGCGTCGTACTGGTCGCCGCGCGTCGATCACCAACAGCAACACCCGGGCGTCTTTGCGTTCGGTGGCAGTTTCGCCATGGGAGGCGAGGACATTGCAGGCCAAACCGATCAGGTGATCGCTGTGCTGGGCAACATCAGCAACGACGGCGCGGGCCTCGGCAAGCCGGTCGGCAGGCCAAGCAGAAAAGAGTGACTTGATCATCATTACCGGCGACCTCCGGCACGACGGCGGCGCGGGGCGTTTTGCTCCTGTTCCTCCAGCCATTCCTCGACGGCGGCGCGGCGATAATAGACCTTGCGCCCGGCACGCACGGAGGGCGGACCCATGCGCTGGGCATCCCATCTGCGCAGGGTGTCGACCGAGAGGCCGAGTTCCAGCGCGAGGTCGAGGCGGCTGATCCAGCCTACCAGCAGCGTGCGGGGTTTATCCTTCGGGTCTGGCATCGATCCGAGATGCGACATCGGGGTCTCCCTGTTTCGGCCCCGAACGCCGGGGCATCTTGCAAGGACCAAAGTGCGCAGAGCCGAAGGGGTGGCGGCGAGGCGGAGGGTGGCGCAAACCCGGCCACCTTTACGCCACCCCTTGTTTCATTGGGTTTTCTGCGCTTTGCAGGACTACGGTGGTCAGACAGGGCGATGCAGCCTCGGGCACGAAATGGACGCCAAAGCTGCAAACACTTGCGAACACCGTGTTTGACGGGCGTTGAACGACATTGACCGGCAAAAAGGGGGTGGCACCCGGCACGGCACCGCGCCACCCATTGATTTCATTGAAGACTGGCAAATTCTAGTCGCGCACGGTGACGATTCTCACCCCATGGGCAGTATTTCCCGCGAAAAGGTGGATCAGGAGACAGGGTGCCTGTTGATGATGGTTGCTCTGCCAGCGCCGAATTCCCATGAAAACAAAGGGTGGCGCAAAGGGGGCGACCTTTCCGCCACCTTCCGCCTCCCCGCCACCCCGGCTCGCATGGTTGGCTTGCAATTGCGGCGAAACCACGCCTCATGTCGGATGCAACGAGGACCAGACCCATGCCTGAACGTACCAAGCTGACCGAGAAGGTGATCCGCGAGGCCGAGCCTATCGTCGGCCGAGATTACCAGATTTTCGACACCGACGTGCGCGGGTTCGCCGCCTGCATCTACCGCGGTGGCGGGCGGGCCTTCACCCTCGACTATCGCCACGCCGGGCGGCAGCGACGGATGACCTTCGGGCGATGGCCAGAATGGTCGGTGTCGGCGGCGCGAGAACGGGCCAAGGAAATCCGCCGCGAGATTGATGCCGGTGCCGACCCTCTGGCCCAGCGCGGGGCGTTGCGCGAAGCGCCGCGCGTGGACGATCTGATCGAACGATACGGTGCGCAACATCTGCCGAAGCTGGCCAAGCGCAATGCGGATGATCAGCGGTCCGCGCTGGCCAAGATGGTGGCCCCGGTCTGGGGCCGGAAGCTGGTGACAGAAATCACCTCGACCGACGTCGACAAGCTGTTGAACAAGGTGGCCGAGGGTCGCGCGCGGCCGCACAAGGAAAAGCCCAACAACCGAGCCAAAAAGCTGCAACCTGCAAAGCCCACTCCGGTGCGCGCAAACCGGATCGGGGAGGTTCTGCGCAAGATGTTCACCTTGGCGGTCGAGTGGGGTTGGTGCGAGGATAATCCTGCACAGCGCTTCCATCGCCGCATAGAGACCCCGCGAGAGCGATTTCTGTCCAAGGAAGAAATCACCAGCCTTGCCGCAGCGCTAGATGCTGCGGATGACCACCGTGCAGCCGACATCATCCGCATGTGCATGTTGACTGGTGCCCGTCTGGGCGAAGTGCGTCAGGCGCAGTTCGACCAGTTCAACCTCGAACACCTGAGCTGGTCGAAGCCTCCGGCCATGACGAAACAGCGCCGCGTGCACCGTGTACCGATCTCTGATGAAACCGCCGCCATCGTGCGCCAGCGCCAGCTCTTGTTGCCGCGCGGCACGCCTTGGCTCTTCCCCAGCGACACGCCCGGCCAGCCAGTGCAGGAGGTTCGGCGGTTCTGGGCGCAGATTCAGAAACAGTGCGGGATTCAGGAAGTGCACATCCACGACCTGCGCCACACCTTTGCGTCCCTACTGGTCAGCGGCGGCGCCTCGTTGGAAATGATCGGCAAGTTGCTCGGCCACAGCCAGATGCAAACGACCCTGCGCTATGCACACCTGATGGATTCGCCCCTTCGCGCCGGTGTTGATGCCGTGGCCAGCGCCTTCCGGCCCAAGCCACGGCTGGTTCATGATGCAGATGCGCCGATTGACCGCAAATTGGCCTGACCAGCTTGAAAGAGTACGGGCCCAGCGCGGGTCCGGTTCATCACGCCTCCTCCCGGTGCAACATCTTCCAGATTGGCGTGAGCCTCCGCCGAACGGTGCGGCTGTCAGGGATTTTTGCGCCGTCTGATTGGTCTGCGAACCAGTCTTTCATATCCGTGACCAACTCACTCTGCGTCTGGGGCACTCCCCTCTCGTGGATGCGCTGGATCAGGGCGACCATCATCCCATCCCAGTTATATGGAGATGTGGCTCCAGGCCCGGGGGCCACCCGGCGCACCATATCGTTATCCTCTTCGAACGCGTGGACCTCTTGGGCGGGGATGATCATGTCGGCCAAAGCAACGGGGATTCCGCCGACCGGATCGGTGATCAACAGCCAGTCCTGGCGGTTCAACGGCTGAATGCGCCGCATGATCGCTTCAGCGGGACCGGATCCACAGCGACGAAACAGCGGCATGAGTTCCATGGGCGAAAGCACCACCTTACCAGCGACAATTTCGTCGCCGCAGCGGACGACCGCAATGCCCGTGATGATCCTGAACCTGCCCGCGTCGGCCCAACCGGCCACGTCTGCAATGTTGCAGCCCCACCGAGCCGTGACCTCCTGAAGGGTATGGAAAACGCGGGGCGGCAAAGCCATGACAACACATCCTTATGTAAAAACAAAGGACGGGCAGTACTCAAACCCCCTGCAGCCCGCGCCAAAACGGCGCGGGGTAAGTGACCGGACACAACGACATAATGGGCGCTAAACGCGCCTCTCGTCGCCGAGATTGATGTTCCGATAGACCTGTTATGCTTTTGGTTGAGGACTGCTCTCCCCACACGCGGAACGTGCACTGGCGTTTGATTCGGAGCAAGTGGGTGCGCGAACGAATCTGTGGATAAGCGAGACGGACCTTGCCAAGTGTTTGAGCATGTGCGCTGTGGCGCGAAAGGTGGTCCACTTAACCATCGCACAAGTGCTTGCTTTCAGGCCCAGTTCTAAGCACTCTCCTAGCCAAGCAAATCGACGGCCAAGAAGCATCTGAGCCGATAGCAGGAAGGGAACGGAAAACTTGACAAACACTATCGTATTCAACTCGGACCTCGGTGAGATTCTTCTTGAAGCTACCGACGCCTCTACAGAGGACTCAAACCTTGGCAATGTCGTTGTCACTTCATTGTCAACTGACGGACAGGACTTCTTAATCAAAGTTTCGAAGAGCTTCGAAGAAGCAATGCAACCTGCGATCAACTATGCTGGCGCATTACGGAAAATGCTAGGGAACATGGATCAAGTTCCCACAGAAATAACTCTCGAAATCGGCTTGGCATTGAAAGGTTCTGCAGGTTTTTTCTCAATTACGAGCGTTGAAGCGGCGGCTGATATTAAGCTGTCGTTAACTTGGAGCCCGGTAGCAAGTGTCAGGTAATCGAAATTGAGATGCCATAAATGATCCACACACAAGCAAGAGCGGCTGTAGGTATCATACTTGAGAACGGGGTTCTTAAAGGACACTGCGTATTTATCGCGGATGGCATTGCAGTAACATGCACCCATGTACTCCCAAGCAAGTCTAGATACCCAAGCCAAGGAGTCCAAGTCTACTTACCTGCCCACAACGAGCAAATTACGGCGCAAGTTATTGCGTTACAGCCATACAAAGGCGGGGCGTTCAAGGGAACAGATATTGCCCTCCTACGTGTGAAAGAAGGATTTCGTGTGCCAGACTATGTTCCGCTTGAAACCTCATCAAAAGCTCGCGCCCGGGACGATAGCGTTCTGTTGCGTTTCTTAGGAATTGGTGACCCCGGCAATACAATTGCATGCGCGATAAAGGACTCAAGTGGAAACTTCATTGTAATTGAGGGAGCAGATAAAATCATAAAAGGCGATAGCGGCACCGGCGTTTTTTATCGAGATTACGGCTCGAATCTTCTGGGAATAGTCGTTGCAGCACAAGGCAATGTAACATCTTCCACTTCAGTATACGCCATACCAGCTTCTGAAATCGCCCTTTTCCTAAATGATGTCATGAAAAGAGTTAAGACCGGGGGAGCGGCCAAATTTCTGCAGATATTCTTCGCTGAAGTAACCAAATTGACTTCTGTCGGTAACTCCTGGGGCAACATAAAAGCAATAATCGAACCTTTGATCGAAGGCGCAAAATCCACTCTTGCCGTTGACGAATGCGATTGGCGTGTAGATGAGGTTGATGCGATTGCATTATTGTACGAAGCTCTCACTGATCTGATTTCAATGGATCAGGCGCCGTCTTTAGCTGCTATTCCGAGTGTGTTGCAAGAGATCGCTGCTCAACAGAACTTGGACCGAGTCGATTCTGGCGCCTATCCAGTATTGCCTGGCGAAAAGATTAATGTGGATGATCCGACCAAGCGACTGCTGCAGCAAGCGCGCTCAAAGACACAGGAGTGTCTTTCAGAGAAGTTTCTCCCGCCAGACGCGTTGCAGGCACTCACGAATCTTGATAACGCACTCTTTTTGGCTATATCGTCCGGGAAGTTTATCCCGCGCGATTTATCACGACGTGCGGATCTGGTCGCAAGAAGAGTCCAACTTAGGTTCGACTTCGGACTGCGACTTATCCTTTTCGCGATTGGGCGCAGAGCAGATTTGGCGCAGCCAGGAACGATTTTTCTCGATAGCCATGAAGACTGGGCGCCTCAAATGGTTGTAATACCACTTCCAGATAATCGTGATTTCATGATGGGATCGCCTGACACGGAAATTCACCGCGACAAAGATGAGCGTCAAATTCTTGCACCGATAAAGAAACCATATGCGATGGCCCGATATCCGATCACTTTTGGCCAGTTCCGAGCGTATTGCCGAGCGGCAGGGCGACTCTTTCCTCCGGAACTAGAATCAATCGTCCACAAAGATCGTGATAACTTACCTGCGACTTATGTAAGTTGGAACGATGCAGCAATGTGGTGCAGGTGGATTTCGGCTGAAACTGGAGATTTAGACTATCGTCTTCCGACTGAGCCGGAATGGGAGTATGCCTGTCGAGCGGATCAATCTGGGCGAAATACAACGCCATACAGTCCGAGCGTTGCCAAGAAGGGGAAAGGTCTATCGATAGAGGCTGACGAAGCAAACTGTTCAAGCGAAATTTATGTGCAAGACGCGCCTAAGCGGGTTGCGAATGGCGGTGTCGCACCAGTCAATAGAATTGGGTATGGTCCAAACGCGTTTGGCATGTTCCAAATGCATGGTAATATCGACGAATGGTGCTTTGAGATATATGAAGAAGATTACTCGAACATATTGGCCTTGGGACTAGAGGTTCATCACAAAACAACGAAGACTGATGGGCTTCGAGTAGTAAGGGGTGGTAATTATACAAACAGTAGCAATAGTCTAAGAAGCGCGTTTCGGTGTAATGATGCGGAGGATGACAGGACCGAAACAATTGGTTTCCGCCCAATTCGGCGTTTTGATGTAGCCTAGATATCAATCTCAAAGCAAATTCGGCGTTCGCTCTGAAGGATGGATCTTGGTGTCGTGCACTTCAGCTTTGCATATCATTAAGAACGAGAACGATATCTCGTGGGTGAGTATTGCGGTCGACTAATCGACATCTGATGGCCGGAAACGAATTAGTGCTATACTTGGATTTCCATACGAAGATGGCCAAGCTAGTTTCAGACATAAGTTGGAGATGTTCGGGAATAGCAAAACTCTTATGAGTTTTAAAGCCACCAATATCGAAGACACAGAAGACTGACGGCATCGCTAGATCAAGACAACGTGCTGCCATCTCCGACGATGATGCGTATGCTTCGAATCCGGCCTTTCCAAGGGCAAATGCCATTCGCCGAGACAGAATCGGATCATCTTCAATTCCAACAAGAACCAACATCCTACTCTTGGACCCCCCTTATAGATCCTCACTAAATATCTCTGTCGCCATTTTTCGGCAGGTTTGCGCGACTACCTCAATGCTCATGTTAGTGGTATCAATCTTTCTAGAAAATAGGCTCGCATTGGAATCATAGAATGCAATTGATGACTCAAGCGCACCACTTTTTTCACTGAGGCGATGCGGCTCCGCGCCAAACTGGAGATCGCGCTGCCGTGCTCTTTCTCTAAGGGTCGATATACTGGCGGTCATATAGATATGATCGACCTTAACACCTTTCTCCGCCTCCAACTCTTGAAACGACCGGAGAGTGAGATCGCGAACAAGATCAGCGCCATGATTCAGATAGGCACATGAATCGAGGGGGGATCGATCACTCAGGAAACCCGTGACGCCATCAATATGCAGATTATATGCTTCCTTAAACCAATAGCCGAGAAACATCCATTTGGACAACAATTGGTTACTAGAGATTTTGTGCTGATTTGACGTGCTATACTTCGCATCCATCCCGTGAAAAGAGCTGGATGTCAGCGACTCAAAAGCTGTCGTCTTTCCGGCCCCGCTTGGTCCGGACAACGCCAAAACACGTGTTATCCGCGATCTCATCGCTCCTCCAAGTTCAATCTTTGCCCGGTAGCTGTTTGGATCGATCCGGGAGCTTTAATAGGAATGAATCCATGTTCGGTAAGAATTCTGAAAACTACTTCAGGAAATCGGTGCTCAAGGTTACGAGTTATCCAGTAAGGGTTGTTCACTTCAGCAATAATGGCAGCAAGGCGCTTGTCACTTCGAAGTGCCGTTAGTATCTCTGAAAATGGCGACATGTAGAAAGCTTGGGCTATCTGCGATCCCCAGAACGTGCGCTCGATCTCCGCATAGCTCACAATTTCTTTGTGAATATTTCCAGCAATCACTGTTTCAATTCCATAAAATACCACATCTCCGTTTGGGTTTATTGTAATGTCGAAACCTGGCCTCTCGTTTGCGTACTCTAGGCTGCCGAGGGTAAAGCTTCGACCGTGCCGAAGCGAAATCAGTTCAACATAATCGTCAAGCGGTACTGGATCAATCAGCCCAACAATTCCTGGATTAACAATATTCTTATAGTCAATCGAGAAAACCGTTTCACTCGCCCCTATTGAAGACTTAAGTGGTCCATAGCGTCGAATTACGGAATTTAGCCCCAATTTATTGATAGCCATTGTTAGTTTTTTCTCAACAAAGTCTGCTTGACCGGTGATTGACCTGAATCCCAATGTTATATTTTGATATTTTTGATCAAGGAAATCCGAAATTAAATCTGATATATTCTGGTTGGGGATTTTGGCATCATGAAAGGGATCAATGCTAACACGAATACGGCATCTGTCGTATTGTCTTCCTAGAATTGCGTCGACTTTTTGTAGAAATTTACGGAGCGTACCTATTCCCCAGTGGGCACTGGTAATAATTTCAAAGTCCCTTTTCGTGCCCGGGATCTCCATGAGCTTTAATATCCCACGCCACGCCATAAGGGTTTCCCCTTCTCCGCTGAAGCAGACCTTGTTTGACCCATTGATCAGCGCCGACAGGCTCGAAATTGAGGTGCTGCTAAGTTCAAGATCTTGCGTCCCATGCATTTCGGTGGTCATGCAAAAGTCGCACTTTACGGGACACCGCGTGGTCATATTGATGTAGAGCAAGCCATTTAAGCCAACGCCCCCTTGCGGTTGAGGTGCCAGATTATTCATTGGAACTCTTTTCCTGATACTTGAAGCTGATACTCGGCGAATAGTCCCGATGGACAGAGTTGGTTACTCATTGGAATAAATAGTGACAAGAGAACCGTGTCTGGTCAAGTTGTGAGTGGGTGACAGCCATGGAGCAAGAGCACCAAGCGGCTGGACAATCGCTTGTGACCAGCCCGCTGGTCGACCCTCGGCCGTCACGAGAGTCCTGCAGCATGATAGTTGTCGGTTTCGGTTTGTGGGCGTGAGCCTTCAGCGGCGGAACGCCTCGTTCGCGTCTATCTTGATGAGTTCCAGACCTATTGGGCGCACCAGGTCACTTCCGAAGCCATGGCTGAGGTCCGCAAGTATGGGCTGAGCCTTGTGTTCTCAAATCAGTTGGTCGCCCAGATTGACGGTCGCGAATCCGACGTCGCCTGCGTGAGTCTCGGCAACACGGGCAAGCTCGTGTCCTTTTGGGTCGGACAGCTGGACACCGCTATCGTCGCTGAATGGCCAAATTCGGAGGTCTCACCCCACACTATCATGCGAGTGCCCCACCACTACTGCATTGTGGGTTTGATGCTTGACGGGGCGTGCCTTTGCCTTTGACGGTGTGGGTGCCCCGTTGGAAGTCGATGCCGATGCAGTTCACGACCGGGGTCAAGGTCATCGTAGTGGGAAGCGCCGGTCTATTCAATGTTTGCTTGGGCAACTTATGCTTTGCACTTCTGACTCCCCTCGAATGACTGGATGAGACTGACAGTCGATTGTGGCTTCGACTAGATGTTGACCAAACTAGGTTTGCTGAAGCACTGCAAACGATAGCTAGGTTCACGCTTCTCGATTATGATTTTGCAGAGCACCGGGCAGGCCACATCAACGCCACATCAACCTGCGACTGCACGTTTCGCGCCGGTTTTGCAGGTTGATCCGTGCGAATGTCGTTTGATGCTAAGGTGAAAATCGCGCCGGATCAAAGGCTTGGCGCGCAAGTCGTTGAAATGTCTAAGCTATTGAAATCGATGGGGTTTTGGCTCATAACCTGAAGGTCACAGGTTCAAATCCTGTCCCCGCAACCAAATCTATCAAGTGAATCAATAGGTTATTTGCCGCCCAAAGGGGCGGCTTTTTGCTGTCCCAGCGCCAAGTCAACAATGGGTCAACAAAACGGGGGAAATTGCGATGCGAAGGGACGAGCGGGCAAGACACGCCTTTTACTTCCGCAACGATAAGCGACTGGTTGGTTTCCACTATGGATAGTGGACACTGCAGTCTGGGGAGCACTTCTGGCGACCGTTAAAGCAGGTCAGCAGGCCGCGTTTCTGGTCGGAAGAAACAGTCAGCAACGGAGCAGAACGAGGACCTCCATGCTACCTGCATTGGTTAGGGAACTCGGTGCAGGCTCAGGCGCTTGCCGGCAAGCCAGGCTTCTCCAATCGGGGGTGCGACCAAAGGAACGTCTCGGGTCGACAGAACAAGCCCGCCGGGATGGGCGGCAATCCAGGCGTCAAGCCCGCCGTCCTCCAGCACGTTGATGGGTGCGCTCAACCGCGCGGTAAAGCCGAATTCGCCCTGGTACGGGTAGCCGTCGATGGCGACGCCCGCCGCCGGGTCGCGACCGAGTTCGGCGGCGAAGCGGGCGCTGTCGAAATGCTCAAACATCACAGGGCGAAGCGCGACATGCGCGACCAATAGGGCTACTGGCCCTGCCAGCGCCCATGCCAGCACCGCCGCGCTGCGTCCGAGGAAGAGGATCGCCGCTACGCCGATGACGGCCAGGACCGCGGCAAGGGCCAGCGGTACCGGGCCCATGGTGAGAACGTCTACCCCGTCGATCTGCGCCTGCCCGCTGGCAAGAAGACCGGCCCAGACCAGAACCGGCAGCGCCACCGCAAGGCAGGCCGCGACCGGTCCCCAAACCCGTCGGGGCGCGGGCGCTGCGGCCAGTGCCAGCGCAGCGGCGGGGAGGGCCGGCATCAGGTAATGCACCTGCTTGCCCGAGATCAGCGAGAAGATAAGCAGCGTGGCCAATCCCCAGATCGCCAGCAACCGCGCCCGCCGGTCGCGCCATAGCGACGCCTGGCCAAGGTCCCTCAGGGCTGTGATCCGCCAGGCCCACGGCCACAGGATAAACGGCAAGAGAGCCACGAAGAACCAGACCGGTCGGGCATGGTCGAAGGCGTTCACCATCCGCCCCGCGCTTTGGCGCCACAGCACCTCGGCCCGATACTCGGCCCCGCCCAGCCAAAGCGCTGGCACGAGCCAGACCGACAACAGCAGCAGCGCCGCGCCGATGGCGGCGGCCACACGGCCGTACCACGCAGCGGGGCGTCCGGGATCGGCCGCGAGGCTCCAGACCGGACGGGACAGCGCAAGAGGCATCAGGTGCACCAGAATCACCGGCCCCTTTGCCAGCACACCGAAAGCCAGCGCCGCGCCAAGGGCCAACGTTGCCAACCTTCCCCCACCCGCATCCATCCGCAAGAGCGCGAGGATGCCGAGCAGCGTCGCCGCCGTCAGCATCGTGTCGAACATTGTCAGCGAACTGTACAGCGCGAAAATCCCGGTCGTGGCCAAGATCAGCGCTGCCGTCGCCCCCAAGCCTGGCCGGTCAGGGAACAGCCGGTTGCCCAGCCGCCAGGTCAGCGCGACGGACAGGATGCCGAAGGCTGGAGCCACCAGTCGCGCTGCAACCTCGCTGACGCCGGTCACCGACCAGATCAGGTTGATCAGCCAGAACAAGAGCGGCGGCTTGTGGGCATAGATCTCGCCATTCAGATGCGGAACGATGTAGGTGCCGTCGCGCTGCATCTCCCAGGCAACAGAAAGATAGCGGGTTTCGTCCACTGGCAGGACGGGGCGCAACAGCGGAAGAACGACGGCAAGGGCGACGGCCAGCGCCAATGCCAATGCTCCGATCTCCCGGGGAGACATTGTGGGCGGCGCGGGGTCGGGTGGCATCATGGGGCGCGTCCTGCAAAGTAGCCTGCGGAAGATGTATCAGCCGAGCGCCAGATCAGACAAGCTAACCCAAGCCCCAGGGCTGCCACCGGCAGGGCAGCGAACACGACGTCCGACAAAAAGTGTCGTCCGCTGCCGATGCGCTCTACCGCTGTCAGCACCAGAAGACCCAAGGACAGGACGGCAAGCCCGCTGAACAGCCGCGCGACGGGGCGGCCGGCGAACCACAGTGTGCCCAACGCCAGCCCCACTGTCAGCGCGGTTCCGGCGGCCACTTCGGCCGAAACGAAAGAGCAGGCCGCGCGACAGTAGTCCGACACCTCCCAGGCTGCGGTGAACGGACCATCGCCGCCGAAAATCTCTACGCTCACTGGCCGCGCTCGCCCGAATGACCGCTTGAGAAGCCCGTTCACCAGAACGCCGGGTCCCGCAAGATAAAGCAGAATCACCATTCCCCAGTAGCGCGTGGTGAACTGCGACTCGCCCCGGCCCAGCCAGAGACTGACCGGCAGAAGCACCAGCGCTGCGACGAGGTATGCGAACGAGGCCGCCTTGTTTGCAACAATCACACTGTCCCAGAAACCCTTGCTCGCCAGCAGGAAACCTGCTGCGGGGTCGTAGAAGAACCCCGAGACAGTCAGGTCCAGCCCCGGCCAGCAGCGGAAGACCACCGTCATGACCGCCGTCAGTCCCGCCACGCCCAGCAGCGCCCGTCCACATCGGAATGGCAAGGCTTCACAATTTACGGTTGGCATGTATAAGCCAGAGATTGCGGGTATAGATCACGACACCTAGTGTCTGACCCAGCACGAAAACAGGGTCCTTGCGATACAGCGCATAGGCCAGAAGCATCACCCCGCCGATCAGCGAGAAATACCAGAACGCCACCGGCATCACGGAGGACCGCGCCCGCTCCGACGCGATCCACTGCACCAGAAAGCGGGCGGTGAACATCAGCTGGGCGCAAAGGCCAAAGATGACCCAGGCCAATTCGGCTTGGCTGTTGACGTGCAGGGCCTCCATCAGCCAGTTCATCGCGTGCTCTCCGGTGCTGGGGCCGGGGGCCGGCCGATCTCGGCAGCGCGGGCCTTCTTGCGCCGGCGCAGAAGCCAGGCAACGCCCATCAGGTCGAAAAAGCCGACGATGCCGCGCTGGAGGTTCGAGTAGTGTGATCGCCCGCCGCCGCGCGGCCGGTGGGTCACGTCGACATGCGCAATCTGCCAGCCGTCGCGGGCGAACAGCGCCGGAAGGTAACGGTGCATGTGGTCGAAGTAGGGCAGTGCAACAAAAGCTTCGCGACGGAAGCACTTCAGCCCACAGCCGGTGTCGCGTGTGCCATCACGCAGGATGCTCGACCTCAGGCCGTTTGCAAAGCGCGAGGCAAGCTTGCGCGCCAGCGTATCCTTGCGCCCGACCCGCTGTCCCGCGACCAGCCCCAGGCTGTCCCCACCGTGTTCAAGGAACGGAACGATCAGCCGGGCCAGCTCTTCCGGCGGGTTCTGGCCGTCTCCGTCAAGTGTGCAGATCAGGCCGTGCCGGGCGGCAAGCACGCCCGAATGGATGGCTGCCGATTGCCCGGCGGGCCGGTCGTGACGCAGCACCCGCAGCATTGGTATTTCCCGAAGCGCTACGTCGAGAAGATCGGCCATTCCATCGTCCGAACCGTCGTCGACCACGATGATTTCGAAAGGTCCGACCGGCGTCATGCTGTGGACGATCCCGTCGATCAGCGTCCGGATGTTGGCCGCCTCGTTCCGACATGGCACAACGACCGATGCCTGTGTGCCGACCATTAAACCGACCATTAAAGCGACCATGTTTCCTGAGGAAGATAGTGCCCGAGCGTCTTCCGATCAGGCACAAACTCACCCTAGAGCATATCGCCTGGACATCAAAGGAGCATTCGACGGGCCGGGACCACAAGAATAAGCGCCTAAGCGCCCGCTACGGGCAACATCTGTTCCATATGGACCAATAGGTGCCAGCCCGAATGGAAAACCGGAGTTGGTCGTGGATGCGCTGCGAGCGGGGAAATCATCGGCAGACCTGCCGGCCGTCGAGGCGCTTGTGCCGTTTCGATACTTCTTGAATGGGCCACTTGGTCAATCCGCTTCTTCCGCCCCGCCTGCATCCTTCTCGACATCAAGCAGGACCGGCTGAAAACCTGCGGCCTGAACCGAGACGGTGACGTGCTTGGCCGCCTGGCTCGTCAGATAGATGGAGTTCGGGTTTGCCCGCAGATGACCGGGCAGGCCGGTGTCGTCAAAATGAACCCGCACCTCGCCATTGGCGGGGATGGCCAAGGCACCGAGGGGTGCAGCGTAGGACTCTGCCTCGCCAGTGTCGGCGTCGGCGAACGTGTAGAACACGGTGAGGCCGGTCACGTCGGTCGCGGTGTCATTCACCAGCTGCAGTTCCAGGTGGTCGGCGGCATCGGCCTTGGCAACGGGATCGAAGTTGTTCTCGACCAGCGCCTCGCCAATATGAAACGGCGACGCAGCCCCCCAGAAATGGTCGGGTCGGGCGCGGTTACGGGGGCAGCGTCGGCCAGATCGTTCTGCCCGTCGCCATCTGTGTCTGCGTTGCCGGGATCGGTGTGCAGGAGCGGCTCTGCCGTGTCTGGCACGCTGTCACCGTCGGCGTCGGGCCCAGCAGCCAGCGACATGGTGCCGACAAGCGACAGGATCAGGGCAAGGCTCGTGGTGGTTTTCATGTGGACTACTCCTTGGTAAGGCGGTCGGGGGAAATCGGACGCAGCAGGACAAGCCCGCACAGCCCGAGGGTGAACAGCAGGATCCAGAGCGCGTCGCCGCGTTTTTCAATCAGAACGGTGGCCAGTGGCAGGCCCGTGTAGGTGTCCTTGATCCCCAGCACAGCAAAGGAGAACCGCTCGAAGTGTTTGGTAACCGAGGCGACCTCGATCCCGTTGCGCAGGGCCTCATAGCCCGCATATCCCGCCTTGATCCGGTCTTGCTCGGCCTTTGGCACAGAGAGCTGCGCGAACACCCCGCCGGCGACCTGGTTGTCGGGGTCGAGTGTGTCGCCGATCTGCGGCGCGATCAGCACGACCAGCAGCCAGATCGCAAAGCCGAAGAGGAGCCCATTGGCAGGTTGGCGGGCCCAGAGGCAAAGCCCGAACGACAACGTGTAGAACCCCGCCACATAGACCGACGCAACAGCCCATGTGATCGCGACGCGTGCCAGGTCATTGCCCGACAGCCCAACCCCTGCAAGGACTGCCAGCAGAAGTGTGGCCACCGCGAACACCGCCAGCAGCGACAGCGCAGCAAGACCGATCCCTCCCAGAAGCTTGGCCGCCAGAAACTGCCAATGCCGCAGGGGCCGCGTCAGGATCAGAGCGAGCGTCTGGCGCCCCCGTTCGGCGGCGGCGGCGCGGTACCCCGCCAGAAGGGCGATCACCGCCCCCATGATCTCGATCTGCTCGATGGCGCCGCGCAAGAGCTTCAGGGGATAGAACTCCGGTGCCGCGATGGCGCTGGCGGGCTTGCCGAGCGCAAGCAACTGATCGCGGGCAGCGACATAGGTGGCCACATCCGAGGCGAGCGCGATTGCACCTGCGACGATTGACACGACGACGGCCAAGACAAGGAACGCGGTCACGGTTTGCAGGAAACGGTCGCGGGTGGCATCGACGGTATCCTTGCGGGCGATGGTCAGGATCGGGCTATGCATCGAAGTCGCCTTTCGTCAGGTCCAGCCGGGACAAGCCGCGCAGGGCAAAGGCGAAAGCCGCGGCAAGCGCCAGCAACAAGGCGGGCAGCGGTGGGAGCGTGCCACGCGATACGATGCCGTCAGGTAGAAAGCGCAGCAGATCGGCCGAAAGGAACTTGAAGCTTTCGGCGACGGAGAGTGGGCCGAACAAGGATCCCATGACGTGGAAGAAGGCAGTGTCTGGGGCCGCCGCCAATGCAGAGACCGGGTTGATTGCAGCGGTCGGATGAATGTTTCCCGTCAGTGCGGGCAGTATGAAGGTGACTGCCAGCCACACCGAGACCGGGGTCAGCACGCCTGCGGCCTCGCTCCGCGCAGTGGCTGTGGCGCCGAGGGCGATCAGTCCGAAGAGCATGACGAACCCCCAGGCCAGAACAAAGAACAGCGTCAGCCGGAGCCAATCCGAGCCGGTGACCAGAAGTCCTGGCAGAATGAGGAACGTCACCACGCTGACTGCCGCCGCCAGCGCGATCAGCGCGGCCATCGCCAATGCCAGACTGACCAGCCGTGAGGCGGCATAAGTCCAAGGGTCCAGCGGGCGCGATCCGATCAATGGCAGCACCCCTGCACGGCGGTCGGTCGCCACCAGCCTGAAACCAGTGACGATGGCCGACAACGCTCCGATCAGGCTCACATAGATGGACAGGTTGCGAAACAGGGCTAGCGGCGATGTCTCCATTACCGGATTGGGCGGCACCGGTTGGCCGCTTTCGGCCAGGAATTTTGCCGCATCGGCGTAGATGGCGTTGACAGTCGTTGTCGCGGACCAACCGAGCCATGCCGAAATCAGCACCAGAACGACAAAGAGCGTGGCCATGACGGCAACGGTTCGGTCACGCGCCAGTCCTTGCAAGGCCTGCAAGATCAGTGGGCGAAAGGCGGTCATGCGGCCCGCCCGGCTTCCGGCAGGACCGATAGATACAAGGCCTCGAGCGCATTTTCGTTGCCGTACAGATGACTCACTGCGTCGATGCGGTCTTGAAACACAAGCCGCCCGTGACTGAGAATTCCTATTGAGGTGCAGGTTCGGGCCACCTCGCCCAGAAGATGCGTGTTCATGAAAATGGTCATGCCATCCGCATTCAGCCGCTCGATCACGCGGCGCAGCAGCTTGACGCCCATCGGGTCGAGCCCGGACGTCGGTTCGTCCAGAAACAGCACTTCCGGGCGGTGCAGGATGGCTTGCGCGAGGCCGACCCGCTGACGCATCCCCTTGGAGAACTCGCTGACACGTCGCGCGGCGAGATCGGTGATGCCGAGGAAATCCAGCGTCTCGGTCACACGGTCGGCGGGATCGTCCACGGCCGAAAGGCGGGCGAAGAACAACAGGTTTTCGCGGGTGGTGAATGTGTCGTAAAGCCGTACGTTTTCGGGGACATACCCGATGCTCCGCCGCACCGCCATCGCATCGGTGAGGATGTCGTGCCCCGATACGCTGGCCCGCCCGGTCGTGGGCCGGGCCAGCGTTGTCAGAAGCTGGATCGTCGTGGTCTTGCCAGCCCCGTTGTGGCCGAGGAAACCGAAGACCTCGCCTTTTGCAACCGTCATGGTCAGCGGGTGCAAGGCCACCGTCGCGCCGTAGCTGCGGCCAAGACCGATTGTCGAGATTGCGTCCGTCATGGCGTCCTCACTTTGTAGGATGCCCTCCACTGAACCTCGGAGGGTGCGGTTTTCTCACGCCGTGCGCGGCACGGGGCGCAGCGTCAGCCAGGCAACGGTCAGCGCGATGACGGTCAGGAACCCGAGGCTGGTCGGGATCGTGCCAAAGCCTATGCCGCCGTAGTCCTTGGGCTGCGAGAGAAGGTCGCCGAAGGACGCGCCAAGTGGACGAGTGAAGATGTAGCAAAGCCAGAATGCCCAAAGCCGGTCGAGTTTCAGGGCGAAATACCCGAAGGACAGCGAGGCGATGATCAGCCCGAACAAGACGCCGGTCGCCATGTAGCCCATGCCGAATTTTTCGGCGACCAGATCTCCGGCCGCCGTGCCAAGCGCGAAGGTGAAGAGGATCGCAAGCCAATAGAAGGTCTCGCGCCGGGCCGTGAACACTTCGTGGATCGAAAGCGTGCGTTCCGAGCGGTACCAGAGCGCGAAGGTTGCTGCGAGCGCTGCAAAGAACACCCAGAAGGTAGTGATCAGCGGCACACCGAAGGTATCGACAAGGTTGTCAGTCACCAGCGTGCCGACGATGGAAATCAGCACCACGGCCGCCCAGTAGACATGCGGCACATAGCGGCGCTGGCCGAATTGCCAGATGAGGGCGACGATCAGGACACATGACATCAGCAGCGTCGTAGCCGTCAGGCCAAGACCGAGGTTGACCGCGAGGTAGTCCGCAGCGGTTTCGCCCATGGTCACGGCCATCAGCTTGATCAGCCAGAAGGACGGCGTGACATCGGGCACGCGATTTACGGATGCAGTTTGCATGGTGGACCTCAGGATTTGAGAAGGGCAAGGGCTTGCGCCGTAAAAGCATCGGCGCGGGTGTCGTCATCGGCGTTGCAGCGTTCCAGCGCCTTGGCCTGAAGGTCTGCGACCTCGGGCGTGGCGGACTTGCCCCCCAAAGCCGTGGTCAGATCGGCCAGCATCGCCTCGCAGGGCAGCGCGTGTCCGGTGTCGTCGGTCACCGCGATGTCGTTCACCAGCTGTGCGCCCGTGACGGCGGCGGCCACGGGTCCGGCCAGCGTCTCCTGCAAGGCGGCGAGGGTTTCGGTCACTTCGACAGGGCTTGGTGTCCCCTTTCGCAGGGCCGACAGAGCATCGTCGATGGCCGTATCCACGACTCCCCAGGCGTTTGCATCGGCGGCTCGCAGCGTTGGCGCGGCGTCGTCCCAAGCAGTTTCAAGATCGGTGATCCGGGTTTGCGCGGCGGCCAGATCGCCGGTCGCGGCAATGGTCTGGGTGTCGGTCACGATGGCGGTAAACGGTGCCAGATCGCCTAGGCCCACACTGGCGGTCTGGCTGGCAGGTGTGGGCATCAGCCACATCTCTACCGCAGCAAAACCCGCGACCGGCACCGCGATCAACACTACGGAAAGCAGAAGATTTCGCATCAGTTCAGCTCCTTGCGAGGTCCGAATGACCACATCTGGCCAAGGGACGTGTCTTTGCGGACATGGTTGAGGAGCCCCATCAGGGCGTGGCCGATGAGGTAGGCCCAGACGAGATTGCCGCAAAGCACATGGAGTTCGATCGCGGTCTCGGTCAGCGAGGCAGGACCCAGCCACCACAGAAGGCCGCTCGTTGCCATGGCGGACATCAAAAGCAGCCCCGCCCCGTGCACGGCACTTGCCAGCGGCGTCTCGGCCTGATGATCTGGCGCGCGCAGATGAATGAGGGCACGAAGATGCGCCTTCACGTCGGTCCATAGTGCTGCCAGCCGGGCGGGCGAGCCCCAGGGCAAGAGTGCGCCCAAGCTGGTCCCGGTGCGGCGGATCATGGCGTTCAGCCAGAACAACACGAGGATGCAGAACGTGATGGCGCCGCCATATTCGTGCAGGATCATCGGCGCGCCAAGTATGGGCACGTCGTCAGGCGGCACCATGATCAGGCTCAGGCCAAGCTGCCAGACGATGGCAAGCGCGGTCGCGGCATGCAGCAGGCGCGTCAGTCGACTGTGAATGCGGGGAGGAACGGTTGTGATGGACATGGGAACCTTCAGCAAGGGGGTGGCGGCGGTTGGCCCGTCGATGGGGCTGTCCTAGTCCCGCAATACGCGCCACTTCTTGTGGCGGTCTTACAGTTTTGTAAGAACCACCGCCGGCCGGCGCATTTCGTCGGGCAAATCCTACAAAATTGTAAGAAAAGGGAAAAACCGCCTTCCCGACTTGTCGTGGGACCGTTCCAGCGCGATGATTGTGAAAAGACAAAAGGCCGCAACGCCGCTTTTGAAAGTTCTTCGGGTGAAAATACTTGTCGCAGAGGATGATGCAGAGATCGGCGACTACATCCGCAAGGGTCTGGTCGCCGAAGGTCATTCCGTCGATCATCTGACCGACGGACGCGAGGCGCTGACGCAGGCGACGCTGCAACCTTACGATCTGTTCCTGTTCGACCGGATGCTGCCCGGCCTCGATGGCCTTTCCTTGTTGAAATCCCTGCGTGCCGCGCAAGTGGCAACGCCTGCGATCCTGCTCACCGCAATGGGTGCGGTCGATGACCGGGTGGCAGGTCTGCGGGCCGGGGCGGACGACTACATGGTCAAGCCCTTTGCCTTTGTTGAGTTGCTGGCGCGCATCGACACCATCGCCCGCCGCCCCGGCCTGCGGGCCGAGGTGACCGAGTTGCGGCAGGGCGATCTGCACCTCGATCTCTTGACGCGCGAGG
The DNA here is from genome assembly GCA_031415015.1 of Paracoccaceae bacterium. Lineage (GTDB taxonomy): Bacteria > Pseudomonadota > Alphaproteobacteria > Rhodobacterales > Rhodobacteraceae > JAUYQR01. The sequence goes on from JANOQT010000070.1 coordinate 32,869, forward strand.
CGCATCGCGCCGGCGTCTTGATCGACCTGCAACCCCGCGAGTTCCTGCTTTTGAAACACTTCATGGAACGCCCCGGTCGGGTCCAGACCCGCACCATCCTGCTCGAAGCCATCTGGGGCCTGCATTTCGACCCCAAGACCAGCGTCGTGGAAACCCATGTCAGCCGATTGCGCGCCAAGATCGACAAGCCGTTCGACAAGGCCTATCTCACCACCCTGCACGGGGTCGGCTACGTGTTTCAGCCATGACCGCGCCGCGCCGCCTTTCCTGGTCGATGCGTTTTGCCCTGATGATCTCGGGCGTATTTTCCGGGGCAGCTGTGCTGGCCGGGGCCATCGCCTATGTGCTCTTGTCGGGCGAACTGTCGGGCCGGTTGCGTCAGGATGTCGAAAGCATGGCCGGCAATCTGGCCTACACGCTTCAGAACGGCGGCCCTCAGGATCTGCTGGAACAGATCGACGCGCTTTCCGCCAATGCGCGAGACGGGTCCGCCGTGGCCGCCTACATCGATCCTCAAGGTCAGCACATCGCTGGCAATTTCAGTCCGGACCATCCCTTTGCAGGACACCGCGCCCTGCGCGTCGGTCGCGACATGACCTTGGCCGAAATGCCGAATGGCGTTGTGCCGACCGACTACTTTGCCTACGGGCTTCAGACGCACCAAGGCTGGATCATCACCGGACGCGACGCCGAATGGGTCGCGGAGAACACCGAGGTTCTGCTCCAGGGGACGGCCTGGGGCCTTGGCGTCGCGCTGATCCTGTCGATAGCGCTTTCCGTCTTCATCGCGCGGCGAAACGAGACCCGGATCGAACGCTTCGAGGGTGTTCTCATGGCGGTGGGAGCCGGGGCCCATGACCTTCGGGTGGTCGACGACGGCCACGACGACATCGGGCGGCTGGCAGGCCGGGTGAACGAGACTCTGGCGCAACTTGAGACCGGAATTGCCACGATCCGGCAGGTTTCGACCGACGTGGCGCATGACCTGCGCGCTCCTCTAGCCCGCCTACGGATGCGTTTGGAACCACATGTCCTGACCGACCAGACCCCGGATGACCTGCGCGACGATCTGGGCCGGGCGCTGGAGGATCTGGATGCCCTGTCAGCGACGTTTGACGCGATACTGCGTCTATCGCGAATGCAGGCAGGCCTTGTGCCCTTGCAGGCAGAGGCATTTGACCTCGCTACGCTGTGCCGTGAACTCACCGAAATGCTGGAACCATCTGCAGAAGATGCGGGGCACACCTTCACGACCGACATACCGCCGACCGCAATTGTTCATGGCGACCGTGATCTGATCGCCCAAGCTGTCCTGAACCTCGCGGACAATGCGATGCGCCACTGCTCGGCCCCAGCGGACATCCAACTCTCAGTCATGGCAGGGTCGGATAGCTGGCGGATATCGGTCACCGATACAGGGCCGGGGATCCCCGAGGCAGACCGCAAGCGTGCCACGGAACGATTTGTCCAGCTGGACGCAAGTCGTAACACGCCGGGCGCAGGACTTGGGCTGAGCCTCGTTACAGAAATCCTGCGCCTTCACGGCTCAGAGTTGCATCTGTCCGACAATTCGCCGGGCCTGAGGGCGGAATTCGAGTTGAATTGAGCGTTGCTGGCGCCGAGTCCCAGCAGGATGGCGGCGGGAATTTGTTTGCGATGTTGCTTTCGATCAAGGCGCTGTGCCTTCGCCTGTTTATGATGGAAGTTACTAACCTGAAACCTGAGTGTCATAGCTAGATTTGGTCGTTCACCTGGAATGGCTGCAGGCCGAAGGTCCTTATCCGATGATCCGAAGGGCGGCACATGACGAAATCACCTCGTGGCGCTGCCCCGAAATCACCGCAGCGACAAGTGCCGGTTGATCCGCCAGCGCCGATCGTTCTGATGAGGCCGCAAGCGGAGCCAAGACTAACACATCCTCAACAGAACCTGGAACGTGAAGCGCGTGCCTCTCTGGCCCGTCTGAGCGTGGGGATATCGCTGCATTCCTTCATTGAGGCCTGGGCAGACTGGGTCCAGGACATGAGTCAGGCCTCTGGCCGCCAACTCGAACTGGTCGAGCGGGCACAGCACAAAGCCCTCACAATGTTGGCGCATTTCGCGGGCACGAAAGGCGATGCAAGCCCGGACTGGCTGACAGGCAAGAGCAGCGGTGTGATGGCAAGCCCCGAAGCGCTCGGAGCTCCCGAGCGCGGGCTGCCCCCGATCAAAGCAGCACCGGGCTCACATGTGTTCCAGACATGACCGTTGCAGCCTCGCGTGAGGTGCCTCTAGTTTCCTGATGAAAACCGAAGAGCAAGGCAACGTTGGTTGGCGCGTGCCGGACGCCGAAAAGTTCGTGCGCGACTCTCTTCCGAGCGTGGTTCGGCGCTATCGTGCCATCATCGAAGCCTTTTCGGGCGATCCGTAGAAGATCGGAAAGAACGAAGGCGCCTAGTCGTTCTTACCGGGGAGGGAGGAGCCGAAACGGCGGAAATCAGCGCGGCCAGTTGATCTTGGAAAAACTTGTTTGGCCGCGACGCCTCCCTTGAATTGTAGCAGCCGAACCAAAAAGCGTGTCAACAATAGGTCAACCTGTCTAACTACTTCCTTCCCCGTTTGGACCCGTCCGCTGCTGTTGGTTGGGTAAGATGCGGTTAGAAAACGTCGTTGGTTCAAGAGGTTATCGTCTAACCTCTTGAAAACAAAGAACAGCCTTCCTTCCGGGAGAAGCGTCTCATAACCTGAAGGTCACAGGTTCAAATCCTGTCCCCGAAGCCAAATTCATAAAATATTACAATGCCTTACGCCCCTCCTCACCGCGGGGCTTTCGCATGACCAAACCCCAGGTCAACAATAGGTCAATAAAACGTAACCGTCCGGTCTGACTGCCATTACCGCAGGTTCCATGGCAGCAGGTCATTGATCCGGTTGATCTTGTGGTCTGGAATGCGGGCGAGGGTGTCGACGAGCCAGGCTTGGGGATCGACGCCGTTGAGCTTGGCGG
>JANOQT010000071.1:0-19029 GCA_031415015.1 Paracoccaceae bacterium
CTTCCGGTCCGTCGACCAGATCGCCTTTGCTGCCAGAACCTTTGTTCTGCGGAACCCGGTCCAGATCCAGAAGCAGATCGTCCCGGCCGGGACGGCTACAGAACCGGCCATCAGGATCGTGATGACGGCGAAGAACGAGAGTGAGAAGAAACTGTCAGATGTGCTGACCGTTCTGTCGGCAAAGTCAGACCCGGCTGGCAAGACGGCAAGCGTTCTGCTGCTGGCGCGATATCGATATCTGGAGCCCGACCTGCATGATTTGCGGCGGCGGTTTCCGCGCCTGACGTTCAGTTTCAAAACCATCCACGGCTCAAAAGGATTGGAGGCGGATCATGTGGTTCTGTTGAACGCTGACAGCGGGCGGGTGGGCTTTCCATCGGAGATCGTCGATGATCCGCTGCTGGGACTGGTCTCGCCGGATGAGGAGACGTTCCAGAATGCAGAGGAACGGCGCGTGATGTACGTTGCCATGACGCGGGCGCGGCGCACCCTGACCATCCTCGCATCGAATGCCCGCCCGTCGGCATTTGTCACCGAACTTGTGAAGGATCCGGCTTATGGGATTGTCCAGCCACCCGCGCCCGATCAGGAAGTCCACGAATGTGGCGAGTGCGGTGGCCGCCTGCTGAGCGTGCAAGGCCAAGACGGCCGGACTTGGTACCGCTGCGAGCATTCCGAGCACTGCGGCAATTTCCTGCCTGCCTGTTCAGAATGCGGCGCAGCCCTTCCGCGGCGTGTGAAGGGGGCGCATCACTCCAAGTGCAGTTGCGGAAAAATGCACCCCAGTTGCCCGGAATGCGCCGATGGCTGGCTGGTGGAACGTACTGGCCCGCACAGCACCTTTCTGGGCTGTGTGCGCTACCCAACTTGCCTAGGGAAAGCGCAATTGCCCCGTGAGCCGAGCGGGCAACGTTCCGCAGGCAAACGCCGACGCGGACGAAACGAATAACCAAGCCCCTGACACCTATCGGTTTCGCTTGTCGGCGACAGACCACACGACCGACCCGATTGTCAGCAGCGCGCCGATGACCGGTTCGATATCCGAGGCTTGAACGTAGCCCTTGGCGACCAGCGCGGTGCCCGCGACGGTCAGGATTTGGCGGATGAGGGCGAGGATTGCAGGTTTCAGCATGGTGGTCTCCAGTTCAGATTTCATTGGTGGTTGCGAGGAGTTCGCCCGGCTTCATGGTCGGCAGGCGTAGGGGACGGGGCGGATAGGTCGCGGGCCAGCGCGCACCCAGAAGGCGTGACTTGGCGATGCGGGCGATGGTGACGGCGTCGGACTGGTTGCCGCCCAGCACATAGAAATGCGTGTCATCCTGGCCGAGCGCGAAGCCGACGTGGCCGCCGGAACCGCGTTCGAAGATCAGCACCGCACCCGTGACGGGTTTGGTCTCCTGCCCGAACAGAAGCCAGTTGCGCGCCCAATAGGGATTGGTGCCCAGCGCGCCGAGAAGTAGCTCATCCGGCAGGGACACGCGGATGCAGGTTTCCACGAAGTCGCCGCACCAGGGATTCCTGCTGGGGTCGCCCAAGGAGCGACCGTCACGCCTCAGCCAGTCCATCAGCCAGGATCGGTCGCGCGCTTCATTGCGGCCCAGCGCGGTTTTCGCCTCGGTGATCCACGGCAGCGGGCCGGGCAGGGCCACGGCGGCCGACCGTCCATTTGCGGACAGCAATTGCTTCAGCGCCCGTGCGGTGCGGACACCCCATTTGCCGTCGATGGCACCGGGGCTATGGCCAAGTTTGTCCAAGCCGCTCTGGATCAAGCGGATGGCGTCGGTCTGGTCGGTGGACATGAGAACTCTCCTTTTGCCCAGCGTCGGGCAACAAAAAACCCGCCTCGGGGGCGGGTGGGGGACAGGTTCAGTGGTGGTCTTTGGCGCGCGTCAGTCGGTGCGCCCGCGCTGGAAGGCCTCGAACATCACATCGCGCATGGCGCGGATGTCGGTTTCGATCCGTTCCAGCCGGTCGGCATCGGCCTTGCGGTCATCGGCGCGCTGCTTGTCGGTTCGCTCGCGCTCGAGGTGCAGTTCCCGCTCGAGGCGTTCCAGCATGGCCTCGTTGGTGAATGCCTTGCGGGTGACGGTGGCGGCGATGGCAAGGCTGCCGCCAACGAGCGCGGTGATGGCCGCTGTCAGGCCGTTTTCGCGGAAGGCCTGGCCGACCTCCTGCAGGATGGTGGTGCGTTCGGTCATGATGGTCCCTTCAATAGTCCGTTTCGAGATAGAGGCCCGCGCAGTCGTAGGCGACGGCGGCGGCTGTCGCGCCGGTGTTGAGGTAAAGGCGCGGCGAGAGAAACTGGGTGTTGGCGGGCAGGTCGGCGGTGATCTCCTGTTCAAAGACAGTACCCGTGACCTCGTTTACCAACCGCACCCAGACGGAACTGCCATTCGGCGGGGCCGCGATGAACAGGGTCAGCACGCCGCCGGTGGCGATGGCAAAGGGCGCACCCATGTCAGTAAGGGTCGGCGCGCCGGTGCCGTCATTGGTGACCATCTGCCAGTTGGCATGGGTGCCGCGCTGGAAACCAATCCCGATCGCATTGATCGCCGCAGCCAGCGTCAGGTTGACGGCCAGCGCGGCGATGGAACCGTATAGGCCGAAGAATCCCATGCCGGTGGCTTGCAAGGTGGTCAGCGAAAGGCGTGTGACAAAGGTCCAGCCACCGAGGCCAGCGGTATTGCCACGCCAGCACGCCCACCCGGCCGAGCGTTGTTCGGCCACCGAATCCACAACAGCAGCCGAAGTCAGACGCCAGCGCCGCATGGAGGCCGCGAGGTTGGTGGCGGCCAGTGTCGGGTGGGACACGGTGCCGATGTTGGTGATCGGCAAACCCTCGGTGGTGATCGTGGTCGTGATCGACGGTGACCAGTTGGCAATCCGGTTCACCCCGAAATGCGGCTGCAGCGGAAAATCTCGGCCGGAGGGACGCATCACATCGATCCACGGTGCCCCGGCACGGTTGCGCGCGTAGACTGAGGTCTTGCCCGAGGGCGGTGGGGTTGGGGCCGCGTTCAGACCCGGCAGGACGGTGGGCTGGGGCAGTTCGACTTGGCCATTGGTGCGGTCTACCAAGATGGCATCAAGGAATGTCGACCCGTTCGGGCTGACCTTGAAGCTGAAGTTGTCGTTGCCCAGAAGTCCGATCAGGGCACGAGGGGAAAACCCGGTCTTGAAAGCAAAGGCGGCATCGTTACCGGCCGCCGCCTTGTTGACGGTCGCTTCGATCCCCGCGCCTGCGTTGTTCAAGAGCACGGCTGGCGTGTTCATCGACAAGCGGTTGAAACTGTCCGCCGTGGCACCGCCGAGGCCCAAGAGCTGCGCCGTCAGGTTCGCTTGCGGCATGCCGACCTGTGTCACGGCATTTGCAAAGGTCACTGTCGGGGTGTTCACCACAGTCGTGCCGCCAGCGCCTGCGGTCGCCGACCCGATGTTGACGACGGTGGTCGATCCGGGCGCGCCGCCGGTGCCAAGGTTCAGGGTCTTGGTCACGCCGGTCGGATTGACCCCCGTGCCCATCCCATAGGTCGCGGCCGTGATGGCGGTGCCGATCGATGCCGCCGCAGCGGAAACCGTAACAGTCCCCGAGGCGGTCAGCGTGCCGGTGATCGACACAGCACCCGACGCGGTCAGCGAACCGGAGAAGGTCTTGTTGCCGGTGAAGGTTTGGGTGCCTGCGAGAATTGCCAGTTCCGAGGATGTGTTCGGCAGGGCGAAGGTTCGGGTCGTGCCGGTGCTGATCCCTGACAGCGAAAACAGCGCCTTCTTGGTCGGGTCGGCGTCGCTCACCAGGCTGAAGATGGAATCCGACACATCCACCGGTTCACCGACCAGATCCCAGGACGACCCGTTCCAGACGACAAATGCTTGCTCTGCCGCGATCCATGATAGCCAGCCCGGGCGTGGCACCGACCGCATCCAGACCCCATCGACCCAGAAGGCGACATTCAAATCCCAGCCGACCCACAGTCCGGTCGCGCCGGATGCCACGATATGTCGGTCGCCATCGGCCGGGCTGACGGGTGGGGCGGTGCGGGTTCGGTCAAGGACCGACAACTGGATCATTGCGTCCAGCAGGCGCAGCGCCTCGTTGTGGGTGATGTGCTTTTGCGCCTGCGATGCCAGGATGTACGGCAGCAGGAGGTGGGTGGTGATGTCGGACATGGATGCGCTTTCAGAAGGTGAGCGTGACGGATCGCCCAGCACCCCGGCCGATCAGGGCCGAGAGCTGAAAGATGCGGATGGCGAGGGATTGGCCGGGGCCGAGGGGTGCGCCCCAATCGGCGGTTTGCAGCGCGGCGGCATAGAGGACGCTGGTCGTCGAGGTGGTCAGCGTGCGTTTGACGGCCCCGCCATCACGGATTTCCACCTCGTAGGCTTCACTGTCTTCGGCCAAGGGAACATCGCCCGCGCCCCAGGTGTCGGCGGCCAACGACCGCGACCGGCGCGTCCAGCGGATGGTCAGATCGCCGGGGCTGCGGGCGATGCGCCACGGCTGCTCGACATGGGCGACGGAGAAGGGCCGCAGCCCTGCGCCCTCGGGAGTGAAGGTAGTGGCGACAAATGTCTCGTCGCTGACCGGGCGCGACGCAGGGCCGATGCGCCAGTTCCATGGCAGACCCAGATCGGCTTCAGCAATGGGCAGGGACGTGGTGGCCGTATCCAGCATAACAAACCGCGCGCCCGTCGGCACCATGCTGACCATCGCTCCTTCGGTTCCGCGCTGGCCGCGCAGCAGGCGGGTCAGCCGATATCGCCCCGGTGCGATAAGTTCTGCAGCGCCAGCCTGGACGATTTCCCATTGCCCAGCGCTGGTTTCGACTGCCAGCGCGTTGGCCCCTCCCAGCAGGACGATGTCCGTGACGCTCTCCAGCGTGCCGGAATAGAGATCGACCACCAGCGCATTGCCCAGATCGAAGCGTGACACCGGCCCCGCATAGAAATCGGACGCTAACTCACCGATGCGCGCCCGTGAGCTGAAGGTTGTCAGCAGGGCAAAACCATCTGTGGCGGCGCTGCGGTAGACCGCGATTTCGCCGGGCCATGGTTTGGCGTGCGCCGCGACAAACGGACGGTGCGCAGGCTGATCCTCGCGCAGCTGTGGTATTTCCAGCAGGACCACATCCGGCGCGCCAAACACGGTGGGCGTCGACAAGGACGCAGGGCGGGGTTCGCCGGGCGGCAGGTCATAGACCGCCCGGTCTTGGCGCACAGCATCGACACTTCGAAGGTCGGAGTCCGCAATGGACACAAGCCGCATTTCCGTCAGGCGGCCGTCGTGGTCGAGCAGGATCACGTCGCAAGGATCCAGCGCCAGACGCGAAGGCGGCAAGCGGAACACGGCACTTTCGCGACCCACCCACGCCTCCATCAGCGCGCGGCGGCAGCGGCGTTCGGCCTCTTCGGGAGGAATGGCCATCGGGAACGACTCGGAGGCGATGCGCGTGGTGTCGACCGTGATGCGCCGGGCCTCGACCTGCGCCGCGTCATAGTCCTCATCCGCCCGCGCGACCTGCCACTTCAAGGCCTGCGGCAGTTCGGTTTCCTGCGCGCGGGTCAGTTCCATCACGTCGCCCTGCGCCGATGCGGGGGCGACCATGCTGTCGGGAATGACGGTGGCGCTGGCAATCCTGCCGCGCATCAGGAACTTGATCCGGCCCTCGCTCTCCACAGCATCGAAACCGAAATGCCGGGCCAGCGTGGAAATCGACGCCCTTGGGGCTTCCAGTGCCGAAATGACATAACCTTCAACTGCGCCCCAGAGGCCGGAGACGTCGATCAATTCCTCGGGCATCCCGGCGCGCAAGCAGAGGTGCCGCACCAGCGCCGCCAGCAACACCGCGCCCAGCCGCCCGGTCAGCCAGTGGCCCAGCCGCCAGTTCGGGCCGTCGGTCCAGACATCGGTCAGTTCAGGGAAGAACGGACAGGGTCGTGCATCCCAGGTCCAGGCAGCGCATTCGGGGACATGGACCATGCGGCTGCCGTAGACGGCCGAGGTGGGATTGTTCGCCGCTGCACCCCAGAATAGTAAACTGGCCTCGAGATAGGCCCGCTGGATCGCATCATCGCGCCAGCCGCGGGAAAAGTAGGGCGTGAAGCTCTCGGACGATTTCGGATCAAAGAACACGTTCGGCTGGTTGGTGCCGCGATCAATCGACGGGCAGCCGAGTTCCGTGAACCAGATCGGTTTGGACTGCGGCACCCATGCTGTTGGCGTGCCGCTCTCCACTCCGCCCGGGCGGTTGAAGTGCGGGTTTTGCCACCAGGCGCGCAGATCCTTGAAACGGAACACCCATGGTTTTGCTGCTGCACCATCGGTGATCGGCGTGCGGTTCTGCGCGGTTCGATCAAGGGCGCTGGAATAGAACCAGTCGAAGCCTTCGCCGCCGGTGATGTTCGATTGCAGATAGGCCCTGTCGTAGATCGCAGGCGCCAGCGCGGCATCGGCATGATCGAACCCGTCCCGCCAGTCTGACAGTGGCATGTAGTTATCGATGCCGATGAAGTTGATGTTCGTGTCAGACCAGAGCGGGTCGAGGTGGAAGAACACATCGCCGCTGCCGTCGGCAGGGTGGTGACCGAAATATTCGGACCAGTCGGCGGCATAGCCGATCTTGGGCCCAGCGCCGAGGATTGCACGCACATCTGCCGCGAGAGTCTTGAAGGCGGTGACAGCAGGGTAAGTGCTGGCGCCGGAGCGGATGGTGGTGAGGCCGGGCATTTCCGATCCGATCAGGAAAGCGTCGACGCCGCCTGCCGCTTTGCACAGATGCGCATAATGCAGGATCATCCGGCGCAGCGACCATTCGCCGACCTGGCCGGTCCAGCTGACTGTGGCGCCCGACACGCTGAAGTTGGCGGGCGTCGCCGTGCCGAACAGGGCAGAGACTTGCGTGGCGGCAGTGGCGGTTTTATCCACCGATCCTGCAAAACCCGCGGCTGGGGAACAGGTGATCCGGCCGCGCCAGGGGAAGGTCGGCTGGCCGGAGGTGGCGGCATTGGCGCTGTACGGGTTCGGCTTTGTGTTGCCGGGTGGGACGTCCAGCAGCAGGAAAGGATAGAAGGTCACCCGCAAACCGCGTGCCTTCATCTCCCGGATCGCCTGCACGACCGCGAAGTCGGCCGGGGTGCCGCCATACACCGGACGGTCCTCGGCGTCGCGACTGACCAGAAACGCACTCGCACGGCTGATGCCGTTCACGACCCAAGCCGACGGTGTCGTGGTCTTGGTGTCCACCTCGACGCCCGGCCGCACCTTGCAGCTCCCAGCGCGCAGATCATCGCCGAACCATGCCACGACGAGGCTGACGCTTTCGACGGCAGGGGCCAGGGATTGCAACCGGTCCAGCGCCACGACGATGTCGGCGGTGTCGGTGATGGCATTCAGGTTCTCGGCGACGGTCGCGCCGCCGGAGCCGGTGGATTTTTTGACCGGGGCGGTCGCATAAGTGAATTCGCCCGAGGCCGGGATCATCGTCACGGCCTTGACCAGCCCCTCAGCGGTGTCAGGATCGGCCAGCGGGCGGAACACCTCGAAGCTGATCTGGGGCAGGCGATTGCCGAAGGCACTGAGGTTTAGTTCTTCGAACACGACATAGGCGGTGCCACGATAGGCCGGGGTGCTGGCGGCACCCATCTTGGCCGAGATGAAGGGATCGGGGGACTGAACCTCGTCACCCGGATACCAGCGCCAGGTCACGCCGGTCATGTCCATGGCTTTGCCGTCGGCCCAGACGCGGCCGATGCCGGTTATCTCGCCTTCGCACAGCGCGACTGCGAAGCTGGCATAATAGAGGTATTCGGTGGTGGTGACCTTCGGCCCGCTGCCCTTGCCGCCGCCCTGGCTGGTCGTATTGACCTCTTCGCGGAAATCAGTCGCCCAGATGATGTTGCCTCCGATCCGCATGCGGCCGAACAGGCGCGGGATGACCGCGCCTTCGGTCGATGAGGTGATGCGCAGGCTGTCGAGCCGCGCGCCCTCGATCCGTTGCGCCGGGGCAAGGGACGATACGATCCAGTTGTCGACAACCGAGCCGATGGTCGAGCCGATGAAACCGCCGATGGCCGCACCGGAAAAGCCGAGGACGGCCCCGCCAAATGCGCCGCCAATCGCGGAGCCGACGGCGCCAAGAACAAGGGTTGCCATGGATGGGGTCTCAATCTCTGGGGAAGAGGAAGGCGAAGGCGATCTTGCGCGACCATGCCGGGGTGAGGACTTCCTCGACAACTCCCAGCCGTTCATAAGCGTGGATGAAACGGTCAGGTGCGGTCAGGATCCCGACATGCTTGGTGATGGCGCGTGGCGCCATCCGGAACAGGATCAGCGTGCCGGGCCCGGCCTCGGTCGGCGTGATTTCTGGCATCATTCGGCGCGCACCCTCGGCCAGCACCTCGCGTGGCCCGGTCTCGCCCCAATCCCGGCTGTAAGGCGGAATGGGGAAAGGCTCGTCGCCGACAACCTCACGCCAGACGCCGCGCGCCAGGCCAAGGCAGTCGCAGCCGACGCCGCGTAGGCTGGCCTGATCATGGTAGGGCGTGCCGAGCCAAGACCGCGCGACGGCGATGACCAAGGCGGGATCGGTGGTGATCACAGCACGTTTCCTTCATGGCCGCCGTCCTGGCTGGCATAGCGCAGGACCGCGTCCTGGCCTGGGATGTTGGGAAAACCCCGGAAGTTAGCCGTGTTGGCGAACTTTGCGCTGCAGGTCGCGATGCGCTTGTCGCAGCCCGCCCGCGCGATGAAGCCGTCGCCCTCGGCGACGGCGCGCACCGGTGCCTCCAGCAAGGTCAATGTCGCGATGCTGCCATCCAACCCATGCGCCAGCACTTCAGTGATGCGCCCCGCATTTGCGCTGCTGGTCCAGGTCAGGGTCCCGGAGGTGAACCAGTCCGCATCAAACCCGGACAGCCCCGAGGCCATGAATGCCCTGTCGCGCAAAAGGTCCGTCACGACACCCGTGCCCTTGTAGACGGCGTTTTCCAGATCGATCCCGCAGCGCACATCGCCAAGTGCAGCATCGCATCCCGCCTGAAACGTCCGACCGACAGTCTGGCCGAGGACATGAGCGAGGCTGCGCACCTCGGCGACAAAGGCCATGCGGCCACGGCGGATTTGTCAGACTGCACCCCGGCGCAGCAGCACGCGCTGGCTGGTATCGGCCCAATTGACCCGCCACAACTCGACTGCCGCATTGTCCCAGCGCCCATCGAGGATGTCGGTTTCGGTGATCCGATCCGAGGTCAGCACGCCGGTGGCGTCCTGCGCATCCACTGCGAGGTCGGAGCCAGCGCGGATTTCCGAGGCGGCAAACCCGCTTTCCGGCTCAAATGCGGTGCCATCAAAGCTGAGGGCGCGGTCATGATCAGTAAAGCCCAGCGCCACGCCGTCGGCCCGTGAAATCCGCCAGCACCAGGACAAGGTGGTGGTGCCTTCATCGAGATGGGCCTGCAGCGCAAGGGAGAGGTTTTTCATCTGCGGATCTCCAGCAGGGGGATGGCGGTGATCGATCCCAGCCGTTCAAAATCGAGAGTGACGTCGAGGGTGTCGCTGTCGAACCGCACCGGCACATCGAATTCGAAACCGGCGCGGATGATGACGCCACCCGCAGGGGCGGCGGTGAACGTGATGACGCCAGTCGTCGTGTCCACGGACCAGCCCGACATCTGCTCAACCATGCCCAGCGCCACTCGGACGGTTCCGGCGACAGGCTTGGCGATTGTCCTGACCCATGTCTGCGCACCGGAGGTATAGCGTTTGGTCAGCTGGAATGTTTGCAGGCTGCCGGTGCCGGTACCGATCTGCTGGTCGGTCGGGTTGACTGCCTGCGACGGCAAGTTGGATTTGTAATCGGCCCAGTCCTTGTAGCGGAAGCCGTGCAGGCGACCGTTCCGAGCCTCGAAGAAGGCGACGACGGACGCCAGATCGTCGGCGCGGCGGATGCCGTAAGCCACATCATAGCGACGGCGTGAGTTGGCCCAGCTGGCGTTGCGTTCTTCGTCGCCCGAAGCCAACTCCACCACCTGCGTGCGCCGTTCCGGCCCACCGCGCGCCCCGCGGCTGATGTTGTCGGGGAAGCGCACCTCGTGAAACGCCATCACACGCCCCTCCGGCCCAAGGACACGGCGCGGGCAATGTCGGCCGCGACTTGCGTGCGGGATTGCCGGAAGCTTTCGGCGTCACGGGCCATGATCGTCACACTGACGGCCGGAGCGGAGGCCGACCCCTGACCATAACCAGCGGCCTCGCGGCGTGACAGAACCCGCTCGCCTCGCTGCAGGATGGCCGGAACCTCGTCAGGCTTGATCCCGGCCCAGCCACCTGCGTGCATGCGCGGAGCACCGGCGAAGGCCATGGCCGGGACCATCCGGCCCGGACCCGGCGCTCCAACCATCCCGCCCGCATGCAGGATGTTGGCGAAGATGCCACCCGCACCGCCCAGCGCGCCCGACAGCGCGTTGGCGATGGGGCCGAGGATGAAGCGCCGCGCCGCCAGTTTGGCCAGATCGGCGATCATCGATGTGACCAGATCGCGGAAGTCGAGTTTGCCGGTTTTCACGAACTCGCCGACGGCATTTTCGGCCGAAGTGAAGGCGCTGACCAGCGCGTTGCCGATGTCGCCGCCAATATCGCGGGCTTTTGCGGCATAGTCGGCAAGGGCCGCGACGGCGGCTTCCCATCCGATTATGGCCACTTCGGCCCCGGTTGCGGCGGCGGCACCGGCCCCACCGGCAGCGCGCCCGGCTTCGGTCATCGACTCGTCCAACCGGTCGGCAGCATCTGCGGCCCCGTCGAGCGCAGCCTCTCCTTCGTTGCCCGCCCCCGCCACCGCGTCCTTCAGCGCCTGCCAGCTTTGCATCGGACGTGCGGCAGCGTCGGCCAGCATGCCGGAAGCCTCGCGATAGGCCTCTGCTCGGGCGGTGGCGTCTTCGGCCATTCCCGTCAGGCCAAGATCAGGAGTGGTGATATAGGTCTGCGCCATCGCGGCCGAGAAGGCTTCGGCCGCAGCTGTCCCGGCGGCAGCGGCAGATCCGGCGAACGGATTGTCGATCCGCCCCAGCGCCACGGGGTCCAGCGTACCGATCCGCACCCCGCCTTCGCCCACGGCCCAATCGGGCAGCAGGTCCAGCGCGGCGTTCAAGCCGTTGATGAAGTTGTTGATCTGGGTGACAACGCCATTCAGCATCGCCTCGACACCGCCGATCAACCCGTTGGCGGCCTGGAACGCGAAGTCCCCAATCGCACCGGGCAGCTGGCCCCAAATCGCCTTCACCGCATCGTAGGCGCCTTTGAAGATCCCGGCCGCCGAATTGCCAAAGCTGGTCACCGCCTCGACCGAGGACTGCATCGCGCCATAGATCGTGGCCTGCAGCCCTGCCCAACTCGCCTCGATCTTCGACCAGGCGGAAGCGGCACCAAGGCCGATGCGATCCCAGACCTCCAGCGCCAGATCCTTCAGAAGGCCAATCGCAGCCCCAAACCCGCCTGCGCCTGCCACCAGCCGGGTGAACTGGAACACCAACTCGCCTGCGCCGACGATTAACGCGCCGATGCCGGTGCGGATCAGGGCGCCGCGCAGGATAACAAGGCCGGTGGCGAGGCCACGCACAGACAGGGCCGCCGCTGCCAGTCCTGCCACCCAGCGCCCTGCCATCAGGGTGGCAAAGGTCGCGGCGTAGGTGGTCAGGCGACCGATGTTGTCGAAAAGGGCGTTGATCGCGATGCCGATCGGGCCGGTGCTGCGCGCCATATCGGCCAGCGTGTTGGCGATGGTTTCCAGCGCTGGAGCCACGGCCGCCGTCAAGCGGTTAGTCAAGCCCAGCCAGATCAGGCTGAGCTTGGCGATGGCATCGCCGGTGCGTTCAATCTGGGCCGCATCGGCCGCGCTGACAGCCACCCCGAAGTCCCGCACATCCTGCGCCGCTTCGCGCAAAGTGGCTGGGTCAATCCGCAGAAATGCCAGCGCCGCCTTGTCGCCGAAGAGGTCGGAGGCCACGGCCGCCCGCTCGGCCTCCGGCACAAAGCGGTTCAGGGCTTCCTGAATGGCGACGATGCGTTGGTCGAGCGGCAGCGCTTGAAGCTCGGCGGCCGTCAGGTTCAAACGCTGCAATGCGCCGACAGCAGAACCCGATCCAGCTGCAGCTTCTGACAACCGGGTGGTCAATTTCTTGGTGGCCTGCTCGATCTCGCCCATCGAGACGCCTGCCAACTCGCCAGCCCACGTCAGCACCTGCAGGCTTTCGACGGTGGTTTTCAAAGAGGCGGCCATGTCTGCCTGCGCGCCGATGGTCTCCAGTCCCGACCGGACCATCGCCACGCCAGCCGCAGCGGCCGCAACCGTCACTGCGGCCAGTGCGATCCCGGCCTTGCGGGCGAAGCTGGCAAGACGGGTGTTGGCCAGGTCCATCTCGTTCGACAGGCGGCCAAAGCCGCGCGCCCCGGCATCGCCGATGCCTTCCAGCTCAGCGCGCACCTGGCGGCCGCCCTCCGCGACGAGGCGGACGCTGACCCTTTTTTCAGCCATCGCGGCTTCCTTCCATCTGTTCGTTCAGTTTGCGCACCATCACCGCCTCGATCTCGGGCAGCAGCTCGGCGGCGATCAGGGTGTCGATCCCGAGGGCACTGGCCATCGCCAAGGCCGCACTCATGTCCCAGCCGAGGACCGCGCCGGGGATCACGCGCAGCTGGCTACCAAGGCGGCCAACCAGATCCCAGACTTGCCAGCCTTCCGGCGTCTGCGGCCGGTTCAGTCTTGCGGGGCAGTCGGGGCAGGCAACTTGGCAGGCCGCGCAATACCGGTCGCCCCCGCCGAAGGACCACTCGGCGAGGGCGCGGAGACGTTTTTTTCTGCGTCCAGGATCAAGCCCTTGGCGACGTATTGCGTCTGGAACGCCTCGAAGACCGGCCATATCTCCAGAAGGGCGTCGATCCCTTCGGGGGTGACGGGCACGACATTCCCGGCATCATCGCCCACACCTTCCCAATCCAACACAGCGCGACGGGCGACCGCTTTGGCCATCGCGAGGGCCAGCGACTCTTGGCTGGCACCCTTAGGCAGGGCTTCGATGGCCGGATCGGCGCGTGCGGACACCATCAGGGCGGTGGTCAGCGGCCCGACCAGCAGGCGCAGGCCGTGGGCGAGGTCCAGCCATTCGGGCGTGGCAGTCAGGTTCAGTCGGATCATGATCAGTATCCTGCAAGGGTGTTGACGAGAACGGCGGTGCACATGCGGGCGGGGCTGGTGGCCTTGGCCGCCATCCAGTCGAAGGTGGCCTGCACGCCCTGCGGCCCGGCGATCTCGATGCGCGGGCGGGGCAGATAGACGGCATGTGCTGTGAAGGTGAAACTGGCGTTGGCCCCAAGGCTGTAGTTGAACTCCAGCTCGCAAGGCGTGCCGTCGATGGCTTGCGTGATCAGCGTGCTGTCGGAAAACCGCACCTCGATCCGGCCCGACAGGGCCGCCATGGCGGGGTCGGCCCCATCGATGCGACCATCGCCGCGGATGGTCTCGATCCGGTCGAGGTTGTTGGAATAGGTGATCTCGGCGGAGACGACATTGCCCAAGGCCGAGCCATTGCGTTTCACCGTGCCGTTGAAGTGGCCAAACCGCTGCAGGCCCAGCGCCGTAGGCGTGCCAGCGGCGGTTGCTGCGGCAATGGTTTCGCCTTGGGCGACAAGGCGGGCGGTTGCAGTCAACAGACCCGACCGCTGCATCTGCCACGTCAGCTGATCCAGCACACAGCCGGAATACATGGCGAAGCGGGGCACTTCGGGCATAGCTGTCTCAATGGCCATGCTGGGCAGCGTCCAGTTGCCCGACTGAAAGGTGTGGGTCTTGGGCGTGGTGCCGCTGCTGACCGGCTGGCCAAACGCCGCCTTCAGCCAGAACCCGAAGGCCTCAACATCAATTGGGATCACCACCTCGCCGTCGGCGGTGACCGCATCCTTGATTGGGGCCAAGGGATCGCGGCCATAGCCCAGCAGTTCGGACTCCAGCAGCGGCTGCTCCGATCCCAGTGTAGTCCGGGCAAAGGGCATCAAGCGGAACCCACTCACCGGCGGGGTGCCGTAAACCGTTTCATACGCAAGCGCCATCTGCGCCCGCGCGCCTTGCGCACGTGCCATGGGGGTCTCCTTTTATGGGGTGGGGTGATTGCCGGGATCAGCCAAGCGGGTCGGCGGTGGTGTAGTGCAGCACGACGGTCACGACCGCCGCCTTGAGTGAAACGGCTCCCTCGACCGGCAGATCGACCGAGGCCGGGGCTTCTGCCTCGATCCAGTCGCAAAGCCCACCGAGGGTGCGGTCGGTGGCGAGTGCGGTGCCAATCGCTGCGATCAGCGTGTCGAAAGCCGTGGCGCGATCATCTGCGCTTTGGACGATCACCTCCAACTCTGCCCTATGCTGGAAGTGATAGCGCAATGGCGATAGCGTGACCTCCGGCTCGCCCGGCTGACCGTCGCGCAGGATGATCAGTCCTGCAGGCGGAATGCGTTCCGGCAGAACCTCGTCACGCAGAACCGTAGCGACAAGCGGTTGCAGCCACGCGTGCAGCGCGGCGAGGATGGTTTCGCGGGTGGTGGGCATCTTTTGTTCCAAAGCTAAGGTGGTATGCTACGTCGGGGGGGAGCCGAGGACATATGCGAGGCGAGCCCATTCTGGCTTGGTACTGGCCAAAATCACGCTGTGCGGCCACCTGCAGTCTGCTAAACTGAACAGCAATGACATTTCGACGGAGGAACCCGTGCCAATACTCGTGCAGCCCAGAGTGCAAGGACAGTGGTACGTTCGCTATGTCGACCCTGAGTCAGCGTTTCCAGGCAATCCAGAGCCCAGTGTAGTGCATACAACATGGTGGAATGGTCAAACGCTCTACCATGATCCGAATCCCCATCCAGTCGGTAAAGCGGTCAACGCAGGACGAAATCAAAGGAAGCTTGAGGGTATTCACGAGGGTAGAATAGTGGTTATGCAAGTGGACCTCGGTGGTGAACCAGGACTCCGGGCTTCAGGCAAATATGCGGGCGAATTTCGAGTATTGGAGTGTGACATCAGAGAAGATGGGTCACATGCCCTTGTTCTTGAAAACACCGGTCGTGAGATTGCGGGTGCTGGCAAAGCGTAAGATCAGCACCTCTATCAGTTCCCGCGCCCGGATTTGAGGTCGGGCAAAGCGGCAAGCTTGCCAGGCAGGTCCGCACGGCTGTGCAGGAAATCCACGATGATCAGCTGTGTGGCATCCTCGATGAACACGATGAAATGCTGCCCCGATCGGGTGAAGCGCAGATCCTCGGGCAGGTCCTGCGCGATCAAGCGGCGGCAATCCTGTGACTGGGCCGTGCCGTCCGCGATTTCACTGCAACGGGCAATCAAATCGTCTTCGTAGGCGGCAGCCTGTTGCGGCCTAAAGGTCTCCAAGGTCCAGCGAGCAATTTCGACCAGCGAGGCCTCGGCCTGTCGCGTCAGCCGCCAGGGGCGTGTCATCACTGGGTGGTTCTTGCTCGGGCAAACGCACGGCGAACCGCGTCCTCACCCTTCCCCTCAGCAAGCTGGCCAGTTCGGGCCTGTTCTAACCCGGTAGACAGCCGATCCCGCAACGCACCAAATTCCGCCTCTTCTCGCTCCAAGAGCCGGAGACCAGCGCGCAGGGCCTCGCTTGCGTTCTGATAGCGCCCGGAGGCGACCAGCCTGTCGACGAGATCGGACTGTGTGTCGGTCAGAACGACATTTCTGGTGGCCATGGTGCGCTCCCTCATCTGATTGGCAATATATGCCAATGCCGGGCCGCTGTCCACCGGCCGGTCATAGTTGCACCTCCTTCCAGTTCGCCACTATTAGCCCCGGCAACCGCGCCTCCGCCTCTCGCGCCGGGCCGTCCAGGCTCAGCCGTTTCGGCAGCTTGACCTGTGGCACGAGGAGAAAGATCGGCACGGTGGCCAACCCGCGGCCGGTTTTCGACCTGGACACGACCGCCCGGCCCTTCGAATTCAGCCGGGTTTCCGCCACCAGCAGGCTGGGCTGCCCCCGCCGATAGACAAAGCGCAGGCGCTGGCCGGTGCGCTGTTCCCAGCCGCCCGGGGTGATCCGTTTGTTGCCGACGCCTTTCTTGCCAGCGGCCGCCGTCGGGATCGCGAGCCAAAACCCGTTCTTCGCCCGGATCAAAGTGCCCCGATCGAAGGCATCGACCACTTTGGAGGCGTTGGAATAGACCACTGCCGCTGCGCGGATCGAGGCGCCGGTGGTTGGATAGAGCTTCTTGCGGATCGAATTGGCGAGGCCTTGGCCGAGCGCCGCGCCGGTGATCTGGCCGCGCCAAGCTGTCTGCAAGCCGCTGGCCGCTTCGGACACCCCGGCGGTCACTGCGCGCTCGGCTGCCTCCAACTCCTGCTTCATCATGGCCCGGATATCGCCCTGAATGTCGGCAAGCAGCTTCACAGCATCCGTGCCTCGGCCAGCCAGACCAAGCGGTTGGTGTCGCGGGTTGGGGTGCCTTGCACCTCGTGCAATTGGCCTGCGATCTCCACTGTGTCGCCCGCCGACAGCACCGGCGCGTCGGCGAGGCGGATGTTCAGCAGCACGGTATCGACCACGAACCGCCCCTCGCCGAAACTGACGAACTGGTCCGGCATCGCCCTGATCACCCTGATTGGCTGTGCCGGACCGGTGCCGCCGAGGCGCAGCATCGCATCGACGGCAAGGTTTTGATCCGCGAAGAGGGAATCCGTGGCCAGATCGAAGGCGGTCAATTGGCGCTGGCCGCTGTCAGGCGCACGCGTCCGGTGGTCTCGCCCGCACCAGCACCGACCGCCAGCACGGCGACGCCGACCAGCTTGTTGGTGGCCACCACGTTGGTAACCCGGGACGTGGCGACATCCCAATAGATGAGCTGACCGACCGTCCAGGCTTGCGAGGCGGTCTTGGTCAGATCGTAAATGCCGTTCATGACAAGCACCAATGGCTCGGCGATCGCGGCGGCGTTTTCGGCGATCCCGAAGAGCGAGCCGATCAGCACCGGTTGACCGGAGGTGGTGACCGCCGCAGCGGTCAGGGTGACGCGGTTGCCCACGCCGATGAAGTTTTTCATCAGAGTTCTCCTGAGATTCTTGTGGTGATGGGGAGGATCAGACGCCTGCGTTGCGGTAGAGCCCGCGCCAGTCGATGGCTTTGGAGGCGAAGTCGTGGCGGGCTTTGATTTCCATGCCGTCGACCTCGAAGCCCATGCGGGTTTCTGTGTAAACGCCGTTGCTGCCGTCAAGATAGGCGTACTCGACCGTGTCGATCCGGTTCGGATCGGCGGCCAAGAACCACGGATCGGCCCCGGCGGCCGGGATCAGGCGGGGCTCTTCGATCGGCTCCAGGCGTCCGGCGAAGGCATTCACGCCCGCCACGGCATTCGGGGTGGTGGCGGTGACGTTCTTGCGCGCTTCAACCGACCGGCTGCCCGGAGGGGTGATGAGATAACGCGGCTGGACCGAGATTTGCCGCGCCTCAAGCCCGCGCTGGTTGCCGAAGAGGCGGTAGGCTTCGGCCAAGGTGGTCTCAGAAATCGCCCCGGCCGTGCCGAGATTGCCGTGGCCTGCATTGAAGAGCGCCACGCCGTCGCCCATCAGCGGGTTGGATGTCAGGATCGAATAGACCAGATCAGACTCAAGGTCGGCAGCCGAAGCGCCAAAGGCCGAAGGGATGCGGGTGAAGGCATCCAGATCGTCGTTGATCAGCGTCTGGCGGGTGATGCCAATGATCCGGCCATAGGTCAGCAGCGCATAGACCTCCCGGCCTTCGCCCATTGTGCCATAGGTGAATTCGCCGCTTTCGGGCACGCGCAACAGGTCCGGCGCCCCTGCAAGCTGGGTGCGCTGCACTGGGCGGAAATCGGTGATCGTCGCCTGCCGCGCCCAGGCGGTGAAGGTGCGCGGGGTGGAATCGTAGGCTGAACGCAGGGTCTTGTTGGCGACGTTGGCCAGGATGAAGGGAAAGTCTGCGCTGGAATGATAGCCGGGCCCAGCGCGTTTCTGAAGGGCTTCGGTCGCCAGTTCCATCCGCGACAGACCGCGCGTGCTGATCCCACGGCGTTCGAGGGCATGGCGGGCCATGTCCAAGAGGTTCAACCCGCGAAACTCGCGTGCCGCCTCAGTCAGCCTGTGCAGGCCGGGGGAGTGGCGATGCAGGAGGGCGTCCGTCACCGCATCACGATAGGCGATTTCGCTGGCGCCACTGTCACGCGCGGCCGCCGGGACCGTCGCGCCGGTGCGGGTGCCGACGGTATCAGCCTCGGCCAGCTTGTCCAACACGGCGCCGCGGGCCGCGTCCAGCGAAACGCCGCGACCAATCAGATCGGCGGCGAAAGCGTTGTCGATACCATGGCGCTGGCAAAGCGTCAGAATATCGGCGGCGGCGCGCTGGGCTTCGGCGCGGATCGCGTCCGCGTTTGGTGCGGCCGGGGCGGGTGTGATCACCGGCGCCAAGGGCAGGGCAGGATCGATCCCCCGGACAGTGGGGGCAGGTGCAGTAATCGGGGCCGCAGGTTGGATATCGTCGGGCATTTGTGCCTCCAAAGTTGGGGTTTCATGGCGGGTCAGGGTGCAGGTGTTCATCGCAGCAGCGCGCGTGGTGTCGGATCGGACCCGCGCACCGGGATCGGCGCCGATGGCGACGGCAGAGATTTCCAAGGGTTCCCAATCGACGGCGCGCCAGAGCTCGGGCGCGCCGTCGCGTTTGGTGATGTCGTAGCGATGGACGCGGTAGCCGACCGAGACGTTGCGGATGATGCCGCCAGCGATGTCGCGGAAGATCGGCTCGACATCGGCCCGTTCGCTGAAACGGATCGTGGCGGTGCCCTGACCGTTGGCGATCCGGGCCGATCCGTCGACGACTACGCCCAGCACCGAGTCCAGCGACCAGGCGTCATGCGAATTCAAGAACGGCGCGCCGCCATTCAGGCGGTCCAGCCGGACGGCTGATCCATCCAGCGACAGTTCCTCGTCGACCGCCTCGTCCCAGAACCGGGCCCGGCGCACGGTGGCGCCGGTTG